>DATHMM010000127.1:0-68897 GCA_035487095.1 Candidatus Sulfotelmatobacter sp.
GAGTATCTCCCCGTCAGGATCACGCGGTGGCCTCCCGGCGAACGCGTTTACGGACAGCCCGCGCAGAAAGCCGGCGCAAGTTAGGACACCATGGCCGACACCATCAAACTCGAAGTCTCGCGCTACTCTCCGGAGACCGACGCCGCTCCGCATCTCCAGAGCTTCGAAGTTCCCTTCCGCCGCGATTGGGTGGTCCTCGACGCGCTCAACTACATCAAGGACAAGCAAGACGGCTCCCTCACCTATCGCTGGTCCTGCCGCATGGGCATCTGCGGCAGTTGCGGCATGCTCGTCAACGGTGAACCCAAGCTCACCTGCGCCACCTTCCTCGCCGACTACGCCCCCGCCACCGTCCGCGTCGAGCCGCTTCGCAATTTCCCCGTCGTCCGCGATCTGGTCATCGCCATGAACGACTTCATGCGCAAGCTCCAAAAAATGAAACCGTGGCTTATTCGCAAGGAAGAAAAACCCGTCTCCGAAGGCGAGCATCTGCAAACGCCCGAACAGCTCGAAACCTTCAAGCAATTCAGCATGTGCATCAACTGCATGCTCTGCTACGCCGCCTGCCCCGTCTACGGCCTCGACCCGCTCTTCTCCGGCCCCGCCGCCATCGCCCTCGCCCAGCGCTACAATCTCGATTCCCGCGATCAGGGCGCGAAAGATCGCTTTCCCGTTCTCTCCCAGCACGACGCCATCTGGGGCTGCACCTTTGTCGGTGAATGCACGCGCGTCTGCCCAAAACACGTCGATCCCGCCGGCGCCATTCAGCAATATAAGCTCACCGCCGCGCTCGACTGGGTGAAATCCGTCGTGATGCCCTGGGGTGGCAAATGAAATCCGCGGCCGCCACGCCTCCCTACACGCTCAATCACCCGCGCTGGTATCGCAAGCGCGTCTCCACCTACTGGTGGCTCCAGCGCTGGGAATATCTCCGCTTCGTGCTGCGCGAAATCAGCAGCGTCTTCATCGCGATCTTCATCGTCGAAACGCTTTTCCAGATCTACGCGCTCTCTCGCGGCCCGGAAGCCTATGCCATATTTCTGGACATTCTAAAAAATCCGCTTGTTATCGCCTTGAACGTCATCAGCTTTTTCTTCGTCGTCTTTCATTCCATCACCTGGTTCAATCTCTCCGCCCGCGCCATGTCCATCCGCGTCGGCGGGAAAAAAGTCCCCGGTTTCATGATCTCCGGCCCCAATTTCGTTGCGTGGTTCGTGATTTCCGTTATCATCGCCTGGATTCTTATGCGAAGTTAAGGAGTTAATTAGCCGTGTTGCCTTACGACTCTTCCACGCCATTGTCATCCCGAATCCCCGCGCACTTTGCGGGGTGAGGGATCTGCTTTTCGCTCGCGAACTGCGATCCGGCGAGGAAGTCAACGGAGCCCGATGGGTTCCGACGGACAAAGGACAGAAAACGAAATGGACGCGCAACCAACCAAACTCCGCATCGAACCGCTCTTGTGGCTCCTCTTCAGCGCCGGCGGTGTCGTCGCCGCCTTTCTGATCCCGGTCCACCTCTTCTTCCTCGGAATCGCGGGCCCCCTCAACCTGACCAAAGCCACCGAATATGCCACCGCCGGTGCCTTTCTCTCGTTTCCGCTCGTGCGGCTCTACCTCTTCGTTCTCTGCTCCCTGCCGCTCTTCCACGCCGCTCATCGCATTCGTTACACCCTTTACGACGGCCTGCAAATCAAGCACCTCAACGAAGTCATCGCCGTCTGCTGCTACGGCGGCGCGGTTTTGGGCACCGTTGTGGCCGGCTATCTTTTGTGGAATTTTGTTTGACGAATCAGGTTCTTTCAATATGCTGAGGGCTGTCACCGCCCGGTAAGCGAGGCGCCATGCAACTCCAACTGAAGTCCATCTCCAAAGCAGGAATCCCCGAAGCTATCGCCAAGGTCGAGCTTTACCGCTACCTCAACGAGCCCGAGGAGGCCGAATCCATCTGTCGCGACATTCTCGCCATCGAGCCCGAGCAGCAACTCGCCCGCCGCATGCTCGGCCTCTCCATCACCGACCAGTTCCTCGGCATCTCCGGCGATCGTTACGATGAATGCCGCTCCATTTTCCAGTCCCTGCGCGATCCCTACGAACGCTTCTACTACACCGGCCTCTTCCTCGAGCGCCGCGCCAAAGCCCAGCTCCGCACCGGCTGCGCCGCGCACATTCTCCTTCCCCTCGTCGAAGAAGCCCTCCACTGTTTCGCCGAAGCCGAAAAAATTCGCCCCGTCGGCAATGACGACAGCATCCTCCGCTGGAATCGCTGCGTTCGCCTCCTCGAAACCCACCCCGAGTTCCACGCCGTCCACCCCGGCCCAACCAACTTCGAATCCTCCGACACCCCGCCCATCCCTTCCCGCACCCGCAACCTCACCCACTAACCGCAACGTCCGTAGCGGCCACTTTCAGGTGGCCAAGCCTTCCCGGTTTTCTCTAATCCCCGTAGGGCCCGCCGTCCGTGGCGGGCCGTTCCGACTTCCAGCCGGCAAGCACACACAATGCATATGCACATTTGAGACGACCCGGTTTTGCTTTCCTACATCCGCTCCCTAGCTCAAAATAGCCGCAATGTTTCGCGCAGGATGTATGACTCGGATTATTTGTAGAGGTTTCGACTTCGGGTCCTAGATAATCCAGCAATCTCGAAAAGGTTGCACCAGCCAGAAACGCACTGGCAGGGCTGTCAGATCTTCGCGGATGCGCCCCACATGGGGAAATTGCACCAGGAAAGCACAAGCGGAATAGACGGCTTCTTCGACTCGGTTCGCAGTCTCGGGACTTTCTTCTGCGATGTAACTCCAGAGAGCAAAGAGATCGTCGGCAGCTGGCGGCGTGAACCGATACTCGCTCATGCCCGGCGCTTTTCAGTCAGCCAGGCTCGTTTCTTGTTTTCCAGGCGAGCACGAACATCGCCGGAATCAATTAATTCTCCGCGTTGCGCGGCCGCACACCCTTCCTCGATTTTGGCCCGGATTTCGCTCCCTTGCTCCGCCAGCCACGCTTCCTGCTCATGCAGAAGCGAAACCGCCTGCTCAACAAACTCGTCCACACTCTTGTACGCGCCGCGTTCGACGTCTTGCTTGATCAACGCTTCAAGCTCCGGCTTCAACTCGATCTTCATGCCCACAGTCTACCTCATAATCTTTCACCTTGGGTGCGGCACCAGCCATTCTCCAATTCCCGCCTGCTGCCGCATTGATTATCTTCCTTCCACGAATCGCAAGATCTCAACCCCCACCCAAAACCGACTCCCCACTCTAGCCACCTCCGTCCAGTCCCTCACGTCCATGCGCAACACCATATGCGTCAACACACATCCGACCACCTCGCTCTTCGCCAGTTCCCCCATCAACTCCTCCGACGGTGCGGCCGCCTCCACCGCCGCGCTGGCCCTTTCGACGCGCGTTTCCAAGCAGGTCATCCCGCACAGCAGCGGACTGAACAAAGCCGCCCCTGCCAAAACCGCCGCAACCCCTAACTTGTGTTTCTTCTTCAACATAAAACTTCTCCTGAGAACCTCTACCCTTCTACATGTAAGTCGATTACACCTCCCCAAATTCGACACCCAACCCGAACAAATTTTCATCATGGATTCGGGCCGTAGGGCCCGCCCGTTTGCTCGCCCTGGCGAAGAAGGGCGGCGGGCCTCTCTCACTTTTGAGTGCGAGCCGACCCGGTCGGCTCGCTTTTACGGTCTCAACCCTAACGCCCACACCGAATCCAGGGCGCATTTCCCCCGAGTTCACGCACACACCAATCCCCACCAACCGGAACGCGGCTTTATTCCCCTCCTAGTTATCCCTGGAAAACTCTCCGGAACAGCCCCACCATCTCAGCAAACGCCTGATCCGTCACCTCCGGATCGAACCGCGCCCCTTCATCCCGCGTAAAGGCATGATCCGCCGGATACAAAATCCGCCTATACCGTATCCCGCTTTTCTTCAACGCCCCGTCAATCGCCTCCCGCCCCGCCTCCGGCACATGCGGATCCAGCGTCCCGAAAATCATCAGCAGCTCCCCGCGAATCTCTTTCGCCCGCGCCAGCGATCCCGCGTCCGCATCCTTTCCCAGCTTCCCGTCATGAATCCCCGTCCCGTAATAACACACCGTCGCCTTCACATCCTGCTGAAACGCTGCTCGAAACGCCAGGTGCCCTCCAATGCAAAACCCCACGGCCCCGATCTTCCCCCGCGCCACCTTCGGATGCTTTCCAAGCCAATCCAACCCGCTCCGGCAATCCGCGTCAAAATCTGCCACGGGAGTCTTCGCCGCATCCGCCAACCCGCGCGTCCGCCCCGCGTCATCAAACGCAATCGCCGTTCTCGGCGGCTCAATCCGCCTGTAAATCTCCGGCGCCGCCACCACAAACCCATATCCGGCTAGTCGCACGCAACTTCTCAGTGTCGGCGACGTCAGTTGAAAAATGTCCGAGTAGCACCAGATCCCTGGGTATTGGCCTTCCGCTTTCGGCGCCGCCACAAAAGTCAGCATCGGCGAGCCCGCCAGCGCAATGTCCACATATTCCGTTGTCACCACCATGTTTGCCTTCCTCCCCGCATCGTTCGCCAGGGCAAATTCTGTCCGACACACCTGCCTCCGTCAACCCCCGGCTCGTCTGTCTTGTCAACGTTGAAACTTGGGTGTTCTAAACCTTCATGAGCCCCAGATTTCCGGCGGATAATGCCTAGCTCGACTCTAACCACTAGTCCCCTTAGTCTTGCACCAACATCCTGACAATTCATCGTCCCCAGGATGATGGTGTTAAACATTAGCCAAAAGGAACGCGATAACGGAAAACCTTTTCACGGGTTTCGCCTTCCCGAATTGACCCCCTTCTACGACAAAATTAAGCCATGCATAATCAGCATGTTACGGAATGCACCTAAGGCGCAGCGATTGGGATTTTGGCATGAAACTTGCACTACAAGCGGACAAGGAGTCTAAATGAATCTTGCACGCTTGTCTTTGCTTGCTCTTGCTGCGATTCTCGTCCTCGGCGCGGCACAGGTAGTCCTCGCAGATGGAGTGAGCGGGAGCATCAACCTCCAGGAAACTGGATGGAATGCTAACGCTTCCCTTACTACGAGTGGCACGACCAGTGGTACATGGAACTTGGTAGTGGATTTCGTCAACGGCACAGCTCTGAATACGGACATCAACTCTTTCGCCATCCAACTATTCAGCGCTGCGGGTTCGGAGAGCTTTTCGCTCTCGACCGCCACCGTCAACGGCAGTGCTTCCCTTGGAAACTGGGAGTTCTTTACCGACGACAAGTTAAACAATGGCGGCACGCCGGATTGCAGCTCAAACACCGTGAAGGGTTGGATCTGCGGTGACACTGCTGTCAGCTCGACCTTAACCCCCTTCGTCGTCGCAGCGGGAACCACCACTGAGTTCATCGTCACCGGTACTTTCTCGGCTCCCGGAGGCCTCATCAGTTCCTTGGATATGATGGCCAGCGGCTGCGAGAATGCCGGAACTTGCTTTCTCGACGGCGGAACCAGCAACGGCAATAAGTGGGCCGTCTCCGGAACTATGGGTGGAACAACTGCCGCCCCGGAGCCTTCCAGCATCATGCTCTTGGGCAGCGGCCTTAGCTTCTTGGGTATGGTTATCCGCCGCCGGAAACTGACCGCCTAATCCTTCGCCCAGCCTTCTCAATCCGATTAACCCCGCTCGCATCCTGGGCGGGGTTCTTCTTTTCTGCCGCTTTTCTCTGCGACCTCTGCGTCTCATCTGCGAACGGCGTTTACCCCGACGCGGTCGGGGCGTTAAGTCCCGTCTGACCAATAAACAATGCAACAATTGCCCGGCTATCCTGCCAGCGCAAGGCCGCTTTTCTGCTCCCTGCAGCGCTTCCCCGTGACAATCTCATTGCCTGCAAAAGACCTCAGGTGGACATCTCAACTCCCGCCAGGCGCTATCCTGTTCTAGCTTGGGGGCAATTGTGAAACGTGCGGCTATCATCGGCGGCGGCATCGGCGGCCTGGCCACTGCCATCGCTTTGCGTAAAGTCGGTTTCAGGGTCGACGTTTACGAACGCGCGCCCGAATTAAGAGAAGTCGGCTCCGGAATGAGCCTCTGGCCCAATGCGGTCAGATCACTGAACCAGATCGATCCCGCAATTCTCTCGACGCTCAGTGCCCGTAGCCGCTCGCTCCGTCGGTTGGTCATGAAGGATTCCAGCGGAGAGGAAATCAAGACCCTTCCTCTGGCCGTCCTCAATGGCAACGGTATCGCCGTTCACCGCGCCGAACTTCAATCTGCCCTGGCGCACACCGTCTCCCCCGGTTCCATCCATCTGGGTCACACCTTCTCTCGTCTTGAGCAGCGCCCCCGCTCCGTCCTGCTGCATTTCGAAAACGGCGTCGCTGTCGAAGCTGATCTGGTCGTCGCCTGCGACGGTATTCATTCGGCCGTGCGCAACTCTCTCGGGCTCAAGAGCAAACTTTCTAACCGCCCGTACAGCGTCTGGCGCGGCATGACTAGCATTGATGTTGAAGACGAAGCACTCCATCTCGGCCTCAAGCAGGACGGCGACTTTTCCGAATCCTATGGCCCTGGCAGGCGCTTCGGCATTCTGCGCCTCGGGCCCGGCCGCATCCATTGGTACGCCGTCGCCAACAATTCTCTTCGCCCTCCCGGCCTCTCCGAAGCGGCCACACTTCAAACACTATTCTCCGGCTGGCACGCTCCGGTGCCGGAGCTTATCGAGAAGGCAGAGAGTGCGATTTGCACGAAAGTTCAGGATCGCCTCTCAACCCTTCCCTGGGTCGTCGGTCGCGTCGCCATCCTCGGCGACGCCGCTCACCCGATCAGCCCAAACTTCGGCCAGGGCGCTTGCCTGGCGATCGAGGACGCAGTCGTCCTTGCCTCCTCCCTCCAGCGGCACTCCAACCTTCAGCGTGCCCTCCGCCATTATGAAATCTCCCGCTACCCGCGGTGCCTCGAACTTCTCTTCATGTCCCGCGAAGCCGGGCGTTTCGCTCAATTCCAAAATCGAGCACTCGTACGGCTTCGGAAGCAGTTCCTGAAACTCGCCCCGCTTCCCTTCACCACTTTCTGGTTCCGCCGCAGTTGCGATTTTCATCCGCCCACTCTCGTGGCTTGTTGATCTCTAATCCGGCTCGCTCGGGCGCTCCTGTCCAATCTCGTTTTCGTCGCGCACAACGACTACCTCACATTGCTAACTCCCCAATTCGCGCACTAACTCTCGAGCTCTTGAATCTCGAGCGCGAAAAATGATTCAGCGTAGTATTTGTAGCGTATCAGCCGCTTCGGGGCACTGTCGTTAACTGATACGAATAGCAACTTCTGATAGTCAGCCTAACCTCTTCCGCTTCAATCGCTTATATGGTTACTAATCCGTATACTAGTTACTCCCCGTACTGGGCAAACGGTACTTCTGTCCCATTCCGGCTCACCACCCTATTCCGTAATCTATTCGCCTTGTGACACTTGTCCAGTTCTGTAACCGGCTCCTGCCCAGCCGCTTTGCCGCGGATCTTCTGCCGCATAGCCCAGCCAATCTCCGTCTGCGTACGAAACTCCTCTTCTCCTTCATATTCCTCACCGCCGCCCTCACCAGCGTCACGCTCCTCGTCGTTCGCCGCAATGCCCAAGCTCAGGTTGAGCATCAGATCGAACTCGACTCACAGAACGCCACCCTCACCATCCAGGCCGTCCATCGCCAGCAGAGAACTTCCCTCAGCCGCAAAGCCGATTTGCTTGCCTCCCTCGCCTACATGCGCAACGGAGATCCCACCGCCATCCGGGACGCCAGCGAGGACCCCTGGCAATCCGACGATTGCAACCTCTTCGTCCTCGCCGACAAGAACGCCAAGGTCGTCGCACTCCACACCACCACTTCCTCTCTCACCGCTTCAGCCGCGCAGGAAATGGTTTCGCGCTCGATCGCCCGCGGAGAAAGTTCCAGCTGGTGGTTCACCGGCACCGTGCTCTATCAGGTCGTTCTTCAGCCTTTTTATGACACCGCCAAGCGCAAAAATCTTCTCGGCTTTGTCGTTGTCGGCCGCCTGATCAGCGAACGCGCCGCCGCCGATCTCGCTCGCATCACCTCCAGCGACATCATCTTCCGCGAAGCAGGCAAAGTTGCTGTCAGCACCCTTCCCCTGTTCAAGGAAGCAGAGTTCTCCCGCGGCTTTCCCGACCAATTCGTTCCCACGGAACTGTCTGTCGGCGGGGAACGGTATCACGCCAGCGCCGTCGAACTCGCCCCGGGCCTCCAGCCCGCCGCCGACATCATCGTCCTCAAATCCCACCGCGAAGCCGACGCGTATCTCCTGCGCCTCAACCACCTCCTTCTAGGCCTGGGCCTCATGTCCATCATTGCCGGCGCCGCGCTCATCTATCTCATCTCGGATACCGTCACGCGTCCCCTCGCCTCCCTCGTTCGTGGCGTTCACGCCCTCGCCCGAGGCGACATGGAGTATCCTCTCGAAGCCAGCGGCCACGATGAATTGTCGGAATTAACCCGCGCCTTTGACGGTATGCGCGACACCCTGGAACGCAATGAAACCCAGCGCGAAATGCTAGAGGGCCAGCTTCGCCAGGCCCAAAAGATGGAAGCTCTCGGCCGCATGGCCGGCGGCGTCGCTCACGACTTCAACAACCTGCTCACCGTGATCCGCGGCCACAGCGATCTGCTGCTCGACCGTATTCAGCCCGGCGACCCCCTCCATCGCAGTTCCCAGCAGATTCGCAAAACTGCCGACCGCGCCGCTTCCCTCACCCGCCAGATGCTCGCTTTCAGCCGCATGCAGGTTCTTCAGCCCAAGGTCTTCGACCTCAACGAACTCATCGCCGACATGGGCAAACTCCTTCGCCGCCTGGTGCGCGAAGACATCGAATTCAGCCTTCGCCTCGGCGATTCGCTCGGCCGCATCAAGGCCGACCCCAACCAGATCGAACAGGTCCTTCTGAACCTAACCGTCAACGCAAGCGATGCCATGCCTCTCGGCGGCAGACTCACCGTCGACACGCAGAACATCATCGTCGATTACGACAACGCAGCATTTCATACCTCTGTGGAACGCGGAGACTACGTAATGATCACCGTCTCTGACACCGGTCACGGCATGGACGCCGCCACGAAGGCCCGTATCTTCGAGCCATTCTTCACCACCAAGGAACCCGGCAAGGGTACCGGCCTCGGCCTCGCTACCGTTTACGGCATCGTCAAGCAGAGCGGCGGCTTCATCTCGGTCGACTCCACTCCTGGCAACGGTGCGCGCTTCACCGTTTACCTGCCGCAAACCTTCGAGCAACTCGACGAAGCTCCTCGGCTTGCCGCTATGCCCGAACCCATCCTCGGTCGCAAAACCGTTCTCGTCGTCGAGGACGAGCGGGAAGTCCGCGAACTGGCCTGCGAATTCCTTAAATCCGCCGGTTACAGCGTTCTCTCCGCCGAAGACGGACTGGAAGCCCTCGAAATCGTGCAACGCCTCGGGAGATCCATCAGCGTCGTCCTCACCGATGTCGTCATGCCCAAAATGCGCGGTCCAGCGCTCGCCAGGCGCCTCAAAGCCTTGCTCCCTCACCTCAAAATCGTTTATATGACCGGCTACCTCGAACAATCCGCTCCCGACGACGATTTCCTCCAGGACGCTTTCTTCCTCCAGAAACCCTTCTCCCGCGAAACCGTTGTCGGCCAGGTCAGCGAATCCCTCAAAGAAGTCGCCGTCCCCCGACTCACCTCCAAGCGCCTCCGCGAATCCCTCCCCGCTTAACCTTTTCTCTGTGTCCTCTGTGCTCTTCCCCAGTGCTCTCTGTGTTTAAATCTTTTTTCTCTTCTGCCTTACTTCTTCTCCCCCGCCACCATCACATTCGCCTCGATCCCCGACGCCTGTCCCGCCCCGTGATACACCCTCTCCGTTGCCTTAACAAAATCCGAAGCCTTCGCATCCGGAATATTCAAGAACACCTGCGGGTTCCGGTCCGTCAGCGGAAACCACGAGCTCTGTATCTGCACCATGATCCGGTGTCCCCTCTGGAACGTATGATTCACATCCGGCATCGCGAACGACACTTCCTCCACTTTCCCCGGCGTGAACGCCTCCGGCTTCTCAAAGCTCCTCCGGAACTTCCCTCGGAACGGTTCCCCTCTCACCAACTGCTCGTATCCGCCCATCGTGAATTCCGGGGCACCCACGTCGGTCCGCGGCTTCCCCTTCTCGTCCGGCCGCGGCTCGTCCAGCTTGCTCTGCGGATAATCCGCCGGGTAGACGTCGATCAGCTTCACGTCCCAGTCCGAATCCGTCCCTGTCGTTGAAACGAAGAGCTTCGGCGACACTGGCCCCGCAATCGTCACGTCCTCCTGCAGCACTTCCGTCTGGTACGTCAGCACATCCGTTCGCGACGCCGCGAACCTCTGGTCGGCCAGCATGTATTCCTGCGGCACCGTCTGCGCCACATAGCTCACGAACGGCACGGGCTTCGCGGGATCGCTCACATACTCGTCATACCCCGTCGCTTCCTGCTTCGGCGGCTCGAACGAAAGCACTCCGTTCGCGTGAAAATAAAGTGTCTTTGCCACCGCGTTTTTCGGCGGCCACGCTGGATACTGCCGCCACACGTTCGTGCCCGTTTCGAACACGTATGCCTTCGGCAACTTCGCGTCTCCGTCTCCCTTAAGATTCGCCTCAAAAAAAGGAAACAGGATGTTCTTCCGGTAGTAATCCCCCGTATTCGCCGCAAAACTTACGCGGCCCAGGTGATTCCCGTCGTAGCGATACCAGCCTCCGTGCACCCACGGCCCCACCACCAACGCGTTGAATATTCCCGGGTCGTCCCGCTCGATCGCATGAAACAACGTGAACGGCCCTTGGAGATCCTCCGCGTCAAACCACCCGCCTACTGTCAGCACCGCGCAGTGAATATTCTTTGTGTGCATCGAAAGGTTTCGCATCTTCCAGTAATCGTCATACGTGTCGTGGTGCACCTGGTCCAGCCACAACTCCTCTTGCCCGCCCAGCAGCTTCCCCAGATTTCCCAGGGTCCCCGCCTTCAGGAAAAACTCGTATCCATCCTGCGTCCCGTAATCGAATGGGACACGCACTTTCGGCGGCAATGCCGGATTGTCTTGGGGCCGGAAAAAACTGTAAAACCCGAAATTTGCCGCCATCATGAACGCCCCGCCGTGATACGCATCGTCTCCCTTGAACAAATCCGTCATTGGCGCTTGCGGTGACGCGGCTTTCAGCGCGGGATGCGAATCAATCATGCTCGCCGACGTGAAAAATCCCGGATACGAAATTCCCCAGATCCCCGCGCGCCCGTTGTTGTTCGGCACATTCTTCAGTAACCATTCGATCGTGTCGTAGAGATCGCTGCTGTCGTCAACGTCGCTCTTCGTCTTCTTGTTGTCAATGTGCGGCCGCATCTCCACGAACGTGCCCTCGGACATGAACCGCCCGCGCACATCCTGGTTCACAAAAATGTATCCCGCTTTGTCGAAATCCGGCGAAGGCCCCAGTTGCGTCCGGTATTGGTCCACGCCATAAGGCGCCACGCTGTACGGTGTGCGGTTAATCAGAAACGGATAGCTCTTCGACTCGTCCTTCGGCACGTACACCGACGTAAACAACCGCACCCCGTCGCGCATCGGAATCCGGTACTCATATTTCGTGTAGTGCTCTTTGACGTCGAACTCCGGCCCATCCGCCTTCCCCTGCGCCAACAAACTCCCCGCCCCCACAAGCAAACTCACCGCCACCAGTCCCGCAAGCCGCCTCAGCATCCTCATCCTCCCCATGGTCCGCATCCAAAATCACTCTCGACAATCCGCGCCAATCTTAAGCACCGCCCCCATCCAAGTCAAACCATCCACTCTGGAGCGGACAACGTTGCTGCTCCTCTCCCTTCTCCTCTGAGTGCTCTGTGCTCCTACTCAGTGTCCTCTGTGTTTAAATCCTCTCTTCTCTTCCCGAATCAATAAAGAAAACGTACAATCCCTCCGCTTTCCAGAGATGTGGAGAACTCTCCCATGAACATCCGCTGCGTCGTCACCGGCCGCAACTCCGCCGGCAAATCCGTCTTCGCTAAAGACGCCACCGTCCTGCCCATCACTCTCTCCCTGCTCCCCGGCTTCGAATTCCACCGCCTCTGGGGCGCCGATTCTCCCCCGTCCCTCCCCAGCAACGGAACTCCACCTCCGCATCCACGTTACTTCCCGTCCCCAGGTGGTTTTCGTTTTGGTTTTTTCACCATCCCTCCCGGCACTCAAGCCGTCGCCCAGCAAACCGATCTCCCAGCCGCCTTTGCCGAAATCCAATCGAAACTCCCCGGCATGGTCGAAGTTCTCGAACCAATGCACCCCGGCATGCACACCACAGACACCGTGGATTTCGACGTCGTCCTCTCCGGCGAGGCCTATCTCGAACTCGACGACGGCGCCGAACTCCTCCTCAAGCCCGGCGATTGCGTCGTCCAGAACGGCACGCGCCACGCCTGGCACAATCGCTCCTCCACTCCATGCGTCATCGCGGTAACGCTGATCGGTACGGCCTCGGGTCGCTGATCAATTTCCGCGCGCAGCACAGTTTTCTTTGCCAAGAAAAAGGTCACCAGTGAATCTACGCAAACTACAGGTAATCGCCTTCACTCTCGCCTCCGGAGCATTTCTTCTCGCGCTTGCCGCTCGAAGCCAAGCTCCCTCCACGAATTCCCAGCCTCTCTCTGAGCCCCCTCCCTACTGGGCTTACGCCGTCAATCCGCCCGCACCTCCTCCCGACGCGCCCGCCAAGCCCGAAGACACAGCTCCGCTCCACGTTCCCGGCAGCAAACTCACCTTCACCTCTGCGCAGATTCACGATTTATTCCACGCCGTGGACTGGCATCCCTCCGCTCACCCAACCATGCCCGCCGTCGTCGCCCACGGACGAGCCAACGAAATGTACGCCTGCGCCTACTGCCATCTCCCCAACGGCCTGGGACGCCCGGAAAATTCCAGCCTCGCCGGACTTCCCGCTGCCTACATCATCCAGCAACTCGCCGATTTCAAGAGCGGCGCGCGCAAAAGCTCCGATCCCGATTTCAAACCAGCCTTCAACATGGTTTCCGTGGGCGCCAAAGCCACCGACCCGGAAGTCCAGGCCGCTGCCGAATACTTCTCCGCGATGAAACCCAGGCCATGGATCCGCGTCGTCGAATCCAAGTTCGTTCCCAAAACCCACGTCGCCGGATGGATGCTCGTCGTCTCCACTCCCCACGAAACGGAATCTATCGGCGATCGCATCATCGAAACCCCGGAAAATCTGGAACGCACCGAACTCCGCGACGATACTTCCGGCTTCATCGCCTACGTTCCCCCCGGCAGCCTCAAGCGCGGTAAAACGTTGGTCACCACTGGCGCCAACGGTAAAACTATTATCTGCTCCACCTGCCACGGCCCGAATCTCCGCGGCCTCAAAAATGTGCCTGCCCTCGCCGGCCGTTCCCCCAGCTACATTGTCCGTCAGCTTTACGACATGCAAACCGGCGCCCGAGCCGGCGTCAACATCCCGCAAATGAAACCCGTCGTCGCCAATCTTTCGCTCTTCGACTTGATCGACGTCGCCGCCTACACCTCTTCGCTCGAACCCTAAGCCACCCGCCTCCGAACGGCCCCGCGAACTTTTTGACTGTCATCTCTTCCGGTGGTAAGAATAGTTCCGGCATCCCACGCGCTGGAATACATCCGCCAAGGCCTTTCCAGGTTTTTCGGCGCGCCATTTCTTCTACGTCGTTGGCACTTGCCATTCCACTGAGGAGGATTCATGAAAAAAATCTGGCTGGGTCTCCCGTTGCTCTCCCTGCTCGCGCTTCCCGCACTCGCTCAGGATAAAGAAGAAGACCGCGTCGAAAACGCCGGCAAGGTAATGAAGGAAATTCTCGACGCTCCCGATAGCATTCCCCAGAACGTTCTGGACAAGGCCGATTGCGTCGTCATTCTCCCTTCCGTCCTCAAATTCGCCATTGGCATCGGTGGCAGCTATGGTCGCGGCGTCATGACCTGCCGCAGCGGCAGCACCTTCCGCGGACCCTGGGGCGCCCCCACCATGATGGCGCTTGAAGGCGGCAGCGCCGGCCTGCAACTCGGCGGCAATGCCACCGACTTCGTTCTGCTGATGATGAGTCCGCGTTCCGCCACCAGCATGTTGAGCAGCAAGGTCAAGCTTGGGGGTGACGCCACCGCCGCTGCCGGTCCCGTCGGCCGCACTGCCTCCGCCGAAAGCGACGTCGCCTTGCGCGCCGAAATTCTTTCCTATTCCCGCGCCCGCGGCCTCTTCGCCGGCA
Source organism: Candidatus Sulfotelmatobacter sp. (assembly GCA_035487095.1). GTDB lineage: Bacteria > Acidobacteriota > Terriglobia > Acidiferrales > UBA7541 > Acidiferrum. The sequence goes on from DATHMM010000127.1 coordinate 14,298, forward strand.
TCTCTCTCGAAGGCTCCACCCTCCGCCCCGATAACAGTGCCAACAAAAAACTCTACGGCAAGGAAGTCAGCGCCAAAGACATCGTCTTCAAACACGAAGTGCCCGTGCCGCCCAGCGCAAAAAACCTGCTCGCCACCCTGCAAAAAGCCTCCCCCAAGAACAAAAGCACCAACTAGTCCAGCTTCGTACTTCAAATGAAAATGGCCGGTCCCCTGACCGGCCATTTTCGTCACTCCTGTAGTGGCCGATCTTAACGTCGGCCCAACTACCACAGGCTTTAGCTTAGGTTCCCGAATCTCTCTTCCTCGCGTAGGGCCCGCCTACTTAGGCGGGCCGCTCTCGTCACAAATTGATTGCGTCCAGGCCTTGAGGAGCATTAGGCTTTGCGAGCCGGTAGTCTAAATCGGAATTCCCGATTAACTGGCGGAGCCTCCATGTCAGCCCAATCCCACGCGATGCTTGCCGAAATCCGCGATTCCCTGCTCGAAACCTACGCCAGCAACGACGCCATGAACCAGGTCATCCTCTCAAGCCTCGACCCGCGTGCGTGGCGCGCCCAGCCGCCGGGTCAAAAGGGCAGTGGCCGTGCAATCGCCTCCATCTTCGCCCACCTTCACAACTGCCGTCTTGTCTGGCTCAGAAATTCCGCGCCGCATCTCAAATGTCCGGCGCCGCTCGACCCCGACCGCTGCACCATGAAGCAGGCCTCCGCGGCGCACAAGAAAAGCGCGGCCCAGTGCTTGCTCATGTTGTCGGATGCTCTCTCTGCTACTCCGGATCGCCGCGTCGCAAAATTCTCACGCGGCAGTTGGTCGCAAGTGTGGCCCGCCGGAGGGACCATGTTCGCCTATATGTTTTCCCACGAAGCCCATCACCGCGGCCAAATTTTGATGTTGGCCCACCAACTCGGCTTCCGCGTCCTCCACAAAACTCCCGGCGTCTGGCACTGGGAGAAACTCTGGAAGAAAGCCGGCCTCACCACCCGCCCGCGCTAAGCGGGTCGCTCTTCTCTGCGTACTCTGCGCTCTCAGCGCGCTCTGCGTTATCTCTATCTCTTCCGCCTCTAGCAACACCCGCTCGAAGGCAATCCTTCTCCAACCGCCGGCGGCCCGAACGCCTCCTTCGGTATCGGCTCCCCGTGCAGCGTCTGCCAGCACCGCCGCGCCACATTCAGCAGCACCAGCACCACGCCCGTAACGAAAATCACCATCAACGTCGAATCCAGGTATCCCTGGAACACAAATCCGGGCTTCTTCGTCAGCGGCCAGAAAATATTCTTGATCGATAGCACTCCCGCCGTCAGCGTCGTCGTTCCCACAAACAACATCGGCACCACAGTGATCCACGCATATTTCGCCTTGCCCATGTTGACCAGGAACGCCGTGCCCACCGCCAGCGCGATTGTCGCCAGCAACTGGTTTCCCGTGCCAAACAGCGGCCACAACGTGGAAATGTTTCCCGTGTAAATCAGGTAGCCCCAGGCCAGCACCACAAAAAACGTGGTGATCATGTTTCCCGGCTGCCACGCATGATTCGCGAACGGCTTGTGCACCTTGCCCAGCAGTTCCTGCAATACGTACCTCGCCACGCGCGTTCCGGTATCAATCGTCGTCAGAATGAACAGCGCTTCAAACATGATCGCGTAGTGATACCAGTAGCCCATCAAACGCGTCATTCCCGGAATTCCCCGGAAAATCTGCGCCATGCCCACGGCCAGCGAAACCGCTCCGCCCGTCCGCCCCGCCAGCTTTTCGCCCACCTCGCTCGAAAATAGGTCCAGGTTCACCGTGTGCAATCCCAGCTTCGCAAAAGCATCCGGCGGAACGTTGATCCCGAAATAATCGCCGGGGAACAGCGAGCAAGCCGCAATCAGCGAAAGCACCGCCACCAGGCTTTCCGCCACCATCGCGCCATATCCGATGAAGCGCGCGTCGCACTCCTTGTCCAGCATCTTCGGCGTCGTGCCAGAACTCACCAGCGAGTGGAAACCCGAAATCGCGCCGCACGCGATCGTCACGAACAAGAACGGAAACAGCTTGCCCTTGATGATTGGCCCGCCGCCGTGGACAAACTCCGTAAACGCCGGAAACTTGATATCCGGGTGCACGATGAACACGCCAACCACCAGCAGCGCGATCGTTCCCAGCTTCACGTACGTCGACAGATAATCCCGCGGCTCCAGCAGCAGCCACACCGGCAGCACCGACGCCACAAATCCGTAAATCGCCATCAGCCACGTGATCTGGTGCGGCGTAAACGTCAGCGTGGAAGCCCACTGCGTTCCCGCGAACCAGTGCCCGCCCCATACGCTGGCCAGCAGCAGCACCACGCCCAACGTACTCGGCACGCCCACCTTGATCTGCCCCGGCGTGCTCTTGAACATGAACCATCCCATGAGCAGCGCGATCGGAATCGTCATCCCGATCGTGAACACGCCCCACGGGCTGTTCGACAGCGCGTTCACTACCACCACTCCCAAACCCGCCAGTGTGACTAGCAAAATCAGCAGCACCGCGAACATCGCCACCAGTCCCGTAAACTCGCTCACCTCCGTCCGCGCCACGTCCGCCAGCGATCTCCCTTTGTGCCGCACCGAAGCCACCAGCACGATGAAATCCTGCACACATCCCGCCAGCACCGCCCCGATCAGGATCCAGAGAAACCCTGGCGCAAATCCAAATTGCGCCGCCAGCGTCGGACCCACCAGCGGCCCCGCTCCAGCAATCGCCGCGAAGTGATGCCCGAACAATACCCACTTCGGCGACGGCACGTAGTTATGCCCATCCTCGTATGTGTGCGCAGGCGTCTCGCGCCGGTCGTCGAGCGCCAGCGCCTTCGCCGCGATAAACGCGCTGTAATACCGGTATCCAATCGCGTACACACAAAGCGCCGCCAATAGGACTGGGAATGTATTCATCGCTTTTGCCTCGTGTCGTGCTCTCGTCTTTCGGTCGACTCCTCGCGGAGTCCCCTGGGACCGAAATCTTTAGCCGTTCTATCACAACTCTCTCTCCTAGCGTCAAAATCTTTGACGCCACTTCGAACCTCTGACTTTGGAGTGCGGTGGCTTTGCCAGCGCTTTTGCGATCTCAACCTAGCCGCCCACACGATCCTGTGGCAGAATCGCCATTTGCATGCGCCGCTTTCCTCCTGTTCCCTCCCCTCCTTCCCCAATCCCCCGCTCCTGCTGTACACTTCCCCCACTGTTCCCCTTCCCAAGGTTTCAAATGAAACGCATTCTGCTCATTGAGGACGACCCCGACATCGTCGTGCTCGTCCGTTACGAATTGGGGAAAGCCGGTTTCGACGTCGCCGAAGCCCTGGACGGCGTTTCAGGTCTCGCGGCCGTCAAGCAGACTCCTCCGCACCTTCTGCTCCTCGACGCCATGCTCCCCGGCATCTCCGGACTCCGCATTCTTGCCCAAGTCCGCCAGGATCTTCTGCTCCACCGCCTGCCAATTATCGTTCTCTCGGCCCGTTGCGGTGAAGCCGACCTCGTCACCGCCTTTGAAGCAGGCGCCGACGATTACATCACCAAGCCTTTCAGCCCGCGCGAACTCGTTGCCCGTGTGAAACTTCTTCTGTGGCGCGCTGAACCTGCTCCCGAAGGGCGGCAGGCCCTTAAGTTCGACGATCTGCTTATTGACCTCAGACTGAATCGCGTCACCTGTGCGGACAGGCACATTTCCACCAGCCTCCTCGAGTTCCGCCTCCTCTACCACATGGCCTCGCATCCCTGCCGCGTCTTCACTCGCGAAGAACTGCTCTCCACGGTCTGGAGCAATGAACCATTCATTACGCCGCGTTGCGTCGACGTTTGCGTTCGCCGTTTGCGCGAAAAAATCGAAGCCAACCCGGAAAATCCCCGCTTCCTCAAGACTGTCCGCGGCTCCGGTTACCTGTTCGAATCTCGCGCGGACTCGTAAACTGACAGCGTTAGGTCCCTTCAAAGCCATCTGGCCTTGTCGTAAACCTTCCGCCACGTGAAAAATCAATTTCGCGACTACTAGTACTCGCCTTCATTTATCCAAAAACTTCCCTTTTTCTTTCTATTTCTTAAAGGAATTCTTGACTTCTGCCGCTGGCGGGTATTAAGTACGGGGCATTTGGGACCCGTTTGCGGTTGATTAACTGACCTACAAACCAATTGTGGGTCACAGGGGGGGTATTCGTAATGTTCCGGAAACAACGTGGGGCAGTGGTGTACCTTGTTGTACTCCTAGTTGCAACCTTGGTCTGGTCAGGATTTGTGGCCGCTCAGCAGCAAGCCGGCAATTCGCCTGCTGCCAGCCCGCTCGTCCGTGTGCTCCAGGCAAAGGGCATTCTTACTCCAGAAGAAGCCGCGGAAATCAATCAGGCGTCCTCTGCCAGCGATGCCGACCAGCGGCTTGCAAAACTCCTGATGATGAAGGGAGTGATTTCGCAAGCCGATTACAACCAGATGATGGGTGCGCCGGGAATCGTGAACGCTTCGGCCAGCAATTCGGCCCCAGCGGTTATGGTCCCTACCGTCTATCGCATTCCGGCTGGTTCTCCATCAGCTCCAAATGCTGCCGCTCCAGCCGCTGCACCAACTTCCAAGTCGGCTACCGCCGATCCTGACGACCAGCAGCCGCAAACTCCGGCCGGACAAACGCCGCCTCAACAGGCTCCTTCGGTCTCGCCAACCACCCTGTCGGCCGCCAATCCCGTCCGTGTTTTTCCCGTGGGTGGCATCCCCAAGGGTGACTTGAAAGCCGCCATCAAACTGGGACCCATCGGACTCACGCCGTATGGTTTCCTCAAAGCGACCTTCATCCACGACAGCTCTTCGCCAGGCGGCGATGATTTCCCGCTTCCCGGCTTCCTCGGCGACACCGGCCCGAACTCCGCGCCGGAGTTCCACATCAAGGCGCGCTCCACGCGCTTCGGCAACAACTTCGAGTGGCTCGACCCGAGTTCCAGTGTCACGGTCACCGGAAAGTTCGAAATGGACTTTGAAGGAAATTTCAACCGTTCCGATAACCGCAACCTCTCCTCGATTCGTTCCTCCAACCCGTCCATCCGCCTGGCCTACGGGCGCATCGACTGGAAGCTGAACGATGCGAACACCCTCACCGCCGTGATGGGACAGGACTGGACCCCATTCGGTTCTTCCACTCTGCCCAACATGTTGGAAACCACCGGCCTCGGTATCGCCTTTGGTGATATCTATGAGCGCTCGCCCCAATTCCGCTCCGGCTTCACGCACGACTTCGGCAAATGGCAATTTATGCCGGAAGTCGCCGTCGTCCTGCCCGCCATTGGCGACACGCCGTCGGCCGCCAACCTTTCCAACCAATTGGGCTACGGCGAACGCCAGGGCCCGGACAGCAACACGCCCCAGGTCGAGGGCCGCATCGTCGGTCAGTTCAAGCTCGATGACGCTCCCGGTGTTGCTCCCGCACAGCTGATCGTCAGCTTTGAAGAGGGCCACCGGACAGCCATTGTCCTCGGCGCCGCTGTTCCCACGGCTCCGATCACCGCCACCAACACCAATCCCAACCTTTACAAACAGGCGTTTGCCACCGGCGCGCGCGTCGGCAGCGATACCAACGGCTGGGACTTCGAGTGGCAGTTGCCAACTCGCTACGCAACCTTAATCGGCAAGTTCTACAGCGGCAGCGACCTGCGATACTATTTCGCCGGCCAGCTCTTCTCCAACTACAACGCGATTGGAGGCTTTACGAATCTCGCCTCCACAACCTCGATCGACGGCGCTTCCACCGTCTTTTTCGGCACCAACGCCGCCGGCGTTCCCTTCGTCGTTCCTCAACTGCCCGTCCGAGCCAAAGGTGGCTTCACGCAGCTTGGCCTTCCTCTTTCGCGTTGGTTCGGACACGACCCCGAGGGTCGCCACGCCGGTTGGTCGCTCTACGTGATGTACGGCACCGACCAGGCCAACACCAACGACCTGATCCACACTTCCGCCATCGCCGGCTCGCGCTCTCGCAGCGACATGTCTGTCGGCACCCTCAACTACAAACTCAACAAGTGGGTCTCATTTGCCTTTGAAGAGTCTCTCTATCGTACCCGCGCCAACACGCGGACTGCGGAACTCCCGTTGTTTGAGGGAATTCCCCAGCACGAATGGCGAGACCTGCGCTCTGAAGGCGGCGTAATCTTCAGCTTCTAGCCCAAACCGTAGCATTTACCAGTAGCGTCCACCTTAAGGTGGACGCTACTTCCCTCTGCGCCACGTAGCCTTGCTCGACTCCCAAATCGTGTCATCCCGAACGAAGACCAGCGCCTTTTGCTGGTCGCAGTGAGGGATCTGCTTTTCTTCCTTCGCTTTCCTCAGCCGCACTCTGCCTGCCCTGAGCGGAGCCAAAGGGCGCTCTCAGCGCCCTCTGCGTTGCTCTTCTCCTCTACCTCAGTCTCACAAACAGTTCTTCCTTCCACCGCTCATTATCAATCGTCCAAACAATCTTCGCCCTTTGCCCTCGCTCGATCTGCCCCGCCCACACTTCCCGATTCCGCTCATCCCCCGCTACATTCAACCGGTCCACCACCGTCATTCCCCTTGTCAATTCGCTCCCCGTCTCCACATCCCAAAAATGTTCCGACGCCGAAGTCACAATCGACTCATCCAGCGCCACCGCCATCGCCACCGGGTCGGGCAGCGAGATCCCCTGCTCTCCCGTCTGCTCGTGAAACGCTTCCTGCGCCCGGCTGTTGCACTCGATTGCAAATTTCCCCTCCACCGTTCCGAATCCCAAAACCTTTTCAATTTCCTTCAAATTCAGCACCGCTTCCCCGCGGCACAAATGCCAGCCCACCATCTCCACCGGCAGCCCGCTTGCCGCCACAATTCTTGCCGCCTCCGGATCGCACCAGATGTTGTATTCGGCCGCCGGCGTCACATTTCCTTCGCAGCACGGCGCTCCTCCCATCACCACGCACCGGCTCACCTTCTGCGCAATCTCCGGCCGCATCTGCAAAGCCAGCGCCACGTTCGTCAGGGGCCCCAGCGTCACCATCACAAGTCCCGGATGCGCTTCAATCAACTCGATCATCGCCTCCGTCGCGCCCATTTTTTCCGGCGAACGCCGTGGCACGGGATATCCGTGATCCCCCAATCCGTCGCGCCCGTGAAACCAGTCCGCGCTCCAGTGCGCCCGCTTCAGCGGTTTCTCCGCCCCCGTGAACACCGGCACACTCGATCCACAAAGCTCCGCCGTATACAGTGCATTGCGGCTCGCCTGCCGCACCTCCACATTCCCCGCCACGGTAGTAATCCCGACAACCTCAGCGTCGGGGTGCCGAAGCGCCATAATCAACGCCACCGCGTCATCCGAAGCCGTATCCGTATCAATTAAAAATTTCCGTGTCATGCGCCGTAGCATACCAAAGTAGCGGCCACCTTCAGGTGGCCCAGCATAAATTTCTAGGGGCGGAGCTTGCTCCGCCCCTCTCGGGTTTCTCTCTCTCTGTGCTCTCCGTGCTCTTCCTCCGTGCCCTCTGTGTTAATTCTTCCTCTTTCGTTCGGGAACCTTTCCCCCTCAAACCGGGAATAATGCTCAGCACCGGTCTAACCATCTGCGGAAAGGCACGGCTCCTCAACTTGCGGAAACTTCTCCCCATCTCCCTGCTTCTTTTCCTCGCTGCTCTTTCCCTTGTCGGCCAGCAAGCCCCTCCCATTGCCATCAACGTCTCTGCCGTCAATCTCCTCGCCACTGTCCGCGACAAGCACGGCAGCATCGTCCGCAACCTCTCCAAAGACGACTTCACCCTCGAGCAAGACGGCAAGCCCCAATCCATCACCTACTTTGCCAAGGAGTCCGACCTCCCGCTTACCCTCGGCCTGCTTGCCGACACCAGCCTCAGCCAGCGCCAGGTTCTTGACCAGGAGCGCGTCGCCAGCCGCACTTTCCTCGATCGCGTCCTGCGGGTGGACAAAGATAAGGCTTTCCTCATTCATTTCGATCGCGAGGTCGAACTCCTCCAGGACCTCACCTCTGACCGTCAGAAACTCCTCGCGGCCATCGATCAACTCCACACGCCGCAATATTCGCAATCCAGCTCCGGTGGCGGTTCCTCCAGTGGCAGTAGCGGCGGCGACGGCCGCGGCTCCCACGGCCACGGTCACGGCGGAGGCACTCTGCTCTACGATTCCATTTACCTCGCCTCTGACGAACTGATGAAAAAGCAGCACGGCCGCAAAGCCCTCATCATCCTCACCGACGGCGTCGACCGCGGCAGCAAGGAATCCCTCCACGATGCGCTCGAAGCCGCCTTGCGCGCCGACACCCTCATCTACTGCATCCTCTTCGCCGACAAGGAAGAGGGCCACGGCAGCGGGGGCGGTTTCGGAGGGCCGCACATGGGTGGTGGGGGCATGGGTGGCGGAAGAGGCGGCGGCTATCCCCGGCGCACCGAGGAATCGCGGCCCGACGGCAAAAAAATTCTCGAACAGATCGCCCAGACTTCCGGCGGACGTTTCTTTGAAGTCTCCAAGAAAGAAACTCTCGACAAAATTTATGCCGACCTCGACGAGGAACTCCACAACCAGTATGTCCTCGGCTACTCCCCTGGCAAGGATGACGCCACCGTTGGCTATCACAAGCTTCACCTCGCCGTGAAGCAAAAGGACATGCAGGTCCAGACTCGCGACGGCTTCTACCTCGAGGCCAAGTAATCGGCAGCCAGCAGTTTCATTCCAATGGCGTGCGGCGCAATCTTCTCCCTGGTACCGCATGCCCTCGCTTCGCAATCGACGCGCGCTGCCCAACAAAAAAAGGGAGGCCAACGGCCTCCCTTCTTCCCATTTTCAATTTTCCAGTTTCTGTTTTCTAAATTACTTCGGCTGCTGTGCCTCTTTTTGCCTCTTCCGCTCTTCATCCAGCCGTTGCATAAACTGCTCGAATTTCGGCATTTGATCCTGCGTCAGGAACGCCCTCATCTGCGCGCGTGCATTCGTCCGTACCGCTTCCACATCGGCGTCGTTCTTGGTGTGGATTTCCCGGATTTGCGACTGCGCATTCTGGATAATGCCGTCCAGTTTCTGCGCCTGGTCCCCCGACAATCCGATCATCTGCGTCATTTCCGCGATCTTCTTCGCGCGGCGCTCTGTATCGTTCAACACCACGGTCCTGGTCGCCGCATAACTCCGGCGCGCCAGGCTATAGCCAAAGACGCCGCCCGTTGCCGTTCCGAGAATGAACACCAGCGCCAGCCAAATTGCCGCCTTCTTGCGGATATCCGGGTTCATGGCCGAACCTCGCTAGTCAGTCCAAGTCCATCGTCATACCACGCGGGCGCGGTCGACGAATCGAACACCATATCCCCGCTTCGCCGCTCCGTGTTGATCCCTTCCGTCTTTCGCAATTCCAGCGCCCAACTTCCGCCGAGCAGCAGCAGCAGCGCGCTCAACGCCACCAGCCGCGGCGCCAGCTTCCGCACGCTGATCCATACGCCGTCTTGCGCCTCTTCTTCTTTCTCCCGCGCGGCAATCGCCGCCATCACTCTCGCCGTAAACCACGGCCCGGCTCCCCGCAGCGCAATCCCCGAGAGAGCGTTCCGCGTCTCAGCGAACTCCTCCAGCGCCATCCGGCAAACCTCGCAACTTCCCACGTGCTCCTCTTCCGCTTCCGGCAGTTCGGCCCGCCATTCCTCAGCGCTCATTCGCGTATTGCCGCGCAGTGGCAGTTCCTCCAACGCGTCCCGAAAGCGCCGGCAATTCTCGGATTCCCGATTCACTAGGTTCCCCATTTTTGTCCCTACCTCGTTTTCTTCCCGATTCCTGTTCTCCTGGGCCCGAAATCTCCGCCTATCTTCCTGCTGCTCCCCGCCGTCGCCTGCTCCGCTCCGTAATCCTCTGCCGAGCCCGGAACAACCTCACCTTCACTGTGTTCGCGTTGATCTCCATGATCTCGGCAATCTCTTCCACTGAAAAACCTTGTACTTCCTTCAGCACCAGCATCGTGCGGTCCCGTTCTTCCAGGCAGCTCATCAACTCCTCCACCTGCTCCCGCGCTGCCAACCGCTCGCTCGTGTCCGGCCTGCCATCTGACTGCTCCGACGAGGCCTGATAAACCTGCGACTGCTCCTCGCTCAACTCGGCCTCGAACACCAGGGGCCGCACCTTTTTTTTCCTCAACAAATCCCAGCACTCATTCACTGTTATTTTATACAGCCAGGTGCTGAACGCCGCTCTTTGATCGAACCGCTTTATCGAAAAGTAAGCCTTCAGGAACACCTGCTGGGCTATGTCTTCGACGTCTTCCCGGTTCCTCAGGATGCCGCCCGCAACCGCAAAAACCCGGTTCTGATGCCTCCTGACCAACTCCTCAAATGCTTCCTTATCTTCCTTTTGGGCGCGCCGGACCAGCTCCCGGTCCTCCTTAACACGCGCCGAGACCTCCTCCCCCGTCGTCCTGGGTTTCCCCAGTCCTGTCAGTGCCAGAGCCACTGGTTTTGGGACGCGTGTCATAGGTCTTTGGTTACGGTAATTTATTTCCCTTGTCAGTCAGATGCAAGTTTCCCGGTTCCGTTAATACTACATTTTTTCACTAGTTTCGACTTGCTACCTATGACTATCTATGGAATACTCAATCCATGATTATCGGTGACCGTCTTCGCGCTCTGCGCGAGGAAAAGAAACTCTCCCAGGGTGATATCGAGAAGCGCACTGGACTCCTCCGTTGTTACATTTCCCGTGTCGAAAATGGCCACACGGTACCGGCCATCGAAACATTGGAAAAGCTGGCGCGTGCTCTCGAATGCCCACTTTATCAACTCTTCTACGACGGTGAAGAGCCACCTCAACTTCCGAACTTGCCCAAGCGCAAATCGTCCGACGATATCGCCTGGGGCAGCGCAGGAAAAGAGGCGCGCTATCTCAACAAGCTACGTCGCTTGCTGAGCAAAGCCGACGAGGAAGATCGCAAGCTGCTGCTGTATATGGCCCAGAAAATGGCCAATCGGTAGCCGTTGGGCGATCAGGCCCCGCTGCGTAGACACAACCTGATCTGAGAAAAAGCCGCTCCGCTCTGCCCCCCGAGCGGCTTTTTTGTTCCTCCCGCCTCACTCCGCCTTCACACTATCCCAGACCTGCGCCAACTCAACCGTTTCCTGTTATCTGCTCGCTGCTATCTGTTCGCCTCTTACTGGTAACTGATTACTGATTACCGATTACTTTCTTCCCTCACTCCCACTCAATCGTGCTCGGCGGTTTGCTGCTAACGTCATATACCACCCGCGTCACGCCCGCCACTTCGTTCACGATCCGCGTCGACATCCGCTCCAGCACTTCCCCCGGCAGTCGCACCCAGTCTGCCGTCATCGCGTCATCCGACTGCACCACGCGCACCGCCACCGTCAGCCCGTACGTCCTGCCATCTCCCATCACGCCGACACTGCGCACCGGCAGCAGTACCGCGAACGCCTGCCAAACCTTCTCGTACAATCCCGCCCGTCGGATCTCTTCCACCACGATCGCATCCGCCTCGCGCAGCGTCTCCAAATCCTTCTTCGTAATTGCGCCCAGCAGCCGCACCGCCAACCCTGGCCCCGGGAAAGGATGCTTCACCAGAATCTCTTCCGGCAATCCTAAGTCTTTTCCAATCCGCCGCACCTCATCCTTGAACAGGTCCCGCAGCGGCTCCACCAGCGCGAACGGCATATTCTCCGGCAACCCGCCCACATTGTGATGCGTCTTGATCGTCGCCGAAGGGCCCTTCACAGACACCGACTCGATCACGTCCGGATACAGTGTCCCCTGCACCAGAAACTTGATGTCACCCGCCGCGCTCTTCTGCAGCTTCTCCGCTTCCGCGGCAAAAATCATGATGAACTCCCGCCCGATAACCTTTCGCTTTTGCTCCGGATCGCTAACGCCTTCCAGCTTCGCCAGGAAATGCTCCGAAGCGTCCACACCAATCACCCGCAGCCCCAGCCGCTCGCGATACATCTCCAGCGTGTGCTCGAACTCGTTCTTCCGCAGTAGACCCGTATTCACGAAAATATTCGTCAGCCGCTCGCCCATCGCGCGATGCACCAGCACCGCCGCCACTGTCGAATCCACCCCGCCGCTCAATCCGCAAATTGCGTGGTGCGTTCCCACCTTGGCGCGGATCGCGTCGACCGTCTCTTCAATGAACGCCTTCCCGCTCCACTTCGGCTCCGCCTTGCACACGCGAAAGAGAAAATTCCGCAGAATCTCCGTCCCGCGGTCCGTGTGATTCACTTCCGGGTGAAACTGCACCGCGTACATTCTTCGTTTCTGGTCTTCCGCCGACGCGATTGCGTTCGCGGTTTTTCCGGTCAAGTGGAATCCCGGAGGCAGTTCAAGCACATTGTCCCCGTGGCTCGCCCAGATCTTCAGCGTTTCCGGCAGCCCGCCCAGAATGTGGCTCTCCGCCTTTTCCAGGTTGAAATGCGCCGGTCCGTATTCCCGCCGCTGCACCGGCTCCACTTTGCCGCCCAAATTCTTCGCCATCCACTGCATGCCGTAACAAATTCCCAGCACCGGGATTCCCTGCCCCAGCACCGCCGGATCGCACACCGGCGCATCCTTGTCGTACACGGAACTCGGTCCGCCCGACAAAATAATTCCGGCCGGCTCCAGCTTCTGAATTTCTTCCACTGAACTCGTGCAAGGCAATACCGCGCTGAAGACCTGCTGCTCGCGCACCCGTCGCGCAATCAGTTGCGTATACTGGCCCCCAAAATCCAGCACCACAATCCCGCCCCGCTCCGTCTTCAATATCGCCTTTGCCTCGCTCTGCGCCATCTTCGCGGTTCCTTCCATCAGTTCACCTCATGTCTCTGCCGATTCTAATCCCTAAACACGTAGGGGCACGATAAATCGTGCCCCTCTTGAATTCCTTTTCTCTGTGCTCTTTCTCTGCGCACTCTGTGTTAAGCCTTTTCTTTCTTTTCACCCCACTACCAAATTCAACATCTTATCCGCCACAAAAATCACCTTCCGAATCGCTTTTCCATTCAGATGCCCAGCCACGCCCGCATCGGCCGCAGCCAACTGCATCACCTCATCCTGCGTAGCCCCCGCCGCCACCTTCACGCGACCCCGCAGCTTCCCATTCACCTGCACCGGAATTTCCACCTCATCCTCTTTCGCCAATTCCTCATTAATCGCGGGCCATTCCACCGTCCACAATCCGTCCTTATGCCCCAGCATCTCCCACAACTCTTCCGCCAGGTGCGGCGTCATCGGCGCCAGCATCAACGTCACCAGTTCCAGCACTTCCTTCTGCACCGCCGGCCGCACACCCTCTTCCAACGGCTCCGCCGCGTAAATTGCGTTCACCAACTCCATAATCTGCGCAATCGCCGAATTGAAATGCCACCGTCCCTCAAAATCCTGCGTCACTCTCTTCAAAGCCTGGTGCGCCTTCCGCAGCAGTTCTCTCTCTTTTTCCGTGGGTGCCCCAGGTGCCGACTTTGCACCTTGGTCTTGGGTTCTCTTCTCAGCGAACTCTGCGCTCTCTGTGCCCTCTGCGTTAAATCTTTCTTTCCGGCTCGCCACTTCCCCCGCGTGCTTGTCCACAACCCGGTAAACTCGGTTCAAAAATCTCCACGCGCCATCAATACTCTCCTCGCTCCACTCCAAATCCTTCTCCGGCGGAGCCGCAAACAACGTGTACAACCGCCCCGTATCCGCCCCATATTTCTGCGCCATCTCTTCCGCGCCCACCACGTTCCCGCGCGACTTCGACATCGCCACGCCGCCCTTTTGCACCATCCCTTGCGTGAAGAGCCGTGCGATCGGCTCGCTGTGCCTCACCAAACCCAGATCCCGCATCACCTTGCACCAGAACCGTGAATACAACAGGTGCAGAATCGCGTGCGTGATCCCGCCAATATACTGGTCAATCGGAAACCAATACCCCGCCTTCGCCGGATCAAAAGGCTGCTTGTCGTTGTGTGGATCGCAATACCGGTAGAAATACCACGACGAATCCACGAACGTATCCATCGTGTCCGACTCACGCCGCGCCGGCCCGCCGCACTTCGGGCACTTCACATTCACAAACTCCGGATCGGTCGCGAGCGGCGATTCTCCCTCGCCCGTCAACTTCGGATTCGCCGGCAGCAGCACCGGCAGATCCTTGTCCGGCACCGGCACCATGCCATCCTTCTCGCAATAAATCACCGGGATCGGCGTCCCCCAATACCTCTGCCGCGAAATTCCCCAATCCCGCAACCGGAAAATCGTCTCCTTCTTCCCAAATCCCTTAGCCTCGGCATCCGAAGCCATCTTCTCGATCGCGTCTTCACTCTTCAGCCCCGAGTATGCCCCCGAATTCACGCTGTATCCGTACTCGGTAAACGGCTGCGCAGGCTTGTTGTCTCCGTGCCCTCTGTGTTCTTTCTCTGTGCCCTCTGTGTTTAAACTCTTCTCTTTACTCACTACAACCGGAATCGGCAACCCAAACTTACTCGCAAACTCAAAATCCCTCTCATCATGCGCCGGCACCGCCATAATCGCCCCGGTCCCATACTCCAGCAGCACAAAATTCCCCACCCAAATGGGAACCTTCTCCCCATTAAACGGATTCACCGCATATCTTCCAGTAAAAAACCCATCCTTCTCCGCGGTAGCGATATCCTCCGTCTTCACCGAAGAAGTCTTCAACTCCGCCAATTTCTTCTCCGCAGCAGCCTGCCCCGCAGTCCCCGCAATCAACCGCGCCACCAACGGATGATTCGGCGCCAAAATAATTGCGCTAGCCCCATAAATCGTGTCTATCCGCGTAGTGAAAATCTCAATCTTCTCTTGTGACACAGCGATTCCTGGCTGTGCTCCGTCGGCCGCCACCTCAAACAAGACCTTCGCGCCGGTACTCTTCCCAATCCAATTCCGCTGCATCGCAATCACGCGATCCGGCCAGCCACCCTCCAACTGCTTTAAATCCTCCAGCAGTTGCTCCGAATACGCCGTCGTCTTCAAAAACCACTGCTCGATCTCCCGAGCTTCCACGCGAGTATCTTCATGCCGCCAGCAGAACCCGCCGTTCACCACCTGCTCGTTCGCCAGCACGGTGCAACATTTCGGGCACCAGTTCACCCGACTCTTTTTCTTGTAAGCAATCCCGCGCTCCAGCATCCGCAGGAAAAACCACTGGTTCCATCGGTAATATTCCGGCTCGCAGGTGGAAATCTCCCGCCGCCAGTCATAGCTGAAGCCGAAACGCCGCAGCGTCCTCTGAAATTCCCCAATATTTTTGTTGGTCCACACACGCGGATGCGTGTGGTTCTTGATCGCTGCGTTCTCCGCCGGCAGCCCAAACGCGTCCCACCCCATCGGGTGCAGCACGTTGAACCCGCGCATTCTCTTCACCCGCGCAACCACGTCCCCAATCGTGTAGTTGCGCATGTGCCCCATGTGCATCGTCCCCGATGGGTACGGCAGCATTTCCAGCACATAGTATTTGGGTTTCTTCTCGGGTGGCCTACCCTTCGCGCCTTTTGCGAAGGGTGGGTCTTGGGTTTTCTTCTCTTCCGTCTTATCCGAAGGCTGTCGCCCCTCTACATCCGCTTCCGTCTCAAACACGCGGTGTTCTGCCCACCGCTTCTGCCACTTCGCCTCAATCTCCTGCGGCTTGTAGTCCCCCACGCCCGATGTTCCCTCTCGTCCTAGAGTCTCTCGCCTTTTCTTCCGAACTCTTCTCTGTGCCCTCTGCGGCCCCTCTGCTAACTCTGTGGTGAAATCTTCTCTTCGCTTTTCCTCTTACTTCTTCTTACTCTTCACCGCCGGCAAATGCCGCGAACTAGCAAACTTCTTCCCCTGCCTCTCCAACTCTTTCTTCTGCTTCTTCATCGCCGAAGTCATCATCGAAAAACCCTTCTCCGCCCCCGGCCCCTCGACCCCTGCCAGTTCCCACAATTTCGCCACGTTCTTCCGGTCATCCCCCGGATCATCAATCGGCGTCTCCAGCAAAAACGCGCGCCCCGCCAATCCCACCGGTGGCAAACTTCCCAGCCGCGGCTGCCGTAAAATCCGCTCGAAAGCCTGCGCGCCAATTTTCCCGTCGCCGATATGCTCGTGCCGGTCCACGCGCCCGCCCAGCGGAATCTTCGAATCGTTCACATGAAACACGGGCACATTCTCGAGGCCCAGTATCCGGTCAATCGTTTCGATCGTCTGCTCAAGCCCGGCTTCGCTCTTGATGTCGTAGCCGGCCGCGAACAAATGAGCTGTATCCAAGCAAGCCGCCGCCTTGATCTCCCGGAGTCCGCGCAGAATCGCCGCCACTTCTTCCAGCCGCGAACCCACCGCCGTTCCCATCCCCGCGGTGTTCTCAATCAAAATCCGCATCTTGCCCAAAGGCACGCGCCGAGCCGCCTGCTTCACGCTTTCGATGATCGTCGCGATCGCCTGCTCCGTGGTCGACTCCCCGCGCGACCCCGGATGCACCACCACAAAATCCGCGCCCAGTTCCCGCCCGCGCACCAACTCCTCATGAAACGCCTGGATCGACCGCGTCCGCAGCATCGGCTGCGCCGCCGCCAGATTGATCAGATAATTCGCGTGGATCACCAGCGGCCCCAGCCCCAACTCCGCCCGCCGCTCGCGAAACGCCTTCACGTCCGAAGCCGGGATCCGCACGTTCGCCGTCTGCCACATTCGCGGGCTGGCCGAAAAAATCTGTAGCGCGTTCGCCCCCAGCTTTCTCGCCGATTCCAGCGCGTTCACGTAGCTTCCCGAAATCGAAGTGTGAATGCCGATCCGCAAACTCCCATCCATCCACGTCGGCGGCCCCGGCTCGACCACCGGTACCGGGATATACTCGTCGTCCTCTTCAAACTTCGTATTCTCAATCAGTGGAAATTCCGCCATCCCAGCCACAACTTTCTCCCCGCCAGGGGCCGCTTCCGCCCCAATGCTTTCCCCGTAGGGGCGGCTTTACGCCGCCTTCTTGCCGCTAAGTTTAAACCCCCATTCTACCACACCGCCCCAATCGGGCTTTGTGGCACAGGCATTCCTGCCTGTGCTCTTGGGTTTCCGACCCAGGGCCGCCCTCACAATGATTCCGTTCCGCACCTCTGCCAAATTCTTGGGACACTCCTCACTTTTTCTGCCTACGCAAGAAAATCTTTTCGATTACACTCTTTCTCAAGAACGAGTATTTTCCAAATTCGTTCAAGGAGGGAAATGATCAGCATCGACTCGCGGGCGGCGACGAAACTTCAACCTGAACTTTTTAACGGCGAACGAATCTACTGGGCTGCAATGCCCAATCCAAGAATCATTTTTCATTCCGACGACTGGTCCGCTATTCCTTTCAGCCTTATCTGGACCGGATTTTTTGTCTTCTGGGAAGGGCAGGCACTTGGCTTTTGGCGCGACAACCCGAGACCCCACGCTCCGAGCACTTTTGAAATTCTCTGGGGGATTCCCTTTCTTCTTATTGGGCAATATATGGTTTGGGGCCGCTTCTTCGGTGATGCGTGGCTCAAACGCCGCACCTACTATGCAGTCACCAACCGCCGAGTTCTAATTCTGCAGGAAGGTTGGAAGCGAAAGTTTCAGTTTTCTTTTCTGGAATCCATCCCCGAGATCTCACGCGAGGGCGATGACACAGGAACCCTCTGGCTTGGTACAAAGCTGCCACTCTTGGGGGGACGCCGCTCTGCTAAGCGCAACATGAGCCGTTTTTACATGGGGGATGGAGTTCCCACGCTCGCGGACATCGAAAACGTCGACTCTGTCTACCACCTGATCCTCGACCTACGCGAACAAGCCCGCAAACAATCTCAACCGCAAAGTTGACGAGACCCTTCTCTCTTGCTCTTCTCGGCGCCCGCTGCGTCCCTCTGCGCAAATTCTTCTCTTTTACTTCCCTGTCTCGCCTCCCAAATACTTCGCCAGCGGCTCCCAGTAATTCACCCTCCAACCTTCCGCCAGATGCTCCGCCTGCCCCTTCGGAAACCCGGTGTGGTCAAACTTGATCTTGGTCTCCGCCCCCAGCTCCACCAGCACAAATTTCGCGATCGAATACGATCCCGCATCCCAGCTACCCGCCCGCCACACTTGCACAATCCGCTCATTCGGCACCAACTCCACCTGCCGCCCGGTGATATATCCGCCGAAAGCAGCAAAGACCCCGCCCGCTTCACGGCTGACCGTTACCGGCGTGGCTCCGGCTTTCATCCCGCCTGACTTCATTGCCGCGCTCAGTTCCACCACCTTCGCAAACTGATTCGTCTCCGTCAGCGCCTCATACACCCTCTTCCGGCTGGCCTTGAACACCGGTTCCTGATGGATCGCCTCCTCCGCGCGTAATATCCCGTCATCAACCGCAGCCAACACCGCACTGGTCCCAAGCGCCGCAATTCCCAACACCACCCCACCCGAAATCAACTGCCGGCGCGTAACCAAATTTCTCGGTCCGGCCAAGTTCAGTTCGTCTCTCATCATCCCCTCCGATTGTCGTTGTAGCGTCCACCTTAAGGTGGACGCTACGGCTTGTTTCCGTGTTCTTGCCGCCCATAACATCACCGCCCCAAAATATGTTCAAGATAATATTCTGCTTCGCTGCGAAACTGTTTCACGCCATACTCTCCATGCTTCGCCTCCGGAGGCACCATGCCCTACCCAGCCGGCCACCGCGCCACCGTCAAAAAGAACATCGTCGAAAGCGCCCGCAAACTATTCAACCGCCACGGCTTTGAAAACGTCTCCATTGGGCAAATCATGGCTGGCGCCGGCCTGACCCATGGCGGCTTCTACAGCTATTTCCACGGCAAAAGCGATCTTTACGCCGAAGTCCTCGGCTGCTTCTTCACCGACCCCGAATGGAAAAATTGCTGGGAAGGAGTCCACGTCGATCTCACGTCCACCGACGCCGGCCCGCAAGTCGTCCGCGCCTATCTCTCCCGCCAGCACCTCGAAAACGTCGAAAATTCTTGCCCCATGGTCGCCCTGCCCACCGACGTCGCCCGCAGCAACCCGCGCGCCCGTCAAGCTTTCGAAGAAGTCTTCAAAGGAATGGTCAGCGTCCTCGAACGCAGCCTAATCCAAAACGGCCAACCCCGCCGCATCACCGCCCAAGCCCTCGCCGCCCTCTGCGTAGGTGGCATGGTCGTAGCCCGCGCCGTTTCCGACCGCCGTGTCGCCGACAACCTCCGCGACGCCTGCCTAACCGTAGCCCTAAACCTCGGCAACTGGCCCACCAAGAAGCGTTCCCCCAACGGCGCGGCGAAAAGCTCACCCCGCAACGTTCATAAGCATTGACACTACACCGCCGCGTTCCTACACTGCGATTTATGGCTCTCGATTGGACACAATGCGAAGCGGTGGAAAGCATCCCGGGTAAACTCGGCGGAGCCTGGGTATTTCGGGGAACGCGTATCCCCGTTTCGGTCGTCTTTGAAAATATGGACGACGGACTGACCATCTCCGAAATCGTAGCTCTCTACGAGGGCCTCACCCTCGAAAACGTCCACGCCGTCCTCGACTTCGCCTGCCGCAGCCTCGAAACTCCCACGCCTGCCCGCTAATGCGAGTTCTACTTGATCAGTGCACCCCCGCGCCAATTCGCGAGTATCTGACAAACCATCTAGTCACCACCGCTCATGAACAAGGCTGGGGCGCACTGTTGAATGGCAATCTGATCAAAGCAGCAGAGGAAGGCGGCTTCGACGTTTTGCTCACCGCCGATTCTCACATGATGAAAGAGCAAAATCTGAAGAGGACGCGTCTGGCGATCGTCGTCCTGAATACAAATCACTGGAAGTCCATACTCGCGTCCATTAACTCGGTTGTGGTAGCAGTCGACAACGCAAAACCTGGTCTTTTGTTGATCGAAATTCAATCCTCCACGATTTGAGCGCAAAACGGCAGAGTATCATTCGTAGATTCTGCCGCGTTCAGCATTTGAATAATGAATTCCCAAGAGGGAGGCGGGTCATACTTCCTGCCCCAATCGTGAACCCAGGCAGCCATGGCTTCAAGATACCCTTCCAGGGTCGGGTTCTCCCAGGATTCCGGGTTTTTCTTCAAACCGGCGAGCAATGCATCGATTGTAGCGACAACATCTTCGCGATTCTTCAATCAGTACCTCCTAAGCGCGAATTCGCCGCTCGTCCCGCATTCCGCAGATCCGGGTTCTTATTTCCTCCACGCCATCCCGTCCGGATCCTTCCCGATCGCAAATGTCGTCGTCACCTCGAGCGTCTTCAAATCCAGCACCGCCACCTTATCGTCTCCGCTCACCGCCACGAACGCCCTCGCGCCATCCGGCTGCACCAGAATTCCTTCCGCGCTCTTCCCCAGATTCAGCCGCTTCACTTCCTTCCGCGAAGCCGCCTCCACAATCACCAGATCCCCGTTCCCCAAATCCGAAATCAGCACCAGTTTCCCGTCCGGCGTAAACTTCAAACGGTTCGAGTGTTTCGTCTTTACGTCCACCGTCTGCGTCACCTTCTTCGACGCCAGATCGATAATCGACACCGTCCCATCCCCCGAATTCGCCGCCCACGCTTCCTTCCCGTCCGGCGAAATGTCGATTCCCTCCGGCCCCTTGCCCACCTTCACGTTCGTTCCTGTCCACTCTGTAATCTTTTTCTTCATCTCTTCCACGGACACGGTGTTCGACTCAATATTCGTCACGCACATCGTCCGCCCGTCCTTCGTCAACGCCAGCATGTGCGGCTTTTTCTGCCCCAGCACCAGGTGCAGATCAATGTTGTTGGCCACAAAATCAAACACGCCCACCGACTTGTCTCCCTCCACGGTGAAATAAGCCTTGTCTCCCAGAATCTCAATCCCGTGCGGCCCCACCAGCCCAGGAAACGTCACCTTCCCCACTTCGCTCCGCGACACCAGGTCGATCTCCGACATCGTCGTCCCCGCGTGGTCGTTCCCATAATTCGTCACGATCGCGATCTTCCCATCCGCGCTTGCGGCCACTTCATGCGGATGCGCGCCAGTATCCACCTTCCCCACCACCTTCAGCGTCGCCGGATCCACAATCGCCAGGAAACTTTCCTCCTTGCTCAACACCAGCAGCGCCGGACTCGGCGTCGCCTGTCCCCACGCGCCCGCGCATAAACCGCTCAAGCCGATCGTCACCAACGCCGCGCCCACGATCATCCGATTCACACCCACAGTCATCCTCCCCACTAGTTTTCAAATTAGTTCGCACCACAACAGCCCAGCATTCTATCGCAACACGCCAACAACGCTGAGCGCGATTCTCCGCCAAAACAAAACCTTGTCATCAACCAAAACCCCCTCTCCGAACCAAACGAGAAAGGCCTCTTACTGATAACTGATTACTGATAACTTTCTGCCCCAAAGAAAAAGCGCGCCAACCCGCAGCGCGCTTCTTCTCCCACAGAGCGTCTCCCGACGCATCAACCCTTTTCCGGATACTCCCGCCCGAACATCGAAAGCGGCATCGCTCGCGACTTCGCGCCTGCCCCGGCGCCCGCCGCAACGGAGGCGGCCGCCGCCGCTTCTGTCGCCCTTTGATACTCGGCAATTCGCCGCTCGATCATCTCCGCGATCTGCTGCACAGTTGGCCGGTCCGCCTGCCTCTCCACCGCATCCGCAATCCGGCTAAGGTAGATCATCAGTTCATCCGTCAGCAACGACCTCTGCAGCGCAACGCGATTCCTTCGCCGCCATCCCAGCAGCAGTCCCGCAACGAACAGCAACGCTCCCCCAGCCACCAGTATCTGAACGCTGGTAAACGGCAATTGAGGGTCCCAGGCAGCCATACTCACCCATACTTGCAATGTTTCCTCCCGGGCTGGTTCCTTTCTATCTCCTTACTCTAGTCCTCTTCCCCCACGCCACTCAACAATTGATCTCCGCAATTGGTCTTGAGGGTGCCCTACCCTATCGCTTCTTTTGCGACAGGGTGGGGTCCTACGATCCAACGACGCATGCCCTCTTCTCTTCCTTCTCTTCCTTCCCTTCTTTAGAACCGGATGTAAGGCCCAAACGCCATTCGCAAATTGTGGTGCGTTCCGCTGGCGAAATACATTTCGTCGCCCGCCTCCAAGCGCAGTCCAACCGGCCCCAGATGTCCTTCCACTCCCGCGCCCGGATAGAACGCTCCGTTCACATTGCTGGCGCGCAAATTCGCAATCTGGCTGGACACGCAACTAAACGTGGCCGGACACGAGTTCACGAAAAATTTATCGAACCCTCCCTTCACCACCACAAACGGATGGAACATCCCATGCCCCAAATCAATTTTCGGCCCGAACAATCCGTGCAGCACGTGGATGTTCGCGTTCTGGAACACCACCGTCCCGCCGGCGCTGGTGGTCTGTTCGCCGAATCCCTGGTCAAAGTCATACGCCATTTCCGCTTCCAGCTTTACGTGCGGAAACAATCTCCAACCCCCGCGCGCTCCAATCCCCAGATAGTTGTTGCTCGTCTGCGACATCCGGAAATAATCCGCGAAGACTCCCACCTCTGTGTGATCCCCCTGCGCCCGCACCACCGGTACAATCAACACACCCAGCCATAGCATCAGCAGCATGCGTTTCATGCGTCTATCCTCCGTGCAGTTTGTCAGCAATCGAAAGCAGCGGCTGGACGTTCCACTTCATCCTCGACTGGGCGAGGTTCTGCCTTCGCAAAAATAGATGCTCGTCCCGTCCAACAGGTTGCCGCTATTTTATCTGGTGTCGGCGTTCCACACGCCGCTGTTGCGTGTGGGTTTTGTCTGTCTCTTCTCAGCGAACTCTGCGTACTCAGCGAACTCAGCGTTAACTCTTTCTTTCCCATTTTCCATTTTCAAGTTTCTATTTTCTCCCAAGCGATATTTGCCCCACCTCAATCCGCTCTAGTACACTGGATATTCCGCGCTCAAAAGGACATAGCTGATGCTGGTAGTCATGCAATCCCACGCCACGGACGAACAAGTCCGCTCCGTCTGCGACAAAATCGAATCGCTCGGCCTGAAAGCCCATCCCATTCCCGGCGCCGGCCGCACCGCCATCGGCATCACCGGCAACAACGGCGCCATCGACCTTGGCATCCTCGAATCCATGCCCGGCGTAGTCGAATGCATCCCCGTCACCAAACCCTACAAACTCGTCTCCCTCGACGTGAAATCCGATCCCACCATCGTCCGCATTCCCACTCCCATGGGCGACGTCCTCGTCGGCGGCCCCCATCTCGCCATGACCGCCGGCCCCTGCGCCGTCGAAACCGAAGAACAATGCCTCGCCATCGCCGAACAGCTAAAACCCTCCGGCGTGCGCCTCTTCCGCGGCGGCGCCTACAAGCCGCGTACCTCGCCTTACAGCTTTCAGGGACTCGGCCTCCCCGGCCTGAAAATTCTCGCCGAGGTCCGCAAACACTACGGCTTCGGCATCGTCACCGAAGCCATCGATAACGAGTCGCTCGATTTAGTGGAAGAGTGGGCCGACGTCATCCAAATCGGCGCCCGCAACATGCAGAATTTTTCCCTGCTCAAACGCGCCGGCCGCGCAAAAAAGCCCGTGCTCCTCAAGCGCGGCATGTCCGCCACGCTCGACGAATTCCTGATGGCCGCCGAATACGTGATGAGCGAAGGCAACTACAACGTGATGCTCTGCGAACGTGGCGTCCGCACCTTCTCCGATTTTTCCCGCAACACGCTGGACCTCGCCGTCGTGCCCGCCGTAAAAAAGCGTAGCCATCTGCCCATCCTCGTCGATCCCAGCCACGGCACCGGCAAGCGCCACAAAGTTCTGCCGCTCTCCCGCGCCGCCGTAGCCGTCGGCTGTGACGGCCTCCTCGTCGAAGTTCATCACCAACCCGAAAAAGCCCTCTCCGACGGCATGCAATCCATCCTCCCCTCCGAATTCGCAGAACTCCAATCCGAAATCCGCCAAATCGCCGCCGTCCTCCACCGCCTCGTCAACTAGCATCGGCCTCAAAACTGTCATCCCGAAACGACTGAGACTACTTATCGAGTCGGGGGTCGCTCTTCGGAACTAGCTCAAGTCCCGGAGGTACGACTAAACCAGCAATCGCGTAGACAACGAGATGCATCGGCACTGTAGCGCCCAGTGATGCCAGAATCGCTGTAATGCCTCGCAACCCGAAAATGATGCAAAGCAGAAGTGACGCGGCGAAGCTCAAGGGCAGAATAAATTTCACTGGCAAGGTCGAACTTCTTAAGCTTGCCTTGCATGTGGGGCATGGGAATCCAACCGATTGCCATGTCGGAATCTGCTTTGGAGAAATCACTTCACCGCATGCCGGGCACCTTCTATCAAATCGAGCCAAATGGCGCTGTAGCCTGCTCTTGCTCTCGAGTCTACTTTTTGCTTGAACTAGTTCAAACTGTGTTGGGAAAGCCAGAGCAAACAGTGCGTATATCACAAAAGATAGAGGCACGGAGCTCATCAGCAACGCGACGATTGCGATTGAGCCTCGGGCCCCCCAAAAAAAGCCCGCATCAATTGTGAGAAAGAGTGTAAGTACCCAAGCCCATTTCAATGATGAAGTATTGGTCCGTAACAACTGACTGCAGCCAGGGCAGGGGAATCCACCGGATTCCCATAGAGGAGTCTGTCTGGGGGAAATCATTCTGCCGCAAGCTGGACATTCTCTATCGTAGCGAGACATATACGGTGAATTGATTCTCGCTCAGTTTCTTAATTGGAGAAAGGCTCTCCTTGCAACTCAGCGGCCGCGGAACTAACGCTTGGCGGCTTCAGCCGCTGAGGGGATCTTTATCTTTTCCCTGGCCGCAAATCCGCAAATGATGTAAATCGACAAACATGGATCAATGGACTTCAGGAGCCCACTACGACCAATGGATGGGGCGGTGGAGCCGCTTGGTGGCCCAGGAATTTCTGAAATGGCTGGAGCTTCCCGCAGGCTTGCGCTGGCTCGATGTGTGCTGCGGCAACGGCGTGATCACTGAATCTATTCTGCAACGCAGCGCGCCGGCCGCCGTCGTGGCGGTGGATGCTTCTGCGGAACAGCTCAACTTCGCTCGCCAGCGTTGCGCGCACCCCAACGTAATCTTCGAAACCGCAGACGCGATGGCCTTGCCCTTGCCGGACTCCACTTTCGACGTTGTTGTGTGCGGCCTGGGATTGAACTTTCTTCCGAGTCCCGTCAGGGCGCTGGAGGAGTTCCGCCGTGTCACCACGCCGGGTGGCACCATCGCGGTTTACGTTTGGGATTACGCCGATGGAGCAAGGTTTTTGCGTGAGTTCTGGGACGCAGCGATTGCAATCGACAGCGAAGCAGCCTCCTTCGACCAGGCCCACCGTTTCCCGATGTGTACGCCAGAAGGCCTCCGCAGCCTCTTGGAACAAGCGAGGCTGGAAGGCTTGACCTCGTACGCGCTCGACGTAACAACACGTTTCACCAGCTTTGACGATTATTGGCAGCCACTACTGACCGGGCAGGGCTCGGCGCCGGGTTATCTCGCCACGCGCGATCAACAAACCCAAACAGCCATTCGCGAGCGACTGAAGGCGGTACTGCCGGCGAACCCCCAGGGAGCAATTGAACTGCCCGCACGCGCCTGGGCAATCCGCGCGCGGACAAAGCTCTAAGTCTTACGGTTTGCGGCCGCTCTGTTCTAGTGTTGGGCTTCATTCCCGTATTCTCTACCACTTGCGCCGCATCAGGAACGCCTAGGCCCCCGCGACAAAAACATCTCCCGCTACTTTTTCCGTCGTCCGGTATCCAAACTCAAACTGGAGTGGTGTTATACTGCCGCCACAGCCCAGTTTATTCTTTGAGTTTCGATGAGGTGAGGAATGCCCCCAAGTTCAAGGTTCAAGCTGGCGATACTCTTGCTCACGTGCTTTTGTTTCTTCGGCGCGCCCTGGCCAGCCGCTTCGCAGAGCAACAAGGTCATGGGAGAAGTAAAGTTTGAAGGCAAGTCGAAAGTGGAAAGAGATTCCGGCGTCTGGATCGACGGCGAATACGTCGGATTTCTCAAGGAATTAAAAGGAAACAAAAAAGTCCTCTTGCTGCCGGGCGAGCACCAAGTGGAAGTCCGCCAGTCCGGATACGAAACGTTTACGCGCAAAATTGTAGTTGAGCCGAACCAGGTTCAAACCGTGGACGTTGCCATGCATTTAATGGCCGGGGCGCACGCTCCCGACGTTACCGCTACATTAAAGCTCACGGTACAGCCCGCACGCGCGGCTGTCTTCCTTGACGGCCAATATATCGGACACGCCGGCGAGTTGGGTGGCTCGGTTCATTCCCTGTTGCTCAGTCCGGGAAAACATCGCATCAAGATCGAGTTGCCGGGTTACCAGACCTTTGAAACGGAGGTCAACCTCCTCCAGGGTCAAAAATCCGAAGTGAAAACCGAACTCGTGAAGGGCAGCATCGAGCAATCCGGCCCGGACGTCAAATCGCCTCAGTAAGCTCGGCGCACCGCACATTTAACCCTAAGCAAAGCCGGGTGACTCACACGCCGTTGTTGCGTGTGGGCCTTCGGTTACTCTTCGCATCCTGCTATCTGTTCGCTGCCATCTGTTATCCTCTTTCACACTTCAAACTAAAAACTGTAAACTATTAACTCTCCTCATGCCTCATTCCAAAAACTTCCGCGTCTACTTCTTTCTCGCCCTGCTCATCGTCTTCGCTCTCGTGATTCTTCTGCGCGAGCATCGTCCCTCAATCCTGCGCCCAGATCTCCATCTCAACGCCTACATCTCCACCCCCGACGGCTCCCTCACCGTCGTCGATCTCGCCTCCCTCCGCGTCATCAACAAAATTCCCGCCGGCCCGGCCATCTCCGACCTCCGCGAGCACGCCAAGCGCCCTGAAATCTGGGGCGTCAGCAGCGCGGGAGGCTACGTCTTCGTCCTCAACACACGCACTTCGCAAATCATCGCCAAAATTCCCGTCGGCCCTTCTCCGCTCTCGCTCGACTTCTCCGCCACCGGCGACCGCGTCTACACCACCTCCGCCAGCTCGGACCAACTCATCGCCATCGACACCGCGTCGCGCTCCATCCTCGGCCGCGCCCGCACCGGCTACGAACCCGTACAAGCCCGCATCACGCCCGACCAGAAATCCATCCTCGTCGTCAACCGCCGCTCCTCCTCCTTAACGATTCACAGCGCCGCCACGCTCCAGCCCCGGGCCGTCATCGAGGTCATCCCTCAGCCCGACGAAGTCGTCATCGTCCCCGACAGCTCCGTCGCCTTCGTCATGAGCCGCTCACAGAATCGCCTCTCCGTCGTCGATCTTCGCCGCGCCGTCCTGCTCGCCAATCTCGAACTCGCCGGCCGCCCCACGCAAATGCTTATGAAACCCGATGGCGGCGAACTCTACGTCATCTCTCCTGAAGCCCACGTCCTCCAGGCCATCAACACCTGGACCCACGAAGTCGGTGACACCATGCTCCTGGGTGATGCTCCCGCCAGCGCCATCCTCACCGAAGACGCTTCCGAAATGTACGTCGCCGATCGAGCCGCCGGCCGCGTGTTCCACGTGGACATCTACAACCGCCGCATCATCGGCAAGCCCATCAACGTTGGCGCCAACCCCAACGCCATGCGCTTCGATTTCGCCGAACCCGGCGCCAAGCCCACCATGCTCCTCGTCGTCAACGAATCCTCCGGCGACTTCGCCGTCCTCCGCCTCCGCACCGATTCCCTAATCACCCTGATACCCGTAGGCAACACTCCCCAACGCGTAGCCGTAAAACTCTTCTAGCTACGTGTAGCACAGCCATTCCTGGCTGTGTTCTTGGGTTACTCTTCTCAGTGACCTCTGTGCTCTGCCTCTGTATCCTCTGTGTTAACTCTCCTGCGCTCCCAATGCCGTCACGCCATCGATCCTAAATCCCCAATCTCTTATTAACTTTCGGCACACCCCCATCCACATTCCCTTTGTGCACCGCTTGCCGCAGAGCAATACTCAACTACGGAAATTTTTCCACGTTTTAGACAATAAAAGTCCAGCATCCGAACGCGCCGGAAAAGCGCGGGATCTTCTTGACGGGAGAGTGTGCATGAGCGATCAGTCGAATCACGGGCCCAAGTTGCACAAGAAGAACCGCCCCGCATCCAGCCGCCGGCGGTTTCTGCGAGACTCCGCGGCCACAGCCGTGATCGCAACCGCTGCGCCTCATTTTCTGTTCGGAAAATCTCCGCGTGCCGCCAGCCGCACGCTCAAGATCGGCTTCATCGGCCCGCGCACCGGCGCCCTCGCCCGCTTCGGCGAAGGCAACGACTTCGTCCTCGCCGGAATCCGCAAAGCCGTCGCCAACGGCCTGCCAATCAGCGGCACGACCTATCCCATCGAAATCCTTGAGAGAGACTCCCAGTCCGATCAGAAACACGCGGCCGAGATTGCCGCCGAGCTGATCAATTCCGACCACGTCGACCTGATGGTTGCCTCCAGCACAGGCGCCACCGTTAATCCTGTCAGCGACCAGTGCGAGAAACACGGCGTCCCTTGCATCACCACCGACGCGCCCTGGCAATCCTGGTTCTTCGGCCGCGGCGGCACTCCCGAAAAAAGTTTTGACTGGACCTATCACTTTTTCTGGGGACTCGAAGACCTCATCGCCGTCTTCACCGCCATGTGGGGTTCCATTGCCACAAATAAAGTTGTCGGCGCGCTCTGGCCCAGCGATCCCGAAGGCATCGCCTATTCCGACGCCAAGTTCGGATTTCCCCCGGCACTGCAGGTGAAAGGCTTCAAGCTCGTCGATCCCGGCCGCTTTGAAACTTCCGCCACCGATTATTCCGCGCACATCGCCGCCTTCAAAAAGGCCAACGTCGAAATTCTATCCGGTGTGCTGCCTCCGCCGGCGTTCGCCACGTTCTGGAAGCAGGCGGGCGAACAGGGCTTCAAGCCGAAAATCGCCAGCGTCGCGAAAGGGATTCTCTTCCCCACCGCCGTGGAAGCGCTTGGTGACCGCGGCGCCGGATTGACCACGGAGATCTGGTGGTCGCCAAGCTTTCCGTTCAGCTCCGGTCTCACCGGGAAAAATTCCGCGGAACTCTGCGCCGCCTACGAAGACGAAACGCATAAGCAATGGACCCAGCCGCTCGGCTATCTACACGCTCTCTTCGAGGTCGCGCTCGACGTTCTCAAACGCACCAGGGACGTCAACTCCCCCGCCGCCATTCGCGATTCCATTCTCGCAACCAACTACAACTCCATCGTCGGCCCTATCGCCTGGCACGGCCAGCCCGTAAAAAACGTCACAAAAACCCCGCTGGTCGGCGGCCAATGGATCCCCGCCTCCAAATTCAAAGGTGGAACCGGCGGCCAGCAATTCCGAAACGACCTGGTCATCGTCAACAACGAACACGACCCCACCATAGGCCTCCAGCGCAAACTAGAACCCCTAGCGTAGCGTCCACCTTCAGGTGGACGCGCATGTGTTGGCTGTTCCTGTACTGGCCGGTCTTAAGACCGGCCACCGAAAGACCATCTAGCATCTGTAGGGCCCGACCGTCTGCGGCGGGCCGCTCCTGCTTTTCTATTTTTTCTTCTCCATTTTCTATTTCTGCTTTTCTATTTCCTTCCTCTGCGCCTCAGCGTCGCCATTCACCCGACACGGTCGGGGCGTTATCTTTTTCCTGAAGTTTTGTTGCAAACAAGTTCTATTTACTTCCCCGTCTCTCTCCGCTAGCCTGTCCTCCTCCGGCGAACTCCTACCCAGCCCGGTGCAACCTGCCGGCAAGGAGCCAACCATGTCCACGCGCGCCGCACGCAAGACCAGTCATTCGTCCGATAAATCGCAAACGAAATCGCCCATCCGCATCGTTCCGCTGCATCCTCACGTTCGCGATGCCGCCGCCCCCGCGCCTCACCTCACCTATCGCAACGGCCCTCTCCTCACCAACGTCGAAGTCTTCACGCTTTTCTGGGGCGCCGTCTGGCAGGAGTCCGCCAACACGCAACTCAGCCAGGAGATGAACTCCTTCTTCGATTTCGTCCTCACCAGCCCGCTTCTCGACCAACTCGCCGAATACAGCGTCCCCGGAAAAACCATCGGCCACGGCAAGCGCATCGGCACAAAAATTCTCACTGCTTCCGAACCCGGCAAATCGGTGCAGGACTCGGCCATTCAATCGATGCTGCAATCCGAGCTCGCCAACGGCACCCTCCCTCCCTCCAACGCCAACTCGCTCTACTTCGTCTTTCTTCCTCCCGGGTCCCAGGTGCTGCAAGGCGCCTCCGCAAGCTGCAAGGATTTCTGTGGCTACCATGACTCCACGCCGCAGGGCATCTTCTATGCCGCCATGCCGTATCCCGGCTGCAGCGGTTGCCTCGGCAGCCTCGCGCTGCTTCCCGCGCTCACTTCGACTTCTTCGCACGAACTTTGCGAAGCCATCACCGATCCCATTCCAGGCCAGGGCTGGTACGACGACAACAACGGCGAAATCGGCGACATCTGCGCCTGGAAAACCAAGCAGCTCGGCGTCTACACGGTCCAGCTCGAATGGTCCAACTCCGCCGGCAACTGCATCTAGTTTGACTCCCTCATGTGGCACAGCCATTCCTGCCCGCCCTGAGCGGAGCCGCAGGGGCTGTGCGCCTGGGGTTCACCGGCTCCTGTAGGGCTCGTCCGTCTGCGGCGGGCCGCTTCCCCTCTTGAGTGCGAATGCGAAGCTTTCGCTTTTGCGTCCTCAACTCAATCGCCCAATTCTTCCGTGTACGCTCCCCTCTCCATCTTCCCTTTGCCACCCCAAAAACTCCCGGTGTATCATCTCCCCGGCTCCGCGAACCCGGAGACTCTCTCAACCAACGCTTCATCCCGACAGGAGAAACCATGAAAATTTCGCGAGCAATTCTCGGCGCAACGTTGCTGACCACCTCCGCGGTTTATGCCGCCACGCGCCCCGCTCCCTCCCAGGACGTCATCAAAGTCGCCGGCGACAGCCACACGGTCATCTTCGAAAACGACCAGGTTCGCGTCCTCGCAGTCCACTTCAAGCCCGGCCAGGTCGCGCAGATGCACTCGCATCCTGCCAACGTCTCTTACTATTTGACCGATGGAAAATTGAAAATCACCCTGCCGGACGGCAAAGTGGTCGAACGCAGTCCCAAAGCCGGCACCGCTGGCTGGAGCGACGCTGTCACCCACGCCGCCGAAAACATCGGCACCACCGACTTCCAGCAAGTCCAGGTCGAACTAAAGTTCCCCGTGGCGAGAGTTGTCCCCACAAACTAGCCTGCCGCCAATCAGCACATCCACTGCACGGCGGAGGCCAACCGCCTAGGCAGGTGCGGCCCAAACTTCGCCATGAAAAACCGCGCTACACGCCACGCAACTGTCTGTACATCCAGCCGCACCCCGACCGTGGCCGGGTAGTTTGCGTACCGCGACAATGGCGGCCCCGTGTCACCCCAGATCACCAACTCCTTCAGGCCCTGCCCAATCAGCAGCTCGATCAGGTGCGCGCGGAGCACCGTCGAGAGCGAGTCGGCGTCGAAGTCGCAATCGTAATTGCATTGGAAGCACAGCACGGCCCCGCCGGGCCGATACCATCCTCCAATGACGCTCAGCCATTGTCCGTCGCGATGCTTCAGTCCGATGGCAAGCGGCCGGTGTGTTGCGCCCACCATATCCAAAGTTCTTTCGAAGCCCGCAAGTTTCGACTGCGCGATAAATTTGGATTTGGGGCGTAGCTCGAGCGCCGCGGAACGCAATTCGTCGATCGACAGGTGCTCTACAAACTTGTGCCCGGCTGCCTCGAAACGCCGCCGGTAATAACGGAAGTTGTGCCGCGTTGTGCTTCCCAAGCCCCCCAGAAAGTGTTCATACGTGTCCGGCAACCCCAAATGAGCGTGATATTTCCAAACGGGAGAAGCGTTGCGTTCAATGGGGAAAAACTGGCCATCAACAGACCGGGAAGCGATCATCTGCTGGACGGCGTCAAGTTCGTTGCTGTATCGCGGGATTCTCAGCCGCGCACCCCGTATCCCTGGCGCTGCAAGCAACACCTGCATTGCAACGCCGAACGCCTCTTGTTCATGCTCGGGATTCGAGACCAGCATGCCCCCCAGACTCTCATCGCCGTACACAATTCCGGTGGGAATGCCGGCGATGACTCTTTCTTTTGTATACAGGACCCCGACCACATCGCCCGCGCTGTAAACGGCCACAACCCGGGGCCGCCACCCTTTGGACATCGTAGGGAGAAAAAAGTCTGGGTCGATCATTGCCTCCTTTCCCGGACACAGCGGTCCCGCCACAGCCCGTAATCGGCGAATTTCCGCGCTGGAGGTCAGTACAACCCCGGAGAAGTTGTTCGGAGAGACATTTGTGGGGGATTTTGTGGAGGTCTTCGTGAAATGGGCAGCAAACGAAGTACTCATAGTATCTACGCCAATATTTCCGCTTAAGCTTGGTGGGCAGACACTAGTAAACACGTGTTACATCTTCCGCGCAGTTCAATTTGGAACACTTGGCCGACCCGCCTCGGTGGTCGCCGCGAGGCTCTCACCGTCTATTCACCAAACTGGAACACCCGAAACCGCCGAATTCATGGGTGCGCCGCTTCCAACAAGTTCAGCCGCGAAGTTTCTGGGCCGAAGGACCTCAACGCAGAGCCTATGCACAATTCAATGTTGAAGACTCTTCGCCCATCTCCGGTAAACACCATCGGAGTCCCCACACTGGATCAACTTCCTATGGGCTGAGGATGACACCGCTTTATAGGGCTTGATAGAAAACAGGAAATTGCAATCGAACAAAATTTGACTAAATTCTTTGGCAGGCTACATCATGACTTAAGTCGGACTCTTACTGATTACCGATAACCGATTATTTCTTGCTTCTCCTGCCTCACGGATCAAACCAAAACTTGATCGTCACTGTCACCTTGGACGTGACCGGCTTCCCGCCCTGTGTCGCCGGCGCATACTCATACTGCCTCAGCGCATCCATTGCCACCTGCCGGAACTGTGCCGGCCCCAGCAAAATCCTCATCGCACCGATGTGCCCTTGCTTGTCCACTTCCGCTTCGATTCGCACGTCACCCGTTATGTAATTGCGCATCGCATCCGGCGGATAGATCGGCTGCACTGCCCTCAATAATTTCGCCGGCACGATCGGCTGATCGGAAACGGAGACCACCGGCGCGACCGGCACCGGCGCCGATTCCTCGCTCGTCTGCGCTTTCCCTCGATTCTTCGTGGGTTGGACCGCCGCTGCTTTTTTCGGGCCGCTTTTCGCTGGAGCTACCACCCGCATCGCGCCCTTTTCAGCCAACGCCGCTCTCTCCGCCGGCGATTCGACCGGAGGCGGCACAACCGGCGCAATCACTGGTGGAGCAGGTGTGGACTTCGCCGCTGCGGGTTGCGCCCCCGCTAAGGTCACGCCTGTTGCGCCTGACGCGGAATTCTCCGTCGCCGGCGCATTCGACGAACTGGTATTCGCCGCGTCCGTTTTATCAGCGGGCTTCGTCGTATCTCCTGCATCGGCCACAATACCTGATTTGGGCGCCCGATGCAGAAACGGCAAAAAATTCATGTACCACGCGCCAACGCCCGCCACCAGCAGGAACGCCAAAATCGCGCCGCCAACGATCAGTTCGCTCTTGCCAGGCCCCTTTCGTTCCGGCCGGTAAATATTGAAGGGATCGTTCGGGTCCACATGCTTCGGCGCGTGTGAAAAATCCAGCGCGGGTTTCGGCAGCAGATCGTCCAATGGATCGATCTCTTCCTTGTATTCGGGAGGAGGCTGCGTGTTTGCGGCCAGCGGTAATGGCGTCAGAGTCCCCGATTCCGGCCCTGCGCTCGGCAGCCGCATTCCAATAGTCGAAGGCGCGTCCATTCCCTCCGCTTTCGCGCGCTCTGCTTTCTTCCGCGCGGCTTCTTCCGCTTTTTGCTTCGCCTCGGCTTCCGCCGCCGCTCGAGCCGCCGCTTCCGCATCCGCCAGCTTCCGAGTCTGCGATTCCCTGTCTTCGGACGATTGCTTTACCCGCAATTCCTCCAACTGGGCCTTCAACGCCGCTACTTCATCTTTCAACTGCGCCACGTCCTCGCTCTTCGGCGCAGCCACCGGTTCGCTTCGATCGTCTTCCGTCGTCTCTTCCGCTTCCACCGCTTCGGCCGCGCGAGGGATTTGTGCCCCGTCCACCTGGGTGGGAAACGAGACTCCCCAGAAATTCTCTTCCGGCTCCGTAAATTCCAGCTCCACAAAACAAGACGTTGGCCGGTGGCTGCGCTTGTGCACCACCTGGCAAACCACTTCCTTCTTCGTTCGTTTCTCCGTGAGAAAAAGCAGTTGACCGAGGGCTACCGCGGCGGAGAGCTGAATCACCGCGCCATCTTTAAACACCAGCACCGTAGTGGTTTCTTCCGTGAAAAGTTCCCGCTTGTCCTTCGACGCCACCGGCCGCGCCCCGGCCACGTTCACCGGCACTTCCAGCGCAACCGGATTCGGCCGCATCGACCTCTGCGGCATCTCCCCGTTCGCCTTATTCCCCTCGTTCGCGTTCACGTCCGTCGCGGATGACACTCGTTGATCCCCTGCTCGTGCTTCCCTCAAGATTCGTTGCGCCGCCCAAGAGTGCTTTATGCGCACACTTAATTTCAGCCCCCGCGCGGGACGGACCCCTCCGCCTGCGCATGGTTCCACGCCTCTCTATTTTTTCAGGAGTTTCCGCCTTCCACCATAGTACCCGCCCCCCGGTTGGTGCCCAATCAGTAGCGTCTCGCTTCCCCCACTTCCCTTCACATCTTCCGCGGTCCTACGGGTCAATCGGCCACGCCGAGTGCTCCTCGCCAAGCTGCACGTCAAAAAAACCCTCCGCCGGCAAAACGTCAATCGGCAGCCCGCCGTGCCACAGAGCCACCCCCACGGTGAACTTCGTCATCCCCTTCAACTCCAGCAAGTCGCGGTTCACCGCCACTTCCAAATGCCTCTGGTACGCTGCCTCCGCCAGTTCTTTCGGATTCAACAGGCAGACTTTGCCCTTCTCCACCGCGTACTCCTTCACCCGCCCACGGTCCGTGTGCACCACCAGTGTCACTTCCTCTTTCGCTCCAAACACGATTCGGAATTCCGCGTCCTCCAACTCTGCAAGGCTTTCCGGGAAGCAATCCACGCGCAGCACGAAGCGATTCTCCTCGAACCCGTAGCGCAGCTCTTTCAGAAAAAATATCCGCCCGTGCATGGAGCCGCCTCGCCGCTCCGGCGAATACACACCCGCGCCCAGCCACTCGAAATAGCTCGAATCGACTCCGTCGACCTTCACCTTCAAGTACGTCGACGGGTACAGCTGGTAGGCCCGCTCCGGCTTTCGCTTGATCGGCTTCGCCAGCTCTTCCGGCGCCACTTGCCCCAACGCCAGATACACGCCCGTCAGATGCTTGCGGTAGAGCGCGTCGAACTCCGCGTCGTTTGCCGTGCTGTGTTCCGGCCCGTACCACCAGCACCAGTCGCTGCCTTCTGCCGTCAGCAACGACTCCTGCGCTTCCTTCAGCGCTTCCTTTGTCGGCGCGTTTTCCCGCCCCAGCTCCAACGCATTCGCGGCTTTCCCGTAGGCCTCACGGGCGTCCCACAAAAGGTCCCACGCCGCCACATCTTCCGGGTCCCCGATCCACACGTCAAAATTCGCGTTGATCCAAGAAGCCGGAAAAATCGTGCTGGTTACCGAAAGATCTCCTGCCGCGGCGATCGCCTCGCTCGCCGTCAGCGCGCGAAAATCCCCGTCGCCCGCGATACGCTGGTAAAAGTCGCGCAAAAATTCCCGCCCGTTCCCCGGGTAATATTCCCATGCATTTTCGCCGTCCAGGAAAATGCACACGGTCAGAGGCTTCTCGCTCTTCACCGTATCGCCGATGTAGCGCAGCCTGCCGTGCAGGTCCGCCGCCGCGGCCTTGCTGTCCATCCGGCTGTAGACGAATCCCACCAGGTCGGAAATATGGTGATCGCGGAAAAGTCCGGTGATTCCCGTGCTGGCCATTTGCAATCGCCATGGCTGATACAATCGGTCCGCGCTCGACGCAATCCCCGACGAATCCCGGAAAAATCCCACGTTCAGCGTCCGCCCCAGCACTCCCTCATCGGTGCCGAACCACTGAAATCCTTCCTCCGCCGCGATCGCCATCGACTGGTCTGATACCGAACCTTCGCTCGGCCACAATCCGACGGGCTTCGCCCCGAATACGCGTTCGTGATATTCCTTCGCCCGCCTCAACTGTTCCCGCGCATCTTCCGGATGCCGGTACGCGCGCCTCGGCAGCGGCGTCCCCGGATTCGCCACGCGCGCGATATCCGAATCGCACACCAGCGGCAGGATCGGGTGGTAATACGGCGTGGTGCTAAGCTCGATCTGCCCGCGCGCCGCCGCTTCGCGATAGGCCGGCAATACCATTCCGAGCAACTCCAACTGCTTGTCCTTCAACTCCGTTTTGTCTTTTTCCGTAAAATCTTTTCCGCGGTTCGCCAGCCGGCACACCACCGGATCCTTCGTGAACCACTCTTCCTCCATCCACACCAACTGCGACAGGAGCTGTAAATCGCGCCAGTCCCGCGCGCGAAACGTGATCAGCGCCTGCGCTCCCCCCGCCGCACGAGACCACTCGAACAGTTCCAAGAATCTCGGCCACCGCGTCAGCAGCCGATCGTGATTCACTTGAAACGCCCGCGCCAGTATCTCCGCCTTGTCTTCCCGCGTCAGTTCGTCCGCGTGCTTGAACGCCAGATGAAACCACGGCTCCTTGAAATTTCCGCTCGCATACTCTTCCAGTTGCATGCAAAGCGACGGCACCATATTGAACGTCGCATGGAAGCCCGGCACCTCTTCCATCAGCTTCACCATGCCGTAGTAATCCTTCGTCGCGTGCAGCCGCGTCCAGGGCAGCACGTAGCACCCGGTTTCCGGATCGCGATATTGCGGCTGGTGCATGTGCCACAGCACCACCAAATGAACCCGATTCATCCCCTAGAAGCTCCTGCCTTTGTATGGACCGTTGGCCACGCTTGCCCGCTCTTCTCTGCGCACTCCGCGGCTCTCAGCGCTCTCTGCGTTAGTCCGTCTTCTCTTACGGATTACTGATTACTGTCTACTGATCACTTCGCACCGCTCGCGCAGCATGACCGGAACGCCCGCGCGCGCCACCCCATCACAACTTATCCGCACACCTCCCCATGTTACACTGCCCCTTCTCGTCATGCGCATCCTCGATCGCTACATTGTTCGCGAAATCGTTCGCCACGCCTTCCTGGGCATCCTCATCTTCACCTTCGTGCTGTTCGTCCCCAAGCTGGTCCGCCTCATGGAACTGTTCGTTCGCCACTCCGGTTCCGGCTGGCAGATCCTCGTTCTCTTCCTCTGCATCATCCCCGGCATCCTTGTATTCACCATCCCGATGGCCGTCCTTATCGGCGTCCTGCTGGGCCTTGGCCGCATGTCCATGGACAGCGAAATCATCGCCCTTACGGCCCTTGGCGTCAGCCGCAAGCGCATTCTTCTCCCCGTGGGTGTCCTCGCTGTCGTCGGCGCGGCCCTCACCCTCCTCATGACCATCGTCCTCGCCCCGCGCAGTCTTCGCGCTTTCCGCGACATCGAAGCCGACCTCATCGCCTCCCAAATCTCCTTCCAGGTTCAGCCCCGCGTCTTCGACGAGCGCTTTCCCCACATGA
Organism: Candidatus Sulfotelmatobacter sp.; assembly: GCA_035487095.1. Taxonomy (GTDB): domain Bacteria; phylum Acidobacteriota; class Terriglobia; order Acidiferrales; family UBA7541; genus Acidiferrum. The sequence continues at coordinate 51,836 of DATHMM010000127.1, forward strand.
TTCTTTATATCAACGACGTCTCTGCCAGCGGCACCCACTGGCATGGCGTCTTCCTCTTCGAAACCGGCGCGGAAACCGGTTCGCGTATCACGCTTGCCGAAGACGCGATCGTTATCTCCGAACCCGAGCAAGGCAAGCTCGAACTCCATCTCAACAGCGGCACCACCCATGAATTTCAGCGCGAAGACCCCGATCAATATTCCGTCACCGCCTTCGAACGCAGCGACTGGCCCATCGAATTCAACTCGCTCGATACCGAAAAAGTCCGCGCCCTCAGCAACCCCGAGCGCTCGCTTAGCGATCTTTGGCACGATCGCGGCGCCCACTGGCGCGATGCCCGTGTCGAACTCTACCAACGCTTCGCCTTTCCCTTCGCGTGCTTCGCCTTCGCCCTGATCGCCTTGCCCCTCGGTTCGCAACCCCGCCGTGGAGGACGCGCCGCCGGCACGCTCCTCTCCGTTCTCATCATTGCCGGCTACTACCTGCTATTCATCATGGGAGCAGGGCTGGCGCGTCAGGGAATAGTTCCGCCGGCCGTCGGCATGTGGGCCGCCAACGTGATCCTGGTTCTTACCGGCCTGGCCCTTCTTCCCCGCATGGAACGCTATTGGAGCGAGCCTTCGCCCCTTTCCTTCGTTGCGCGCTTCCTCGCGTGGCGGCGCCTGGTCCGCCAGCGCCGCAGCCGCGTGAAGGCGCGCCAGGCGGTTCGCAAGGAGAATGGCGATGCCGGACACGAAGCGTTCCCTCTCACCTCCTCGAATTTTCCGACCATCATCGACATCTACGTGCTCCGCCGCTTCTCCTATTATTTCCTCCTGGTCCTCGGCGCCTTCATCCTGCTCTTTGAAACCTTTACGTTCTTCGAGCTGCTCGACGACATCGCGCGCCACCGCATTCCCTTTCTCGTGGTCGTCGATTATTTCCGTTTCCTGATTCCCTACCTCGTCTACCAGCTCTCGCCTCTTGCCGCGCTCGTCGCCACGTTGGTCACCCTCGGGGTGCTTAGCAAGAACAACGAAATCGTCGCCTTCAAGGCCAGCGGCATCAGCCTGTATCGCCTCGCGTTACCGCTGCTTCTCTCCGGCGTGCTGCTTGCCGCCGCGCTCCTGATTCTCGACGACACCTATCTGCCCTACGCCAACCAGCGCCAGGACGCGCTTCGCAACCAGATCAAGGGCAAGCCCGCGCAGACCTACACCCGCCCGCAGCGCTGGATTTTTGGTGAAAATTCCAAGGTCTACAATTACGACATCTTCGATCCCACGCAGAAAATCTTTGGCGGCCTCAGCGTGATCGAACTCGATCCCGTCTCGTTTCAGATGAAGCGCCGCGTCTTCGCCAACCGCGCGCAGTGGCTCGACAATGAAAAAACCTGGGCCCTCGAATCCGGATGGGTCCGCGACTTCGCCGGCGGCACCGTCGAAAAATACACGCCGTTCAAAGTCACGTCGCTGCCCGAACTCGTCGAACCTCCCACTTATTTCAATCGCGAAGTGATTCAGGCTTTCCAGATGAGCTGGCGCGACCTGCGCCGCTACATTTTCGGCCTGCAAACCGCCGGTTTCGACGTCTCTTCCCTCACAGTCCAGTGGCACAAGAAAATCGCCTACCCGCTGATCGCCCCCGTCAGCATGCTGCTGGCGATTCCCTTCGCCATTCTCGTCGGCAGCCGCGGCGCCATCGGCGGCATCGCGCTCGGCGTTGGCATCGGCATCTGCTACTGGGCCATCGCCGCTCTCCTCGAAGCGATGGGCGGCATTGGCCAACTTCCCCCCATGCTCGCCGCCTGGTCCCCTGACCTGGTCTTCTTCTTCCTAGGCACCTATTTCTTCCTGAAAATGCCCACGTAGCGTCCACCTTCAGGTGGACGCTACCTATGTTGGCCAACCCGAATGCCTGCCACAACACTTCCGTCCTCTGCTCACAATACCCACCTGATCCGGACTTAACACCGGCGTTAGAGCCCTCTAACGCAATTGGTACTTTGCTAGTACTTGACTTCTCCGCTCACGGGCTTATGCTCTTCATCCCCACCCCGAAAAACTTCGCGCCGACCTCTCCGTTCGCGCCAGGAGAGCACCATGCAGAAACTTGAAAAACGCGTCAGCCCTCGGCAGTCGCTCCAGATCCCGCTCCGTTTCCGTAATGTGGAAGTTGGTTCAACCGAGCCCGAGCTTGCTTCAGAAACCTCTAACATCTCCCGCACCGGCCTCTTCATGCTCAGTCCCCTGCCCCTGAAAGTCGGCGCGCCGCTGGCCATGATTCTCCGCGTACCCACATATCTTTCCGGCAGCGCGCGTTCGGACGTGAAATGCACGGGCCGCGTCGTCCACGAACGCCAACTCCCCAACGGCGACATCGGCTACGGCATTCGGTTCGAGCAGACGCTCAACTTCCAGCGGACGAACGTCTCCCAGCCTGTAAACGTGCAGGAGCGGGTTCCAGTTAGTTCTTCCACCTAACCTCACTCCACCGGTTCCCTCTCATTTCTCCTGCGGTGGGCCGTCAGCGCATGTATGCGAAGTGGCAGTTTTAAGTTTTAAGTTTTAAGTTTTAAGTTTTAAGTTTTAAGTTCTGAGTTTTAGGTTCTAGGCCTTAGGCTTACGACTTAAGACTGAGGGCTCGACGTTCGCGAATTTCTCATTTTCACTTTTCTATTTTCTATTTTCCATATTCAGTTTCCAAAGAATCTTCCTCACCATCCCAAGCAGCACCTCCGCGTCCGCCGCCTCCATCGAAAACCGCCGCAGCATTCGCCGCAGTTTCTCCTCCGCTGTCGCCTCTCCCCGCGTCGCAACATACCCGCTTTTCCGCAGCGCCTCCAGCAGCGCCTCCCCGATCCGCTCCACCGTCTCCATCTCCGCGAAAACCCTGCGCTCTTCCTTCTTCCATGTAGCGCTGGCTTTCAAGCCAGCCCTCTTGGTTTTTCCCCCTCTTCTCAGCGCACTCTGCGGCGTCTCTGCGTCCTCAGCGTTAGTCCGATTTCTTCTCCCCAACTCGTACATCACCACCGCCGCCGCCTGCCCCAGATTCATCGACCGGTGCTCCAACCGCGTCGGTATCCGCATCAACCAGTGGCAATAGCTCAAATCCTCGTTCGACAATCCCCACTTCTCCGACCCGAACAAAACCGCCACCCGCCCCGACTCCATCCGTTTCCCGATCAACCGTGCCCCCTCCTCCAAACCGCGCAAAGGATGCTTCATATCTCGATTCCCCACGGCCGTCGTTCCCACCACCAGCGAACAATCCGCCACCGCCTCCGCCACATTCGCAAACTCCTTCGCCCGTGCCAGCAGTTCCCCCGCGCCCACCGCCGATTTCGCCTCTCTCCAGGCCTTCTCGTAGGGCCGCACCGCGCGCAATTCCATCGCCCCGAAATTGCTCATCGCCCGCGCCACCGCCCCCACATTCAGCGGATTCCGCGTCCCCACCAGCACCACGCACAAATTCTTCATTTCCCCGCTCACGGCTCCCCACTCTAAGCCATCCACGCCACCAACACCACAAGCGCCAACGCTTTTGAGTGCGGGAGCGAGGCTCCCGCTTTTGCGTACTCAGCTGAGCCACCAATCAACGGCCGTAAGCACACCCGTCCTTAAAAGGCGCCGCCAAGCTCCTTAATGGACTCACCTACACAGCTTGTCGATGGATTAAAACCACCCGGCCTTCACCGCACACTGCCGATTCACCCAGCCGCGTTTCCAGTTATGCGCTTGCTGCCATCCGTTCGCCTCTGACTGATTACCGATTACTGATTACTGATAACTTTCTGCCCCTACCGCACCACGCTCTTCGCCACAAACACTCTTTTCATCGGCCGCGCGCCCGCCGCCGGAAACGACATGCTCCAGAAATTGCCTTCTGGGCAGTGCAGCTCGAACGCACCGTGCAATTTCCCGTCCTTGTTCAAGCGCACCGAAACGATCCGGCAGGTGGCCTTCTTGTTGTTGAACTCATTCAATAGCTGAAACTGGTGTCCCACCGGCAGCGGCGCCTCCAGCAGGATCACTCCGCCATGCTGGCTCACGGAAATCGTCCGCGTCGAAAACTTGAATGGCACGTTGCTCTCCGTCGCGCCGGTCGCTTCCATCTGGATGCTGACCACGGCGCGCGCCGTTCTGCGTCGTTCAATGCTCCGGCAGTGCATAATTGCCATGCTGCTTTCCTCCGGCTGTAATTCTGATTCGTGCCCTCAACTACCCGCCGTCGCGCAGGACCCGGAGTCGACACCACGGGTACGAACCACGTTCCATCTGCATGAATTCTAGCGATTCGTCTCACCGATGAGAATAGCGGGCCGGTACCAATTCCACAGCCCGTTTCTAGTACTTTTCTACCAGCACCGTTGCGCCCCTTTCATCTTTTGCACCAGTAGCCCTTTAGTACAGTAGCCTGCCAGTAGCGTCTCTTCTATGCTTTCCCCATGTCCAATCAACCCTTTTGCAAGCCCCTTGGCTTTGCCGCTTTGTTCGGCCTTGTCGCTTTGGCGCTCTCGACCTCCTCCTGCGCCCAATCGGAAGCCTCGCGCCCGGATGACCAGCAGGACGCCGTCATGCAGGCCATCCGTGACTATGGCCGCGGTCACCAATCCCTGCTCACACAGGCCAACCCGCCAAAGCCGGACCAGCTAGATGTTTCCTACAGCGCAAACATCCGAAGCATCTTGTTTCAGGAAGACTTTGCCCAGCTCGAGAAAATCGCCAAGCAAAATCGCGTCGAAAAGGGCCGCCTCATCGGAGGCACGTGGAAAATCGTGGGACTCTACAACGGCACAAGCGCGCCTGGCGGCGAAGGCGTGCCGCCCGATTCGGATTGGCAAAATCTCCTCGCCAAGCTGCAAAAATGGCAGGCCGCGTTTCCCGATTCTTCAACAGCGCACCTTTCCCTCGCCTATTTCTACGTGAATTACGCCTGGAGTGCCCGCGGGATTGGGTTAGCCAACGCGGTTGAAGATGCTCAATGGAAACTCTTCGGTGAGCGCAACGCCCGGGCCAAAAGCATTCTGCTTGAGGCTGCAACTCTTAAAGAGAAAGATCCCTTCTGGTACCAAGTGATGCAGTTAATTGCGCGCAATGAAGGGTGGGACAAGGCCGTCGCGCGCGAATTGTTCGACCAAGCCATCGCGTTCGAACCCGGCTACTACCACTACTATATCGAGCAATCGCGTTTCCTGTTGCCCCAGTGGTATGGCGAGCCCGGCGACATTCAAGCTTTCGCCAATGAAACCCTCCGCCGCGTTCCGGAGCCCGATGGCTCCATGCTCTATTTCTGGATCTTCAGCTCCGAGGTTTGCTATTGCCAGCAGGGAATGGAGGCCCTAACCCAAGCAAATTATCCGAAACTTCGGCAGGGATACGTCAACATCAATAACTTCTACGGCCTCTCGAACCTGAACGCCAACCGCTTCGCTTTCATGGCGGGTGTCAACAAGGATAAGCTTTCAGCCCAAGAGGCGTTCGCTTCGGTGACCAAGATGGACGAGGATATTTGGCAAAGCGAACAGACCTTCGAAGAATTCCGGACCTGGGCCAACGCGCCGTAACCTGATCGCCCGCGCTCTTCTCGCACAATTTTGGCCGCCGTCGCGAACCTCTTCCGTACTCACGAGAGAAGATACGCTCTCTACAATTTGCGGGCTCTCTGCTTCTCGCCCATTTTCCATTTTCGCTTTTCTATTTTCTAAGGATTGACACTCCCCCGCCGGATGTCCTAACTTTTCCGCGTCGCCCCTTATGCCTCCCCCGCAGCATTACGACGCCATTGTCATCGGCTCCGGCCAGGGCGGCAATCCCCTTTGCCAGGCACTTGCTAACTCCGGCCTGCGCACCGCGCTCATCGAAAAAGTTCATGTCGGCGGCACCTGCATCAATGAAGGCTGCACGCCCACCAAGACCATGGTCGCCGGCGGCCGCGTCGCCTATCTCGCCCGCCGGGGCCCAGATTATGGCGTCCACACCGGCGCGCTGCGCATCTCCATGGAACGCGTGCGCAAACGCAAGCGCGACATCGTCAATCTGTTTCGCTCTGGCAACGAGCGCCGCATCGCCCAAGCCAAAAACCTCGATCTCCTTTACGGTGTGGCTTCTTTCACTGGCGCCAAATCCATCGTAGTCCGCACGCAAAAACGCGGGGAACTCCAGTTCACCGCCGACCGCTTCTTTATCAACGCCGGATGCCGCCCCGCTGTCCCCGATATCCCGGGCCTCGCGGAAGTTCCCTTCCTTGACAGCTCCTCGATTATGGAACTCGGCAAAGTTCCTGCACACCTCCTCGTGCTGGGCGGTGGCTACGTGGGCCTGGAATTCGCACAACTCTTTCGCCGGCTCGGCAGCAAAGTCACCGTCATCCAGCACGCCGGCCAACTCCTCAAGGGTGAAGACCAAGATATCGCGGACGAAGTGGCCAAAATTCTCCGGGAAGACGGCCTGCAGATCCATCTCAACTCGAAGGTCGAAATGGTCTCTCGCGCGCGCAATCGCATTTCTGTGAAATTCCGCGTCGCGGAAAAGCCGCGTAAAGTTGAGGGCACGCACCTGCTCGTCGCCACCGGCCGCGTCCCCAATTCCGACACGCTGAATCTTCCCGCTGCCGCGATTTCGACCGACCCCCGCGGCTTCATCCGTGTCAACGAAAAACTCGAAACCTCCGCGAAAGACATCTTCGCGCTCGGCGACATCAAGGGCGGTCCGGCCTTCACGCACATTTCCTATGACGATTTCCGCATCCTGCGTACCAACCTGCTCGAACATAGCGGCGCCACCACCGCCAATCGCCTGGTGCCCTATACGGTCTTCATCGACCCGCAACTTGGCCGCATCGGCCTCTCCGAAACGGAGGCCCGCGCGCAGAACCGCGCCATCCGCGTGGCTAAAATGCCCATGAATTACGTCGCCCGCGCGGTCGAAGCCGACGAATCCCGCGGCTTCCTGAAAGCCATCGTCGACGCCAACACCAACCAGATCCTCGGCGCCGCCATCCTAGGCATCGAAGGCGGCGAAATCATGTCCCAACTTCAAATCGCCATGATGGGCCAGCTCCCCTACACCACGCTGCGCGACGCCACGTTCGCACACCCCACCCTGGCCGAATCTCTAAACAACCTCTTCTCCAAATTCCAGGATTAATCCAGCGGCCCGCAACCGGTCATGGGCCTCTACGGTTTCTGCCGAGTCTGGTCGGTTATCCAGTTCGTTTCCCACGTTTTTCCGCCATCGGTAGAAAATGCCTGCTCGAAGTGCGGCGAATCGGTGTCGACGCCTGCCCACGTGAATCGGGCATAGATCGCTCTGCCCTCATAAACTTGTTGGTTATAGAATTCCCCGCGTCCGTTGATAAATTCCCCGACCATGGGATTTTGCTCCATGACGCCATCGGCTCCGTTGACCCAGTAAATGCTCCATTGATGGGCTTCCGGGTTGTATAGACGTACCGCCATTCCTTGGATCCTTGTGTGCTTGTCCGCGCTTTCGACATTCATTTCTTCCACCTCTGCACGGCCATCCAAGACCTTTCGACAGACCGTGGTTCCGTCGAGCTCCACCCATTCCGTGGAGCCGACTAATCGCCGCTTCAATCGTTTCAGGTGGAATTTCCAAGTGCCTTCGAGGAAATCAAAATCGTGCTGCCCGTCTCGTTTGCCGGAAACTCCCTGTTGAGCACTAACCGTCGCGTTCTGTGCCCGCACCCTTGCAGCTAGGAAAACAAGCAGCGCGCCAATCAAACCAGCAACGAGCATGGAATTCCGTAGTTTCATTAGATGTTCCTCTCGGTTCCAAGCATTTTTCTCTTCTCAGCGTCCTCTGCGCTCTTCCTCTGTGGCCTCTGTGTTAAATCTTTGCTCTTCGCCTTTTCCCAACTCACCAAATCCGCACGCGTTCCGCCGGTGACAGATACAACTTCTCGCCCTCCTTCACCTGGAACGCCGGATACCACGCATCAATGTTCCGCACCGTGTCCGTGCGATATTCCGAAGGCGAATGCGGATCCGTCATCACCTGCTGCCGCAGCGCGCCTTCTCGCGGCTTGTTCGCGCGCGTCTGCCCATACGCCAGGAAAAATTGCTGATCGCCGTTGAAGCCCGCCTGCTCGGGCGGCGTTTTCCCCGCTAGAGCCGCGTGATACGCGTCGTACGACGCGGCAATCCCCGCCACGTCCGCGATATTTTCGGCCAGCGTCTGTTTGCCATTCACCGCAATGTCCGGAAACGGCTTGTAGGTGTCGTACTGATCGGCCAGCTTCTGCGTTGAAGCCTCAAAATGCGCCAGATCCGCAGGCGTCCACCAGTTCCGCACTCTGCCCTTGGAGTCGAACGCCGCGCCCTCGGTATCAAATGTGTGGCTCACCTCATGCCCGATCACCGAGCCGATCGCGCCGTAATTAAACGCGTCGGACGCCTTCGCGTCGAAAAACGGCGGCTCCAAAATGGCCGCGGGAAAACTGAGCGCGTTCTGCAGTGGCAGATTCACCGCGTTCACCGTCTGCGGCGTCATTGTCCATTGCTCGCGATCCACCGGCTTGCCCAGGCGGGCCACTTCACGGCGATACACATACGAACTTCCGCGCGAAAGATTGCCGAAAATATCGTCGGCTTTAACCTCGTACTTGGCATAGTCCTCCCAATGTTCCGTGTACCCGATGCCGACGTACAGCGTTTTCAGCTTCTCCTTTGCCTCTACCTTCGTCGCGGGATCCATCCACGTCAGGGCGTCAATCCGCTTGCGGAACGCCTCCTCGATGTTCGCCACCATTTTTTCCACGCGGGCTTTCGATTCTGGCGGGAAATATTCCTTCGCGTACATCTGCCCCACCGCGTCCCCCAGCCACAGGTTCACTGTCGCCACCGCGCGGGCCCACCTCGGACGCTGCTCGGTCGTACCCTGCAGCGCCTTGCCGAAAAACGCAAACTTCTCGTCCGCAATGGCCTTCGGCAACACGGCGCCGTAAGCTTCGATCATGTGATAGGCCAGCAGGTCTTTCCAGGTGTCGAGAGGCTCCGAAGCCACCAGCGCCGATTCGCCCACGAACGCGCCCGGCTGCCACACGATGAAGCTCTCCTGCTTCTCCAGCCCAGCGCCGCGGAAATACTCATCCCAATCGAGCCCCGGCGCCTTCACCGCAAACTCCGTCCGCTTCCACGGATTGTTGGCGTCGTGTACGTTTTCGTTCTCCGCCAGTGTCCGATGCTTCTCCGCGATCGCGTGCTCCAGCGCCACGATTTTGGCCGCGCGCGCTTCCGGATCCGAAAATCCCGCCAGCTTCAGCATGGCCGCAACGTGCGCCTCATACGCCGTGCGCAGATTCTTCATCCGCTCGCTCTGCCCGATGTAGTATTCGCGGTCCGGCAATTGCAAACCGCCCTGCATCAGGTAGGCCGCATAGTGCTCTGAATCGCTGAAGCCCGGCGCCACCCACAGCCCAAAGAGATTCGCGGTGTGAAAATTCGTGTTGTTCAGCGCGTCCACATCGGCGCGCAAAGTCTGCCCCATCGCATACGCCAGCACTTTCTTGTCCTTGATCGCCGCAATCTCCTGCAAGTGCGGCTGCAATGGCGCCAACCCCTTCGCCTCGATCCCCGCCTCATCCATGAACGATTTGTAGAAGTCCGCAATCTTCCGCGTGTTCGTCCCCGCGGCCGCATTCGCCGCCACCGCTTCGTCAATCAAGCCCCGCACCCGTTGACTGCTCTTGTCCACCAGCGTCGCGAACACGCTGACGCTTGGCCGGTCCGCGGGAATCTCCGTCCTTTTCAGCCACGCCCCATTGCAATACCGAAAAAAATCGTCTCCAGGCTTCACCGCCGGATCCATGTTCCCAACCACAACGCCGTGCGAATCCTCCGCCGCCCGCTGTCCCCGCGCGGCCTGCCAGCCCATCGCCAGCGCGCACCCAGTCGCCGCCAGCCACACGCCAGCCTTCACCATCCGCACGTGCTTCCGCGAAATTCTCATTTGCCCCTCTTCCTGTCTTGTCTGGATTGACCCAAATGTGCGCGACCACCCATCCATTTCCTCTTAAACGCCAAAACCTCAAAAAGGGTAGCACGCCCCGGGATTACAGGCGACTGACCCTACAAGGAAGCCCTCCTGGTCCCGAGGTGCCACGAAGTTGGCTGATCTAACCCACAACTTAAGTGGCGCCACAATATCGCGCACCCAATACCAGTACTCTTGAAAGTAATATTCCCAGTAGTTGATTTTTGGCTGGAGCGTGACCCCGATTTGCATTAGAGTCTTGGCGTCCCCTGTCGCGAGGGGGAACACATGACTTCCACCAGTTTCCAGCCGCCTATACGGAAGTCACTCACACTCAGCCTTACCTGGCTGTTTACTACGGTTCTGTTCGCAGTCACTGTGGAAAATATCTGGCTCGATCCCTGGCTGCGGAGCCGCTTCCCGGATTTTCCTTCGCTAGCGCCCCAACCTCCCAGCGCCTTTTGGATCATCACGTTTGCCGTGATTGGCATCGTCTGCGTGGTGCTGATGGTCGGCCAGGTCTTGCTGATGAGGCGCGCCGGCGTTTCGCGCAAGTCCAAAATTGTCGCCGGGCTTTCCGTGGTCGTTTCCTTGCTGCTCTCGGTAGCCTGGTTCCTCGTCACCAGCGGCATCACTTCCGCTCCCCGCTAATCCAAAGTTCAGAGCCTGCCCCGACGAAGGAAGGGTGGCCAAGCAGTCGCATGTGGACGCATGTAGTAGCCGGTCTTAAGACCGGCCACTACATCTGCTAAAGCTTCCCCAGAAACCGCAATCGCCCGGTGAATGCCCGGCCCTGGCCGCCGGAAAAATTCAGGAACGCGGGCGTGACGCCGACGGCGTCAATGTTGTTCACCACGACAGTTGGATTCTGGCGGTCGGCGATGTTAATCACCGAACCGCGGATGGCAAAAAGATATTTGCCGAAGCGGAATTTCTTTTCGAGGCTGATGTTCAGGCTGGCGTAATCGGGAAAACGCAAACTGTTCGGCGCACCGATCAGGAACTGCTGCTGGTTCACCACGCTGAAGGGATATCCAGTGCGGTATTCAAAAAAGTACGCGAAATCGATGCCCCAGAACGGTGTCGGCACCGTGCCCCAGGAGATTGCGCGGTTCGGGGCGTCCCATGCAAGCGGCGCGCCCTGCTGCGGCGCAAAGTAGAGCAACCCGAGAATCGGATCGAGCGCTTGATCGGTGTTGGCCCGCGAGCGCGTGTAGCTGCCGAAGAGCACCGCGCCCTTTTCAAATGTATGGCGCGCGGAAATCGTCGCGCCGCGATATTTGTCGCGCCGCGTGGATTGCAGCAAAAACGTACCGCCGATCTGCCCGGGGTTCGATGTCTCGAATGCGAGTTCGCGGTGGCCATTGCGCGCCAGGAGTTCCACGGACAGGATCGTCTTTTTCCAGATGCGCTCCTGCCAACCGGCGCTGGTGATATCGAAAAACGGTTGCTGCAAACCCTGCGCCGGCAGCACGAATGTGCTGGCGGTGGGGCCCGCGATCGCGGCGCCCGTTGCGGGATTGTAAAGCGTATCCACCTGCCGCTGATCCTGCGTCTGAGCGAGAACGGAAAGATTCAACGGGATGTTGTAAATCCCCCAGCCGATGGAGAATTTTCCGCGACCGTCGGCGAACGGAAGGTAATTCACGGCGGCGCGCGGCTGCACCAGTGTCTGGTGGACAAACTGATCCCAGTCGCCCCGAAGGCCCAACTGCGCCACCCAGTGGGAACTCAAGCTCCAATTGTCTTGCACGAAAGCGCCCGCCAGCGTGTTGTCCACATCGACGACCGCGTTTCCGGCAAAGGTCGTGAGCCGCACCAGTTGATTCGCTGCGTTGAACGCCTGGATTTCGCCGCGCTGGCTCGATTGATCCAGCGTCACCACCGATAGATTGGAGCCGGCGGAAAACGTGTGCAGGCCGTGCCAGTGGCCGCCGGGCCGGATGGCATCGGCGAAAAACTGGGTTCGTTTGCTCAGCTGATCCGTGCGCTGAAAGAAATTCCCCCCCGCGCCATTGACGGACAGCAGGTAAGGCATGCTTCCCTGGGGATCGAAATCGCGATTGGTGCGGTCTTCGGCGAAGCCCACTTCAAACAGCGTGTGGTTCCACCAGAGCTGATTTTTTATCGAGGCGAAGATCCTGTTGCTGGCCACGTCCAGCGTGGTTGATTGCGGGTTCAGCGAATCGAGTCCGACGTTCGTGTCGCTTTCGTTGTTGTAGAGCACGGTGAAGTGCAGGCTGTCGTTCGGCGCCACGCGCCACAACAAGCGCGAAAAAGAATCGCCGCTCCACTGCTCGCTGATATCGGTGCCCGTGGTGATGTCGCGTTGGACGTCCAGTGTGTGGTCCACGCTGAACGATTGCAGGAACCATAGCTTCCCGGCCACCAACGGCCCGGAAAGCGTGATGCGCGGATAATAGTTTCCCAGGCGCACACCCTCCTGTACGTTGATTCCGGGGATAAAATCCGTTGCGTTGAAGCGCCAGTGGTCGTCGCCTTCCGGCGTTTCGAACTTGAGGATCGCCGCTCCGGGGTGGGCATACTCCGCGCCGAAACGCCCGGTTTCCACTTCGGCGGTGCGCAACGCATCCACGATGAGGGGAATCGTCAGTGCGCCGCTGACCGGGTCGCCGACCTCGAAACCGTCCATCAAGTACTGCGACTGTGTGGCGCGCGCGCCGGCAATGTGCAGCAGTGCCTGATTGTCGCGCACCACCTGCGGCAGGGCGACCAGGCTCTGCTGGTAATCATGGGAGCTGGGAACGGGAATGTAGAAAAATTCGGTGGAGGTGAGTGTGGCGGATTGCGGCGTCTCGGTGGGTTCGATGCGATTGGGGTCCGCCACCACGTCCACTTTTTCGCGCACTTCCTGAATGTGATTCAGGGTGAAGGAAAATTCGGTGGCGCCGGGGGCGAGTTGAATGGTCTGCCCCTGCAAAACGAAGAAGGCCACCTTCTCCATCCGCACGGAATATTCGCCCGGCGGGAGCTTTGGGATGGAAAAATAGCCGGCGTCGTCGGTGAGCGCGGAGATTTTCGCTTTCCCCAAACCTTCAAGTTTTACTTGAACCTCTGCGACGGGCAGTCCGTCCTCGTCCACCACCCGCCCTCGGAGGGTAAGCGGAGTGTCAGCAGCAACAAAACTCCCGACGAGCAGTAGCGCCATCGTTGCAGCCGCGACTCGCAGACCATTGAACACGGAGAGACCCTTTTGAGTGCGTCCCGACCGGGTCGGGACGCCTTTGCGGTTTGAAGCGCGCCACCAATTTAACACTTGGCTTACAAATATAAACCGTAAAAGCGGGAGCTCCGCTCCCGCACTCAAAGGTGTTATTTGCGTTTGCTTTTCGCGGCCTTCTTCTCTTCCACAACCGCCTGGGCCGCCGCCAATCGCGCGATGGGCACGCGGAACGGCGATGCGCTGACGTAGTCCATGCCGACCTGATGGCAGAACTTCACGCTTTCCGCGTCGCCGCCGTGCTCGCCGCAGATTCCAATCTTCAAATTTGGACGCGTTTTGCGGCCTTTTTCGATGCCCATGCGAACCATCATGCCCACGCCCTTGATATCGAGCGTCTGGAACGGATCGCCGGGGAAAATGCCGGCCTTCTTTTCGTCCACGTAGTCGGGGAGGAAGCGTCCCGCGTCGTCGCGCGAGAGCCCCATCACGGTTTGCGTCAGGTCGTTGGTGCCGAAGCTGAAGAACTCGGCGACCTCGGCGATTTCATCAGCGAGCAAAACGGCGCGCGGCAGCTCAACCATGGTGCCGACCGTGTACGGGATCTTCACACCGGCGCCTTTGATGAGGCCGTCGGCAACTTTGCGCGTGGCCTGTTCGAGAATCCACATCTCTTTTTTGTCGAGAGTGAGCGGAATCATGATCTCAGGTATTACTTTAACCTTTTGTTTCACGCATTCGATGGCCGCTTCGATGATGGCGCGCACCTGCATCTCCAGAATTTCGGGATAGGTGATCGCCAGACGGCAGCCTCGATGGCCGAGCATGGGGTTGGCTTCGTGCAATTGCGCCACGCGGCGCGCCACGGTCTCCACGGGAATGCCCAGGTCGCGGGCAAGCTCCGCCTGCTTCTCCGGCTCATGCGGCACGAACTCGTGCAGCGGCGGATCGATCAGGCGAATCGTGACCGGCATGCCGTCCATAGCCTTGAAGATGCCGATGAAGTCGCGCCGCTGGAACGGCAGCAACTTGTCGAGCGCCTTCACGCGGGCTTCACGGTTGTCCGCGAGGATCATTTCCTGAATCGCGCGTTGCCGCTCGACTCCCTTCTCCGGGAATTCGAAGTCGGTGAAGAACATGTGTTCGGTGCGCGTCAGGCCGATGCCTTCGGCGCCGAATTCGACGGCCTTGCGCGCATCCTGCGGCGTATCCGCGTTGGTGCGCACGCCGATTTTGCGGATGCCGTCGGCCCACTTCATAACCGTTTCATAGGCCTTCGGGAATTCCGGCGTCACCAGCGGCAGTTTGTCGGCGTAAACAACGCCTTCGCTGCCGTCCAGCGTCAGCCATTCGCCTTCTTTCACGACCTTGCCGCTCTTGCCGTCGGTCATTTTTTTGGTTTTGTAGTCGATGTCCAGGGTCTCCGCGCCGACGATGCAGCACTTGCCCCAACCGCGCGCTACCACGGCGGCGTGGGAAGTCTTGCCACCGGTTGCGGTGAGGATGCCCTGAGCCACGGCCATGCCGCCGACGTCTTCCGGGCTGGTTTCGCGGCGGACGAGAATCACCTTCTCGCCCTTCGCGGCCCACTCTTCGGCTTCGTTCGCGGAGAAGCAGACCTTGCCGACTGCGGCTCCGGGCACGGCGTCAATACCGTGCGCCACGATTTTGCCGCTGAGGGTCTTCTTGTCCACCTTGGAATCGATCACCGGATAGAAGAGCCGGTCGATGTCTTCCGGCTTGATGCGCAGAATCGCTTCTTCTTTTGTGATGAGCTTCTCGTTGGCCATGTCCATGGCGATTTTGAAAGCCGCGGAAGGCGTGCGCTTGCCGGTGCGCGTCTGCAACATGTAGAGCTTGCCCTCTTCGATGGTGAACTCCATGTCCTGCATGTCTTTGTAGTGACCTTCAAGTTTTACTCGAACCTTTTCGAGTTGCGCGTAAGCCTTGGGCATGATCTTTTGTAGCTCGGCAAGGCGCACTGGAGTACGGATTCCAGCTACAACGTCTTCACCTTGCGCGTTGGTGAGGTAGTCGCCGTAGAAAACTTTCTCGCCAGAGCTTGGGTCGCGCGTGAAACAGACGCCCGTGCCGGAGTTGTCGCCCGTGTTGCCGAAGACCATCTGCACGACGTTGACGGCGGTGCCGAGGAGTCCGGTGATTTTTTCCACGCGGCGGTAAGTGACAGCCTTCTCCGCCATCCAGGAACCGAACACGGCGCCGATTGCGCCCCAGAGTTGCTCCATCGGATCGTCGGGGAACGCGTGGCCCGCCTTTTCCTTGAAGTATTGTTTGTACTCGGCGACAAGTTCCTTCCATCCGCTCGCGGGAACCGCAGTGTCGTCCTTCACGCCGAGGCGTTGCTTCATCGCGCGCAGGCGGTGTTCGAGGTCTTCTTTCGACAAGCCCATAACGACGGTTGAATACATCTGCACGAAGCGGCGATAGCCATCGTAAGCGAAGCGTTCGTTGCCCGTGGCGCCAGCGAGGCCCGCGACAGATTTGTCGTTAAGTCCAAGGTTGAGAATCGTTTCCATCATGCCGGGCATGGAGCGCGCGGAGCCCGAGCGCACGCTGACGAGCAGCGGGCTTTTCGGATCGCCCAATTTCTTGCCGGTGACTTTCTCGAGCTTCTTGACGTTGTCGATGACCTGTTTCTTCAGCTCGCTCGGATATTTCTTGCCGTTCTTGTAGAAGTAGTCGCAGGTTTCCGTGGAGATGGTGAAACCCGCGGGAACGGGAAGGCCGATGCGCGTCATCTCCGCGAGTCCCGCGCCCTTGCCGCCCAGGAGATCCCGCCATTCACCGTCGCCCTCTGATTTGCCTGCACCAAAAAAATAGACCCACTTTTTCACTTTAAGCCTCACTTGAGTTTGCTTGCATGTACTGGCGAGTGAGGCGGCACCCGATTGGGATTGGAGCGCTGCGTTCAGTTCGCCGGAAGAAAATTTTGGTGGCGGCGGGGTTCCGCCGGCCACAGTCCGCGTAGGGGCGGCTTTATGCCGCCTTCCGTCGGTTCATCAAACTCTCCATTCAAAGAGAGGCGGGCTACCCCCCCCTACATTCCCCAAAAATGTCGGCGCGCCGACATTTAAAGTAATACTTGAAGGTTTTACTTTTGAGTGCGGAGGCGAAGCCTCCGCTTTTGCGGCGGCGGCCCGGACTCTAAAATCTAATTTGTCTCCGCTCCCTACACCTCAAAAGCGACAGCTTCGCTGCCGCACTCAAAAGGTCTTAGACTTCGCCGCCGAGTTCGGAGAAGTCGGCGATAGTGGTGAACTCGCGGAGGATTTCCGCGAGCATGGCGAGGCGGTTCTTGCGGACCGCTTCGTCTTCGGCCATCACCATCACTTCTTCGAAGAAACCATCCACCGCTTTGCGGAGGCCGGCGATCTCTTCGAGCGCTTCCTGATACTTCCCCATCCGCTTGTCTACGACCACGCTTGCCGCGGCTTTACGTACAGCCGCGTACAGGCTCCGCTCGGCGTCCTTCTCGAAGAGTTGCGTATTGACGGGCTGCACGTCCCCCGGAGGGAGGTTCGCCTTCTCCAAGATTTTGCGAATCCGCTTAAAGGAGACGGCCAGAGGTTCGAAGTTGCGTGTCTTGCGGATGGCCTTCAGCGCCTTCAGGCGCTTCTCCACGTCCACCAGATCGTCAGAGCCGGCGCGGAAAACCGCGCTGACTTCATCGTAGGCATAGCCGGACTTTTCCTTCAGGACAAACTTGGCGCGATCGAGAAGGAAGTCGAGCACCTGCTGCTCTTGTGCGGGCGTAACCGTCTTCTTTGGCGGGTTGGTGAGCAACGCTTTCGACGCAGAGCCCACAGCCAGCGAGAGCGACACCGGGAGTTTCTGGTCAAGAATGATTTTCACGATGCCAAGCGCCGCGCGTCGCAGGGCGTAGGGG
>DATHMM010000128.1:0-9617 GCA_035487095.1 Candidatus Sulfotelmatobacter sp.
GGAGCCACGGCCATGCCGCGGCGGGCGAGGATCGGGGCGACCCAGCGGGCGCTCTTGGTGCAGAAGTCGCATTCGGCGTCGAAGAAGAGCCAGCCTTTGGCGTGGCGGCCTTTGCCATCGGTGTATTCGTCTGCGAGTGAGATCATGGTGTGTCTCTTGGGCAGTCGTTAGTCATAAGTTGTTAGTCATAAGTCGTAAGCCATTAGCCATAAGCAAGCATGAGCAGCAGTCACTGGTTGTCACTAACCACTTATCACTTCCTACTTATTACTTCCCTTCAGACAGCTTTCTTCTTGTCGCTGCCGAGGAGTGTGATGACCTTGCCGCGCAATTTACCCACGCCTTTCAGGGCGCCCACGGGCATGCGGAGGATTTCTTCGAAGAGGCCGCTCATGGTGGTCAGGAAGTCGAGCATGGTTTCGAGGCGTTCGCGGGTGTAGGCGTCTCCGGCGGACGCGGCCTTCAGTTCGTGGACGCACTCGGCGAGGACACGCAGCGTCGGATCAATTTCGCGGCGTTTGCGCTCTTCGGAGACGGTGCGGAAGATTTCCCAGACATCCTTGGTCGTTTGAAAGTGGTCGCGGCGGTCGCCGAGGACGTGCACCAGGCTGACGATGCCCCAGCCCTGCAGTTCGCGGAGGCTGGTGCTGACGTTGGAGCGGGCGACTGAGAGCGTGGTCGAAATCTCATCCGCCGGAAGTGGATGAGGAGACAGGAAAAGCAGGGCGTGCACCTGGGCGACGGTGCGGTTGATGCCCCATTTGGTGCCCATTTCGCCCCAGTGGAGAATGAATTTCTGGGCTACGGGAGTTAGTGTTGGTTTGGTTGTGTCTGTCATTTCTGTTACAACAGAATGTACAGAAGACAAGTGCGGATGTCAAGAGGAGTTTTTTGGATGGTCGGGAGAGGGACAGTATCCGATGGAAAAGAAGTGTGAGCGGCGTTTTCGTTCGTTGCCCCAGGCGGAATGGGACGAATACGGGGCCACCTGAAGGTGGCCGCTACGGGAAGAGCGGCCCGCCTCGGAAGGCGGGCCCTACACAATTTGCGTTCGACGGCTGGGCTTTTAGAAGACGCTGACTTCGGGGATGGCTGGGGCTAGCTCGGGGACGTCGATGCGGATGGTGGTTCCCTGCCCTTCGCGACTTTCGATGTCGAGCTGGAAGTCTTCGCCGTAGAGGACGCGCAGGCGCTCGCGGACGTTGCTAAGGCCGATGCCTTCCACATAGACGTGGGGCATTTTTTCTTCGGAGATGCCCACGCCGTTGTCGGCGATTTCGATGTGCAGGCGGCCGTTTCTGCTGGTGGTGCGAAGAAGGATGCGGCCGCCTTCAAGCTTGGGCGCGAGTCCGTGTTTCAGGCTGTTTTCGACCATGGGCTGCAGGAGCATGCTGGGGATGAAGGTTTCGAGGGTGACATCGTCGATTTCCTTTACGATGTCGAGATTGTCGTGGCCGAAGCGCGCGACTTCGATATCGAGGTAATCGTCGATGAAGGAGAGTTCTTCGCGCAGGGGGACAAAGGTTTCGTGCTTGCGGAGCAGGCGGCGCAGGATGTTGCTGAGTTTCAGAACGACGCCGCGCGCGGAGTCCGGGTCGATTCGGATGAGAGCGGAAACGGTGTTGAGCGTGTTGAAGAGGAAGTGCGGATTGATCTGGCTGGAGAGCGCATCCATCCTGGCGCGCAGGAGGAGCTGCTGGTGGCGTTCGAGATTCATCTCGATGCGCGTGTTGTTCCAGATTTTCAGGGGCGCAGCGACAGACATCAGCGTGGCGATGAGGACCAGGGCGAGTTGCCAGTTCCACTGGGGATCGATGGCGAAAAGCCACTTGGGCTTGGTCGCCTCGACCAGAGCGACGCGGCCGAGTTCGAGGCCGACGCAAGTGAGGAGCGGCAGCATCTCCCACATGATTTCGGTGTCGCGAATCATGCGCATCAACGCTTTAGGGATATTCAGAAAGGTGAAGGGGCCGAAATTCCAAAGCGCTTCCTTATCGGGGATCACCTGGCGAATCAGGCCGCCGAGCAACCCGGCGGTGGCGGCGGCGGGCATGCCGAGCCATTCGTGGGCCATGAGCGCGGGAATGGTGATGATGGCGCCGCCGATGGGGCCGACAACGCGTCCGCCGAGCAAGCCCATCAGGAAAGCGCCTTCGAGAGAGAGGTCGGCGAAGCGGTAATAGGGACTGACCAGCCGCAGGGTGACGCCAACGATGAGCGGCGGGGTCATAAACAGCATCAGCTTAAGTTTCTGGTCGGCGTCGCGCTCTTCGGTGAAAAGCACGCGGCGGAAGGTGTTCCAGCGGGCGAGGAGCGCGGCAATGGAGGAGGCGACACCCACTTTGAGGAGCAGGGTGAAGAGAAGTTCGCGGATGGAGAGCGTCGTATCCATGTTCGGTTCCAGGTCCTGACCAACCAGCTTACGAAAAAGCCACAGCAACAGTCATCCCGAACCTGCGCCGTTTGCAGGTGAGGGATCTGCTTAATTGCAAGAACCGAAGAAAAGCAGATTCCTCACCCCGTTCAAAAAGCGAACAGGGTTCGGAATGACATTTTTCCAACTAACTTTGCGAGTCCCAATTCCAGCCAAACTCCTTCCTATTGTAAAGAATCTCGGGCGGATTGCTGAGTCCTTCGTGCGGAAATTGCACTGCCTGTTATACTGAACTTTTCCTATGGTGAAGAAATCACAGGCAGTAAAACCGAAACAAGCGGCAAGTGAACCGCTGCGGCTGGCTGCTAGCGCAGCGCTTCCCACGATGTTCGGGAAATTCACGATTTACGGGTTCGAGGGGCGCGGGCCGCAGGAAGAAGCGGTGGCGCTGGTGCGCGGGAACGTTAAAGGGCGGGTGGCGCCACTGGTGCGAGTGCATTCGCAATGCTTGACCGGCGATGTGCTGACTTCGCAGCGGTGCGATTGCCGCGCGCAACTGGAACTTTCCCTGAAGAAAATTTCCGAGGCGCCGTCGGGCATCCTGTTGTATTTGCCGCAGGAGGGGCGCGGCATCGGGCTGATGAACAAGCTGCGCGCGTACCAATTGCAAGACGGCGGCATGGACACGGTGGAAGCGAACGAATCGCTGGGCTTCGCGGCGGACGCGCGGGAATACGAATTCCCTGCCAGGATTTTAAAGAAACTGGGGGCCACGCGCATCCGGCTGCTCTCCAACAACCCCGATAAGATTAAACAGCTCGAGTCGGCGGGCATTCGCGTGGTGGAACGCGTTCCCTGCCAGCCGCGGCTGTCGAAAATTTCCCGGGCCTACCTGCAAACCAAGAAGCGTAAAATGGGGCACCTGCTCAAGGGCGTCTAGCCCACTGGTAGTTTGCCGCAAATATTTTCAGTTGAGATCCCTCACCACGCAAAATGCGCGCGGCTCAGGATGACGCGTGGTGGCGTTGATTAGGGAGGCCCCATGACCCCGGTGATCCAGCAGAGCGTGCGATTCCGTGCGGCTCCGCAGACGCTCTTCGAGATGTACCTGGATTCCAAAAAGCATTCGCAAACGACGGGCGTGCCGGCGCGGATTAGCCGCAAGGCGGGCGGGCGATTCCGGGCGTTTAAGGGTGCGCTGGAGGGAAAGAACCTGCTGATCGTGCCGGGCAAGCAGATCGTGCAGATGTGGCGGGCTGCGCATTGGAAGAAAGAGGATTCGTCGATTTTGATTCTCACGTTCAGCAAGGTGGCGGGCGGGGCGCAGATTGATCTGGTGCACGTGGGAGTGCCAGCGTACGACCACAAGGGAGTGCGGAAGGGTTGGCCGAAATATTATTGGAAGCCGTGGAAGAGGTATTTGGCGAAGTGATCGTGGGAAAGCCGGGCGAGGGTAACAGCGCGGGCGGTTGTGGCTGAGTTTGGCGACTACATTTAAGCTGTAAAAGCCGGAGCTTCGCTCCCGCACTCAAATGCACTGCAGGCGGGGCCACCTGAAGGTGGCCGCTACGCGGGATGATTAGCCGCCGCCTACGAATTGGACGATTTCCAGGCGGTCGCCTGCGGCTACTTGGGTCTCTTCCCATTTGGTTTTGGGAAGGATTTGCAGATTGTATTCGATGGCTACGCGGCCGGGGTTCAGTCCGAGATGCTCGAGAAGGGCGCGCACACTGGTGCCGGGGGGCAATTGCTTCGCTTCTCCGTTTACGTGGACGTGAATTTCTTCGGCCATGGCCCCATCATACTGCAGGAACGCGAGGTTTCGCACGCAACGAAAAGCGGAGGCCGGCGGTGGCATTTTTCGATTCGGCGCGAATCACGAGGGCGGGCTCAGGACCTGCGAGTTTCGGCATCTCAAAATTGATCGTGGCCTGGCCATCCGCTCCGGTTTGGGTGGAGTAAGGCGAATGTTCCGCGCCGCCTTCAATCTCGGCGCTCACCCTGGCGTTGGGAATGGCGGCTCCACCTTCCTCTTTCACGGCGACGTGCAGCGTGGCCTGCTTTCCCGCGAGCCAGGAGCGGGCGTTCAAAAGCTCCAGCACCAATTTCGGCGTTGCGGCCTCCGCGGGCGGTTTTTCCGAATTGGCCCCGGCCTGATGGAGATGGCCGGGAGCCGCATTGGCAGACGCGGAAGTAGGCTGAGGTATCGCCAACTGCAATTCGCCGCTGCGGATCGCATCGAGGACGGTGCGGTGCTGCAGGTCGACGCGCAGCTTCAACGCCTGCTGGTTGTCGTCATTCATCGGGAGCAGATCGTGATAATTGTTCGTGCGGCGATGAAGCACGCGGCCCTGGAAATAAACCGTCGTATCAATCAAAGCGTGGGTGGCGCCGCGATCTTCGGTTTGCACATGCAGTGTATTCGATCCGAGTTTGAGATTTGTGTTGTGCCCGAAGACCATCATCTCCCTCTATGCCCGCCCAAGCGCCGGACCACACCCGCAATTTAAGCCGCGCGCGCCACAAAAATTTATGCGGGAGTATTTGACCGCGTGGCTCCCCACTCGCTATTATAACGCTTCGACTATGACTCCCACCGGCCTAGAAGCGTACCTTCCCCTAGTAATACACCTGCTGGTGGCCGCATTTCTTGCCGGCGTGCTGATCATGTTGTCGACGCTGGTAGGATGGAAGCGGCCCAACAAGGCGAAGCAACAGCCGTATGAATGCGGCATCACGCCGAGCGGGGATGCGCGCGAGCCTTTTTCTGTTAAGTTTTATCTGGTCGCCATGGTTTTTATTCTGTTCGACGTGGAAGCTATTTTTCTTTATCCCTGGGCTTTCATTTTCAAGGACCTGGTACGCAATCCCTCGACCAAGATGTTCGGCTTCATGGAAATGATGATCTATGTCGCCATCCTATTGGTCGGTTATTTCTATCTCTTGAAGAAGGGCGCTTTCGACTGGAATAAATCGCAAAAGTAAGGCCAGTGGCCCTTCAAGGAACTCATTAACGTGCCGCAGCTCGCCAATGCAAACGCTAGTGTTGTAATCGACCGCCTTCGCGCGTGGAAGCCCGAAAGCGTTTCGCAGGTTATTGAATATCGCGGCGAGACGACCGTCGTCGTTCCTCCCAAACTGCTGCTGGCAACCGCCAGGCAGTGCAAAGAAGATCCCGAGCTGCAATTCAACCAGCTGAGCGACGCGACTTGCGTTGACCGCTTTCCCAATGAGGCGCGCTTTGAACTGAACTACCAGCTTCTTTCGATTCCCCGGCTGGCGCGGATTCGCCTGCGCACCACCATCAGCGGCCAGCAGCCGGTGATCGATTCGATGGAACCCGTATGGCCGGGAGCCAACTGGATGGAACGGGAAATTTTCGACCTGTTCGGGATACGTTTTGAGGGGCATTCGGATTTGCGCCGGATACTTTTGCCGGAAGAGTTCGAAGGAGCTCCGCTGCGGCGGGATTTTCCGGTGGAGGGCAAGCGCTAGAATTTTTCTTGCGGATTGAGGCCCATGACAACGGTTGAAACAGCGGTTGGCACGTCGAAAACGATGGTCCTGAACATGGGGCCGCAACACCCGTCGACGCACGGGGTGCTGCGCGTTTTGCTGGAGCTGGACGGCGAAAACGTGGTGACGGCGGTTCCCGACCTGGGCTACCTGCACACGGGCATCGAGAAAAGCTGCGAGGACAAGACCTACTCGCAAGCCATCACGCTTACCGACCGGATGGATTACCTCAATCCGCTGGGGAACAACCTGGTGTACTGCCTGGCCGTGGAAAAGCTGCTGGGGCTGGAAGTGCCGAAGCGCGCGCAATATATCCGCGTGATGATGGTGGAGCTGCAGCGGATTTCTTCGCATTTGGTCTGGCTGGGGACGCACGCGCTGGATATGGGCGCGATGTCGGTGATGCTCTATTGCTTCCGCGAGCGGGAAGAGATCCTGAAGATTTTCGAGCGCTTCGCCGGGCAGCGCATGATGACGAGTTACATTCGCATCGGCGGGCTGGCATTGGACCCGCCGGCGGGGTGGCGCGAACTGGTGAAGCGGTTCCTGGACATGATGCCGGCGCGCATCGACGAATACGAGGAATTGCTCACCAACAACCGCATATGGCACGGGCGCTTGAAGGGCGTCGGATACTTGCCGGCGGAGACGCTGATAGGCTTGAGCACTACCGGTCCGGGCTTGCGTGCGGCGGGCGTGGCGTTCGACAACCGCAAGGCGTTTCCCTATTCCTCCTACGAAGAGTTTGAGTTCAATGTGCCTACCCGGACGGAATCGGATTGTTTTGCGCGATACCTGGTGCGCGTGCAGGAAATTCGCGAGAGCGTGAAGATCGTGCGGCAGGCGATGGACAAGATTACGGATCAGGGTCCGATCAAGTCCGACGCGCCAGGCATCGTGCCTCCGCAGCGCGAGAAGATGAAGACGGAGATGGAAGCGCTGATCTACCACTTCAAGATTTTCACGGAAGGCTTTTCGCCGCCTCCGGGCGAAGTCTACGTGGCGGTTGAATCGCCGCGCGGAGAGTTGGGATGCTTCATCGCCAGCGACGGCTCTCCCAAACCACTGCGCGTGCATTTCCGCGGGCCTTCGTTTGTGAATTTGCAGGCGCTTCCGCAGATGGTGAAGGGGCAGCTGATCGCCGATACCGTGGCGTCCATCGGAACAATTGATATCGTGCTCGGAGAAGTGGACAGATAATCCCTATGCAACTCAGCCCAAAACTCGCCGCAAAATTCGACAAGCTCCAGAGCAGCTATCCAGTGAAGCGCAGCGCGCTGATTCCCATGTTGATGTACGGGCAGGACGAACTGGGCGCAGTGACCGACGAATTGATCGCGGAAATCGCGCAGCGCCTGGGCCTGAACAATGTGCAGGTGGAAGAGACGCTGGCGTTTTATTCGATGCTGCACCGCAAGCCGGTCGGCAAACACCACGTGCAGGTGTGCACCAACATAGCATGCATGCTGCGCGGAGGAGCGGAGCTGCTGGAGCATGCCAAGAAGCGGCTGGAGATCGGGCACAAGGAAGTGACGAAGGACGGCGTTTTCTCGCTGGAAGAAGTGGAGTGCATCGGTGCGTGCACCGGGGCGCCGGCGATCCAGGTGAATTACGACTTCTACGAAAATGTCACGCCGCTGAATCTGGACCGCCTGATCGAAGACCTCGACAAAGGAAAGCGGCCGGAGCCGCAGGGAGTGATCAGCGGAGCGCTGCACGAACGGGCGAAGCTGGAGACGCCGCTGATCAGCAAGAAGTGGGGCATCAAGGATTCGCACAAGATTGACGTAGCGCTGCAGCACGGGGCGTACCAGGCGTTGGACAAGGCGCTAAAGCAGATGACGCCGGAGTCGATCATCGACGAGGTGAAGAAATCGAGCTTGCGCGGGCGTGGCGGGGCGGGGTTCCCGACGGGATTGAAGTGGTCGTTCGTGCCGAAAGATTCGCCGAAACCGAAGTATGTGATTTGCAATGCGGACGAGTCCGAGCCGGGAACCTGCAAAGACCGGCCGCTGATGGAGATGGACCCGCACCAACTGATCGAAGGCATCACCATCGCGGGGCGGGCGATCAACGCCCACAACGGATACATTTATATCCGCGGCGAATATCGCTACGTTCTGGACATTGTGGACGCGGCAATTGCCGAGGCTTACGAGCGCGGATACCTGGGCAAGAATATTCTTGGCTCCGGATTCGACTTTGATTTGTTGATTCACACCGGCGCAGGCGCCTATGAGTGCGGCGAGGAATCAGCGCTCATGGAATCTTTGGAAGGCAAGCGCGGGAATCCGCGAATCAAGCCTCCCTTCCCTGCTGTCGTGGGCCTGTATGGCTGCCCGACGATCATCAACAATGTGGAAACGCTGAGCGCGGTTCCTGCGATTATTCTCGAGGGCGGCGAAACCTACGCCAATCGCGGAACGCCGAAGAATGGCGGCACGCGCCTGCTGTGCGTTTCGGGGAGCGTCAACAAACCCGGGATTTACGAAATTCCGCTGGGCATGAACATGAAGAAGTTCCTTGAAGAGATGGCCGGTGGAGTCAGCGGTGGCAAGAAACTGAAAGCGGTGATTCCCGGCGGAAGCTCGTGCCCGGTGTTCAAGGCCGACGAGATCGACGTCGCGATGGACTACGACACAGTTGCCAAAGCCGGCTCGATGCTCGGCTCCGGCGGCATGGTGGTGATCGACGAAGACACCTGCATGGTGGATATGGCGCGCCGCATCATGCATTTTTACGCGCACGAATCCTGCGGCTGGTGCATCCCTTGCCGTGAAGGAACAAGCTGGCTGAATAAAATGCTGGAGCGCTTTCACGCCGGACTGGGCCGCCCGGAAGACATTGACATGATCGGCGATCTTTCGAAGAACATGCTGGGGCGGACGTTCTGCCCGCTCGGAGATGCCGCGGCGATGCCTACGATCAGCATTGTGCAGAAATTCCGCAACGAGTTCGAGGATCACTTGCAGGGACGTTGTGCGTACAACAAATCCGCTGAAGCGTTAATCGGTTCGCGGTAGGGACTCATGGCCGAAACGAAACTTGTACATCTGAAGATAGACGACCGCGACGTTGAGGTTCCGGCCGGGACGCTGGTGATTGAGGCGACGCGGCGGCTGGGAATTGAAGTGCCGTCGTTCTGCTACTACCCCGGGCTCACGCTGCAGGCGGCTTGCCGGATGTGCCTGATCGAGGTGGAAAAAGCTCCCAAGCTGCAGACGGGGTGCACGCAGGTGGTGGCCGAAGGCATGGTGGTCCGGACGAACACCGAGCAGGTTCGCAACGCGCGCAAGTTCATGCTGGAATTTTTGTTGAGCAACCACCCGCTGGATTGCCCGGTTTGCGACAAGGGCGGCGAGTGCGAACTGCAGGACATGGTATTCCGCTACGGGGCCGATACCAGCCGGTTCGTGGAAGAGAAGATTCACCGGCCCGAGGAAAAGTGGTCGGACCTGGTGTATTACGATGCGCCGCGGTGCATCCTGTGCTTCCGTTGCGTGCGCGTTTGCGATGAAGGCATGGATGTGAAAGCGCTAGGCGTGGGCATGCGCGGGGCGCACTCGATCATTATTCCCAATCGCGAAGACCACCTGGAATGCGAAGAGTGCGGGATGTGCATCGATATTTGCCCGGTGGGCGCGCTGACCAGCGGAACGTACCGCTACAAGACGCGGCCGTGGGAAATGCATTACGTTTCGACAATTTGCACGCACTGCTCGAACGG
>DATHMM010000129.1:0-4456 GCA_035487095.1 Candidatus Sulfotelmatobacter sp.
CACCGGCAGCGTGCGGCATTCCGGCAAATGCTGAATTGCAGCCAGGATTTCACGCACCGGCCGGTGTGGCAGCCGCTTCGTGAAGTGATTCACTTCGTCCGGCGGCACGCCAAACACTTTGGCAACTTCGCGTACCGCCAGCCGCGCGTGCATGGTGATGAAGCTGCCGATCATCGCCACGTGCTCCGGCCCCCATCGTGCGTACACGTAATCGAGCAGTTCGTCGCGCCGCGCACCGCAAATATCAATGTCGATGTCCGGGCAATCCCCGCGTTGCACATTCAAAAACCGCTCGAAATACAATCCCCATCGCAGCGGGCACACGCACGAAATTCCCAGGCAATACGTCACCATCGAACTTGCCGCCGACCCGCGCGCCACCGCCGGTATCCCCCGCCGCCGCGCCTCTTCCACGATGTCCCACACCAGCAGGAAATATGGCGCCAGGCCCAGCTTTTCGATCACTTCCAGTTCGTGCGTCAGCCGCGAAAGCACCGCGGGACGCAGCGGCCGGTAGCGTTTCCGCGCGCCCTCGAAACTCAGCTTCCACAAATACGAAAACGCCGATTCGCCCTCCGGCACCGGAAACTCCGGAAAAATCGTTTTACCCAGCTCCAGTTTCAGGTTGCAGCGGTCCGCAATCTCCAGCGTCGCCCGCAGCAGCTCTGGATGATCCGGAAACAACCGCTGCATCTCCGCCGCCGGTTTGAACCACGCTTCGCCAGTCGTAATTTCGGGAGCCGCCACAGTCGTCAGCAATCCCCCAGTCCGAATCGCATTCACCGCCCGATGATGCAAATGCTCTTCCGGTTTCAGGAAGTGCACGTTGTTTGTCGCCACCAACGGAATCCCCAGCTCCCGCCCCAGCCTCTGCGCCTCTCGCAACACCCGTCCATCCCCCGCCGACAAATGCTGCACCTCGATATACAACCGGTCCCCAAAAATCTCCTTCAATGCACACAAATGACTAGTGGCTGACGATGTGGCACAGGCACTCTTGCCTGTGCTCCCTATGTAGCGGCCGCCTTCTGAGGCGGGCGCCCTTGTAGGGGCCGGGCTCGCCCGGCCCGCGCTTGGATTTATCGAATCTGGCCCGGCCTGCGCTGAGTCCGGCCGAACGGCCCGGCCCGTCTCTGCAAACCCTTCACGCAACATCTCCGCCGGCCACAACGCAATCACCCCCGCGCCATGCGCCGCTAACTCCTCCAACGTAACCGCCCGCCCCGCCTCCTCCGCGAACGTTTCCTGCCCCGGCTGCAAAACTCCCAACTGCCGCAACGTAGTCAACCGGCACAAATTGCTGTACCCCTCCGCATCCGCCGCCAGCAACACCATCGCTAGATTGAGGGAACTGTCATCCCGAGCGGAGAGCCGGCCGTTTTTGCCGGATCGCAGTCGAGGGATCGATGCAACACTGTTCGATTGCAAAAACTCCACCTCCAGCACCACTCCCACAATCGGCTTCACCCCCGCCGCCCGCGCCGCCTGAAAAAACGGCACCGCCGCATACATCCCATCCGTATCCGTCAGCGCCACGGCAGTCATCTTCTGCTCCACCGCCGCCGCAATAATTTCCTCCGGAGGATTCACCCCCCGTAAAAACGAGTAATGGCTATGACAACGCAAATGCACAAACATGCGGGCACCTGTAGCAGCGACAGCGACCGGCGGGAAGGCGATCGAAGGGCTGAGGAAAATAACGGGTAAAGGGAAGGGAATTACTTTCGAAAAATTCTGTAGCTCAGGCCTTCAGGCGTGAGGTTTTCCATCAATGTCAGCACAATTGTTCGGTAGGTTTGAGGGTCTTCACCGCGTCAGGAATGATCGCTCCACCATACGCGAGTGCCAACGCTCGGGAAATCCTCACCCCTAAAGGGGTGAGCTACAGAGTCTTATCGCGATAAACAAGGCGTCGAGAGCACTAAACCATTTTCCTTGGTTGCATAATGCTCGCGCAGTTCCAGGCCTTTGCCATAGAACACCGCATTCCAGCCGTAGCGGCCGCGCACGCGGTCCACTTCGCGGTTCAGATACCACCGCCGGTTCGCGTCCACATCAAACAGCTCGTTCTGCCGCCGGTCAGCGTCCAGGTTCGTCACGCTCACGCCGATATGCCGGATGGCCACGCGCCGCGTAAACAGTTTCGCGAACAGCTCCTTGCCGGCCATCAGCAGTTCGCGCTCGTCATTCGTCGCGCGCGCCAGTCGCACCGTCTGGTGCGCGGAATAATGGTCTACGTAACGCACGCGCACGCCAATCGTGTGGGCCTGCTTGCCATGGTCGCGTAGCGTCGCGCCAATCCGCTCGCTCAAATACTCCAGCAAGCCGCCCAGAAACTCCGTGTCGATCGTGCCGCCTTCAATCGTCGTTTCGCGCGAAACCGACTTCGGCGTTGCCAGCGTCATCACCTCGCGCCCGTCCAGCCCGCGCGAACGCTCCCAGATCTGCTCGCCGATCGCCTCGCCAAACGCCGCCATCAGCACAGGCTTCGGAATCATCCGCAATTGCCCGATCGTCGTCACGCCCCGCTCCGCCAGCGCGCCCGCGTGCGTGTGCCCGATGCCGTGCAGCTTTTCCACTGGCAGCGGCGCCAGAAATCCTTCTTCCGTTCCCGGCGCCACGATGCGAAACCCGCGCGGCCGCTCCAGCCGCGACGCAATCGACGCCACCACTTTCGTCCGCGCCGCGCCCACCGACACGCTCAATCCCGTCCGCCCCAGAATCTCCGCCTGCAGCCGCCGCAGCATGGCCTCGAAATCCGGATACAGCCGCTCCGTCCCCGCGAAGTCCAGGTAAAAATCGTCCAGCGCCGCCGTTTCCACTGCCGGCGTGTACGTTTCCAGAATCCGCCGCACGCGCTCGGCAAAATCCGCGTAGTGCTCGTACTTTCCGGGCACCACAATCGCCTTCGGGCAGATGCGCAGCGCGTCGCGAAAATTCATCGCCGTCTTCACGCCGCGAAATTTCGCCTCATAACTCGCCGAAGCCACCACGCCCCGCCCCACCAGCACCGGCTTCCCGCGCAGCTTCGGATTCAGCACCTGCTCCACCGAAGCGAAAAACGCGTCCACGTCCACATGCACAATGTGCGGCATCTTCCCTGCGGCACGAGCTTTCCCCAGCCCCAGCCAATTCGCGCCAAACCAAGATCGCTTAGCCGTTTGTAGTGGCCGGTCTTCAGACCGGTCCTCCGCCTCTTCCTCCTGCATTTGCAGGGGCGGCTTTATGCCGCCTTCCTGCTCTTGTAGGGCCCGCCTTCCGAGGCGGGCCGTCTCTTGGATCGCGCGCGCCGCCTCCGCCGCCATGTCCTCTACTTCCTCCACCTCTTTTACTTCCTCTACCTCGCTTCTTCTTTCGACACAGGCTTCCATGGCAGCTCCTGGCAGGGAAGCGGCTCTTGCGTTACTTTAACGGGTGGCATCCGGCTCGGGAGAGCCCGAAGGCAATGGAGCCGAGGCCACCCGTTTCCCGTTTCCTCTACCGGGAGCGAATATAGGCGAACAAAAAGCGAAAGTCAATAGTTTTTTCACCTTCGTATCCTCCCTTTGAAATCCCGGCTTCCGCAAAATCTTTTCGGTGATCGCGCTGAGTACTCCCAAGAATGAAGTTGTAAAATCAGCCTTTCTTCTCCTCCCCTCCTGCTCACTCACCCTCTCGCTTCCCGTCTATCGCTTTGGGCGTGTTCACCCAATAAATCTTCACTTCCGCGAAGCTCCCTTTTCGCGACCAGGATGGTGTGTCTATGCGCAATACGTTTCGTTTTCTTCTTACCAGTTCTCTCGGCCTCGCCGTCTGCATCACCAGCGCTAACGCTCAATTCAAAAATGGCAGCCAGGCCACCGAACTGAATCTTCCCCGCATCAGCCAGCACGGCGTCACCACGCAAACCATCGGCATCAGCACCATCACCATCGACTACAGCCGTCCGCTGGCCGGCACCCGCGAAGTCTGGGGCAAGACCGTCCCCTACGGAAAAGTCTGGCGCTCCGGCGCTAACGAAAATACCACCATCACCTTCTCCGATGACGTCACCATCGAAGGCAAGCCGCTCGCGGCCGGCACCTACGGCCTGCACATGATCCCCGACAAGGATCAGTGGACCATCATCTTCTCCAAAAACTCCACCTCCTGGGGCAGCTTCAGCTACGACGAAAAGGAAGACGCCCTGCGCGTCACCGTGAAGCCCGCCGCCGGCCAGGCCTTCGACACGCTCACCTACACCTTCGACGACGTGAAACCCGATTCTGCCGTCGCCACGCTCCGCTGGGAAAAGATCGCCGTGCCCTTCCGCGTTTCCGTCGACGTGAAAGCCGTGACCCTCAAAAGCATTCGCAACCAGTTGCGCAGCGTCGGCGGCTTCACCTGGGCCGGCTACGACGAAGCCGCGAACTGGTGCCTCGACAACAACTACAACCTGGAAGAAGCGCTGAAGTGGGAAGACACGTCCATCCAGAAC
>DATHMM010000130.1:0-23764 GCA_035487095.1 Candidatus Sulfotelmatobacter sp.
GCCCCTGAGGTCACGTCAACACCAAGCGGGTCCATTTATGAGATGAGTTCCAGCGAAGCTGCATCTACTTGCGAAACATTTGATCGATGCGAGCGCCGACTTCTTCGTGCGTGAGGAACTCCCCTTTGTCGAGCTGCTCCAAGCCTTTTGTCACCTGCTGGCGGAACCAAGCGTCATGATCGACGTAGTGTCCACAAGCTGTTTGACGTATTTCTCTGCACCGCTCTTGTTCTCAGCGGCAGCCCGCTCCACTTTCGCTTGCAGCTCAGGAGAAAGATGCACTTCCATATTTTCCTAAATTAGGTTTACACCCCGCCGCTGTCAAGGCGTAGCTGGCGACGAGCTTCTCCTCCCACGGAACCCTGATCGGATGTATTTCAAGTAAGGGGAACTTTCCGCCTGCCCCCGCCTGCCCTCGTCCCGTCCCCGCCTCTCTCACACGATGGACGGGTTAGAGATGAAAAAGCGAACGACATATTGACAATGGTGTTGCACAATGAGACACTTTTCCACAGGCGCGAGCGAGCATGAATCGCCGCGACTGCAAGCAAATGAGGTTACAAAATGGCCAAAGTAGACTTCGACGCTCATGTGACAAGGAAGGTGCCGACCCCGGTTAAATTTACAACCAGGGATGGCGAGAGAGTTCGATTTACCGCCGAAAAACCCAAGCGGGTCGAGACGCACGTGCATTTCGAAACCCACGACCGGAAACGGGGGTAGCGAGGCTGAAGTTACAATGGCTCCGGGAGGCTGTTGGAGTGCGTTCTTGGAGCTAGTAGGATTCCGTAGTGAAGGCTAGGGGTTCGACGCGGGCGCGGTACGTCCGTGCAGAACTGTCAAATATTTCGACGATCCGGGCGGGTGGAAGAGACAATAATCCATCGAAGCGATCTAAGTTGATCGGGACGACTACATCGGTCGTCCCTTACTTTTTTTGGAGCATGGTGGTGTTTGATCCGCACGCGGTGAAAATTCATATTGACGGGAACTGCTGGCAGAATCCTGGCGGTAGCGGAGGACTGGGAGTGCGTGTGGATTATGGCTGCGACATAGACCGCGACCCGGAAGTTGTCGAGTACCGTGGGTATTTCGAAACGAATAACCAACGCATGGAGCTGCGAGCTTGCATTTTTGCTCACGAGTGGATTGATGAGAATCCCGATGATTTCGGGGCTCGGCGATTCATTATCTTAACGGACTCTTCATACGTCTACGGCGGATATTCCTGGGTGATCGGCTGGGCGCAGAATGGATACGCAACGAGTGTCGGACGGCCAATTAGAAATCCGGCCCTCTGGAAAGATCTGATGACCTTGCGGCGGCGGCTTCATCGACGCGCGCGGATCGAAGTAAAGATTATTCCACGAAGATCAGACGAGGGAGCCAAGGAAGTCGACCGGACAGCGAAGGCGGCCGGGAACCTGCCGAGCTATGTCGATTATGGATTCAAAAAGGGCAAAATTGGGCGCCCAAAGAATAACAGCAAGAAATCGGCGCAGCTTTATCCGGCGGCGGGCCAGACGCCCATTATTAGGCCTTATCAGAGCGATATGGCAAGTCGGGAGATCCAACTGTTCAAATTTGAGGTCTGGGATGCTAGCAGAAGACTGTTCTTCGACAAGTTCCAAGCGTATACGGACAATGCGATCGGTAGCCAGCTCCACCGGCAGAATGTGTACCAGGTTCGGATGAACGACATCCCGAAGTATCCTCAGATTGTTGAGATTCTGTGGTCGAGAAAGGAAAAGGACTTTGTCTCTCAGTGGATTGCTACACCCTAGGTAGGCGGGCGGGTGGCCGCACATTAATTCCGAAAAGGGCTTTGGGTGGCCCATCTTGTCTCTTTTCCAACTTCTTCCCACTCGAAATACCCTGCCTTAAAAAGCTTTTCGCATTCAAGCTCAGTAGCGCTATCAAAGAATTCTCGCGGGATGTTCTGCACGATTCGATAGTCAGTGATTAGACTGTTAGTCCACCATTTGTTTCCGATTGGGGTCAAGCTATTCACCAACAACAGAGCTTGCTCGTGTGTCGAAAGCTGTGCTCGTATAGTTTTTATATATTGATATTTCTTGATGTTAATCTCCTGCTGATGAACATAATCGACCATCTGATATAAATGGCGGTAATAATGACCGAGGCGGGATTGATGGCCCTCGAATGGGGTGTGGCGGAAGTTTCTGCTTTTTCGCGCCTCTTCCTTCGTCGCATCGCTGTTCAGGGTCTCCTCGAGCGCATCTACAAAGCCCTTTGGGAACTCAGGCAGGCTCATTTTTAGCATGCGCGAAGAGTTTGGTCCGACTCCGAAAAACAAGCAGTAGTATGAAACGTGCATTACTTCAGAGTTGGTTAAATGTTGGCCGTGGGCCGCTGCAGTTGTTCTGACGATCGCCACTATGCACCGCAGTTCACGAAGCAAGGTCACAAAAACCTTTCTTCCATGCTCCTCCTTAAGCTCGATTTCGGCGACATTGTCGTGGTGAATCTTGAGGAGTTCGAAATATTTGTTTATAAAGTCTTGCTTCTTTCTTTCTTGGCCCTGCCTCCAAAATTCCCGCGCATCTACGGCGAGAATTGCGATCAATGCAATTCCTTCCATCCACACAGCAACATATTCGTTCGTGCTAAACCAACTAGGGTTAGAACAAATCATGTTCGCTCGCTAAGACAGGGTTATGAACGCGTGTTAGCTGGCCGATTAACATAAAAGCGCCCTTACGTCTCCAGATATATCACGTCTATCGAAACTCAGGGACAGACGGCGGGTAGCCGTGCCTTAATTCAGAAAAACGCTCTTGGGTGGCTGATCCTTGCGGGTCTTGCAGGGCGGGGTCTTTCTCTTGCCCCTTTTCTAATTTCTCTTTACCATTTTCTACTTCCCCGCCGCCCGCGCCCCGCTCAACTGCCAAACCAAAAACTCCATCACCGAATGCGGATCCTTCGCCCCGCCCTTCAACCGGTCATCCGCCTCTCTCAGCGCGCCCAACCCATCCAGCAATCTTTCCTTCGAAATCTTCCGCGCATTCTGAATCGCCAGTTCCGCCTGCTCCGGCCGCATCCCCAGCGCCTTCGCCGCCTGCCAACCGTTCGTAGCCCCGCGCACTTCCGAAGCCTCAATCAATTTCCGGTACATCCACGCCATCGCCCCCAGCATCGCCACGGGTTCTTCGCCCTCGCGCAGCAACCGCTCAAAAAACTCCAACGCCCTCTGCGGCTGCCGGCCGGCGAGAAAATCCCCCACTTCCCAGATCGTCGCGCTCTTCTCCGAAATCACCAGCGCCGCCACATCCGCGCCCCGCACAATTTTCCGCTCCGCCGCATAAGTCGCCAGCTTGTCCACTTCCGTCTTCAACCGCATCAGGTCGCCGCTCACAAACTCCGCTAAATCCTCCGCCGCGCCCTTCTCAAACTCAATCCCCTGCTCCTTCGCCAGCGATTTCGCCAGCACCGCCGCAGCCGCCACGCGCGCGTCCATGTTCTCGCCCAGCCCCACCTCAACCACCAGCGCCTTCTCCACCAGCAATTTCGCCAGCCGCATCCTCTGGTCCAGCCCTTCAGCCTCAATCACCAGCACCGTAAACGGCGCGGGATTCTCCAGATACGCCTCCAAAGTCTTCACCGCTTCGTCGCGCGACTTCTCTCCCAATTTCTCGATCGCTTCCCCATCCTCCAGGAACACCACCTGCTGCGGCGAAAGCATCGGCAACGTCTGCGCCTGATCCACCGCCGCCTGCGTCTCGCCGTTATCCGCAGAAAAACGCGAGATCGCCCACGTCCGCGCCGCCTCCGGCACATATTTCTCGATCAACTGTTTCCGGCACTCGTCCCGCAAATAAGGCTCGTCGCCGAGCAACAGCACCGCTGGCACCGGCTTCCCTTTCTCCAACTTCTCCAGGAACTCATCGGTGCTGAGCTTGCCCATTAAAAATTCTCCGTCACTGCGGCCACCAGCCGCGCCGCAAAGTCCTGCGCCATCCGGTCCATCGCCGGATCGCCTTCCTGGAAGAAGTTCCGCACGTCGGTGGACAACTCATACTCATTCCGGAATACAAAGTTCGCGTTGTGGTAGAGCACCTTATCCGTCGCTCGGTCCGTCAACGTCACTTCGCAGGTCATCGTGATCAGCATCGCCGTCGCCTGCGCGGTGCTGGTCGTAGCCGTGGTCGTCGTCTGGAACAGCAGCGGCACCACTTCCATCTTCAGCACTTTCCCCGTCAGCACCGCGTCCCCACCGTTCGTGTCGGACACCACGCGATATCTCGTCTTCGCCAGCAGCTCGTGAATCGTCGCCGCCGTCAGTTTCTG
The DNA here is from genome assembly GCA_035487095.1 of Candidatus Sulfotelmatobacter sp. Taxonomy (GTDB): domain Bacteria; phylum Acidobacteriota; class Terriglobia; order Acidiferrales; family UBA7541; genus Acidiferrum. The sequence continues at coordinate 4,309 of DATHMM010000130.1, forward strand.
CTCCACCCGGTACGTCGACGTCTTGTTTTCCATCGCCGGCACCGCAATCACATGAACGCTCTTCGGCATCGTGCTGAAATGCCCCGCCGTGTGATACCCGCAGCCAGCCAGGCCCATCGCCAACCCAACGGCCAGATTTCTTTTTGTGGCCAACCGCAGGATGCGGTGAGCTGTCATTCCGAGCGAAGCGAGGAACCTGCTTTTCCCCGAATCCAAAGAAAACACCAGATTCCTCGAGCAAAGAACGCTCTCGGAATGACAGGCTCTGGATAGCTTCGGTAACGCCCAGCGGATAATGTCGCCTCTCATCCTTCCAACCAATCCGCCAGCTTGATCCCGCTCGCCGCCGGCATCCGCAAATTGTCGCACGCGCCCCAGAACCACCACGCCCCCGCCCGCGACAAATCCGCCCGCGGCTCGCTCATAAACAGCTGGCTCTCACCCGCCACGCTAACATTGCTCGGCCCCGCCTCCGCGTCTCCCGCGATCGCCCACCCCGCTTCCTTGCAAGCGGCGATCAGCTTGCCCGAGTCCACTCCCTCGCCCAAATCCGCGCAAGCGCTCAGCGTCAATCCATAAAACACCGGCGCGTGAATCAAATTGAGCGAAATCTTCGCATCCTCGCTCACGTCGCCCACCGCCGCGGAAACCTCCGCTCGAATCTCCAGCCCCTCGCGCGCCAAATCCTCTTTGCTCTCCGCCCCAAACCGCGGCAACAAATTAAACGCCGTCTGCGTCCCAAACACCGCGCTCCCGATGCTCTGGAACGACAACAGTTGCGACGTCTGCGTCTCCAACTCTTCTATCCCGTTTCTCCCCGTCTCCGACACCGGCCGGAACATCACCCCCACCATCCTCTGCAATCCAAATTTCCGCAGCACCAACGCCAGGTTAGCGGCCGCCGTCCCTCCCGCCGAAAATACGCTAAACGTCTTCGCGTGTTTCCCCACGCTCTTTCCCGTCAGCGCCTCGATCTTCGGAAACCACGGCGTAGCATCCGGATCAGAAAGTGTCGCGTGCGTAAAATCAATAATCGTCGCCCCCGCCTCGCGCGCCGGTCCCAAGCAAATCTTCCCAAACGCCGTCGAGCCCGCCAGAAACGCGTACTTCGCCCCGCGAAACGTATCCTCTTCCACCCGTTGAATCACCGCCGCTTCCCCGCCCGCCTCCGTCAAAATTCCGGCCGCATTCTCCTCGTCCACCAGCCGCAAATCCCATCCGGCAAAACGGCTCTCTTCCACAAGCGTCTTCAACTCGCCGCCCAGCAGCGACGACGCCCCCGCAATCACGATTCTCTGGGAATTTCTATCCGCGGACATAACTCAAGTCGTCCTGGTCGCAGGACGCCGCCGCACAAATCTAACAATGTGCAGAACCACTCCCACCACCGCATATGTTCCCGCAATAATGATCAGCGCCTCCTCCGAATATCTCCAGATGACGGCGACCACTAGGAATAGAAGGATGATGGTGATGGACGGCTGTTTTCGCGTCCACGGAATGTCTTTGAAGCTGTAATAACGCACCGTGCTGATCATCAGACCGCCCAAGGCGACCAGCAGCGCGAACCACGGATACGCCCAGGTCTGACTGACGATGGGGTCCATCCCATGTCGTGCGTGGATAATAGCAGCGACCACGCCCGCGGCTGCAGGCGTTGGCATGCCTACAAAATTCTTGTTGCCGCCGGGCTCCATGCCCTTCACGTTGAACCGCGCCAGTCGCCATGCGCAGCAGATCAGGAACGTCAGGCAGCAGATCCACGCAACCTCGCTCAATTGGTGAAATTCGCTGGTGCCGGCAAACGCGTAGCGGAATCCCCACGCATACGCCAGGATCGCCGGCGCAACTCCAAAACTCACCACGTCCGCCAGCGAATCGAACTGCACCCCAAACTCCGTGTTTGTCCCCGTCAGGCGTGCGATGCGCCCGTCCATCGAATCGAACAGAATCGCCAGCCCGATCGCCTTCGCCGCATGATCGAAATCCTCTTTGCCACCCACCAGCGCCGCAAGCGATGCGTAGTATCCGCAAAGCAGGTTCGCCACGGTGAACAAGCTGGGAATCAAAAAGATGCCCCGCCGCAGCCTCGCGCGTCTTGTCGGTTTTGCTACAAACGGCATTTCGTGCTGTTCAGGCTCAATCATGTCCCGCCCATGGTGCACAGGTCTTCAGCCTGTGCGGATTTGACTTCTACGAAAAAATCTCCGCCCACTACATTGCTATCTCATCCCGCAACACTCTACTACGCGCCGTGCTTCGATTCCTTAGCTTTTCTGCGCTCTCACCGGCATCCGTGCGATCACGCTCGATCCGCCCTTCACGTTGTCGCCCACCTTCACCGCAATCTCCGCGCCCGCCGGCAACCAAATATCCACGCGCGACCCAAAACGCACCAGCCCCACCAACTCCCCGCGCCCCACCGCGTCTCCGCTTTTCTTCCACGAAACCACCCGCCGCGCCACCCATCCCGCAATCTGTTTGAAAACAATCTCCCCATGCTCGCTCGAAAGCGTAAACACATTCTGCTCGTTTTCCAGCGAAGCCTTCTCCGCCCACGCCGCCAGAAATTTCCCGGGCTTATACTCCAGCTTCGCAATCGTTCCCGCCGCCGGCGACCGGTTCACATGCACATTCCAGATCGCCAGAAAAACACTGATGCGCTTTCCCGGGCGCCCCGCGTTCTCTTCATCCTTTACAACAACAACGCGGCCATCCGCGGGAGACACCACCACTCCCGGCTCCATCGGAATTTTTCGATCGGGATTGCGAAAAAAGTAGAAAACAAACAGCGCCAGAAAAACCAGCACCGCACCAGGAACTAGCAAATGTAGGGGCGGCTTTAGGCCGCCTTCCGGTCCCGAATTTATCCCCACCGCAAGCAACACTCCGCCCACCACCAGCGGCGGCACCCCAAACCAGTACCCTTCTTTGACCATAGTCTCCCCGACCCCGGCGCGATCTCTACTCGCGGGAGCACCCTGGCCATTCTACGATAAATTTTCCTGGGACGGGTTCCGGGACAAGTTACTGCGAATGTCGAGCGCCTGCACTGTGAACGCGCGCGGCGATGCGTTCCATTTCATCCTTCACGTGCAGCTTTAACTTTTTCAGTCTGATTTCTTCGATGAGGTCTTCACTATTCAGGTAGGGAGATCGGAAGAGTTGCTGAAGTTGTACATCGTACTGCCGGTGCTGCTCTGCCAGACGCTGATACTCGGCGTCTGTTTCACCAATTACGTCCCGAGGGCTCCGCTGCGGTGTTGCCATGCGTTCCTCCTCTTTCGTGGTTTTGTGACTGGGGTGTGAATATCACATGAGCGCAGAGTAGCACCGGGAGTCGCGGAGTCAAGAGAGAGTTCGTACTAATCTGTGGAATTGTTCAGCATCAGCTCCATCACCGTCGCCGCCTCCTTCGGATCCTGGTAATAGTCCCTCCGGGTCCCAGCCACCCGAAATCCCAATCCCCTGTAAAAGGTAATTCCTCCCGAATTCGACTCGCGGACTTCTAAGAACACTCGACTTACGCCGCCCTCCCGGAATCGATCCAGCAACTGCCGAACCAGCGCCAGCCCCTGCCCTTGCCGCCGCATTCCCTGCGCAACCGCCAGATTCAGGACCTCAGCCTCATCCAGCACTTGCCTTCCAACCACGATTCCCGCAATGGCACAGTTCCGCTCGCTCACGAAGGCTGATACGCCGGGCAGCAGCACCGTTTCCCGCAACGCCTCTTCGCTCCAGCTCGCCGCCTCTCTTGCCTCGCGAAAAATCTCCGCCGCCGCTCCCGCGTCCTGTGCGCTCTGGAACGCACGGATCTCATATCCGGCCCCCGGCGAAGAATCACTTCCCATGGCTTGCTGGATCTTTCCAAAAGATTTCTGCGTCGGAACGCCGCACGTAATTTGCGTCCAGCAACAGCGAATCCGTGAACTTCCCCTCCTTCGCTCGCTCCTCCCCCAACGCCGCAACCCCCGCGGCTAATCCGTCCCTGCACCGAAGCAGCGTCTCGCCCTTCGCCGCTCTTTCCTTCCAACTCGGTGCATCCACAAACAGTTCCGGATCGAGCGTGCTCCACCGAACCGTCTTTCCGTCCGAGTTCCTCTCAACCCACTTCACAAATTCATCCGGAGCGATCACCATCTCCTGCTCAATCATCCTCCAACTTCCTTTATCGCTATTCCTATAAAGTCCTCCGAACACCTGCCCTCTTTGCGCGTCAAAACTCGCGGCAACAAAACCCGGCGCGTCCCCCACCTCTCGCGCCATCACCTCCAGCCGCGAAACCCCCACGACCCTAACTCCGAACACCTCCACCCAGGCCTTCACCGTTGTCAGCCCCACCCGCACCCCTGTGAACGATCCCGGCCCTGCAGCCACAGCCACCAAGCCAACATCACGCAAACTCGCCCCCGCCGCGCCCAGCCCTCGCCCCACAGCCGGCAGCAACCACGAAGAATAATCCTCCGCACTCTCATGCTTTTGCAAAGACACCAGGGCGCCATCCCTCAGCACGGCGACGCTCCCCCGGCCTTCACAACTATCAATACCCAGTATGATCAATTCACCCCTCGCGGCCCGTGTACTCTCGCCATTTTCCCTTTCATAGCTTACCCCATCAAACAAAAGGAGTTGCCGACGTTCCAAAACCCTTTCACAATTTCAGACATATGATTCCCTGGTTACTCGGGAATAAATCTGCAACAAACTGCCCCGCCATAGAGCAATTTCAGTGCCAAAATGGTCCGACCATTTCCCTATCTTCCTCATTCCACTGGATATATCTTGACTCTTCCAACACACTAACCTAAACTCGCTTCATCTCCTAGGGGGGACTTCCGAAGCTATGGACTATAAGATTGGCGACAAAGTCGTTTATCCGAACCACGGCGTAGGGGTTATCGAACAAATCAGTTACGGGGTGTTGAACGGCAGAACCGAACGGTATTACATGATCCGCGTTGTTGTCAGTGGTCTGCGGGTTATGGTCCCTCAATCAAACGCGGCGACGGTTGGTCTTCGATCCGTTATCCGCTCCACCGACACAAGCAAAGTCCTTGGCTTCCTCGAAAAAGGCAAGCTCAACTCTCATCACGACTGGAAACACCGCTTCAAGGAAAATTCCGAGCGCATGCGCACCGGTTCCCTCCTCGAAGTCGCCGTCGTCCTCAAAAGTCTCGTTTCCCTCAGCCGCAGCAAGCCTCTCTCCTTCCGCGAAAAGAAAATGTTAGAGCGCGCCAAGTATCTCCTCGTCAGCGAAATGGCCACCGCTCGCAACCTCACTTCCGAAAACGCCGAAGGTCTAGTGGTGAAATCTCTGGCCAAGGCAAAACTCCAGTTTCCCCAAATGCAGGAAGGCCTCGAGTCGTAACCTTCCCGTAACAAAGTTTCGCCCAACGGGCAGCCCAGGCTGCCCGTTCTCTTTTTGAGTGCGGAAGCTCTGCTTCCGCTTTTGCCTATTCAATCTAACCGCCCAAATTTTCCGCCGCGCAACCCCCGCACCCATCTCCGAATCCTTTGCCTCATTTACCTCCTTTACTTCCTTTACCTCCTTCCTCACGCCAACGGCATACTAGCCTTCGCATTCAACCCCACATCCGCAAACTTCCCCTCTCGAAACGCCGCAAACGCCGCCGCCGCAATCATTGCCGCATTATCCGTAGACAGCGCCCGGTCCGGAAAATACACATGCAATCCCTTCGCCCGCGCCCGCTCCTCAAACGTAGCCCGCAACTGGCTGTTCGCCGCCACTCCGCCCGAAACCAGTATCGTCCCCACTCCGCACTCCTCCGCCCCCATCATCGTCCGCTCTACCAGATCCCGCACCACCGCATTCTGAAATTCCCGCACCAGTCCCAGCGTCGTCGCATCGCAAAGTGCCAGCAACTCCGCAAACGAGCGGTGCCCTTCGCGCAAAGCCTCTTCGCGCTTCCGAATTCCTTCGCCGTATTCTGGATGTTCCCGCAAATGATAAAGCACCGCTGTCTTCAACCCGCTGAAGCTGAAGTCCAGCGCATTCCCCCGCGTCTTCGTCGGCCCAAATTTCACCGGCGCCGCCACACTTCCCGCCGCTGCCGCCAGTCGATCCAAAATCGGCCCTCCGGGATACCCAAGCCCCAACAGCTTGGCCACCTTGTCATAAGCCTCGCCCGCCGCATCATCGCGAGTTCCACCCAACTTCCTATACACAAACGCAGCGCCATCCGAATCGCCCGCCGCTTTCACTTCATACAAAACAGTGTGCCCCCCGGAAACAATCAGGCACACCGCAGGCAACTTTGGTTCTTGCCCCTGCTGAAACGCCTCCAGAAACACCGCGCGCACATGCCCTTCCAGATGATTCACAGCCACCAGCGGCTTCCCCAGCGCCGCCGCCAAAGTCTTCCCGTACGTAATCCCCACCAGCAGCGAACCCACCAGCCCCGGCCCCTGCGTCACCCCAATCGCATCCAGTTCCTCAAATTTCAAACGCGCGCCCGCCATCGCCTCCCGCACCACCGGCACAATCTGCCGCAAATGCTCCCGCGAAGCCAGCTCCGGCACCACGCCTCCATATTTCCGGTGAATATCAATCTGCGAAGCCACCACACTCGACAAAATCCTGCGCCCGTCCTCCACCACCGCCGCCGCCGTCTCGTCACACGAGGACTCAATCCCCAAAATTTTCACTCCGTTTCTCACTGTCCCACTCTCCATATCCCGCTAAAAGCTTTCGCGCCACTCGCCGCCTTAATATAGCGGCCGGCTTCAGCCGGCCCAGCCACTCGTACACCTCATCGCTTCCGCCTTCGCTCCCGCTTGTAGTCGTAATTCTCGTAAAACTCGATCGTCCCAAACAATTTCAGAATTTCTTGCTGTTTTCGCCATTGCAAAGACTTGCCATTTGTAGCCTTCGCCGGCTTCCCCTTCGTGGTGCGCTTCGATGATTTCATCGACCCTCCCGTAGCGGCCCCGACCCAGTCGTGGCCCAGCCATCCCAGCCAATTAGTACAGTGTATCTCTTTCGCACAGTCCTATTGCCCCGCGCACTTGCCCCCGGCACTCTGCCAAAAAGGCGCCACTCATGACCTTCACCATCACCACCGAATCCTCCAACACGCTCCAGCAGCGCATGCTCGGCAGCGGCCCCGGCATGCCGCCCGCTCTCGCAAACTATCCCGCGCAAAGCGCCACCACCATCGACGGCCTCTCCGCCGCTCTCTTCGGCCTTCCCTTTCTGCTCGCCGGAGTCTTCATTGGCCTCGCCGCCTTCAACGTCATCCAAACCCGCAATCACGCGCCCGTCTGGCTCATCGCCATCATCGGCGCCATGTTCTTCTCCGCCGGCTTTTTCCTCTTCGCTCACGGCGTCCGCGGCATGGTCCGCAAAGCGATCTATACGCGTAAGGCCGCCGAAACTCCCGGCCAGCCCTGGCTCTTTGATTTTCACTGGCGCCCCGAGGGCATCAACTTCTCCGCCTTCAACGCAATGCTCGGCCGTCTCCTCGGCGCCCTCGTCTGGAACACCTTTCTCATTCCCTTCTTCTGGGTTGGTTACACCCAGCGTGGCACTTGGCCATTTCTTGTCTTCGCCGGCCTTTTCGCTCTGATCGGTCTCGTCTTCTGGGTGCGTTGGGCGCAAATGCTTGGCGACCTGCTCCGCTACGGCAACAGCTTCCTCGCCTACGACGAGTTCCCCTATTTTCTCGGTGGCACTTTGCGCGCACGCCTCCGTGCCCCACGCCATCTCGCCACCGTCAATTCCCTTTCCTTCACCCTGCGCTGCGTACAGGAACGCTACATCACCACCGGCGCCGGCAAGGACCGCCGCTCCCAAGTCGTTTGCTACGAACTTTACAAAGACGCAGTCACTCTCGACCACGATCGCCTCGCCAATTTTGTCGGCGCGGAAATTCCCGTTGAATTCCGTCTCCCCGCCGACAAGCTCACCACGTCTCTCTCCGATACGCCTCCCACGTACTGGCAAATCGAAGCCAAAGGCGAAGCCCGCGGCGCTGATTATCAGGCTTGGTTCCTCGTTCCCGTCTACAAGAAACCTTGAATCATCTCCGCCGCCCGTCGCATCCAACCACCCGGATATAACCGCCGCAGCATCAGCAGCATCCATGTACTAAAGCTTCGTCCTCCATAAGTGTTGGGTCCGTTGTGCTACGTTGTATGTTCGGTTTTATATTTTGTTTCAGCCCAAAGCCCCAAAGGGACTCCGATTATGGCCAAGCCAGTCATACTAACCGTTGACGACGATCCCGATGTCCTCCAGGCCATCGAACGCGATCTCCGCAGCCGTTATTCCGAACGCTACCGCATTCTTCGCGCCGCCTCCGCCAACGAAGCCCTCGACACCCTCCATCGCCTCAAATCTCGCAACGACGCCGTCGCGCTCCTCCTCGCCGATCAGCGCATGCCCGAGCTCGACGGTGTAGGTTTCCTCTCCCAGGCCACGGAACTCTTCCCCAACGCCAAGCGCGCTCTTCTCACCGCCTACGCGGACACCAACGCCGCCATCGAAGCCATTAACTCTGCCCGCGTCCACTATTTTCTTCTGAAGCCCTGGGATCCTCCCGACCAGAATCTCTATCCCCCTCTCGACGACATGCTCAACGAATTCATGGATTCCTATCATCCGCCGTACGAAGGCATCCAGCTTTTCGGCACGCGCTGGTCGCCCAAAGCCTATGAACTCCGCATGTTCCTCGCGCAAAACCATCTCCCCTACCAGTGGGTGGACGTCGAGCAATCCAGCACTACGGACTCAAGCGCCGCGCTTCATAAATCCGACGGCACCGCCGAAACCCTTCCGCTGATGATTTTTCCCGACGGCACAAAATTTTCCGAACCCACCTCCGCGGACATTGCCAAAAAAATTGGCTTGCGCACCCATACCGACGTCGAATTTTACGATCTTGCCATCGTCGGCGGAGGCCCCGCCGGCCTTGCCGCGGCCGTTTACGGCGCTTCCGAAGGCCTCCGCACCGTCATGATCGAGCGCGAAGCTCCCGGGGGCCAGGCCGGCCTCAGCTCACGCATCGAAAATTATCTCGGCTTCCCAGCCGGCCTCAGCGGACGCGACCTCGCCCGCCGCGCCGTCGTGCAAGCCACCCGCTTTGGGGTCGAAATTCTTTCTCCCCAGGAAGCGGGCAGCGTCCGCATTGAAGGACCGTATCGCATCATTGAAATGACTGACGGCAGCAAAGTCTCCTGCCATGCCCTGCTTCTCGCCATGGGCGTCCAGTGGCGAAGCCTCGGCGTCCCCGGCGAAGAGCGCCTTCGCGGCGCCGGTGTTTACTACGGCGGCGGCGTCACCGAAGCCATGTCGTGCAAGGGCGAAACCGTTTACGTCGTCGGTGGCGCCAATTCCGCCGGCCAGGCCGCCATGAACTTTGCAGGCTACGCCGAAAAAGTTGTGATGATCATTCGCCGCGAATCTCTCGCCGCTACCATGTCCCAATACCTCATCGACCAGATCAAAAAAACTCCCAACATCCAGGTCTGGCCGCAAGCCCAGATCGCCGAAGTCCATGGCGATCAGCACCTGGAAGAAATTTCCGTTTATTGCTCGCCCACGAAAAACACGGAGCGCGTTCCCGCCAAAAGCCTTTTCATCTATATTGGCGCCCTTCCGCGCACAGACTGGCTCGGCGACCTGGTCCAGCGCGACGCCCGCGGTTTCATTCTTTCCGGACCCGACCTCCTCCGCGACGGCAAACGCCCCCAGGGCTGGAGCATCGAACGCGATCCCTCGCTCCTGGAATCCAGCGTCCCCGGAATCTTCGTCGTCGGTGACGTCCGCCACGGCTCCGTCAAACGCGTCGCCTCCGGCGTCGGCGAAGGCGCGGTTGCCATTCAATTCGTTCACCAGTATCTTGCGAAGGTGTCATGAGCTACCTGGACCGGGCTGCCCCCGTCGCCAAGAACAATCTGCCGGCGCTTGTCGACGAAGTGCGAAAAATTACCGTCTTCAACGACCTCCCTCAGGAACAACTGGAGTGGCTCGTCTCCAATTGCCTGGAAGCCCACTTCGCTCCCGGCGAGACCGTCTACAAAGAAGGCACTCCCGCCGAATACATGTCCATTTTTCTCGAGGGCAGCATTTACGCTCGCCGCGAATCCGAGGGCGCAAACAGCCCGGTCTTCATTGTCGGTAAGGGCGATGTCACCGGCTTGCTCCCCTTTTCTCGCATGACCCATCTCACCATCACCGGCCGCGCCGAAGAGCCCGTCCACCTTCTCTTGTTTCCCGCCACGTTGTTCAACGAAATGCTCCACCGCATGCCAACGCTTGGCAAGCGGCTCGTCGGTCTCCTCACCGATCGCGTCCGCGAAATGACCCGCAGCGAGCAGCAGCGCGACAAACTCGCCGCTCTCGGCCAGCTTTCCGCCGGCCTCGCTCACGAACTCAACAATCCCGCCGCCGCGGCCGCTCGTGCCTCCGACGCACTCCTCCAATGCTTGGCCCGCCTCCGCAAACTCGACTCCTTGCCGTATCTCTCCGAGGCCAATTGCACCGAGATCGCCAGGGTCGAAATTGAGTTGAGCAAGGAACTTCAGCCTCCCGCTTTCAAGGATCAACTCGAACGCAGCGACCGCGAGGAATCCATCACCACCTGGCTCGAATCCCACAACGTCCCCGAACCCTGGAAGCTCAGCCCGCTCCTCGTCGATGCCAATCTCACCCGCGAACATCTCGAGCGTTACCTCGCCGCCTCGGGCGCCACCATGCCCACCGCGCTCATGCGCTTCGCCACCCTTCTCGAAATGGAGCGCATCGTCAACCAGGTTGCCCACAGCACCAAGCGCATCTCCACCCTGGTGAAAGCCATCAAGGAATACTCCTACATGGATCAGTCACCCGTGCAGGAGGTCGACATAGTTCGCGGCATCGAAACCACCATCGCGATCATGGAACACAAGCTGAAGAAAGGCATTCAGGTTATCCGCGAATTCGCGCCGGACGTTCCGAAGGTCACCGCCAATGGCGGCGAACTCAATCAGATCTGGACCAACCTCATCGACAACGCCGCTGATGCCATGAAGTCGAACGGCAAACTCCGCATCCGCGTCGCGCACGAAGGCGATTACGTCCTCGTGGAAGTTACCGACAATGGCACCGGCATTCCCGAGGACGTCCAGCCCCACATCTTCGAGCCCTTTTTCACCACCAAGGGCGTGGGTGACGGCACAGGACTCGGCCTCGACTCCGTTCAGCGGATCATTCGCAAAATGCGCGGCTCCATCAACTTCGAATCCGTCCCCGGCGAAACCTGCTTCCAGGTCCGCATCCCCATCCGCCAATCCATGTGATTGTCCGCGCTTGGAAATCCCTGTAGCTCAGGCCTTCAGGCCTGAGGCTTTCCATAACCACAAGCAAGCTCTCGCCGAATGCACGGTTCGCATACCTAACTGCACCGGTTGCCTCGGGCGGAAAACCCTCCCTCCATGCGTTGCGTTTTGGCTATTATCACTTTTGAATAACAGTCAAACAGTCTTCAACCCCAGTCGACCTCCACGCGAGAAAATAGAAGTTAGTCTGGTGACGGATGCTCACGAAAATCCTTATCGCGGTATTTTTCACATTCGCGTTCACAGGGGCTCCCGCTCTCAACGCCCAGAGCCAGACCTCCGCGCCAACGCCCCAGGACGCCGCTCTGAAACCCGCGCCGTCCGATAATCCTGCCGCCGACGCCACGCCTCCCAGGCCCCACAAAAAGGTCTACACCAACGACAATCTCCCCAAAGCCAATCCCGGCGATTTCAGCGGCGCTGACTTCAGCGAAATCAACAACTGTGACCGCAACTGCTTTGAACAAGTCCGCCAGCTCGCCCACGTCTTCCCCGGTTCCAATCCCAACTGGAAGCGCGACCTTCTCCGCGCGCTGGACACCGTTCGCAAGGACGCGGACTGGCAAAAATATCTTGGCGATCTCTACGCCGTTCACCAGCGCTTCTGCGCGCTAGGCGCGGAAAAGCGCGACGAACTGGCCCATGTCGCCGATCCCGCGAACGTCACCCCGCGCGAAATCACCGTCGAAGAAAAATACGACGCCAAGTTCAAGCAGGCCCAATCTTCCCTGGAACAGGTTTCCGCACGCCAGCACGGCCTGCAGCAAATCTTTGGCGCAAGCCCTTTCTCCCTGCAATTTTCTCAACTGCAGGTCAGCCGCATCCAGAACGCCCCCTGCGGGTCGCAGCGTTATCCCGACCCCGCGCCGTCGGAAGGCAGCGATCCTTAGCCCATGACCAAGCGCTCCGATAATCCCCGCCCGCTCATTCATCACCTTGGCCCGCTCGCGTGCGCGGCCACTCTCTTCGTCCTTTTCCCGCACATCTCGAGGGGGCAAAGCTCCACCGATCCCCCTCCGGCAAATCCGGCTCCGGCCGTTGCCTCGCCCGCTTCTGCCACTGGCGCTTCCCAAAAGCCCGCCTCGCCCGTGAAGCCCAAGCACGTGATTACCAACGAAGATCTGGAACCCCATTCCGGCAACGACGCAAAGGACGGGAGTTTCATACCTGGCGAAGGCTCGCTCCTGACGTGTGACTCTTCCTGCGAGCAGACCGCCCGCAACGAACTTGGCTACGATTCCGACAACGAAGCCGAATGGCGCGTTCAAATCGTCCGGGCGCGCCGCGATCTCCTCGAAGACACCGCCTGGCGCGGCCTGCTTTCACAATCCGTCCAGCAAACCAACCACTACTGCAACTTCCTGCTGCAGCAGTCTCAACAAACCGCCCCCTCCGGCAACGATTACAATTCCCGGACGCAACAAGCTCGCAACGCCAACTATTTTGAAAACATGGGCCGCACTCTCCGGCAAGGTCTCGAATCGCTCACGAATCGCATGCAGGAGCACATCCAGGAAGTCCGGCTCCTCTCACCGGCGCGCGCCGCGATGATGAACGCCCAGGCAACGCGCATCCTGGTCCGCACTTGCGAACTTCCCGGGAGCCGATGATGCCTGGTCAAATTCCCACTGATCCTCAGCCCTCAATCCTCCCGCCTGCGAGTCCCGCGATTCTCCGCCGGATTTTTCTGGCCGCCGCAATCCTTTCCACTCCGTTCCTTATTTCTTCCTGCGGGAAAAAGGACACGGCACAAAAATTGCAGTCCGGACCGCACCTTAAATGGAGTGTCCGCGCCGACGGCATGGCCGTTTCTCATCCCGCCGTCGCTCCCGACGGCACGATCTATATCAGCTCCAACGTTGGTGTTCAGGCTTACTCTCCGGCGGGCAAACAGCTCTGGAAGTTGACCCTCGCCGCCCCGGGTACTCCGGTGATCGCCGACGATGGCACTCTCTATTTCGCGTGCAATTACGGGCTCATCTTCGGTGTAAGTTCCGCCGGCAAATTGATCTGGCAACCCCAAATTGGCCTCTCCGGATTCCGCACGCCCCCGGCCCTCAGCTCCGATGCCTCGCTCTTTTTTGTAAATTCCCCGTCCGATATTTACGCCTTCCGGCCCAGGCAGTCGGCTGATGTCTACTGGTCTCTGCAAACTTTTCGCGAAGGATTCCTGGAATCGTCCGCCCCGCTTCCCGGCAGCGCGCGGACCGATTCTCACGCCAGCGGCGGCACGCCGGTTCTGCTGGGGGATTCCACGCTAATCGTGGCTCGCCAAAGTTTTCTCCATTCGATTTCCACCGGTGGCAACCGCTCCTGGCAACTTGAATTCACTCCGGGCGTCAGCCTGGCCGCCATCGGTCCCGATGCCACGATCTATGTCGGCGACGGCCGCAACGTTCTCTACGCGATCGACCCCTCCGGTTCCACGAAGTGGCAGTTCGATGGCGGCGGTTTCCTCGGCTCCGCTGTCGTTGATACCGCCGGCGTCATCTATTTCACGGATGGCAACGCGCTTTATGCCGTGAATCCGGACGGGACCCTGAAGTGGCGCTACTCCAAACAGCAGCAACCCCATTTCATCACTTCGCCCACCCTGGCCGCCGACGGCACGATCTACGTCGGGGCGGAATTTGGCCTACTCGCCTTCAACCCCGAAGGCGCTCTCAAGTGGAACCTGCGCGTCTATTCGCCCACTTCGCCTCTCACCATCGGGCCGGATGGCACCATCTATTTTGCTTGTGGCTATTCCTCGCTGTGCGCCGTCGAGGGCGATGGCGCTCCGCTGATGCGCAGCTCCTGGCCCAAGGCGTATCACGATCTGGCCAATACCAGCCGCTATTCTCCGCTCAACGAGTGAGGTGCTCGCGCATGTCTCGCAAATCCATAAGGCTCCCATCGCTCGCGGTTCTTTTAGCATTTGCTTGCATCGCGGGCGGCTGCAAGCCCTCTGCGCAATCCACCTCCAACTCCACAAAGATTTCTTCTATCGAAAAGAAATGGGAATTTACTCTCGACGGAAGGGTAGAAGGCTCGCTGGCACTCTCCGATGACGGCAACATCATCGTTGCCGGCCAGGACGGTTTCGTCTACGCGGTCGACTCCAGCGGAAAACTGCAGTGGAAAACCTACATCGGTCCCACCCTGGCCTCCCCCGCGATTGGTCCCGACGGCGCAATCTATATCCCCAACAATAACGGCTCCGTCTTCGCTCTCAATCGTTCCGGCTCCAAGCGCTGGGTTTCGGTCGTCTATCCAGGCGGCACCTATGGCCACAACGCCGGCGCAATCGGTGACGGATTTCTCTACACACCCTCCCGCGATGGAGTGAAAGCTCTCAGCTTCTCTGACGGCCGCGTCGAGTGGTCCGCCGGTGATGGCTCCCATCAGTGGGGCGGCGTTACGCTGCTGATGGACGGCACAATTCTTTTTGGCGCGCGTGGACGCCTTATTGCGGTCAACACCCATGGCGATACGCTCTGGCAATATCCGCCCCTCACCAGTGAAGCCGTCGCGCGCAACGCCGGTTTTCCGCCGCCCGGTAATTTCATGACTGCTTCCGGCATCACGCCCGGCCCGGATCGCCAGCTTCTTGTCGGTGAGGGCCGCGATCATCTCTCCGCCATCGGCCAGGACGCCACACTTCGCTGGAACTTCAACTCCCGCGGCAGCAATCTGAATACCTCTTCTCCCCTCGTCGCCGCCGATGGCACCATTTATTATTCCCACTCCGATCAGCACCTTTACGCGTTCGATTCCTTCGGCTCGCAAAAGTGGGCTCTCGACTTGCACGAATACAATCCATCCACTCCTGTGCTCGCGGCGGACGGCACCATTTTCGTGATTGCGGGGCGCAACCTGATCGCCGTCTCGCCAGCCGGAAAAATTCTGGCCAAGGTCGACGTCGGCGATTCAGTCATCGCTTCGCCCACGCTCGCGCCGGACGGCACCCTCTTTCTCGTGACTGGTGGCGGCAAGCTTTCCGCCTACGCCGGCGGCCACGGCGGGCTGATGGACAGTCCGTGGCCTAAATTCCAGGCCGACCTCGCCAACTCCGGACGCGCGCGTACGTACTGAACTCACCTTTCCGCTTGGCTCGTCCCCAAATCTGTGTAGAATCTTGGGCATGAAACGCCGAACCTTTATTGAGTCCTCGCTCGCCGCCGCTGCTATCACTTCGCTTCCCTTCCGCGGTCTTGCCGCCGCGCATCAGGTCGATCCCATCGGCATGCAGCTTTACACCGTACGCGATCTGATGAAGTCCGATGTCCCCGGCACTCTCGCCAAAGTTGCCGCCATCGGCTACAAGGAAGTCGAGTTCGCCGGCTACTTCGACCGCTCGCCGAAGGACCTTCGCGCGATGCTCGACAAAAATGGCCTCGCCGCACCTTCCTGCCACGTCTCCTACTCCGTCGTTCAGAACAAGTGGCCGGAAACCATCGAAGCCGCCAAAATTCTCGGCCACAAATATATCGTCTGCCCCTGGATTGACGACTCCCAGCGGCAATCGCTCGACGGCTACAAGCGCGCCGCCGATCTCTTCAATAAAGCCGGCGAAGCCAGCCGCAAGTCTGGCATCCAGTTCGGCTATCACAATCACTTCTGGGAATTCCTCCCCGACAAAGCTCTCGGCGACAAACTGCCTTACGATTTCCTGCTCGAATCCACCGATCCCGCGAACCTCACCATGGAACTTGATCTCTGCTGGATTAGCGTCGCGCGCAAGGATCCCCTCGCTTACTTCAAAAAATATCCGGGCCGCTTCTCGATGGTTCACGTAAAGGACCTCAGCAAGATTCCGGACCTCATCCCCGGGAAGAGTTCACAGGACATGATCGACATCGTCGCCGCGAACTTTACCCCCATCGGCGGCGGCGTGATCGATTGGAAGGTCATCCTGCCCGCCGCGCAAAACATTGGCGTCAAGCATTTCTTCGTCGAAAACGACGCGCCCAAGGACGCCATAGCGAACCTCACGGACAGCTACGCGTACCTTTCGAAACTCCGTTTCTGACCCATAACGGGAAAACATTCGAATGCCTGTGGAAAACATTTCGAATGTTTTCCCTCCAACTGTTGCATGCAGGGCCTTTACAAAAATCGACAAGTCCCGGTATTTAAAAAATAATTACCTTCAAGTGTTACTTTAAATGTCGGCGCGCCGACATTTTTCGCATCCCTGGACTCGCCCATCCTCCGAACTTCGCCGCCCGAAATCGTTTGTCTCTGTTGACATCCTGACTCTCAAAATCTCCTCCAGCGTGAGTGTCATCCCGAATCCCCGCGGTTTTGGCGGGGTGAGGGATCTGCTTTTCGTCCTTTGACTACCTTTCTGCAAGGATGGCAACCGCGCCAAATCGTTCCACTACCGTTTTCCCATGCGCCCGCTGGGTCGTTCGCCTGATTGACAAAACTCCCGCCCCGCGTCTACTGTGCTTACGAAGCTGCAAATTCAACTTATTCTAAAACGCACACGAGTGACATGACGACAGACTCGACGCAGTCTCCGCAAAAGTCCGCCGCCCACCCCAGAGTTCGCAAAGCCGTATTGCCCGCCGCGGGCCTCGGCACGCGCTTTTTGCCCGCTACCAAGGCCCAGCCCAAGGAAATGCTCACGGTTGTGGACAAGCCGCAGATTCAATACGTCGTGGAAGAATGCGTCGCCTCCGGAATCGAGCACATCATCATCGTCACCGGCAAAGGCAAAAATTCCATCGAGGATCACTTCGACAACTCACCCCTGCTCGAACGCTTCCTCGAGGAAAAGGGCAAGCACGAACAGGCGGAGATGGTCCGCCGCATCAGCAACATGGTGCAAGTAAGTTACACCCGGCAGAAAGAGCCGTTGGGCCTCGGCCACGCTGTGCTCGTCGCAAAAGATTTGGTCGGCGATGAACCGTTCGCGGTGCTTCTCGGCGACGTGCTGATCCCCGGCCCGAATCCCGCCACGCGCCAACTCATCAACGTCTACGAAGCCACCGGCACCGGCGCTATCGCCGTCGAGGAAGTTCCCCGCGACAAAACGCACCTTTACGGCATCTTCGCCGGCGAACCCGCGCCGCAGCCTCCCTTCGGCGAACGCCTGCTGCGCATCCGCGACCTCGTCGAAAAACCGAAAGATGAAGACGCGCCTTCCAACCTCGCCATCACCGGCCGCTACGTCCTGCCCTCCGCGATTTTCGATTGCCTCGAACGCACCAAGCCCGGCGCCGGCGGCGAAATTCAGCTTACCGACGCCATGCGCCTCCTCGCCAAAGAGCAAGGTCTGTGGGCTTACATTTACGAAGGAATTTCCTACGATGCGGGAGACAAACTAGGCTTCCTGAAAGCCACCGTCGAACTAGCCCTGCAAAACAAAGAACTCGGCTCCGATTTCCGCTCCTACCTAAAATCCCTAAAACTGTAGCTCATGCCTTCAGGCCTGAGGGTTTTCATAACCACAAGCAGGATTGCCGCGCTTGAGATGGTTGAGAGGCATTATTGGGTTCTCGGGCTTGGATGGAAAATCCTCACCC
Source organism: Candidatus Sulfotelmatobacter sp. (assembly GCA_035487095.1). Classification (GTDB taxonomy): domain Bacteria; phylum Acidobacteriota; class Terriglobia; order Acidiferrales; family UBA7541; genus Acidiferrum. The sequence continues at coordinate 22,158 of DATHMM010000130.1, forward strand.
CTGAAGGGGGAGCTACAGGCGTCTTCAATCCTTCTTCTTCGCCGGCTTCTTCTCTTTGCTTTCCTTTGTCCCCGACTCTTTCGTCTCAGTCGCCTTGGCCTCGGACGCTTTCGCCGCGGAATCCTTGGACTCGTTCGATTCCGTCTTTGTTGCAGGCGGCATATCCGTCCCCGCGCTCTTCTTCCCCGCGTAGTCGGTCACATACCAGCCGGCGCCCTTGAATTGAATCGCCGGCGCAGTCAGCGTCCGCTCCACTTTTCCGCCGCAATGCGGGCACTTCTTCAAATGCGGCCCCGCCACGCTCTCAATTTTCTCCGTCCGCCTCTTGCACTTCACGCACTGGTATTCGTACAGTGGCACAGCTGCTCCTCCTGCGTGTTCTCTAAACCATCAATTATACCATGCGCCTTCCAGCCGCCCGCCGCGGCCCCGCGTGCTAGACTTTCGTTACGCCTACCATGTCGAACAATCCTCATGCCGACGCTTCCCTCTCTTCACAGCGCGGCAACCTCTATCTCGTTGCCACGCCAATCGGCAATCTGGAAGACATCACATTGCGCGCCCTGCGCATTCTCAAGGAAGTGGACCAGATCGCCTGCGAAGACACGCGCCACACGCTGAAACTTTTGAACCACTTTGAGATTCACAAGCCCCTGGTCAGCTATCACGAGCACAACGAAATCACCCGCGCCCCGGAACTCGTCCACGCCATGGAGCAGGGCGCCAGCGTCGCGCTCGTCAGCGATGCAGGCATGCCGCTCGTCTCCGACCCGGGCTTCCGCCTGGTCTCGCTTGCCATTCGCCACCAGATTCCCGTGATTCCCATTCCCGGCGCATCCGCCGTGCTCACGGCACTCGCCGCGTCCGGCCTGCCGAGCGAGGAATTTCTTTTCCTGGGATTCCTGCCGGCGCGCTCCAGCGAACGCCGCCGCGCTCTCGAGCACCTGCGCATCGAAAACCGCACCATCATTCTCTACGAAGCGCCGCACCGCATCGCGGAAACTCTCGCCGACGCGCTGGCAATTCTGGGCGACCGCCCCGCCTGCCTCGCGCGCGAAGTGACAAAAATCCACGAAGAGTTCCGCCGCGGCACACTGTTTTCGCTGGTGCAATCGCTGGAAGAACATCCCGTCCGAGGAGAAATCACCCTGATCCTCGGGCCGCCCGAATCCGGTTCACCCGGCGCGCAGGTGGACACGGCGCAATCCCTTGCCGCTCGCGTTGACGAATTGATGCATCAGGCAAAGCTCGACCGCAAGGAAGCCCTGAAACTCGCCGCCAAGGAACGCGGCATCACCCGCCGCGATGCCTACCGCCAACTCCTCGACGAAAATTCTCCGGAACCCGAATAAGCCACGGTGGTCAGTCCGAATCTGTTCCATGTATTCGATTCCCTCTCACCAGCAATACCCAGCACCGGAGGCGCGGCAGAAGTTAGCCCAGTGCGTAAGCACTGGGAAAGCGATCACCAAACCCCAAAGCGCCGGAGGCGCGGCAGATTCCGTCGACATGAAAAATGGACGAGCGGGAGATTGTAGTACCGGTCTTAAGACCGGCCATTACAAAGGCGCACAGCGAGGAATCGCTGTGCCACACCAAACACTTAA
>DATHMM010000131.1:0-35096 GCA_035487095.1 Candidatus Sulfotelmatobacter sp.
TTGGTAGCGATACCGGGATTCGAACCCGGGTTTCCGCCGTGAGAGGGCGGCGTCCTGGACCCCTAGACGATATCGCCAATGCTGTTCACAGTGAATTTCACTGCATTCACCACAGCTTTAAATGTTCTCACGCCAACACCCGCCGCGCAAGCGGCTGTCTCCCAAACCCGCGCGCTAAGCCGCCTTCTCCGTAGCCGCCAGCAGCACGCATAGCGCCACGCCCTCCGCGGCCTGCGCCACTTCCGCCAATTCCGGAAACGTCGGTGCAATCCGGATCGTGCGATCCTCCGGATCTTTTCCGTAAGGATGTGTTGCGCCGGCCGGCGTCAATTCGATCCCCGCTCCCTGCGCCAGGGCCACCACCCGCCGCGCACAGCCCTTCGGCACTTCCAGGCTGATGAAGTATCCGCCCTTCGGCCGCGTCCAGCTCACTCCGGGCACCCCTGCAAGCTCCGACTCGAAAACTTCCCGCACCTTCCAGAATTTCGGCGCAATCAGCGCGCGGTGCCGATCCATCAACTCCAGGATTCCCGGTTCATTTTTCAGATATAAAACGTGTCGCAGCTGGTTCAGCTTGTCGGGACCGATCGTCCGCGGCATCATCCTCGCCAACAGCCACTTCACATTTTCCTTCGACCCCGCAAACAGCGCCAGCCCCGCGCCTGCAATCGTAATCTTCGACGTGGACGCAAACACAAACGCCCGGTTGGCGTGTCCCTGCTTCGCGCACAGCTCCAGAATATTCGCGATCTCCACCCGCTCGTCCGTCAGGTGGTGCACCCCATACGCGTTGTCCCAGAACAGCCGGAAGTCCGCAGCCGCCGTCTTCATCGAGGCCAGCCGCGCGATCACCGCATCGGAATACGTCGTCCCCGTCGGATTGCTGTACTTCGGCATGCACCACATGCCTTTGATCGACGCGTCCGTCGCCACCAGCCGCTCCACTTCGTCCACGTCCGGTCCATCTTCCCGCATGGCCACGGGAATCATTCGGATTCCATAGTCTTCGCAAATCTTGAAATGCCGGTCATACCCCGGCACCGGACAAAGGAACGCCACTTCACCCTGCTTGCTCCACGGCGCCTCGCTGTCGCACGTCCCCTTCAGCAGCGCGTACGCAACGCAATCGTGCATCAGCGCCAGGCTCGAATTGTTCGCCACCACCACTTGTTCCGCCGACGCTCCCACCATACCGGCGAACAATTTTCGCGCTTCCACCAACCCTTGCAGCACGCCGTAGTTCCGGCAATCGGTGGCGCCTTCCGCCATGTAATTCCCTTTACCCGGAAGCGCCAGCATCTCTTCACTCAACTCGAGTTGCGCCGAAGACGGTTTTCCGCGCGTCAGGTTGAGCTTCAATCCCCTCGCCTTGAATGCTTCGTAATTTTGTTGAAGTTCGTGCAATCGGCCGGCCGCCGGCGAACTGGGTGAAGCGAATCCCGTCATTGTGAATGACATCCTCAGTTGAATTTGCAAAACACGCGGAATCACGCCGGTGTCGGCGCGACCCACTCCTTTCATTATTGCGGATTCTTCCCCGTTGTGGCCAGTGAAGGCACTCCCGGTTAAGAGGCAAATTGGTTCCCCGCTTTTTTCGCGCTGCCCCGTCGCCACACTCGTTAGCTTTTGTTAGACTGTGTTTCGTTCCGCGCGTAACTCTCTCTTGGAGATTCCCGAATGAACTCGTTCGCTCCGTTCACCCGCAGGCAATTTGTCTCAAGCGCAACTCGTTTGAGCGCTCTTTACGCCCTCGCCGGCTCGCTTCCAATTCCCGGTCTGGCCTCTTCCGTTGCGGACGATCCCCGCGTATCCCAAACCCCCATCGCCGACGCAGGCTTCGCCTCCGTCCGTAAAATCGGCGACGGCCTCTACGCCACCATCTCCGACACCTCGAAAGGTTTCACCACCATCTGCAATGGCGGCTTCCTCATCGGCAAGGAGAAAAGCCTGCTCCTCGAAGCGTTCGGCTCCGCCCCCGGCGCCGCGTTTCAAATGGACGCCTATCGCAAAGTCACCAAGGTCCCTGCCACCGACGCGCTCCTTACCCACTATCACTTCGACCACTCGATGGGCAGCTCCTTCTACGGCGCCAACGGCATTCAACTCTGGGGGCACGCCGCCGTCCCGAAACGCATCATCGAGTCCTACGTCAGCTTGCAGGGAGCAGATCGCGCCGCGGTCCTCGCCCCCACAGAAATGCGGATCAAGAACGCCAAAAATGACGTTGCCCGCCAGCACGCCCAGGGCGATCTCGGCGCCATCGGCAACGTCTTCGACCTGGCCAACAAAACTCCCCTGGCCTTCCCCAATCGCCCGCTCGATCCCGCGAAGCTCCCGATGAACCTCGACCTCGGCCACTTCCCCATCGTGATCGAACACTACCCCGGCCACTCCGGCACCGACCTCATCGTTCGCGTCCCCGAACAAAAAGTTGTCTACGCGGGCGACCTCGTGTTCAGTCACGCGTATCCCGCCTGCTTCGACGACAAGTGCACCATGTCCGGCTGGCGCAAAACCCTCCAGACCTTCGCCTCCTGGGACAAGGACACTCTCTTCGCCCCCGGCCACGGCCCCGTCTGCGGCCAGGAAGGCATCCGGGACCTCCGCGATCTCTTCGACGACCTCCACATGCAAGCCGAAAAAATGCATCAGGCCGGCGTTCCCGTCTCCGACGCCACCGACCAGTACGTCATCCCCGACAAATTCAAAACCTACCCCGTCTTTGCCTGGGGCTTCTGCATCGCCGGCGCCATCTCCAAAATCTACGCCGAAATGGTCACCGCCTAGTCCGCCCGATCTAGTCACAAAAAAGGCGCCCCGAAATTTCGAGGCGCCACATTTCGTTTTGTGTTTCTTGTGGCACGGCGATTCCTCGCCGTGCTCTTGGGTTCTCTAACTCTTGTAGGGCCCGCCGTCTGTGCCGGGCCACTCTTCAATCTGCGTAGCGGCCACCTTCAGGTGGCCCAGCCTGCACAGCGGCGCCAAATCCGCTGCATGCACGCTCAATCTTTCTCGCGCCAAACCAGCGCCGGAGGCGCGGAAGAGATTAGCCCACCGCATAAGCGGTGGGTTCCGCCCAAAAAAATCCAAGCCCCGGAGGGGCGGCACATTCACGCACCTCAGTGCCGCCCCCACCCTCGACAATTTAGAACTTCACCAGAATCGACAAATCAATAAACGACTCATTCTTCCCCAGGCTCAGAATTTGTAGATCAAGTCCATTCCAAAGAACAGCTGATTTCTGGCCGTTCCGTTGTTGTAAGCCCGGAGGTCCCACGAGTGATCGAAGCGCAGTTCCGGGCGCAGCATGATTGTCGTGCCAATGTACCGGGTCGCATACAGCGTATTCTCCGTATATTTCGTCGCGAATCCGGTGCGCTGCCCTTTCTTGTCATCCAGAAAGTCCGATCGAAAGCCGAACATAAATTTGGAACTGACGTCGCGATTGATGTAATTGACGACCGCATACTCTGGCGCGGTGCAACGTTGAAGTCCCGCCTTGCAGAAGGCCCCATTTGCGCCAAGTTCCGGGGTGATCGGATTCGCTACGTTGCCGGCAACGTTTGGCACATCGCGTTCGTACATGTACCAGGTCTCCGTAGCCATGTGCCACTTGCTGTTGAACTTGTGGTACCACGTTAAATCGTAGTCCTGCAAATTGTTGTAAGCGTACTTGCCGTCATTAATCCCGTTCGCGCAGCCGTAAAAATTGTCGTTGTTGCTCTTGGTCGAGTAGTTCAGGCAGAAGATGCCCGAGGGTTTCGCGTCAGAGGTCCACAAGGCAACGTCGTGCCCTCCGGATAGGCCGAACTGGACCATCCATTGTTTGTTCAGCTTCAGGCTCGCGAAGATGCCGGTGTCGGTAAAGGGATCGATCGTATAAAGCAGCGAGTGCGTCATGTTGTAATTGTTCGGCGCTAACTGCGCTTCGATTCCAGGAACCGAAAGGAACCGCCCAATCCGGATGTTCAGACCGTCTTTCACGGGAAAATAAAGGTCAAGGTACTCAAGCACGGGATCGAAGCCATACTGCCGGTTGAATTTCAAAAGCTGCTGGCTGAAATATCCCTTCGCCGTTGTAAAGCGATAGTCGATACCCTCGAACGCGGTCAGGTGGAATCCCCAATCGAAATGGTCATTTTGCACCGTGTCAGGCAGCCTTTCCACGTAAATGACCGCCTGATTGAGTTCAATCTTGTTCGGGAAAATGTCGTATGAAACCGGAAAGTTGTTGTGCCCGGAAGTGCTGAAATTGATGCTCGTCGCCACCCATCCGTAGACTTTTATGCGGCTATTTTCAAGACCAAGCGCAGTCATCAAAGGATATGTGTTGCCATCGGGTGCGCCGATGTCGGGAGCCCCGCCGTAGATCCAGTCGGAAGACGGGAATGGAGGTGAATCCACAGGCGCCGGAAGACCCCTTTTCGCCGGCAACGGTGCTGATGGATTCGTCCCTGCCCAATCCTGATGGTAGTACTGAACCAAGCGCTCGAAAAAGTTTCCCTTCAAAACGTAATTGCCATTGATGCCGGAACCCTGCCCATTCGCAGTTTGACCAGTGCCTTGCGGAGCCGGATTCTGTCCGCTGCTCGCTGTATCTGCCGCCGCAGTGTCGTCCGGCGTGGACGTCGTAGAAACCACCGGCGCTCCATCCGCCACCTGGTTCGTTTGTGGAACCGCTTGTACACCAACCGCCGCCGAATCATTTCCCTTTTTGGTATCGTCTGCGTGCCCTACTCCGCAAACGCTTAGGCACCCCAGCGTGCCCATTCCAAACAACAACCCACAGTTCCTCCACGAGCGCAAAGCTTTTCTCCCTATCTGATTTTAGTCAACGATGTGTTCAGGAACGGCACATACCCAGTGCCGCTAAATGAAATGATGATGACGCTCTCGTTGCAAATTCAGGATAGCGTCGCACCCATAAGAATTCCGTGAGGTCAAAATCAATCTTCCCTAAGACCGCTCACTCATTTTTTCTTGACGATATGTTTTACGAACTAAACTTTGTCGCCAAACTGTCATATGTCGTCAAACAGACTATATTTTGTTGTCGTCCCGAGCACTTCCGACGGAGATGCGCGAAGGACCTCAACGTTTGGGTCCGGATTCGCACCAATACAGTGTTTTAGCAATTCGTCCTAAGTTAATTTTGATTCAATGCATCAACATTTTGCGTGCACGGTCCACTCGCATGGGTGTACATTCACCAAATCCGGGAGCCAAAAACGCACATCCCGGTGAACTCTAACCTGGTCCGGGAGCACAGTAGGTTCGATTCCCGTGCCTTCAAGAGCTCCAAGGAGTCAATCATGCGGAAGCGAACTAATTGCGTGTGGTTCTTCGGGGTAATCGCAGTGTTGGTTGCGACCTTGACTCTGCTCGGAAACGCCGCCGCTCAAAAGGCCTCCGTTCCGAAACCGCAAAACAAATTGGCGATGGGAGAGGACGACGTCAGACACTTGCTCCCCCTTATGGACGCTGACAAGAATGGAATGGTCTCCAAGCAGGAGTTCATGAAGTATATGGAAGCCCAATTCGAAAGACTGGATAAAAAGAAGATCGGGCAGCTGAACGTCAAAGAACTAACGCAATCGAATCTGAGTGCAACCCATTATGTTGGCAAGTAAGACCCCAATCTCTGAATCTGTCACCCTCAGGGGCGCGTCTTTTGCGCCCCGAAGGACCTCAACATAAGCCGCATGAAAGCACCTGTTTCAAAGCCCAGGCCGTTACGCTCTAGAACTTCACCAGAATCGACAAATCAATAAACGATTCATCCTTCCTCAAGTCTGGAAACCACACGCCGCCGGCTCCGCTGCACGCCGCCTGCGCTCCGGCCAGACCCGTCTGCCCCGAAGACGCCCCACTGTTACAAACAAAAAACTGCGGCGAACCGGTATTCCCGGTTGGAGGCGTGATTCCCCCTTGCCCCGTCCAATACGGCACGTTGGCATGACGGTAGTCATACTCCGCCCGGAACGTGATGTATTGCTTCGGCATATAGTCAAACGTGATCGAAGAATCCCACGCCTTGAACGGGTCTCCTGGATTGCCGGTGAAGTATGGCGCATTCGTCGCTGCTGTGATCGCCGTCGCTCCATTGATTGGCGGAATCAGCACAAGATACCGCCCCGGATTGTTGATCTGCCCGCCCCCAATTGTCAGCCCAAACAAATCCCGGTGGAACCAGAACCGGTTGTAAACCATGTATCCGACAAAGCTCTGCTTCGGCCCGCCTTTATGATCCCCGTAGCAACTCACGCCGCTGCCGTATTCGCAACCCAGGTCGCCGGTGAGTGAAACCGCCATCTTGTCCAGCGTCTTTTCCGGCTGGTCGTAATATTTCACCTCGACGCTATTGTCCGTGTGGATGCGCGAGCGGCCTTTGATGAACAGGTCATCCTCGCCCAACCCGTAATTGTTCGAAATGATGTTCAGCCACGGCTTGGGAGTCCATTTGATCTGTCCTCCAAGTCCCGGCCTGTGATTCGCCGATGCATACGACTGCCAGCCGTTGATGAACCACGGCTCAATCTTCAAGTGTTCTGTCGGGAAAATCTGCACGCGTACGCCCTCGAAAAACCACGGCGTATTCGAGGACACATACGACGGCTGATAAGCCCAGTTGTCGAAGTTGTAGTAGCTGAACAATCCGATGTACGACAGGAAGATTCCCGCATCCACATTCACGCCATGCAACACATTGAAGTGATATCCGCCGTACGCCTCCGCCAAATAACGGTATGCGCTCACCAGGTCCCATTGCCCGTGCCCGGGACTCGGGTCATTCCGAGGCGTCGTCGCCGAATACATCCCAAACTGGGTCATCAACCGCGCGCGCACATTGTCATAATGAAAATCGCCGCCGACACCCAACTGCTCCAACTGCACTTCCGACGATCGAAACAGCTCGCTCGATCCGCCAATCGAATGATCCGTCGGATGGTTGAAGTCCGACACATAATTTATGTCCGCCCGGATTTCCGGTGTAAAAAACTTCGTGTCCCAATAAATCTCTTTCGTCCGGGGATTCCCGTTCAGCCACGTCCAGTCATAGTCCGAAAACGGCTCGATCTTTTTCTTCTCCGGCACCTGCGTCGCCGCCGGACTCGCGGACGTGCTCAATTCTTTATTTGGCCCGATGGCCGCGGCGATGCTTGTCGACATCGAACTCGGCACCGCATTAGCCGGCGCACTCGTCAGCGCTGCCGAAGGCGCGATTACAGCCGGTTTCGCTGCGACCGTCATTCCAACGGATACACTTGTTCCTGGCTCCGCGCCCTTCTCCCGCACCGCTGCCGCCTCCGCCGCCGGCTTGGCATCCTTCGACTCCAAATCCGCCACGCGCTTCTCCAACTGCTCAACGCGCTCCAATAGCCAGCGCTCCCGATCCGTCAGCCCTGCCTCTGGTTTATTCTCAGCCGCCTTCGTCGCAGGCGGCTTCGAATCATTTCCCGCTTTGGTATCGTCCGCTCGCCCTACGTCGCAAACGCTCAAACTCACAAACATGCTCAATCCAAACGCCAACCCACGATCCACCCACTTGCGCATGGCTTCTCTCCTACCCAATTTTGGGCAACGAACTTGGTCCAGGAACGGCACCACCCCGGTGCCACTGAATGTCAAACGATGTCGCCGTCTTTGCCACTCAACGATAGCTCCCCACTCATAAGAATTCTGTGAGGTCCGAATCAGCCTTCCCTAAAGCCTGCCGCCCATTTTCCCCTTGACAATATGTTACTCTTCTATATTATTACCTACGGGTTATGGTGTGCCGGTCGCACTGCGGCACGCTCCTCACATCTCTACTCGCCACGGTCGTCTCTAACTCTTTTAGATTCCACGCTTCCAAAAACGGCCCGATAAGTTCTTTAAATTTCACACATACGACGCACAAGGAAATCCCTATCAAAACAAGCGTCTTTAACCCCCGAAGATTCAACACTTACAAAACCGCTTCGCTAACCCCATTCCTTCCCTCACTTACAAAAACGAGGGGGGAGGGGGTTAGGTACAGACCGGGAGGATGGTTGACAGAACGGACAGAGAGGACTTCTGACACCGAAAACGAACTTGGCAGGATTCAAGCGAGGAGCACCGCAGCCATGCATTCTTTCGGAGAAGCACCGTAGGTGCGGCAGATATTAGCCCAGCGCGTAAGCGCTGAGTACATAGTTAAAACGAATCCTCAGCGCCGTAGGTGCGGCAGATTCTTCTCATTCACATGTATCCGATTCAGCAACCGACGAACAATTCACCGCGCGTTCCATCGGCGCACATCTCCTGGCCGCCGCTCTGGAACCCCGGGGCGCGTTGCTTTGTCTAAACGCCCAACTTCTCTCTCTTCGCGATCTCCGCGGCCATCGTTTCCATCTCCGCGTGGATCAACCCGTTCGTCGCCAAAATCGACTTGCCGCCCAGCACATACGGTTTGCCATCGAGGGCCGTAATCTTTCCTCCGGCCTCTTCAACAATCACCACCCCGGCCGCCGTGTCCCACGGCTTCAACCCAAACTCCCAGAATCCATCAAATCGCCCGGCCGCCACGTACGCCAGATCCAGAGCCGCCGACCCGTCGCGCCGCACACCGTGCGAGCACAACGTGAAATCCCAGTAGTAATGAATGTTCGGATGCGCATGCCTCTTATGATTCGGAAACCCCGTGCACAACAAACTGCCGCGCAGCGCCGAAATCTTCGAGCACTGCACTCTCTTGCCATTGAAAAACGTGCCTTCCCCCCGCGCTGCCGAAAACATCTCCTCAAAAATCGGGTTGTACACCACGCCCAGCAGCAGTTGATCGCCCTTCGCCAGAGCCATCGAAACGCAAAAGCAGGGATACCCGTGCGCGAAATTCGTCGTCCCGTCCAGCGGGTCCACATGCCACTTATATTCCGAGCCAGTCTCTTTCCCGCTTCCCTCTTCCGCCGCCACCGCGTGTCCCGGAAAATATTTCTGCAAGCGGCTGACGATCACCGCCTCCGACCGCTTGTCCGCCTGCGTCACCAGGTCGTAATCGCCCTTGTACGAAATATCCGGCGGCCGCTGCGCCTCTTCCCGCAGCACCGCCCCCGCTTCCCGCGCAATCTCAACCGCCGCCTCTAAATAATCAATCGACATCGCATCTCTCAACGTGAATTCCGAATCCCCTCTGACTGATTACAGATTACCGATTACTGATAACCAGCTCCTGCATCCTGCTATCTGATCGCCGCAATCTGTTATCCCTAAACACCTGCGCAACGAAATTATTGTGCTCCCACCAGATACGCCGTCCGATGCCGCGCCGTATAACCCGGAATCATCCTCACCTCAATCTTACGATACGAATTCGCCGCCCCCCGCGGACTCGGGTAATACGCCAAGCGGTATTGCGTCCTGAGTTCGGCCTCGATGCGGTCAAAAATAACCGGCAACTCCTGCGGCGAATCCGGGAAAAACATTGCGCCGCCGGTCGTCTCCGTAATCGTCTGCAGCGCGTGTTCTCCCGCGGTGTTTCGCCCGTTCTCGCTCTTCATCGTGCGGACCAGAATCGTGTACAGCAGCACCTCGCCGCGCAGCGCCGCCCGCCGCGCCGCCTCAAAATCCGCATGGCTGGTAGTCTCGCCGCCATCCGTCACCAGGACGATCACCCGCCGCCGCTCGCCGATCCGCTTCCCGAGCGCCTGCGAGCCCAGCAGTACCGCATCGTAAATCGAAGTGCCCGCGCCGTCGGGTATCTTCGCCACCGCGTCTGTCAGTGTCTGCACCTTTTCCGTGAACACGGTTCGTTGCGTCACCGTCTCGTCGAACGAAAACACCGCCATGCGGTCATCCGGCCGCAGCACCTGCCGGATAAAGTGCCCAGCCGCATCGCGCTCAAATTGAATGTCAATGTGCGCGCTCATGCTCGCGTCGATCATCAGCGCCAGATCCAGCGGAAGCTTGGTTTCCGGCTCAAAATACTCGATCTTCTGCGGCACGCCTTCTTCCAACACCTGAAATGCTTCCATAGGCAGGTTGGGCGCCGGGCGCTTGTTCTCGTCCAGCACACTCGCGAGAACGTTCACCAGGTTGACGTTGACCTTGATCGTGCCCTTCGGCGACTGCGGTTCTTTCTGTTTTTCCGGCGTTTCCACGGGAGGCTGCACCATCGCCCCCGGCGGAGGCGGAGAAGACGCCGGCGGCTGGGGTTGGCCACTGGGAGGGGTTGGCTGCGGTTGGCTGGTCGAAGGCTGCGCCCACGGCGGCCGGTCCGGCTTTTCCTGCGCTTCCGCTTCCGCAACAAACGCGCCCGCAAAAAGAGCCAATGGCGCAAACCACCAGATGTAAATTCGTGAGGACTGGGGAATCATCAGATAGCTAGGATGCACTTTTTGCACTTGGAGGTGTCGGGGGCAGTTCGCCATCCGCCCAAACCGCGCCATCCGCGAAATACTCTTTCTTCCAGATGGGCACCGTGCGCTTCAGCGTATCAATGGCATACCGGCAGGCGTCAAACGCCGCGCCCCGGTGCGGCGCGCTCACCGCGATGAACACGCTCGTTTCGCCAATTTCCAGCCGCCCCAGGCGGTGCACGATCACCACCAGATGAATCGCAAACTTCTCATGGACCTGCGCGGCGATCTCCTTCATCTTTCCGAGCGCCATCGATTCGTAGGCCTCGTATTCCAGGTAGCTCGTCTCACGCCCGTGCGATTCGTTGCGCACAAAGCCGTCGAACGTCACAATCGCCCCATCCTGCCCCGCGCGGACATGCCGCACCAGCGCCCCGGCATCGATCGCCTCGCGCACCAGCTCAAATTTATCTTGTTGAATGCTCGTCGTCATATGGTGCGTCTTACGGCTACCCGAGGAGGCGCTTTCTCAGTATTCATGGAAAAAGTAAAACTTGTCATTCCGAACCCCGTTCGCCTTTTGAACGGGGTTCGGAATCTGCTTTTTCCTTCTTCATTTCTAATTTCTATTTTCCATTTTCTAAATTCAGCCTCCGCTCACCGGAGGCAAAAATGCAATCTCATCACCCGCGGAAACGCGCGTATCCCACGCCGCGAATTCCTGGTTTCGCGAAACCACCATCGAGTTCCGGAATCCCGCCAGTTTCGGATACCGCTCCGCGTAACGCTCAAACACCTGCGCCAAAGTCGCCCCTTCGGGCAGTTCACCAGCTTCTTCAGCCAGCCCGGTCAACTCCCGCAGCCGCCCAAAGAACAACACCTTCACCCGCAAGCTTGGCACCACCGATGGCATGCAAAAATTGTAACCCGTCCCCCACCGCCCCGCCACCCAACTCTCCGAACCCGTCACCTACCTGAAAGTCGCGCAGGTGTGGGGCCGCCTTCCGAGGTCCGTTGCTTGGACCCTGGATGCCTTTGCGGGGGGCCGCTCTTCCTTTTGAGTGCGGAGGCGAAGCCTCCGCTTTTCCGGTCCAAACCACGACACCAACTGCTCCCATTCAGCCGCCCAAACAATGAGTTGTCATTCTGAGGACATCCGACAAGGATGTCCGAAGAACCTCAACTTCACATATTGCTCTCACCTGCTGTTGGAGCAGCTCAAGAAGGAATCCTGACTTCTTTTCTTCACGTAACCCGCACCACAAATCCCTAACTGCGCGATAATCAATCCACCGATAAGGACCCCATGAAAATCCTGATCACCGGCTCCACAGGCCTGGTCGGCACCGCGATCACGCAAGACCTCCAGCTCGGAGGTCACACCGTCTGCCGCCTCGTCCGTCCCGGCACCACTACTCAGGCGGCGAGCCCTTCGCACGGCTTCGACGTCAACTGGAATCCCGCCACCGGCGAACTCGGCGGAGCCGCCGTCGGCGCCGATGCCGTCGTCAATCTCGCCGGCGCCTCCATCGCCGAGGGACGCTGGACGCCGCAGCGCAAAGCCCTCCTCCGCTCCAGCCGCGTGGACACCACCCGCGCCCTCGTCCAGGCGCTTGCCAAAATGTCCGCGCGCCCCCGCGTTCTCGTCTCCGCCTCCGCCACCGGCATCTACGGCAACCGCGGCGACGAAACCCTCACCGAAGCGAGTCAGTCCGGAAACGATTTTCTAAGTGAAATTGCGAAGGAATGGGAATCCGAAGCGATCAAAGCCGAAGCACTCGGCATCCGCGTGGTCCGCGCCCGCTTCGGGGTAATCCTCTCCAAACACGGCGGCGCACTGCCGCAAATGATGCGCCCTTTTCAATTTGGAGTCGGCGGAAAAATCGGCACCGGCAAACAGTGGCTAAGCTGGATCACTCTCGACGATACGGTAGGCATCCTCCGGCTCGCCCTCGAAAACGCCAACGTCACCGGTCCGCTCAACGTCGTCTCGCCGCAACCAGTGACCAACGCGGACTTCACGAAAATCCTGGCCGCCGCCCTGCACCGTCCGGCGCTATTCCCCGCTCCCGCCTTCGCCTTGCGCCTCATCCTCGGCGAAATGGCCGACTCCCTGCTCCTCTCCAGCCAACGCGTCCAACCCGTCCAACTCCAAAAACTCAGCTACCAATTCCATCATCCCGACCTGGTCGCAGCACTCGCGGCTATACTGAAGTGAGGCGGAAATCTACTTCACCACATTCATCGTCACGTTAATCGCCAGCACCTTGCCCGACAGAGGGTCGGTCGCCATGGTGCTTTGGATCGTTTGTCCATCCTTCATCGTTAACGCAAGCTCCGTTTTGAACTGCCTGATCACCGGTTCACGAAACTGTGCAGTATGCGCCTCCGTTTGTTGTCCCGTTGGCCTTTCCATCGGAACCGCCACGTCGCCCTCGACCCACGAGCGCTCCAGGCTCAAGTTGATGTCGAACCGGCCATCTTCCCCCACAAAGCCACGGGCATCGATGTTGGTCCCGACATCAATGTATTGCATCCCCCCGTCTTTGCCGACATAGACTGGCACTCGGCTCCCCATGCGAACTTTGGTCCACGGATTAACCGGTCCTTGCTCACCAACTCTCAGATAAAAAGTGTAAGGAAGATTGACAACTTTCTTTTCTCCCTCAGCCTCGGAAATCGTGACCTGCATCTTGAGCGTCGCAACTGGAGCTTTTGTTTCGTTCTTCACCTTATCTTGCGCGCGTGAGGAAGACGCGCTTCCAATACCAGCGAATAATACTAGCGCCGCCATGACGATTCGTGCTTTTCTCATCTAAGCCTCCTGAGATCTTGTACCAAGTAGCTGCCTAAAAATCCTGAAGTGGAATCAGAACCCTCACTGCCAGTTCGAGGACTCTAGCGGCTTCACTTCCAGTTCGTTTATCTGCAACAACGCCAGCTCTACAGCCTCGTCGTCCACATCCATGGCAGGCCGAGTATAGGCTACGGCCACATCTCCCACTTCCGGCAAATCGGAAACAAATCTCGCGAACGCAGCGCGCTCTTCGGCAAGAACCAGCACCTCCGACGCAGGCGCCGTCTCTTTCGGAACTCTCCCGAGCCGAGCGTTCGCGGCGGCGTGTTTCGGTGCAGTTGCAATCGGTTGCGGCAGTTGCTTGGGCATGGCGGCGGCTGCGCTTCGCACATCCTGAGCGACAACCCGTGAGCGATCGGGAAATTTGTTCGCGTCGTCCGGCTTCCACATCAGAAGGCCGACGCTGACGATCAGCGCAGCGGCAATTGCGGCAGCTGCAAATCCCCAGGTAAGCCGCCATGCCCGCGGAGGCGTGTCAGCTTCGGCAACCCGCGCACGCACGCGCGGCAACAACGACAGCGGAACCGTTTCATCCACCATCGCCCGAACGCCCGAATCGATTGCCCCAAAGAGGTGCACTTGTGCTTCATAAAATTTCTTGCACTCCGCGCACAGCAGCAGATGCCCAGCGACTTCGCGACCCAGCGAGCCCTCTCCGCTCGCCAGCGCATCAACCAATTTGTCCCGATACCCTTCGCAGCTCATCGCAGCTTCTCCGCCAATTGCTTCCGTGCAAAAAACAGTCTCGATTTCACCGTGCCCATTGGAATGCCCAGCATCTCCGAAACTTCCTCCAGTGTGTATCCCTGAATCGCCGAGAGCAGCAGCACCAATCGGAACTTCTCCGGCAACTCCTCCATTGCGCGCCCCAGTCGCGCCTGAAACTCGCTCGACACCGCCAACTCTTCCGCTGTTGGCCCGGCAGCTCGATGCTCGGGGTGTTCTCCTTCCGTCTCGCGCTTCTCGCGCCGCTTCACCGACCGCCACCGGTCCAGCGCCATCCGGAATGCAATGCGCACCAGCCACCCGCGAAACCGGGCCGGCTCCCTCAGCCGCCCGAAATTCCGGTACGCCTTCAACAATGCCTCTTGCGCGACGTCTTCCGCGTCGGCCGCATGCCGTAAAACCCCATACGCCACGCGAAACGCCAGTGGACCGCACTCCGCCAGCCGCTCCTCAAACTCGCGGTGCGCGCGGGAGCTCTCGCTCTCTCGCTCCGACGGCCCTTCGAGCACTCTTCCCGGCTGGATCAGGAC
This sequence comes from Candidatus Sulfotelmatobacter sp., assembly GCA_035487095.1. GTDB lineage: Bacteria > Acidobacteriota > Terriglobia > Acidiferrales > UBA7541 > Acidiferrum. The sequence goes on from DATHMM010000131.1 coordinate 14,433, forward strand.
CAGCTCCCGCATCCTCAATCTCCGTTACACCAAACTAGACGTTACAGGCAGTGTTTCGGTTCAACCCCAAAACACCGTGGCACAGCCATTCCTGGCTGTGCTCTTCTCCGTGCCCTCTGAGATCTGCCTCTGTGACATCTGTGTCAATTCTTCTCTTAAGGTGAGGAACCGCGCGTGATGAAAAACAGCCCCTAAATATTCAACATGCTCAGCAAGCCTTCCAAATTCTTCTCGTCTACCACCAGTCTCACCTCGCGTGCCGCCTCCGCCGTCAACGGAACCACGCCCTCGTCAAACGCCTGGAACAACCGCATCTTCGCCACCGCATACTCTTCGCTGCTCATCAGCGCGCGCCCATTTGCCGCGGCCCACGCCTCTAGCGCCGCCTGCATCACAAAAATCCGCAATCCAAAGCTCGCGCCTCGATCCGCGGAAATCGCGTACACAAATTCACCAACCGCTTCGCCATCCACCGAAATTCGATTCAATTCGCAAAAGTAATACTGATACACATACCCGTTCGCCGCGGAATAGCTCTTGATCCGTCGCACCACCTCAGGCTTCGCCATGGCGCGATTATTCGAGCCACTCCCCCGAATGTCAATCTGCTCATCCTTCGTAATCGATGTGCGGTTCGAGCGAATCGTTCCGTACAAGAGGTAGCGCCGGCATCTTGTTTACCCCGAGCCACGAAGGGCTGGCCCCGTGCTTGCCGCCAGGATGGCGGCGCTACCCAGGCACCGCATATTACAACGGCAGCGATTCCCAATCCGGGAATGCACCCTAAGAATCCCGTTCAATTCGGAACGCGCGACAACCTTTTCGGCACACAACTTCACATGCAATTTCCTAATAGCGTCCGACTGCACACAAGCTCCAAGCCCTTCTTTCCACGCACTTTAAAGGAAACCAATGTTCGACAACCGCTCGGCCATGCGCTCCCCGGCGCTCCGTTCTTTCGCTGGCCCTTCGTCTGCAATCGCAAACGTCATGCGCCCTCTCTCGCAAAAGCGCTCAAGGCCAGGCCCCTCCCAGCGGAGCCCCATCGTCCATCGCCCCACGGCCCGGACGATTGTTCTTCTCTCGATGTGTTTCGCGCTCTACGCCTGCGGAAGTGTCAGTGGCAGCGGCTCCACAACTCCCCCTCCGCCGCAGATCGCCGTCAGCATTACTCCCAATTCCGGCACCGTGCTGCTCGGCAACACGCTTTCTTTTTCAGCGACGGTCACAAACTCATCCGACACTTCCGTCTTCTGGAGCGTCAACGGCATCGCCGGGGGCTCGCCACAAATCGGCACCATTTCGCCCGATGGACTCTTCACCGCCCCCGCAGATCTTCCCTCCGGCGGAAAGGTCCAAGTGACCGCCACCAGCCACGCCGATCCCTCCAAGTCCTCCACCGCCGGCGTCACTATCTCCAGTGACATCGCCGTCTCGCTTTCTCCCGTTTCCGCTTCTGTCGAACTCGGCGCGCTGCAATCGTTCCACGCCACCATCGCAAGCAGCGGCAAACCCGATCCTTCAATCCGCTGGAGCCTTTCCGGCAGCTCGTGCCCCAATAATTGCGGCGGCGTCGACGCCATCGGAAATTACACCGCGCCCGCCATTCTCCCGTCCGCGCCCGCTGTCACCCTCACCGCTAGCAGCGTTGCCGATCCTTCCCGGCAAAGCGCCACCACGCTCACCATCACCAGCCATTTCACGTTGCAGGTTGCCGCTCCCTCCAGCCTTCAACCCGGCGTCACTTCCGCCATCGTCGCCACATTAACTCCCATTCCCGGCTCTGCTCCCAGCGCCGTGCTTTCCTGGTCGCTTTCCGGCACCGGCTGCAGCGGCAGCGCCTGCGGACTTCTTTCAGTCATAACCACGCAGTCCGCGGGGGGCAGTGCCGTTGCCGACACAGCGAACTACACGGCCCCGGCGACTGCTCCGCAGCCCAACACTGTCGTCATCACCGTCACGCCGCAAGCCGATCCGTCCAAGCAAGTGCAAGCCACGATCACGATTCAGTCCGGCCCCAGTCTTGGCCTCTCGCCTTCGACGGCCACGCTCGCCGCCAATCATCGCGTCACGCTCACCGTCTCGGAAAACGGCACCACCGGCGCATCCCTCGCCTGGAGTGTCAGCGGCATCCCGGGCGGCAACTCAACGGTCGGTCAGATCTGCGTCGTTGCTTCTTCGCCTTGCCAGGGCGTTACCAGCGGCGCCGCCACGCAAGTTGACTACGTCGCACCCGGCGCCATTCCTTCTTCAAATCCCGTCTCCGTTCAGGTGGCGCTCGCCGGAAATCCCGCGATCTTCGCTTCCGCACAAGCCACCGTCATCAATCACATTCTGGTCAACGTTTTCCCCGTGAATGTCACGTTGCCGCCGCTCGGCGTGCAGGTCTTCACCGCTTCCGTCCTCGGCACCAGCAACCAAACCGTCATTTGGCAAATTCAAGGCTCCGCTTGCACTGTCAGCAGTGCGTGCGGTTCCATCACTCCCAGCGGCACGTTCACCGCGCCGGCCGCGCAGCCCACTCCGAACACCATCCAGATCGTCGCCGTCAGCCAGGATGATTCCGCGCAATCCGGCTCCGCCAACGTCACCATTTCCTCCGGCTCTAACATCCTCTCGCTGCATCCCTCCAGCGTTTATTCCGGGGGAGCAAATGGCCTCACCCTTTCCGTCGATGGCAGCGGGTTTGCTCTCTCAAATCCCGGCCCAGGCTCCACGCTCCTCATCGGCGGGGCCGCGCGCGTTACCACTTGCAGTTCCGCCAACTCTTGCTCCGCCCCAGTCACGAGCACGGACGTCGCACAGCCCGGCAACGTGTACGTCCAGATTCAAAGTCCAAGCGACATTCTCTCCAACATCGTCTCTCTCATCGTCGTCGCCCCCGGCACTGCCGACGATGTCATCTCTCTCACCGCTGCCTCTCCCGGCATCTCGGGCAAAAACATCACTGTCGTCGAGCCTACCACCGCCGGTGTCGACAATTCCTCCGTCTCCTTCGATCTCAACGTCGCCGCAATCGGCGTCTTCAACACTTCCACCAACTCCTGCAACCTTGCCGGAAATCCCATGCCTCTTGTCCGTCCCGCTTCCGGCACCAGCGCCGCCGACATTTGCATGTTCTCGCAGTCCGGGTTCGACGCCAGCATGGCCTACACCATCAGCGGTCCCGGCGACGTCGCCGTCATCTCGAAGCAGCCTACCGGACTCGGCATCATCCACCTCACCATCCAGATTCCCTCCACCGCCCTGCCCGGCGCGCGAACGCTTTTCGTACAGAACGCCAATCTCGATAAAACCGCCGCTTCCGGCGTGCTGGAGATTCAATGAACAGGAGTGAACATCCATGAGTTACAAAGATCGTCGCAGGTTTCTGTGGGTACTTTTCCTTATTGGCCTCGCGCTGATCGCCGTGGTTGCCCAGGCCACCACGCTGGTGCGCCTGCGCTTTCAGGATCTGGTGCACTATTCGTATTCCATCGCGCGCGTCCGCTGCGTCCACGCCGAATCAGTGATGGAGAATGGCGAAATCTGGACCGACACGAGCTTCCGCGTCGTCTTGCACAATAAAGGTTATCTGCCTGAAGAGATCGTCGTGCGGCAGCCGGGTGGAAAATTCCAGCATCTGCACTCGCACGTGGATGGCACGCCCGAATTCCGTCCCGGGGAAGAAGCCTATCTCTTCCTCAGCGCGCACACCGGCGGCCAATTCATAATTGTCGGCTGGGCCCAGGGCACGTTCCGCATCCATCGCGATCTCCGCTCCGGGGGAGAAACCGTCACCCAGGATTCCACGGAGACGCCGGTCTTCGACCCCGCCTCCGGCTCCTTCACTAAAACGGGCGTGCGTAATATTTCCGTCGATGTCTTCGAGCAGCGCATTCACCGCGAAATATCGCGCGAAACGGAATGAACACGCCCACAAAGGAGAAGCCCATGCAAACGTTGCTCCGCCAGTCCGCATCCCTCGCTATGACGCTGTTCCTGATCCTCTGGTCCGTCATCACAGTCCAGGGTTACGCCTTCAACGAAATCGTCCCCGACGTGCGTGAACCCGCCAGCGTTTCCGGTGGCTCCGCGTGCCCCATAGCATCGCATCAGTTGACCAGCGCCTCGGCGATCGCGTTCCGTTGGAGCACGGCACTGGGCACAAATCCCAAAACCATCCTCACTCTGGACCAGACCGCCACCGGCAGCCTCAACGAAATCGAACAGGTCATCCAGCAATCCCTCGGCGTCTGGAGTAACGTCAGCGGCACCGCCCTCACCTCCCCCTCCTTCGCCCCGCTCGTGCGTAATTCTTCGGCGAATCTCTGCGGTTCCGACGGCATCAATTCCATCTGCTTCGATCAGCCGGACATGGCTTTCACTCCGGGCGTGCTCGCCTTCACCCGCGTCATCACCGCCGATCAGATCGGTATCCAGCTCGGCAGCGGCCCGCCGTCCACCCAAACCGGCCAGATTCTCGATGCCGACATCTATTTCAATCCCAGCGATTCGCTGGTGAGCTTTGCCACTCCCGCCGCGCTCGGCTCGAATCCGAAATCCTACGACCTCGAGTCCCTCCTCACCCACGAACTTGGCCATTCCCTCGGCTTCAGCCACTCTGCCGTGTGGGGCGCAATGATGTTTCCCTTTGCCCCCGCACCCGGCACATTCACGGGAACACGTCCCACAACCCAGCAACCGGACGCCCCGCTCGGGGACGACGATCGTACTGGCCTCCGCGTTCTCTATCACTCTCCCACCGACACACAATTCATCGGCTCCATCCAGGGACTCATCCTACCCGCGAATCCGCTCGCTTTGCCCTCTTCTCCCCCTGGCGTCACCGGAGTCTTCGGCGCACACGTCGTCGCCGTGGACGCCGTAAGCGGCGCCGTCATCGCTGGAACTTTAGGTGGATGGAGTTGCCAGGGCCCCGGCCCGGCGCAGTTCGATGGGTCTTACGTAATCGGCGCTCTCGCCGTCAATCACAATTACAAAATTTATGTCGAGCCGCTCAACGGCGCCGTCGGCCCCTCCGAAGTTTCAAACGCACTGGTGAGTCTCTGCCGCAATTCCACCACCGACCCCGGCTGGCCCCCGCTGCAAGCCTGCGTAATCCCCCAGCCCAACCTCGAACTCACCACCGCCACCCGCTCGTCTCCATAGACATAGTCTCCTGTGGTACAGCCATTCCTGGCTGTGCTCTTGGTTTTTTCTTTTTCTCGTTTTGTCATCCCGACCGGAATGGCCGATCTTCTCTTCCGTGCCGCAGTTTGGCGGGTCGGCCATGGAGTGGAGGGACCACGGCGACACTTCAACCCAGTCGCGACCCCAGTGAGCAGCAAAGCTTTTTTGAGTGCGGGAGCAAAGCTCCCGCTTTTGCGATCTCGACCCAACTGCCGGCTTCTCTTCTCCACCAACCCTTCAACTCTCTACCGGCACCATCCACCCGCCGCCAAACAGCAACCCCGGCGCCAGCGAAGCCAAAAACACCGCCGTCCGTTCACCCGCCGACTTCCCCGCGGCAGTTTCAAACGCCGATTGCAACGTCGCTCCGCACATCGAAGACCCCAAATTCCCCTTCGTCGCGGCAATCGGTGGAAACGCGGAATTGGCCACGCCAAGCTGCTTCGCCAGCAGCCTCACAAGCCTCGGATTCGGCTGGTGCGTCGCAAACGCTCCCACCTTCTCGCGCGAGATTCCGCTCCGCTTTTCCACCTCGCTCAGCACCTGCTCCATCCGGTAAACTGCCGCGCGGGAAAGTGCTTCGCCATCGAAGCGAATCTCCAATCCCGCACCGGCCGTGTCGTTCACGGCAATCGCCTCCGCATATTGCGCGGCACATCCAAAAAAGAATTCCCCGAAGCGGTAGGCGAACCGCCCCTTCTCCGGCGCCTTGTTCGACAGCAAAAACGCGCTGGCGCCATCACCAAACAGCCCGCCAAATTCTCCCGCCGTTCGCCCCGGCCTCAGAGTGCGGCTGTGCACATCGGCGGTCGCTACCAGAATCTTTTGCGCCTGGCCGGCCATCAGCATCGCCTGTGCCACGCAAAGAACCTGCAAGAGCGCCAGGCAGCCGCTCCCTACGTCCAGCGCCGTGGATCGTTCCCGCAGCTTCAGCCGCGCGTGCAACTGCGCCGCCAGCGACGGGTAAGCGTGGTCCGTTTCGCTCGCCGCGATCACGCCGTCGAGGTTCTGCGCCTCTTCGCCGCACTGCTCCAGAACTTTCCGGCAAGCCCCGGCCGCGAGCGACCCTTCCGACTCATTTTCGGTTGCATACGCCACCGACACGATTCCAGCGCGCGCGCGCAGCTTTCCCGCGGGCATGCCAAACGCCTGATCCACTTCTTCGGAGGGAACGATGCGGGAACCAAACTCGCTGGCGGCACCGGTCAAATACACATTCTTTGCGTCCAAGACTTGAGCCCCTTTGCTCGATGGCTTTCTATCTTATCCGCCCCCGGCGTCTGCCCTCGGACAAGAAAACGACTCTCTTCCATCATCCGGCACTGCGCCTCCCATTTCCAGTCCGGAGACAAAATAGTTACTCCCACGTAGCGGCCCCGACCGAGTCGGGGCCGTGCCGACTTTGGAGTGCGGCAGCGAACCTGCCGCTTTTACGGTCCAAGTCCAACCGCCCAAGTTATCTGTAGCTTCCCTCTGCGTTGCCGCGTGTGCACCTGCACCCACCACCCGTTCGGCCTCCTCCTCTTCGCGTGTTATCTTGGAAACACCCGCGCTCTCGCATGATCGATCGGAACGCCAGGTACTTCGTACCCTTTTTTGCAATGAACGTTGAACGGACCGAAATCCATTTCTATCGCCTCTCCATGCTGGCCGGCCTCCTCTGCCTCGCGGCGGCTGCCCCGGCCCAGGCCCAGCGGCTGCGTGGCGAAGTTCATCTCGACGTACGCGATCCGAAAGGCTCCGGGCTCGCGGCCAAAGGCGAGCTACTCAGCGAGGGTAATCATTTCGACCGCCAATTTCAGATCCCCGCCGACGGCCGCTTCGTTCTTCAGAATCTGCCGTTCGGTGTCTACCGCCTCAACCTCGTTGCGGAAGGGTTCGCCGCCCGGAGCGGCGTCGTCGAGGTGCACTCTGAAATTCCCGTGAAACTCAGCGTCACTCTCGGAGTCGCTCCTGTCACCACGCAGGTTCAGGTCACCGACGACCTCACCCTCGTCGACCCCACGCGTACCGGCACGCTCTATTCCGTCGGCAAGCAATCCATACGCGAGCAACTCAGCCCGCAACCGGGCCGCGACCTCTTCGATCTGGTGAATGCGGAACCCGGCTGGCTGTACGAAGGCAACGGCGTGCTGCATCCTCGCGGCTCCGAATACGACGTGCAGTTTGTCGTGGAAGGCCAGCCGGTGATGCAAAATCGTTCTGCCGCGTTTGCTCCGGACATGGATTCCGATTCCGTCGAATCCATGCGCTTGCTCACCGCCAGCTATCCCGCTGAGTATGGGCGGAAGCTCGGGGGCGTGGTCGAACTCACCACCGACAATAACCCGCTTCTCGGCTGGCACGGCGATTTTGCCGCTTCCGGCGGCAGCTTCGATCAACTGGACGGCTCCGCCTCGGCTTTCTTCTTTTCGTTTTTCAAAATCAGCGGCGGCGAATCTTGCTCAGCAGGCGCAGCATTTCCATGTACAACCAGATCAGCGTAACCATCAATCCGAACGCGCCATACCACTCCATATACTTCGGCGCGCCCGTGCGGGCCCCGGTTTCGATCATGTCGAAATCAATAATCAGGTTCAGCGACGCGATTATCACCACGAACAGGCTGATCCCGATTCCCAGGGGCGTGGCGGCATAAAGAAAAGACATCTGGGTGTGGAAGAAAAGGCTCATCACCATATTGATCATATAAACGACCGCGATTCCGCCGGTCGCCGCAATCACGCCCAGCTTGAATCCGCGTGTCGCCTGAACGATGCGCATTTTGTAAGCAAGCAACAAAACAAAAAGCACGCCAAACGTAAGGCTGATCGCTTGCACGGCAATGCCGGGGTACGACCGTTCAAAAATCGCGGAGATGCCACCCAGCACGAGTCCTTCGAGCAAGGCGTAGATCGGCGCGCTAATCGGTGACCATTCTTTCTTGAAAATAGTCACTAGGGCCACGACAAATCCACCGATCGCGCCGCCCAACATCCACGGGTAAACCGCTTCCGGCGTCGGCGAATGGCTTAATCCCCACGTCCAGGCCGCCGTCGCCACGACAAACAGCAGCAGCAACCCGGTCTTGTTGACCGTGCCCTGAATTGTCATCGTTTCGCCGGTCGGTATCGCTCCGGCAAACGCACTCTCTTTTAGTACGGGATTCGTAGAACGCAGCAAATCAGCCATGGGCGGAGCCTCCTGGAAAGCTACTCTGTGCGAATGCTAAGAATATCACTAAGCGGATGGGAGCGTCTTCGAAGAGGATAAGTTTGGTACCGCTAACGGGAATCGAACCCGTATTTTAGCCTTGAAAGGGCTACGTGCTAACCGTTGCACCATAGCGGCACTCTTGGGTCAACTGCAATCTTTTAATTATACGGAAAACTTTGATTTTCTGCTACGCAGTGCTGAATACCACCCAGGGGATTCCAGTCACCAGTCACTAATCACCAGTCACGTCTTCCGGTCTTCCCACTCTTCATGCCAGGCCGTTTGAATCGCTTCCAGCTTGCTCTCGTTGGACTTCTGCGGATCGCCCGAAAATCCCGGCAACTCGGTGATCCACTTGTGCATGTCGGTAAAGCGCACCGTGTACGGATCGACGTCGGGAAATTTGTCCGTCAGCCCAATCGCAATGTCTTCCAAGTTGTCCCAATCAAACTTCCGCGGCATGTTGCGATCTCCCCCGAAACGGCCCGCCTCAGAAGGCAGGCCCTACACGTCAGTGCAAGTAACGCGCGCCGTTCTCCGCCACCAGCCACCAGTCACTATTCACCAGTCACGCCATTCTTACTGATAACTGATTACCGATTACTGATTACTTTCTTCCCTCAGTGCCCGTCCAATTCCTTCGCGTAATTCTTGTTCCACTCCGGAATCTCCACCACGATGTCCGTCGTTCCGTCCGGTACGGTCTGGCAGCCAAGCCGCGACTTCGGCGTGATCCCCGGCGCTTCATCGAGTTCATCGAGCTCCGCGTCGGTCGCTTCGTTGCACGATTCCAGCCCCTCTTTCACCATCACGTGGCACGTCGAGCAGGCGCAAACGCCGCCGCAAGCATGATCGAGGCCCATCTTAAAGCCCTCGGCAATGTCCAGGATGCTGCCCGGCAGGCCGTTGTGGCCATAAGGAAACTTTTCCGGATCCACTTCCACGGTCTTCCCGCTCGGCAGAAACGTCACTTTGAATTTCTGTGTCGCCTTCTTGTATTTCACTTCTTCGATATACGGATTGCTGCCGCCCATAGCTTCTCCCTAAACTTCCGCCAATTTCTTGCCTTCCAGCGCCGCCTGCACCGCGGTGTTCATCAGGATTTCCGCCAGGTGCTCGGTGGCCTGGTTCAGCTCATCAATCTTTTTCCGGATCAGCTTGTAGTCCGTGCCCTTCGCGGATTCCTGCAGAGCCGCAACAGTCTGCTCCACCTTCACGCGCTCCGGCTCGGACAAGCTCGCCGCTTTCGGATTCGCCAGGGCCTTCAAGGTCGCGGTCAGAATGGCCTCCGCTTCCGTTCGCGCTTCGATCAACTGCCGCTCCGCGAAATCCTGCTCGGCGTATTCGATCGATTCTTCCAGCATCCGCTCGATATCCGCATCGTTCAGCCCGTAGCTCGGCTGCACTTCGATCAGGTGCTCCACGCCGTTCCGCAAATCCTTCGCCGCCACCTGCAGAATGCCGTTGGCGTCAATCAGGAACTTCACTTCTATGCGCGGCAATCCGGCAGGCGCCGCGGGAATCCTTAAATTGAAACGCGCCAGCGAACGGCAATCCTTCGCCAGTTCCCGTTCGCCCTGCAGCACGTGAATATCAATGCCCGTCTGGTTGTCCACGCCGGTGGTGTACATCTCCTGCGCGCTCGCGGGAATCGTTGAGTTGCGCGGGATAATTTTCGCCACCGCGCCGCCGTAGGTCTCAATGCCCAACGAAAGCGGTGTAACGTCGAGCAGAAGCATGTTCTGCACGCCGCGATCCAGGATATTGGCCTGCACCGCCGCGCCAAGCGCCACCACTTCATCGGGATTCAGCTCCGTGTGCGGCTTGCGGTCAAAGAACTCCTGCACCGTGCGGCGAATCAGCGGCGTGCGCGTGGTGCCGCCGACGAGCACAACTTCCTCGATCTGCTTCGGGCTCAACTGCGCGTCGGCCAGCGCCTGGCGCACCGGGGCCATCGTGCGGTCCACCACGGGCCGGATCAGCGCTTCGAGCGCGCCGCGCGTGAATTCGTGTTCGAACACCTTTCCGCCCGGCAGCGGGAAACGCAAGGTGGCCGTGTCCGTCTCGGACAAGCGGTGTTTCAAGGCGATGAGTTCCTTGCGCAACTCCTGCGCCAGTTCGCCGTGCGGCGAAAAATCAATCTGGTCGTCTTGCAGAATCTCTTCGTGCACGAACGCCTGCAGCAAGTGGTCGATGTCGTCGCCGCCCAGATGCGTGTCGCCGTTGGTCGAAAGCACCTGAAAGATGTCGCCTTCGCTCGTCGAAATCAGCTTCAGCACGGAAATATCAAAGGTGCCGCCGCCCAGGTCGTAGACGGCCACGGTGCCGCGCTGCTTTTCGTGCAATCCGTAAGCCAGCGCCGCCGCGGTTGGTTCATTCACCAGCCGCAAAACTTCCAGGCCGGCGATCTTCCCGGCATCCTTCGTGGCCTGGCGCTGCGGATCGTTAAAATAAGCCGGCACGGTGATTACCGCACGGTCCACCGTTTCGCCGAAGTACGCTTCGGCCCAGTTCTTGAGTTCGCGCAGGATGAACGAGGAAATTTCCGGCGGCGTGAAAATTTTGTCGCCAAGCTGGACGCGAATCACGCTCTTGCTGGCCGGGTCGATGCGAAACGGAAACAGCTTCAACTCGCTCTGCACGTCCGCCGGCCCGCGCCCCATCAGCCGCTTCACGGAATAAATCGAGCGCTCCGGCTGCGTCAGCAATCTCCGCCGCGCCGGCTCTCCAACGATGATGCTGCCGTCCGCATCCAGGCTCACCACCGATGGGCAAAGCGTGCTCCCCGACGGCCCCGGGATGCACTTCGGCTCGCCCGTCGTCGCGTCAACATACGCGACCAGGCTGTTCGTCGTCCCCAGATCGATTCCGACTGTTCGACCCATAATCCCTGTAGCTCACCCCTTCAGGGGTGAGGCCTTCCATCACCCATCCGACCAACTCAACCAACCGGGAAACCCTCAGGCCTGAAGGCCTGAGCTACAACAATTCCTTCTGCACGTTCACCACAAGATTACGAATATACGACCGGCGATTCAGCAACTCATTCAGCTTCGCCATAACGCCCTTGCGAGTGGCTTCGTCAGCCCGTGCATCAATCGCGCCGTCCCATTCCTTGCCGACACCTTGCAACTCGCCATCAACTTCCTCGAGCTTAGTTTGAAAATTCTTTTGGGCCGACTCCAACTTCTGCTTTAGCGCAGTCGTGTCGCCGCTTGCAGTCTTCGCTTCCCGCAACTCGTCCAGCGATTCGTTCAGCTCAAAAACTTCTTCCAGCAATTCCGGCGGCGCCTGCTGCTTGTTCTTTCCTTCAACGCGCGCCCCCTCAATCGCCAGCAGGTATTCCACTCGCGCCACCGGCTCCCGCAGCGTGCGATACGCGTCATTCAGCTCCGAACTGCGCTTCAGCGAAATCTCGCGCTCTTCCTGTGTCGCATTCACATAATTATCCGGATGCAGCTTCCAGCTCAATTGCAGGAATTTCTTCTCCAGCGTGCTCATCTCGATCCACAACTTGCGCGGAATCTCAAACATCGCGAAATAATCGCTTTTCTCGGGAAGTTGCAGCATCTTCCCGCACGACCCGCAGAAGTGCGTGCCGATGGTCCGCTCATGGCAACTCCAGCAGACCAACGGCGAATCGGTGATTGGAAAGGGTGTCCCCATTACTCAGTCTTCTTTCTCGCTCGAGATCTACCTTCCCAAAGTGCGGCGAGCCCCCCAAGTGGAATAACTAGGAACAGGAGAAATATGAGGAGATCCGTCACCTTCACTCCAAAAACAAAAAAAGTGGCTGGCGCGCGATGCTGCCAGCCGGACAAGAGTATTTCCATCTGCGCGTTTCGCGTCAGGCCGTGAACGAACTGCCGCACCCGCAATTGCGCGCAGCGTTGGGATTCTGGAACACAAATCCCTGGCGCATCAGCGTTTCTTCGTACTCCAGCGTCGTGCCGTTCAGGTACAGCAGGCTCTTCGGATCCACGAACAACCGCGCTCCAAACTCCTCAAAAATCTTGTCGCGGTCGCGCGCCTGCGTATCCAGCCGCATCGCATAAGACAATCCTGAGCACCCGCCGCCCTGCACGCCCACGCGCAGCCCGCCAGCCTGCGGCGACACGCCGTCCTTCTCCAGCAGAGCAATAATCTTTTTCGCGGCCTTCTCGGTCAGGTGAATCGCCGGCCCGGCCTTCTCTTTTTCTAAAGTTTGCGTTGTGGTTTCCGCCGTCATATCCCGCTTCTCCAAAAACATCTCTGGAGCCAACCCTGGACAGCATCCTCCGACGGTCGCAATTCGCCGCCGGAAGACGCCACTACCCCCGCGTAGCCTCGCAATTAGTGCGACGACTTTTCGTGCGCGGGAACTTCAATACCGTGCTTCTTCTTCCAATCGCCGATGGCCGCCTTGATGGCGTCCTCAGCGAGAACGGAGCAGTGAATCTTGACCGGAGGAAGCGAAAGCTCGCGGACGATGTCCGTGTTCTTGATCGCCAGCGCCTCTTCGACGGTCTTTCCCTTCACCCACTCCGTGGCCAGGGAAGAACTGGCGATGGCCGACCCGCACCCGAAGGTCTTGAACTTGGCTTCTTCAATCACCTTGGTGTCCGGATTGATCTTCATCTGCAGCTTCATCACGTCGCCGCATTCCGGCGCGCCGACCAGGCCGGTCCCGACGTTGGGATCTTCCTTGGGCATGCTGCCGACGTTGCGGGGATTGTTGTAATGATCGACTACTTTATCGCTATATGCCATGGTCGGGTCGCTCCTTCGAAATTCAATTCCAGTAACAATCAGCCCTTCGCCGCAACGAGAGAGCCAAAACCTGCATTCTTGATGGCCTTTTCGGTCAAGGCGATGTTGGTCAAAAACGCCGAACGCCCCGCGGTAAGTTCCCGCAATGCGTCACGGACATAATCCGCTCCGAGGCCCAGCACGTTCAAAAACGCGCGGACATCCTGAAGATGATGAAAAGAACGCTCCGCGGCCGGTGCCGGTTCGTCACCATCCTGATACGCCTGGTACGTCACGCGAAACGGCGCGGCCGTACCCGCGATCGAGCGGTGAATTCTGAGTGTCCCTTCACTTGCAATAGCGCTTGCGCTTGCCATTTTTTTCCTTCCAGTCTTCACGGGATTAGGCGGTCTGCCACTTGACTTTGGAAATGTCGATCCCTTCCTTGGCCATTTCGTAGAGCGGCGAGAGTTCGCGCAGTTTGGTTACAACTTGCACCATCTTGTCGATCACGTAGTCGACTTCCTCCTCGGTGGTAAAGCGGCCGAGGCCGAAGCGGATCGACGTATGCGCCAGATCCTCGCCCACGCCTAATGCTTTGAGTACATAACTGGGTTCCAGGGTTGCAGACGTACAGGCTGAACCGCTCGAAACCGCAACATCGTTGATTCCCATCAGCAGGGATTCGCCTTCGACATAGGCGAAGCTCATGTTGAGGTTGTTCGGCAAACGATGCTCCATCGAACCGTTGATGAACACCTCATCCAGCTTGGCTTCCAGGCCCTTGCGCAGCCGTTCGCGCAACGCGAGCATCTTCTGCGATTCCTTTGCCATTTCCTGCTGGCAAAGCTCCGCGGCCTTGCCCAGTCCCACGATGCCGGGCACGTTCAGCGTGCCGGAGCGCATGCCGCGTTCGTGGCCGCCGCCATCAATAATGGCCGAAAGCTGAACACGGGGATTGCGCCGCCGCACATACAACGCCCCAACTCCCTTGGGCCCGTAAAACTTGTGGGCAGAGATGGCCAGCAGGTCGATATTGTCTTTCTGCACGTCCACTGGAATCTTGCCAGCGGCCTGCACGCCGTCCGAAGCGAAAATGATGCCGTGTTCCTTGGCAATCTTGCCGATTTCCTGAATCGGGTTGACGGCGCCAATTTCGTTATTGGCATACATGATCGCGATCAAAATCGTGGTCGGCCGGATTGCCTTGCGCACATCTTCGGGATCCACGCGGCCGTCTTTCCCAACTGGCAGATACGTCACTTCGAAACCGTGCTTCTCCAGATTCTTGCAGGTATCGAGAACCGCCTTGTGCTCGATCGCCTGGGTGATGATGTGGTTGCCCTTTTCGCGGTACATTTCCGCGACGCCCTTGATCATCAGGTTGTCGGATTCCGTTGCACCGCTGGTGAAGATGATTTCCTTGGCCGTCGCGCCGATCAGCGAAGCCACTTGCTGGCGCGCGTTTTCCACCGCTTCCTCGCCGGCCCAGCCGAACGAGTGGTTGCGGCTCGCCGCGTTCCCGAATTTCTCGGTGAAATACGGCAGCATCGCCTCCAGCACCCGCGGGTCCATCGGGGTGGTGGCGTGATTGTCCATGTAAATCGGCAGCTTGACGGCCATTTCCGTGTTCTCCTCTAACTCTCGGGCTTCCCGCTCAGCGGCTAACCGCCAGGTGGTCCATCCCCTTCAATTCCACGAGCGCCGGTTCCTGTCTGTCTTCGCTCAACTGCGCAATGCTCACCGTGCTCAAAACGCCCAAGATGCTTTCGTTGACCCGCTGCAATGGTTCTTTGATGGAGCAACGGTCGGTTGCGTCACAATTTCCGTGGCTCGTGACGCAAGAAGTAATCAGCACCGGCCCATCAATCGCCGTAATCACTTCCAGCGCGCTGATCTTCGCCGGCTCTTTCGCCAACTGGTATCCCCCGCTGGAGCCATGCTTAGCCACCACCAGAGTCTGCCGGGCCAGTTTTTGCAGCACCTTAGCCATCAACATCGACGAAATCCCGTACTCTTCGGCAATCTCGCTGGCGCTGCACGCATGCTTCTCGCGGTGGTTGGCCAGGTGCTTCATGGCGATCAGGCCGTAATCCGCCTTCTTGGATAATTTGAACATCGAGCGTCCCCAACGCAGTGATGCGAAGCGAAACCAATTACGACTGAACCAGTCGCATATCCACTATACGACTTTGTCTCGCTGTTTGTCAATCCCACGCCAGGGTAAGAATCCAAGACAAATCTTTATTTCTCAGCTGCTTAGACTACGACCAGAATAGTCTTAGATAGACTGTTTTCCACTTAACCGCCCCATTTTGTACTTGAACGGTCTTAATAGCCCTCTGAATGGCTCAGACTGCGGCCGTGTTCCGGGGTATTCTGAAGGTCTAAAGGTTGGATGAGATTCGGGAGGCGCACGGAGCGACATGGGGCCATTTTGTAAGGTTGGGAGATTGCGCTGGACACTTTTTCTAAGTTTTATTTTGGTGACTTCGAGGGTTGGCATATCCAGTGCCCAGGAAACTCGCGCCGAGAGTGCAACAATTGCCAAAACGGCCTCGAAGACCGCGAACAAGAAATCGCCCGATACGTTCACTCTCGTCGGCGCGGGAGACATCGTGGGATGCTCGGACCTCTCTGGAGCCGAAGCCACCGCAAAATTGATTGACGCCATTCCCGGGACCGTCTTTGCCGCCGGCGATCTCGCCTACCAGCGAGGGACCTACGAAGAATTTCAGAAATGCTATGGGCCAACATGGGGTAGGTTCAAGGCACGAACTCGGCCCACGCCCGGAAACCATGAATACGAAGGCGCTCCCGCCACCGGCTATTTTCGCTATTGGGACGGGCGCGCAGGCGATCCCGGAAAAGGGTATTACAGCTACGACCTTGGCGCCTGGCACATTGTGGTGCTCAACACCAACTGCGGTTCCAGCCAGTTGGGTGGCTGCGCCGAAGGTTCTCCGGAAGAAACCTGGCTGAAACAGGACCTCGCCGCACACCCCGCCGCCTGCACCCTTGCTTACGGCCATCACGCTCTTTTTAGCAGCGGCCTGTTTCCGAAACACGCCGAGCATCCTGAACTGCGCGCTTTCTGGCAGGACTTATATGACGCGCACGCCGACCTGATTCTCGCCGGACACGAGCATTCCTACGAACGGTTCGCGCCGCAAAATCCCGAAGGCAATCCCGATCCTGACCACGGCATTCGTGAAATCGTCGTCGGCACAGGGGGACGCAGCCACACCCCTCTCGGCTACGCCAAGCCCAATAGCGAAGTCCGCGACGACAAAACCTACGGCATCCTGAAACTCAGCCTCTCACCCGGCAAATACAGCTGGGAGTTCATCCCCATTCCCGGCAAGACTTTCCGCGATTCCGGCGAAGGCGTCTGCCACGCCCAACCAGGCCCTCCCAAAGCGAACTAACATTTGCACGAAAAAGTAGCGGCCCCGACTTTGTCGGGGCTGGCCTGATATTTGTTGGGCCCGCTTTCTGAGGCGGGCCGTTAATGACGCAGCCGAAAACCGAATGCTCGTAGCGTCGCTATCCTAGCGGGAAACGCAGGCCGGCAGGATGCCGGCGCCACCTCTTCATCGCGCGCAAACACCGCTGGCCGAAGCTGCTTCGACGAGTTTTTGAAACGCCGGAAGCTCAGGAATTGTCAGCTGAGATTTGTGCGCCTGCTGCTCCAACGCATTGAGAAAATCGACATGGTTCTTCTTCTGATCCGCGGAAACCGGTGCGCCCTTTTGGATCGAGTCAAGCGCATCCACGGCGATTTTCGCGGCCTGCGAAAGTGCCGCGGACGCCGGCACCGCCTCCCTGACCAGATGCGACCGCTGCGCCAGCCCCTGCAAGCGATCATCAATCGTCGCCCACTCCGCCAACTGCGCGCGGATCTCCGTTGCCTGGGCCGCGTCCTTGCAGTTTGCCGCAACAAATTGATCCACCAGCAGCGAGAAGCGCCGGGCGAGATCGCTCTCCGGGTAAACGGCGTCCACCAGCCGGTTCAAGGGCGTAAGGCTGGTTGGCGGCGTCCCGGCGCTGGCTTCGCGTGCATAATCTTTCTCGTGCTCCAACGCCTGGGCCAGGGCGCGCAGTGCGTCGAACTCCGAGGGCGTCCAAGTCCCCGCGATGCGCTGCAGCATCGTGCGTTGGAACGATCGGTGCTCCAGGCCCAGCCATTCCAGGCGCGCCGACTCGGCGTCCAAGCGTGAATACATAGAAGCTACGTCCGTCGTTCCCTCGGGCGACCATAGCCGCTCCGCAATCGCCGCGTTCCGCGGCCAGATGCGCGAATCGATGTTTTCCGCGTTCACGTACTCGGACCAGATGCAGGATTCTCCACCCAGAATTAGTTGCTTCTGCGCTGGCGCTAAAGCTGCCGCGGGACCGCCCAGCGGGTCCATCGTATAGTGACGCGCAGCGCTCCAGCCAAGATCCAGGTAGTAGCCATTCGAAAGGATGCCGCGATAGCCATCCTTTGCGGCTGCTGCCAGCGAATCCACGCCACGCCACGATTGAATCACAATCGATTTCGGCACGCCGGGCACCAGCACTTCGTCCCAACCCACCGGCGTTTTCTTGTGCTTCGCCACCAGGTCCTGCACACGCCCGCTGAAATAGGCCTGCAACCCTGCGTTGTCTTTAATCTTGTGCGATTTCTTGAACGCCTGAATCTTCGGATTGGCGTCCCACTCCTTCCCGTTCACTTCGTCGCCGCCGATGTGAAAAAACTGGTCGGGGAAAAGCCGGGCCATCTCGCCGATAAATTCGCCGAGGAATTTGTAAGTCTTCTCGTCTGTGGGATCCATGGCGGGATCGAAAATGCCCCACTGACGCTCGATCGCATAAGGACCGCTGCCACTGGCGAGTTCCGGATATCCGGCGAACCACGCGGTGCTGTGGCCGGGCATGTCGAACTCCGGCACCACGCGGATGCCGCGGTCACGAGCGTAGTCGATCACATCGCGAATCTCTTCCTGGGTGTAGAAGAGTCCGTCCGAGCCCTGTTCGTGCAGCTTGGGAAATTTCCGACTCTCTCCGCGAAACCCCTGATTATCCGAAAGGTGCCAATGGAAGACATTCATCTTCACGGCTTCCATCCCGTCGAGATTCCGTTTTATGACGTCCAACGGAATGAAATGCCGGCCGGAATCAATCATCAGCCCGCGCCACGGAAACCGCGGGCGATCTTCGATGTGCACGGCCGTGACGCCGAAGCCGTCCGGCGTGATGGCGATTAATTGAAGGAAAGTTTGCAGTCCGCGGAGCGCACCCAGCGGATTGGGTGCGTGCAGCTTCGCTCCCGCGGGTGCGACATCAAGCGTGTAGGATTCGTCTTCGCCGAGTTCCTGGATGGCCTTGCTTTCGTGATCGGTGGCGACTTGGAGCGTTGCCAGCCCCGCGCTCTTGCTTGCATGGAGGATAACCAGCCCGGTTTGCCGTTGAACCTGCCTCTCGATTCGAATGCTGGCACGCTCCAGGCGTGGTTCGCGATATCCCTCGAACGCGATCCGGAAGCTCGCATCGATCCTCAGCAAGCCTTCGCCGCGCTCCGCCTTCGCCGGCAGCGGCATGATGTTCAATGGCGTGTTGGACTGCCCATTCACCATGCAAACTCCAGTTGCCGCCAGGACAATCGCCGGCAGAAAGTGTCGCGCACGCGGCCTCACCCCGTTCATCGGCAATTCCCCCTCGCCCATTTAAATCGGTTCAACGCCGCACAATCTTCTGCAAGCGCCGCAGTAAGGGTGTCACAACTCGCGCGCGCCGACAATTCCCTTTCCGTATTTTCCCGCTTGTGCACCCCCGCAACCCAACAACAAAACTGTCATCCTGAGGCTATCCGACAGGGATGGCCGAAGGATCTCACCGTCAGAATCTCGCACGTCATTTAAATTGAGATCCTTCGCGGCGCAAAAAAAACGCCGCTCAGCATGACAGTTTTTGTGAGCGTGAGCTGACGGATAAATTGCTCTTCCTTAGAAATGCGATTAGAATGTGCCGCGGCACCGCGCGCAACCTTCATGAAAACTTCGATTGCCATCTACCCCGGCTCCTTCGATCCCGTCACCAACGGGCATCTCGACCTGATCGGGCGCGGCGAAAAAATGTTCGACCACCTGATCGTCGCGGTCCTGAAAAATGTGGAGAAAGAGCCACTTTTCTCAGTCCCCGAACGCGTCGAAATGCTGCGCGAAGCCACCAAACATTGGCCCGGCGTAGAAGTGGATGTATTCCAGGGCCTGCTGGTGGATTACGCGCGCAAACGCGACGCCGCAGTGATCCTTCGCGGCATTCGCGCTATTTCCGACTATGAATACGAACTTCAGATGGCGCTGATGAATCGCAAACTCGAGCCGCGCCTCGAAACCGTTTTCATGCTCCCCGGCGAATCCTACAGCTATCTGAGCGCCAAGCTCGTCCGCGAAATCGCCCAACTCGGCGGCCCGCTTACCGGCCTGGTCCCTCCGCTGGTCGAGCAAAAGATTCGCGCGAAGCTTGCCCTCTCCTCCTCGTAAACCCGCGCTTTCCCGCCGCACGCGGTTCCCGATTGAAATTCCTCGGTTTTTCCTGAAAACTAGTTAGTTACAGCTTTGCTCCAGGGAGAGCGCGTGCAATTAACCGATCGCATCAATCGCATCCAGACTTCACCCACGGCGTTGGTAATCAATGCCGCCGAACAACTCAAGGCTAGGGGCGTGGACATCGCCGACTTCGGCCCCGGCGAGCCGGACTTCCCGACGCCCGACCACATCAAGAAAGCCGCCATCAGGGCCATCGAAGAGAATCGCACCAAGTACACGCCTACCGGCGGCATCCTGCCGCTGCGCGAAGCCATCGCCGCATGGCACAAGCGGGAACTCGGCTCCGACTACACTGCGAAAGAATGCGTGGTCACGGTGGGCGGAAAGCATTCCATTTTCAACGCCATCAGCGTGCTCATCCAGAACGGCGACGAAGTGATTTTGCCCGCGCCCTACTGGGTCAGCTTTCCGGACATCATCAAGTACGCCGGTGGAACGCCCGTGATCGTCCAGACGCGCGCGGAAGACGGGTTCAGCGCGAAGGCCGCCGATATCGAAAAGGCCATCACGCCAAAAACAAAAATAGTGATCATCAACTCGCCGAGTAATCCAACGGGCGGTGTGGTGGACGGTCCCGAGTTCGAAAAAATCCTGGCGGTCTGCAAGAAGCGCAACATCTGGGTGATGGGAGACGAATGCTATTCGCATTTCGTCTACGAGCCGCACAAACCGTTTTCCATCGCCAGCGCGAAAGACAGCAAAGCCAATGTCATCATCATCGGCAGCGTCTCGAAAACGTTTGCCATGACCGGCTGGCGCATCGGATACACATTGGCGCCGGAAGAACTCATCCAGGCCATGATCAAGGTGCAGAGCCAGTCCACCTCAAACCCGACTTCCATCGCGCAGTACGCGGCGCTCGAAGCGATGCGCGGCTCCATGGACACCGTGCCGCCGATGCTCGCCGAGTAATCCAACGGGCGGTGTGGTGGACGGTCCCGAGTTCGAAAAAATCCTGGCGGTCTGCAAGAAGCGC
>DATHMM010000132.1:0-11075 GCA_035487095.1 Candidatus Sulfotelmatobacter sp.
CGTCCAGCACGAAATCGAGCTCCCCGCCGGCGAAGAACTTTCTCCCGCCCTTCGCGAGCAGCTGCCCCCCGGTGAAAAAGAGCGCCCCGGCAAGCGCCCCCGCCTCGCCCACATTCCGAAGCTCGATGGCGCCGTGGTGAACGCTGAACTCGTGCGCTACGCCCGCGATGGCGCCTCGCCCATCGGCCGCGTCATCGAAATCCTCGGCCGCCCCGGCGATCTCGGCGTGGACACCGAGATCATCATCCGCAAGCACCACCTGCCGCACACGTTTCCCGGCGAAGTTTCCCACGAAGCCGAACAGCTCGCCCGCCCGGTCTCCGAATCCGAGATCGCCGGCCGCGAGGATTTTCGCAGCCTCCCCATCGTCACCATCGACGGCGAAACCGCCCGCGACTTCGACGACGCCGTCTACGTCGAGCGCCGCGAAGACGGCGGCTGGCTCCTGCAAGTCCACATCGCCGATGTCGCGCATTACGTAACGCCCGAATCTCCTCTCGACCGCGAGGCCCGCCTCCGCGGCAATTCCGTTTACTTCCTCGATCGCGCCGTCCCCATGCTCCCCGAAGCCCTCTCCAACGGCATGTGTTCCCTCAAGCCCCGCGAAGAGCGCCTCGTCCTCAGCGCCATCATGCAGTTCGATTCGTCCGGCCGCATGCTCAGTTCCTGGATGACTCCGGGCGTCATCCGCTCTGCCGAGCGCATGACCTACACCAACGTCAACAAGGTCCTCGAAGGCGACGCCGAGATGTCCGCGCGCTACGCTCACCTAAGTCACCATTTCCGCGCCATGAAGGGACTCGCGCTGCTCCTCAACGCTCGCCGCGCCGAGAACGGCTCCATCGACTTCGATCTTCCCGAGGCCGTCATCGAGTTCGACGACCACCAACAGATGACCAACATCGGCCGTAGCGAACGCAACATCGCTCATCGCCTGATCGAAGAATTCATGCTCGCCGCGAATCGCGCCGTCGCGCACTACCTCATCCAACGCGGCCTGCACGCGCTGCATCGCGTCCACGAAAAGCCCGATGCCCGAAAGGTGTTGGAGTTCGAGGAACTGGCGCGCGCGTTCGGCTACTCGATGGGCGTCGAAGATCTCCACCAGCGCGAAGTCGCCGTCCGCCACGGCAAGGTTCCCTCACCCGCGAAAGCCGGACGCCCGGACACCCGCGGCCACGGGCGCGAGCGCCAGATGCGCGCCGTTCTTCCCGCCTCCGACATCACCATCACCCCGCAACACTACCAGCGCCTCGTCCAGAAACTCTCCGGCAAGCCCGAAGAGCGCATCCTTTCCTATCTCATGCTTCGCTCTCTCAAGCAGGCTCGCTACTCCGCCGAAACCCTCGGCCATTTCGCTCTCGGCTTCGACGAATACACTCACTTCACTTCGCCCATTCGCCGCTATCCCGACCTTATCGTCCATCGCATTCTCAAGTGGGCTCTCGCGAATCCCAAAGCGCCCGCGCCGACGCACATCAAGCCTGCCATCGGCGTCGAATCCGCTGTTTATTCACTGAAGCATCTGGAGGAAATCGCCGCGGAAACTTCCGAAACCGAGCGCCGCGCCGCCGGTGCCGAGCGCGAGCTCATCAGTTGGAAAACCGCGCAGTTCATGGAGCAACATCTCGGCGACGAATACGAAGCGCTCATTATCTCCGTGCAGAAATATGGATGCTTCGTGGAACTCTTTGAAGTTTTTGTGGAAGGCCTGCTGCCCATCACCGCGATCGAGGAAGCCGCCGACGCCCGCTGCGTCTACCGCGAGCGCGACCACGCCATCGTCGCCCTAACCGGCGGCGACTCCGGCCGAGGCCGTCGCACCGCCCGCCGCAAATCCACCCTGCAACTCACCTGGAAACTCGGCGACCGCATCCGCGTCCGCGCCGAACGCATCGACCCCATCCGCCGCCGCGTCGAATTCGCCCTCGCCTCCGGGAGCTAGTAATCATGCATGAGACATTTGAAGCTGCGATAGTCAAGTTTCGGAATTTCCTGCTCACGAACAATTGCTCCCCTGAGATTCTCTGGGTAAGTTCAAAGGAGGTGGCCTTCCCTCCCAAGCATTTTGTCTACGTGAAGTCTCCGGTCCCTGCCGCAAACCTGGATCTCGCCCGGGAGTCGTACGAATCGGGAATGGCTCAGAACAGGGGCGTCTTGTTCTCCACAGTCTGCGAAATGAAAGACGCCACCTGCTGCTTCGTTTGGTTTCCGCAAGACCAGGATGAAGCCGAACGCTACTTGATGCCCGCCGATGGAAGCCTCAAGATGAGCGTAAGAACGGACTCGCCACGCATCCGCGGAAAGATTGTAAAGAACTCGCTACGCTGGAAACTCCTTCAAATGGCATATAGGAAGCGAGCGGCCCTCTTCGATCCTCGCTTCCTGGTCGCTGATCGCTGCTAACTGATCGCCCTCTTCTACGGCTTCGGCAGCTGCAAAATCATCCCGCCGCCCTGCCCAGACTCCACCGTTGGCAGCTGCCCGTTCCACTTGTCAATCAGCGCCCGCGAATTCTCAATCCGCCGCAAATCCAGCAACTGCGGCGTCAGCGAATTCTGCCGGATGCGGTTGGCATTCGCCTCGCCCTCGGCCCGCGTCACCATGGACTTCGCGTCTCCCTCAGCCTCGGCAATCTTCTTCGCCGCTTCCGCCTGCGTCGTCGCCAGTTCGTTCCGCGCACGCTCGGCCTGTTGGATGGCCTGCGCCTTCGCGGTAATCGCTGTCGCAATCACCTGCGGCACGCGCGGCGCCCCGATGAACCCGAACTGCTGCACGCTGACTCCTACTACTGTCATTTTCTGTTCGATTTTCGCCTGCACTTTGCTCAGAAACTCAGCCTTTTTCTCGCCGTAGATATCTTCCACCACGTAGGTCGAAGCCACCTCGTTCAGCGAGTTTCGCACCACGTCGCGCAGGATCCCGTGCGTGAACGCCTCCATATCCGCCAGGCGGTACTTCACGTAGAAATCGGGCGCCTTCGCCGCTTCGATGGCGTACGACAGCGAAACGTCCACGAAAATTTCCATCCCTTCCTTGGAGTTGAAACCCATCTCTTCGTTGATCGGATGCCCTTCGTTGGTGTCCCGCGTCCACTTCACCGTCTGCACGTACGTCGGAAACTCAATAATCTGCGTGGTCAGCGGCGAGTACACCACCCATCCCGTGCGCACCGGAATTTCCGATGCCCCGCGCTGCGCGCCCGCCAGGTTGATCTCCACGCCCACGTGCCCAGCCTCAATCCGCGTCACGCGCACCGCAAACGACAGCACAAACAGCACCACCAGCACCACCGCCGCCGCAATCACGATATTCCGCAACCCCGGAATCTGCGGCCGCAGCGTAAACTCCGTGTTCTCTCCCCGCCCCTGCCTGAAAACGTCCATGATCAGTTTCCTCCCATGAGACACACTTTCTGCTCATGTGGGAGTCTACTCTGATTCACTTAAGGAAACCCTAAAGCGCCCGCCCGATCCTTTACTTCCTTAACTTCCTTTACCTCATTCCCTCATTACCTCATTTTTCACACCGGTTTCCCCGTCGCGCTCGACACCGTCACCGACAGCAGCGGATCCGCCGGCGGCTCGCTCAGCGTCGGCGCCTTCAGCACCTGCTCGACTGCTTCCGCCATCCCCTGCGTCTCCTGCTCCTTCGCTTTCAGCCAGCTTCCGAACGTCGCTTTCTCTCGCGCCACGCCATCCAGGTTCCGCCGGATGCGCTCGCCATAATGCGCCTTCACCAGCTCCAGCTCCGCCTGGATCTGAATATTCTCTTCGGCCTTGCGCGCCCACTGCGCCTCCGCGTGCTTCCGTTGCTCCATCGCGTACGCGTCCACCGCCTCCTGCCGCACCTTCGCGTCCTGCAACACCTCGTCCACGCTCACGCCAGCCGCGTCCAGCGCCATCAGCACCGCCGCACGCCGCAACTCTCTCGACGCTCCGCGCAAGTGCTCGCTCTTGAGCATCTCCACCACCTTGCCGATGCTGTACCCGCGCCGCGGACTCGTGATCCCCGCCGCGCGATAAATATCCTCCATCGGCAAAAGCTCGGTCTCGAAGCCGCTGGCGCTCTCCCCGGATGGCATCGCCGCCGGTTTAGCCGCCGCCCGCTCCGTCACCCGCTCAACGCGTGCTGCCGTCTCCGCCACACGCTGCACCGGCTCGCTCGACGCGTTGTTGCCGCCGTTCGCTCTCAGCATCTCTTCTTCGTCACCCGCAAACCATTTGAGTTTCATAATGCTCCTCCCCTTCTTCGCTTTCTTCTTCTCAAATTCGTTTCTCGTCTGCACTGGCGGCGCCGCATTCGCATCCGCGGGCTGCGCATTTCTTGGCGCCTCGCCTGGCGGACTCTCCGTTCGCCGCGCATCCTGCACCATCAACCGCTCGGCGATCGGCTCTTCAATCCGCGCGTGGTGCCCGCTGTGCCCGTCGCTTCCCGTGTGCCCACTAGGAGCAATGTGCCAACCTCGAACAGTGTCCCGCCGCGGCTCAGATTCTCTCGCCGCCACCCACTCCGCATCCCTCCTCGTACGAGACGCACTGGTCACACCCGCCGCATTCTTGTTCTTCCGTGTAGCGCTGGCTTTTACCTGTCCCGACCCGGTCGGGAAGCGCGCCGTCTGCGCCCCGATTGAATTTACGGGGCCAGCCTCTTCCGCCCGCGTCCGCATTCCCGCTTCCGCCGGCTCTTCCGCAACCACATCAATCAAATGCCCCGTCTGCCGTTCTGTCTGCGAATCCGTCTGCGAATCCAAATCTCTCGCAGGCATCGGATTCTTCGGAATCGGATAGTTCACCGCGTCTTTGTAAATGCCCACCAGAAACTCTTTCCCATCCACCCGGCAATACTTCGCAATCCCCGAAAACTGCTCCCGGTGCGACCGGATGTACAGCCGCGCCCCCAAGCCCACCTGCGCCTTGATCCGGATACACGCCCCGTGCGCTGAGCGGTTTTCCATCCGCGCCGTCAGCGATCGCAGCGTCCCCGCGTTGTCCAGCCACGACGCCTCCAGCAAAATCATCACCGCCGTGCGTGGCTCTGGCGTAGCTCCGCTCATACCCTCCTCTATCGGCAGAATAAAGGAGCAGTTCAGCGACCATCCGCCAGCCAATTCCACGCAGCGCTGCGCATGCGTGCTCGTGCAGCCAATGTCCCGTTTCGGAGCATGTAGGGGCTGGGCTCGCCCAGCCCGCTCTTGGTTTGTGTAGCACTGGCTGGCACTTGTCCCGATCCGATCGGGATGCGCGTCTTTTGCGCCCCGGATGCTTCTACGGGGCCAGCGTTCTTGCACTCGTGCCGGTGCGGGATGCGCGGGACGCCGCTGCGCGGAGACGACCCTTCGACTGCGCTCAGGGCAAGAAAACTGCGAAAAATAAGGGGAAAAATCAAAAATGTCGGCGCGCCGACATTTTTGAGGGAGGTCCACCCCCCTGTTTTTGCGTAAGGTGGGGAAACAAAGGAGTTACCGGCCGAAATCTCGTATGCAGGGGAAGCAAGAGACTTAGCGAAGATCCTGGAGGAGAACGCAAAGGGAGAGGCGGGAAAAGCGGTTCCCGGAATGGTCCGGACAAGGTGACGCCCAACTGTCACAATGCACGATAGCACAAGTCTAGTAACTTAGTCAATAACTACTTGTTGAGTATTCCGTTCGAATGCCGGGGGAAAATCACGGCTGGATGATGGCATCCAGATCACAAACTGCCAGCGTTGTACAAAACCTATCGAGCGGAGCCATCGGATTCTGCATATCCAACGGAGGCAACTGTTCGTGGTAGGTGATATGTAGCTTATGCGTAGGCCAGAGCGGAATGTGAATGCCTGCCGATATCATCGGCATCGAATTCGGATCGGACCAGTGGGCAACCAGAAGCATCAAGCACCGAAACTGGAAAGCGATCTTATAGGTTCCTTTGGGCGGAGCCGGGTTCTTGGTCGCAGGTTCCGCTATCTGACGCCACTGATTCCGCTGTATCTGCCTGAACTCCGCTGTAGCAATCCACTGCTGGCCGAATACCTCCACTCGCGGCGGGACGGCACCCGCGTTGTCCTTCATGTACCGCATGTGCGATGGAGGCGGGACTTTCTTGAGAGGTGCCGCGTGACTTAGGACGTAGCCTGTCTTCGCCGCCCACCTTGCGAGGGTGGTCCTTTGAGCATCCGAAATGCTAAGAAGGTTTTCCGAGCCTTCGATGAGTGGTTTGAGAAATTCCTTCGTTTGCTTTTCCAACTCGTTCATCCAGCCGTTGTTGCAATCTCGACAGACGCGGCCCTCGACAAAATTCCCGGCGACGTGCTTCCGATCTTTCACAATAGTGTCGTCTCTTGATTGTGCAACTGCTAGATAAAGCTGGTCGTCCGTCATCCCGAGGTACTCCATTAGCCACCGCGGGATGACATGTTCCTCCGCGCGGACTCCAGTGAGTGGACTGTCGCAGAAAATGCAGGCGCGAGGCATTTGAGTAAGAATACCGCACTATGAAACGTCTGGGGGCGCGTGGCCCGCGTCACCAGCCCCACTCTCGGGTTTATGAGGACTTTGGGACCCCCGACTCTTTCTTCGCTCGCACGGGTAGAAATGACAAAATACTTCTCTTATTCGCCACCCATTTGCCGTCGGTCTTTCGTCTTATCAAGCCGAGCTTCTCAAGGATTCGTAAATCTCGCGAGAGTGTTCTATCCGCGAGCCCACGGTAATCAAGCGCCACGCGAGCTGATAGATCGCGCAGTTTTGAAAATTCTGTCGGGTTGTTTACGCTGGTTAGAGTAAGAACCAGATTCTTGAGTCTTGCTTTTTTTGCCCCTTTCAGCTCGTCGCAGGACTTGTGGACATGATTCAACCATGCGATTTCCCATTGCTGCACTCTTATGGCTTCAATCTGTTCACGGAGACCATCTCGCAGTCCGTTTACCGCGTACCTCACAAAACTTCGCGGATCAGTGCGTGCAAGTTCGAGATGCTTGTAGTATTGCGACCGAGTAGAGTTGTAATGATTGCTCAACAATTGGCATGCAGGAGAAGGGGCACCTGAGGCGAGGAGTATCTGGACTTCGATTAGTCGTGCTGTACGGCCATTGCCGTCACCAAAGGGATGAATCCAAGCCAAATAGAGATGTGCGACCGTGGCTTTAATTATCGCGTACATCAGTTCCTGGCCTGGCTGTGGGATGAAGTCGGGGCCATTGAGCCAGCTGCATAAGCGATCCAAAAGATACTCACAGTCCTCCGCTGGCGCGCCACGATAACCTGGGACGCCGACGGAGTGGTGCCGGATCTTGCCTGGCACGGTTTCTTGGTCTGCGAGCTCGAGCTTTGTTAGGACAATGGCATTAAGAGTCTTGATCCTCTCCACGCTAAACGGTGGTAGCTTACCTTTGCTGATCTCATCCAGGACTAAGTTGTATCCACTAATTATGTTGTCGATTTCTTGCTTTAGATACTCTTGTGAGGGAGCAACCTGCAGCGTGCCTTGGATATGCTGTAGTACCTGCTGCTCCGAAAGCGTATTACCCTCAATGGCTGTCGTTGCAGAAACACCCTTTGCTAGATAGACGCGGTGGAGATATTTGTCTACATCTGGAGCGAGCGCCACTCCTGCCAAGTGTTCACATTTAGAATGACATTCACCCAAGGCTATCCAAAAATCGGGTGGGGCCCCTTGCATATCGAGGCTAAAGGTTATCCAAGGATGGGTGTCCAAATATGTCCGTTGTCTTGTCATGGTCAACATACAGATATTATGGCACGTATGTTATACATGGTCGAAGTTGTGTCAAGTAGAATGTCCACTATCTTGTCCGCGCGCTGCGTCGGATATGTCCATCACGGTGGCCAAATTGGTGTCCAAGTTGGTGTCCACGCTCACCCCTCCGCTTTCGCTTTTTGGCCGCCATGGCAGGTCGGCGGGTGGCCCGGACGACACGCCAATCCGGCGTGGCCATTCGGGCGGACTCAGGGCAAGGCGGGTGGCCCAGGCCACCTCCTACCACAAGCTAGCCACTGATGTGATAAGGACCGCCAGCCACCGATGTAGAGTACTGAGACGTAAAGTAACTTAGTGACCGCTTGGGCCCAAGGGTGTGATAGGCTTAAAGATGACGATAGACAGAAGACGGGCAGGAGGTGCACATGGCAGTCACTACGGCCTACCGTGCAGCCGAGGGCCTAATCAAGATTTCCCACGAGCAGCATTCTCCTATTACAAATCTCAAGCTTCAAAAGCTGCTGTACTATGCACAGGCTTGGCACTTGGTATTTTTCAGCGGTGAACCTTTTTTCGACGATTCGATCGAGGCCTGGGTGCACGGGCCAGTTATACCCCCAATATTCAGGCAATATAAGGAATTTCGCTGGAAAACGATTACGGATGTTTCCGTCGTTCTATCGCAAGAAATACGGACGCATCTCGATCTCGTATGGAAAGCGTACGGAAAGTTTGACGCCAGCCAATTGGAGCGCCTCACTCATTCCGAGCAACCATGGAAAGAAGTGCGAGGGGAATTGCCAATCGATGCATCTTCGCACCGAATTATTCCGTTCAGCTTGATGAGGAAATATTACTCGTCACTCCTAAATGCCGAACGCAACACCCAATAAGATACCGGAACCCCGCATCCCACCAGGGGAGCTACCGCTTAAGTTTTCATTTAAACATTTAGATTTGGAAAGCGCCAAATTCCACGTCTCCAAGTGCTCGAAGGACTACCTCTACAAGCTTTTTGCCATCTTACGAAAGTTCAGCACGTGGAGGGTGGAAGAATTCACCGACGAAAACAACGATGAACATCGTCACTGGATTCATTTCCCCGATACATCCGAACAGCTGGGCTTTCAGAATATTCCCAATGTAGATTCCGACCAATTTGGGTACGAATCCGGCTACCAGTTCGGCGTCTATCCCGAGGTTGCATGGAACCGGTATCGTGCACACGGCATTCTTATTGATGATACGTTTTTCCTCGTTTGGCTCGATCCAGACCATCTTCTATTCCCCAACGCCCCAGCAGCCATCGAGTAACGTCGACCCCATCGACTCGGAGGGTACCCGGGTCTTGCGCTTCGCTTCCTCAAACCAGCTCGATCATCACCCGGCGTCCCACCATGGCCGCGGCGCGCTGCAGGCTGGACGGCGTGACGCCGCTTTTCGGATTCAGGAGGTGGTCCACCTGTGTGCGGAGGAAAGGCGCTTCATGCCATAGAGCGCTCGATCCGCTGCCGACAGGAGTTTGTCAATCGACTCCCCGTCATCCGGGAATACGGCACTGCCGACGGCCGCGGAGATCGGCGGGCTTTCTCCATCGGAGGCGATGCGCTCGCGGATTCTTGCGGCAATCTGCCGGGCCTGCTCTGAAGTCGTCTCCGGGAGCACCACGGCAAACTCGTCGCCGCCGAATCGGGCCGGCGTGTCCAGCTGCCGGCAGTGTGCCCGCAGAACATCGGCCAACCTGCAAAGCGCCCGGCTGCCCACCAGGTGGCCGTGCGTGTCATTCACCTTCTTCAATCCGTCCAAATCGAAAAGCAGGATGGCAAACGGCCGCCCGGAGCGCCCGTATCGCTTGATTTCCAATTCGATCGCTTCGATCAGCCGCCGGTAATTGGCGAGCCCGGTGAGCGGGTCGGTAGCCACCAACTGCTGTACGCGTTCATCCGCGCGCTTGCGTTCGGAGACTTCCGCGGCCAGAGCCAAACCGGTTACGGCGACGACGCCCACGAACGATTGCACCAATAAAAGCGACGTATTTAGAGTCTCTCTTGAAAACGGGCCATATCCTTGCAGCGTGCCCCAGATGGCAATGACCGCCAAAAAGCAAGTGGCGGTGGCAGCTTTGCGACGGCCAAAACGGAACGCAGCCCAGATCAAGAATGGAATGCAGAGATATTCCAGCGGGTAGTTCTTGACTTCAGCGTGAAAGCCTCCCCCGAAGACAATCCCAAGCGTAAAAAACAGTCCGAGGAATAAAAGAGTGAGCTCTGCAATTTGCTCGCGGGTCCAATTCAGGCGGGGATTTTCCCTCCAGAGGAGCACAAGGGGAGTGACAAGCACCGCGCCCACCCCATCACCCAACCACCACGTGCGCCAGATGGGGCCAAACTCCGTCCAGTCTGCGAATCCTCCCAATGACAGGGATGTGACCCCGATCGTTGCGCTGATCGCCGTGCTGACCATCCCTGCAAGGAAGGCAAACTTGAAAATGTCCTGCGCCCTTTCGAAGACCTGCTGGCCACGAGCGAAGCGGCATACCAGATAGCAGGCCGCCACGCCTTCGAGGGTGTTTCCGGTGGCAATACCGATTGATGTCAGCACCGATCCGGCTGTGGTCAGGTTGGCAAAGAATGCGCCCAGGAAAGCACCCGGCCAGGCGCGGAGACCGAAAACCAGGAAGGCCGCCAGGGTAATTCCCGTGGGCGCCCACAAGGCCGTGGCACTGGGGTTGACGTAAGCAAACCGAAGCCCCAGCTTGGCGGTGCCGAAGTACACCACGGCCAGGACGGCGACTATGGCCAAATTCTCGTGCTTTTTGCCCATAGCTAGGCTCAGTCTGCGGGGTCCGTCATTGCCGAAACGGCCCAGAAAATCAATTTAGCCGCCAAAGAGCCGTATAAATCAACGGAACTATGAACCAGCTGGACCAGACGGGGGGACCGCCTGACCGACAGGACAGGAGATGCGCTGGCGATCGCAATCCGGCGAGTGGGCGGCGCGAGTACGGGGTGGATGCACCCCTCGATACCGACACCAGCGTCGTATGTCTTTTGTTTCCCCTACGTACGCAAAAACAGCGGAATTATATACTTGACAAACCTAGTGGGTTTGTGAAAGAATAGGTTCATTGGAGTAAGTGCCATGAACCTTACAGAGATAGCCAAGTCCTACCACAGTGAAGAGAGCGCAAGGGCCTTTCTCGAAGCGCAACGCTGGCCCGATGGCAAGCCAGCATGCCCGAAGTGCGGTGAGATCGGCAGAGCCTACCGCTTGCCTCCCGTTGCTGGCAAAGCCAAGAAGGATGGCACGATTGCCTATCGCAAAGGGCTTTGGAAGTGTGGCGCGTGTCGCAAGCAGTTCACCGTTACCGTGGAC
>DATHMM010000133.1:0-6592 GCA_035487095.1 Candidatus Sulfotelmatobacter sp.
TCAAGCTCTTCGAAGAGTTCTTCCGCGATGCGCGCGGCGATTTCCGCGCCGTAGCCCCAGCTCATCATGTCTTCGTATGCGACGACGACGCGATGCGTTTTGCGCACTGTAGCCGCAATCGCTTCCCAGTCGTACGGTGAAAGCGAGCGCAGATCGATGATCTCGACGGAGACTCCAGAACGCTCGAGGGCGGCCGCCGCAACTTCGGCGCGACGCACCACGGCGCCGTAAGTAATAATGCTGACCTGCGAGCCTTCCTTGACGAGCCGCGCTTTGCCGAAGGGAACGGTGTAATCGGGCCCGGGATATTCGGAGCGGTTGTAAGGCTGCCGGTAAAGATGCTTGTGCTCGAGGAACATCACCGGATCGTCGCAACGAAGTGCGGTGCGCAACAATCCTGCAACATCGAGAGCGGTGGACGGCATCACCACGCGCAAGCCCGGGCAATGCGTGAAAATCGATTCGCCGCTCTGGCTGTGATAAACCGCGCCGCCCGTGAGATAGCCCCCGATGGCTACGCGCAGGATGGCGGGGCTCTTGAATTTGCCGTCGGAGCGCCAGCGCATCACGCAGAGTTCATCGCGAATCTGCATCATCGCGGGCCAGATGTAGTCGAAGAATTGAATCTCGGCGACCGGCTTCATGCCGCGGGTTGCCATGCCAATGGCGCGGCCAACGATGCTGGCTTCGGCGAGGGGCGTGTTGAATACGCGGTCCGCGCCGTATTTGCGCTGAAGTCCGGCGGTGGCTTTGAAAACGCCGCCCTTCCCTTTCACGTCTTTAAGATTTTCCTCGCGGCTGGCGTCGGCGACATCCTCGCCGAAAACCGTGATGCGCTCGTCACGCGCCATTTCATCGTGCAGCGTGGCAGCAACCATTTCGACCATGGTCTTCGGGCCGCCCTGTAATTTGGGCGCAGCGGCGAAGGTAGATGAAGTGGGATCGATATCCGGTGAATAGACGTTTGAGTAGACGGAGGAAACCTCGGGCGCCGCGGCGGCCAGGGCCTGGTCGGCGGCTTCGCGGACTTCGCGGTCGACTTCGGCTTCGAGGGCCTCGATCTCTTTCTGGTCCATCACGCCTTCGCGAATCAGGAAGAGACTGAACTTGGAGAGCGGGTCGCGGCGCGCTTCGCCTTCGCGTTCTTCGTGCGTTTTATAGAGCTTTTCGTCATCGGAAAGCGAGTGCGAGTACGGACGCGTAACATGCGCGTGGACCAGCGCGGGGCCACGGCGCTCGCGGACATAGCGAATCGCTTCCTTGCAGACGGCGTAGCTTTCCAGCGGGTCGGTGCCGTCGCACTCAGCGACGTGCAGGCCGGGAAAGTTTCGAACGAGTTTCGAGATGCTGCCGCCGGCGGTTTGCACTTCGATGGGAACGGAGATGGCGTAGCCGTTGTCCTCGATGAGATAGAAGAGCGGAAGCTTCTTGGCGCAGGCGGCGTTCAGCGACTCCCAGAATTCGCCTTCGCTGGTGGCGCCGTCGCCAGAGGAAACGTACACGATTTCTTCGGGATCGTGATTGAGCGATTCGCCGAGTGGAGCTTTCTGCGCTTGCGCTAGAGCTTTCGGATGATGCCCGTAATAGAAAGTGGCTTCTGCTGCTCCAACTGCCTGCACGAATTGCGTCCCCGTGCAGGAAGACTTGCTGACAATATTGAATTTTTGGTGACCCCAGTGCGAGGGCATCTGCCGCCCGCCGGAGCTTGGGTCATCCTTTGCGCCTACAGCCTGGAGAAGCGTTTCGAGCGGCGTGACGCCAAGCGCGAGGCAAAGCGCGCGGTCGCGGTAGTAAGGGTAAACCCAATCGACGCCGGAACGAAGAAGCAAGCCGGCCGCGGTGGTAACCGCTTCATGGCCGGCGCTGGAAATCTGGAAATAAATTTTGTTCTGGCGTTTCAGCTGGATTTCCCGGTCGTCGAGCCGCCGGGAAAGATACATCGTGCGGTAAATGCGGATGAGTGTTTCGCGATCGAGCCCCTGGTGCCGGGGCGCTTCCAACTTTGCTACTTTGACGCGCGTTTGTACCGCCATTCAGTCTTCCTCGCGTTGAAGTGAAAACCTTTTGCCATCGAAAATTAATTATACCGGAGCGTGCGTTTGCATGCACAGTAGAACGTGCGTGTAGTTGTGAAAAACGAAGGTACTAGTAGGTCGGCGCATTGGTCGAGTGGTAGCACCGCTGTGCGAGATACATGCGCCACCAACACACCCCTGTAGCGGCCGCCTTCTGAGGCGGGCGCATTTTGCCCGTCCTGAGAGCAACTACGGGGCAGGCGCTACCGGCGCGCATCGGGTCGCTCCCAGCCACCTGGATTCAGTTCTTCGAATTGCTTTTCAGAGTCGGAAAAGTGGGCATCCCCGGGCTTCATGACTCTTGGAGAAGCGGTCACGAAAGGCTCTTCCGTCGGGATGCGGTCCACCCAGCGCTGCTCGGAGAGCTTTTCATGGTTGGAAAAACCGAGGCGAAGAAGAAGTTTGACGGTTTCGGTGGATTTGGGTGCTTGCGGCTCGTCCTTGGTTTTCGCTTTGCTCTTGGCTTTGGATTTTTCGGTTGTGGCGGCTACGGGTTCCTCGGCGGGTGCGCCGTCGTCCGCGCGCTCGAATTTGTAGAGCAACTTTTTGTCGAGGCGAAAGGCTTGTTTCCAGACTTCCAGTTTGTGGCGGGCGAGCTGGGCCTTTTCCTCGTCCTTGCCAAAGTCGAATTGCATGTAAATGTGGGGCATATATTCAGTTTGTGACCTGCGTGCCCGGGTGTCAAGACGAGGCGGAGCAATACGAGATGGCCCAGGTCTTCGGCGAAATGAATTTACGGAGGGCGACGGGTAGAGTACTCTTGAGGTTCGGAAAATGAAGAGAATTCACCACGATTCCAACGCTCCGAGAAGAAGATTGGGGGCGTGTGTGTGTTTGGTGGCGCTGATTTTGCTGTGGGCGCCGGCTTGGGCTTCGGCTTTGCAGGCTGCGGGGATGGCTTGCTGCGATGGGGCGATGTGCCCGTTGCATGGTCATGCGCCGAAGAAGAGTTCGGGCAATACCAACCCGGCGAAGGATGCGCCGATGGCCGGTTGCGAGCATCACGCGCGGAAAGCAGCGATGGCTTGCAGCATGGCTTGTTGCCATCCCACGGACCCGGTTGTGACCGGGGCGGTTATTTTTGTGGTGCCGGCAACTGTTGCATTTTCTGCACCGCGAACTGGCGGGCCCCCGGCGCCAGGCTTCGCTCTTTCGGCTGGTTCTTCAGATATTGATCCGGCTTCTCCTCCTCCGCGAAATTTGCGTCTTAGCCTCTAGTATCTCCCTCAAATTTATAGCTGTCCGGTCAACTGCGGCCTCCTCGGCTTGCTTTGTCAGGGCAAGTTGAAGGCAGGCCCTGCATGAGCCTGGCGGGTCCACCTGAAGGTGGACGCTACGGCTCGCTAAATGGAGAAGCGATTCATGAATCGGAGAATTTCATTTTTGATCGGGCTCCTGCTGTTGGGGGCGGGGGCATTGTTCGCGGCGGCCACTGCTACTGTTCGCGGGATTGTGCATGACGCGCAGCACCGGCCGATTGCGGATGCGGAAGTGGTGCTGAAAGCGGAGAATTCGCAATTTACGCAGACGGCCAGGACGAGCACGGAGGGCGAATTTCATTTCGATTCCGTGCCGATCGGGGAGTACCGGATCACCGTCAGCAAGCCCGATTTCGGGCCGCTGGAAGAAAAACTGACCGTGCTCTCCGGCACCGCGCCGATTCTGCACATGGAATTAAAAGTGGCGAAGCAGGCGCAGTCGGTCACAGTGACTTCGGAGGCTCCGCCCGCGCAAGCTGAATCAGTGACGCCAACCACTATGGTCACCCGCAAGGAAATCGCCGAGACGCCCGGTGCAACGCTCACCAACAGCCTCGCGATGATCACCGATTACGTGCCCGGTGCTTACTACACGCACGACCAGTTGCACGTCCGCGGCGGGCACCAGGTGAGCTGGCTGATCGACGGCGTGTCCATCCCGAACACGAATATCGCCAGCAACCTGGGACCGCAGATCGATCCGAAGGATATTGACACGCTGGAAGTGCAGCGCGGCAGCTACTCCGCCGACTATGGCGACCGCACTTACGGCGTCTTCAATGTTGCGCCGCGGACAGGCTTCGAACGCGACAACCAGGCCGAGCTGGTCTTGAGCGCCGGGAATTTCTATCAGACCGACGACCAGCTGAATTTCGGCGGGCATACCAACAAGTTCGCCTACTACGCCAGCTTGAATGGAAACCGGACGGATCTGGGCCTGCAAACGCCGACTTCGGCTGTGATTCACGATCAGGCAAACGGCTACGGCGGGTTTACGTCGCTGACCTATAACGTGGACGCGCAGAATCAGCTGAGGCTGGTGGCGCAGTTGCGGCAGGACTTTTATCAGATTCCGATCATCCCAGGGCAGATTCAGAATGATTCGAACAAAGAGCGGGACGGCTTCGTGCTCTTCACCTGGGCGCGGACGTTCAGCCAGGGGCTGGTGCTTACGGTTTCGCCCTTCTATCACTACAACAACGTCAACTATGCGAGCAGTCCGACAGACCAGCCCAGCTCGGCGACGGAGACACTGTCCTCAAACTACGAAGGCGGCCAGGCGAACTTGTCGTGGATTGCGAAGCGCAACAATTTGCGCACCGGCGTTTTCGGATTTGCGGAGCAGTCAAGCCAGTTGTTTGGGCTGGTTTGCAGGGGTAACGACCCAGCGGAATGCAGCGGCGTGACTCCACCTGTCACAACCAATCCAGCAGGAGGATTGGCCGCGGCTTACGTCGAGGATCAGATCAAACTCACATCGTGGCTGACGCTGAACGGCGGCATCCGGCAAACGCACTATTCCGCGGAAGTGGTGGAAAATGCCACCGACCCGCGCGTTGGCGCTTCGCTGCGGATCCCCAAGCTGAACTGGGTGTTCCGCGCGTTTTATGGGGACTTTTACCAGGCCCCGCCGCTCTCGACGATTTCCGGTCCGTTGCTGGATGCCGCAACCAACCAGAATCTGAGCTTCATTCCCCTGCACGGCGAACGCGACGAAGAGCATCAATATGGCGTGACCATTCCCCTGTTTGGCTGGACCATTGACGCGGACACTTTCCTGACCCGCGCAAAAAACTTCTTCGACCACAACAATTTTAATAACTCCAACCTATTTTTTCCCATCACAATTCAGGGCGCGCGTATCAGCGGCTGGGAGCTGACCCTGAAATCGCCGCAGATCCGGAAGCGCGGGCAAATCTATCTGACGTACTCGAACCAACTCGCGCTCGGATTCGGCGACATTAATGGAGGATTGACTGATTTCTCGTTTGGCAGCGGATTCGGACTGTTGGATCACGACCAGCGAAACACGCTGCACGTCGGCGGGCAATGGACGCTGCCGTGGAGAAGTTACGCCTCCACCGACGTCTATTACGGCTCCGGCTTCACCAACGGAGACCCGACCCTGCCTGGCGATCACCTGCAGCCGCACACCACGTTCGACATGACGCTCGGCAAGGATTTCGGCGAGAAAGTTTCACTTTCGGTGACGGGATTGAACGTGGCTAACCGGCGTGTGCTGCTGGACAACAGCTTCACCTTCGGAGGGACGCATTGGAACAATCCGCGCGAAATTCTTGTTCAGTTGCGCTATCGTTTTCACTATTGAGGACAAGATGAAACAACTTTTGATGCGTGCGGTGCTGATTTGCCTGGTATTTGAGGCCGGTTGCCAGTCCGCGCCCGAAAAACATTATCCGATTCAGGGCGAAGTGATCTCGGCGGACCCGGCGAAGAAACTGCTCACGGTGAAGCACGGCGATATTCCCGGCCTGATGCCCGCGATGACCATGACCTACCAGGTCGCGGAGCCCAGACAGATCGAAACTTTGCAGCCGGGGGACAAGATCACCGCGGACCTAGTGGTTTCCGATACCAAGGGGCGCCTCGAAAAGATTGTGCAGGTCAGCAAGGGAGACGGGAAAACGACTCCCGGCACCACACAGCGCATTCCCGAAAAAGGCGACGTAGTACCCGACTTCGCGCTTGTGAATCAGGACGGAAAGATCATTCATTTCGCCGACTATCGCGGCAAGGTGCTGCTGGTGACGTTTATTTACACGCGCTGCCCGCTGCCCGATTTTTGCCCACGGATGAATGAAAATTTTCGCGCCGTGCAGAAGCTGCTTCAGGACGTCCCCGGCTCCACCGAGCGCGCCGAGTTCCTGAGCATCAGTTTCGACCCGGAGCACGACATTCCGGCAGTCCTGAAACATTACGCTTCGCTGTATAAGAAGAGCGCGCCGGGCGAAAAGTCCTTCAATTGGCAGTTTGCGGCCCCCTCGATGAAGGATTTGCCGGAACTCGCGCAATTCTTCGGTCTGGTGTACCAGCCCGGGCAGGCGCAAATCGTGCATTCGTTGAGCACCACGGTGATCGGCCCCGACGGCAAAGTGAAAAAGTGGTTCCCCGACAACGAGTGGACTCCAGCCGACGCCGCGCAAGTGATCGCGGCAGCAATTCAACGCGGGTGAAGTATTGCGAATTCCGGGCGGACGCGGTTAGACTGAGGCACAATTTCACGGCGATGGAGTTCGC
>DATHMM010000134.1:0-24184 GCA_035487095.1 Candidatus Sulfotelmatobacter sp.
AAGGGTTTGGAGCAGGCGCTGCGCGGCATTCTCGACGCCGGCGGCGACATCCGGAAGGATTGGAATATTGAAGATGCGCTCCGAGCGGGAGACCGCGCGGTCGGAGTGAGCGTCCTTCAGCCGCTGTACGCAAAAATGAAAGACAAGCCGGAAGGCGCGGACCTGAACGCCTTGTGGACACAGCTTGGTGTGCGATCGGACGGCGGCAACGTGCGCTTCGACGACGGCTCCAGTCTGGCGGCGATCCGCCGGGCGATCACGGCGGCGGAATCCGGCGCGGGGTCCAAGGATTCTCCGCACCTTAGGCCATCCGCTGTGTTCGTAGGGCGTGCCGCAGGCCGCTCTTATTTCCCTTAGCCAAGCGAGCGGTTGCTGGAGGCAGGATACGTCCGTGAGCGAGAAAAGTGCGCGTTTGCCGGCGAACCCAGGGCCCGTGCGCGTGGCCATTGCGCAATCCGCTCCCGTTTACCTGGACAAGCGAGCCAGCCTGGCAAAGGCCCTGGAACTTATCCAGCAGGCGGCAAAGCGGGATGCGCAGCTCGTCGCGTTTGGTGAGACTTGGCTGCCGGGCTATCCAGCCTGGCTGGATTTCTGTCCGGGCGCGGCCTTGTGGGAAAACAGTGCAGCGAAAGACGTCTTCGCCACCCTCCGCAGTAACAGCATCGCCGTTCCCGGCGCGGAAGTGAATGCGCTTCGCGAAGCCGCGCGAGACCTGAAAATTGCCATCGTAATCGGAGCGAATGAGCGCGTGGATGCCGGTCCGGGAAACGGGACACTCTACAATTCGCTTCTCACCATCTCCGAGGATGGGCAGCTTGGCAACCACCACAGGAAACTCGTCCCGACCTACACCGAACGGCTCGTGTGGGGCAATGGGGACGGGCGCGGCTTGGACGCAGTGTCCACATCCGCTGGGCGCGTGGGTGGACTGATCTGCTGGGAGCATTGGATGCCCCTCGCCCGCATGGCCATGCACAATTCCGGTGAGCACATCCACGTCGCGGTGTGGCCAACGGTCCATGAATTGCACCAACTGGCCAGCCGACACTATGCTTTCGAAGGCAGGTGTTTTGTCCTGGCAGTTGGTCTGATGATGCCCGCTGAAGATTTGCCCCGCGAGCTTTCTGATGGAGCCACATTGCAGTCCAGAGACAGTCCATGGATGGAACGCGGAGGCAGCGCCATTATTGGTCCCGACACTCGCTATGTCCTCGATCCCGTGTTCGACCGCGAGGAACTCCTCGTTTCAGATTTGGACCTGGCTCAAATTGACCGGGAAATGATGACCTTTGATGTCTCAGGTCATTATGCGCGTCCTGATCTCTTTCGATTTGAGAAGAAAGACATTCATCCTAAATTGAACGATGATTGAGAAGCTCTCTTATTGAGCCAGATTGTTCCTGATCCAATCCTCTACCTCCTGAAGCTCCGAATAGGGCACTAGTCTGCAATTCGGGTGGGCAATTCCCGTGATTAGGAGGGATATTTTGCTTTCGACGTCTCGCCGAAAGAATAAGACTGCTTTCTTTGAGGTTGCCCCCAGAAGGTAGCCAGTCTCGAAGCCCAAGCCGAACGAGGAACCGGAAACCTCAGCGATAAACATATCGCACTGCTGAAGCCACTTCATGTCCCGCAGGTATACTTCTTTGGGCGTGATGCTCCGGTCCGTTTCCCAGGCGTTGTCTTCGACCAAATGCCGTGTCAACACTTCATGGTGCATCTCTTCAAGTATGACTACAATTTTCTTGGCAACCATCACTGCCGAGCGGTCCCCGGCAACAGTAAATCCAAAATAGATTTGCATGCCTGTGGAATTGTACTCACTAAATCTTAATTCTCAATATTTACAGCCACATGTGGCGTCTTTTCCGTCCGAACTGCCAAGAAAAGTCACGCTCCTGGCGGTGTTCGCTAAACGGTCTCAAGGTACCGCAGAATTGTACCAGTAGGGTGCCTAAAATGGCCTGAATTGTGGCAAATCCCAGAGATTGAAAACACCACTCCAGCCTCTCTTATCCCGAAGCGACTCATACAGGAGCCTCTGTAACTTTCGTCGGAGCCGACAATCTCATTGGCGCGCCGCGATTTTCAGTTGGCGCTGGACGAGCCATCCGTTTTCGAAGAAAGAGACCATTCATGGAAAACGCAGCACGAAAGCGCATACTCATTCTCGGCGGGGTTTTGGAGGCCTTAGCGTCGCCATGGAGTTAGAGAAAGCTCACACAGGATCCCTCCGTTGACATTACCGTCATCAATCGCGATAACTTCTTTTTTTACTCCTATGTTTCATGAGGTCGCGGCCAGCGACCTGGATCTCACGACGATCGTGAACCCGTACGAAAAATGCTGCGGCGTGTCTCAAAGCGTGTTCACACAGTGAGATGAGCTTGTCTCCGGAAAGTTTCCAGAATTCAGCGCAGGGGGAACAGTTGAGGAGCCGGTCGAGGGCAGATGCTCGATCTGGAAGGAGGGACGTCAATAATTTTGATCCCGCGTGAAACTTTTCGCTCACCGGAGACTCAGATTGAGTTGCCACTCTTCTAAGTCGAGGAGGGAACGGTCCACGAACTCCCCCAAGGAGTGGTCGGCCCCAGGATCGGTCGGGTGTCGGAAAGCAATGTGGCGTATTACAAATCTTGCTTTGCTAGGAGCATGGAATGGCAGACGTG
The DNA here is from genome assembly GCA_035487095.1 of Candidatus Sulfotelmatobacter sp. Taxonomy (GTDB): domain Bacteria; phylum Acidobacteriota; class Terriglobia; order Acidiferrales; family UBA7541; genus Acidiferrum. The sequence continues at coordinate 2,670 of DATHMM010000134.1, forward strand.
AAGCTTGTAGTCATATACCCGCGTCCTACGGATGTTGATGTTTTCGAGAAAGTCTATCAGGACGAGCATGTACCGTTAGCCGTCGCGAAACTAGGCGGCAAGACCAAGATTGTCGCAACTAAGATACTCGGCTCACCGCAAGGTACTCCTCCGTTCTACCGGGTCGCAGAAGTTTATTTTCCGTCGATGCAAGCCCTGGAAGCGTGTGCGGCGTCCGAAGGTGGCAAGGAGGCGCTTACTCACGCCGTGAAGATCTCGTCGGGTGGAGCGCCAATTTTTCTGGTAGCCGAGGAAGAGACATTCAACTTCACAAAAACAGTGAATGCCTAGGAAGACGGGCCCCGATTTGAGATTCCCAATCACCGGACTGGCGCGGCTTTCGAGTAAGAGTCGCGTCATTCTGGTGTCCAACACGATTAGCTCTGGAGCAAGGATGAAATTTGCGGTTTCTGTCCTTTTCCTGGCAGGGTTGTGTGCTTCTGCCGGCGGTCAAGAAAATCTGTCCGCCAAGCGCGCCTTGGCTCCCCCCATTGGCCTGGAAATCGGTCAACATGTGCCCGAATTTGTTCTACATGATCAGTTCGGGCACGAGCAATCCAACGAAACACTGAAGGGGCCGAAGGGCACCGTCCTGCTTTTCTTCCGCTCTTCCGATTGGTGACCCTTCTGCAAAGCGCAGCTCGTGCAGCTGCAGGCGGCAAAACAAAGATTTGAGGCGCAAGGACTTAAACTGGCGGCAATCAGCTACGACAGTCCGGCTATTCTGAAAGATTTCGCTGAGCGGCACAATATAGACTTTCCGCTATTAGCTGACCCCAGGTCGGAAATCATTGGCGCCTTCAAGGTGCTTAACACAGAAGCAAAGGGTATGACGAAGGGCATGGCGTACCCCGGATTTTTTTATATAGACCAGAACGGCGTGATTCGCGAAAAATATTTCGAGGCGAAGTACACGAACCGATTCACGGCGAACAACGTCATTGGGAAGCTTTTCCCCGAACTGATCGAGGAAGTAAGCCAAAATGTCGAAGCGCCTCATCTGCGGCTTACTCTTACTCAATCGGATCGCGCCGTGGCGCCGGGCAACCGCGTCACTCTGGCTGCTGAAATCGAGCTGCCGTCAGGTGTCCACGTTTATTCTCCGGGCGTAAACGGCTACAAGCCGATCCAGATGCAACTGCAGCCGCGCTCGGGGATCGAACTCTCTGACCCGACGTACCCGGACTCCAAAATCCTCTATTTGGAAGCGATCCAGGAACGTGTAGCGGTTTTTGAGGGCAAGTTCCGCATCACCCAGGATGTTACTGTGATTCCTTCCGAGGCTCGCGATGTCGTCCGCTCGCTCGTCTCAGCTCAGAAAACAATTTCCATTACCGGGGAGTTGAAATATCAGGCCTGTGACAAGGCGATCTGCTATCCGCCTACGTCGGTGCCGGTGAGTTGGCAATTGCAAATACTCCCCCTCGACCTCAAACGATCTCCGAACGCTATCCGGCACAACTGATCATTCGGAGTTGGATCGAATCGATTCTGCTGGAAGGAGAAATTTATGGCCGATGTCGTTTATGTTTCCAAATCTCGAATCGAGCGCCGGCAGGGGCCCCTTCGCATCGCGCATCTGGCAGGCGAGTCCCATCCAGTGATCTACAGTGTCCATGGGGCGATCGCCGAGCACTACAAAGTTGACCCGGCAAAGTTGAAGGAGTCGCATTCGTCAACCATTGACTATGTCATTTCAGCGACCGCGGGTTGAATGGTGGGTACTTTTGGAGGCGCGCTGGAAGCGCGCCAAATCGATGCCAGCAATGGGAAATTGACCGCGGACGTAACGGGAGAGGTGGAAACGGAGGAGGGCGTGCTCGTCATTCGGCGCATCCACGTGGCCATGCATCTGGTGGCGCCTGAAGCGGCAAGGGAAACAGTCGATCGGACGCACGGCATTTACGCAATGCACTGTCCCCTGTACCGAACGCTGCACAAAACGATCTTACTCACGTCCTCTTTTGAATTAAGGGCTCCGGCAAACAACTCCTGAATCTAAAAGACAAATAGCCACGAGTTGTTCAGGCCACGGAGAAATGACGGTCCTTTCCGAAACTACTGGACGAGCTGCCGGCAATGCTGGCAACTGTGCCGACCGTGCGCACCCAACATATTCGAACAAGGAGCGCTTAGTTTGAACCTTGGGGCTGTAATTTGGACTGTCTATCCTGCCAATGCAGCGTGCAAAAGATTCAGCGCTCCAATTCACAGACCGGCGTAGTAGTCGTATCCCTGCTCGTGCCAATAGTCATGAGGCCGCATGTCCGTGTATGTGATTCGGCCAATCTGTTTGAGCTGTTTGATACCGTACTTGAGCGGAGTAACCAAACGTAGAGGGGCACCATGGTCCGGTGTCAAATGCTGGCCGTTCAGCTCGTAGGCAAGCAGGGTTTGCGGGTGCAGTGCGACTTCGCGCTCGATGCCGACGTAATACTGGCCGTCAGGCGTCTCGAAGCCCACGTACTTCGGAATGCCACTCGCCGGCTTCTTGGAATCAGACTGACTGCGGCCCCCGTTGAGTGGTGGGAACGCGGCGAGGAAGTCGCGCAGGCGCGCGCCACCCCAGTAAACTATTTCGTTCCAACCCTCAATGCACTTAAATTCCGTGACCATCTCCACATGCGGCAGTTTCTTCACATCCGACATGGTGAGTAGCAAACCGGGAACATCCGCATGCGTGTGTTCGGGCATCTCCGTCAGCTTCATCCTTACAGCACCACCTTTGTAGTCTTCCTCGTGCATGGTAGGTTTCTTCGGAGGTGAATCGACATCTGAGTTAGGAGCTTCTGTGTCCGAGGGATTCATTCCGTAGGTCCAAGAGGACACGTCTCTGCTGTACTGTGCGTAGGACGCAGGGTTCAAGACGCCGACGAGTTGCAGGCGCCAGTCCTCGGGCCGGATCTCGGAGAGTCCGATATCGCCGTTATGACGGAAGGAACTCACCGCTTTCGATCTTTCGAATTCGGGCGCCAGCGCTCGTTCGCGAAAGATTCGGCGAGTAATTCCAGCGTTTAATTCCATCGCCTTGCGGAAGGGCGAGGCGAGTCCGTCAACTCCGGGCTGATCATTCAGCCATTTCCACATGCCGCCGCCCGCCACGGCGGCGACAGCGGCGGCTAGGAAGCCACGGCGCGAGCGGCGCTGGAGCCCCGCAAGCGTTTCGCGCTCAACTCGCTGAGATGTTTTGTTCATTGGGAACCTTGTCGCCCTTCCCCAGCTCACCAGGTAAAATCTGATACCCGATGACCATGGCGCGGAAGTTGTTCCAGCCCGCGCGGATAACCTGCGCAACGTGTACTAAGAAAAAGCCAACATAGGCCATCGTCAGCCAAAAATGGAACCACCGTGCCATTTCGTAACCGCCGAGCAAAGTCGTAAGCACATGCAGCTGAGTTGGTTTGTAGATAGCAAGGCCAGTGAGCAACGAACCCGCCCCCATGAGAATGACACCTGTGTAGGCCACCTGTTGTGCTCCATTGAATTTCCACTGCGGTGGATGGTGCTTGCTTAACCCCAGATCGTGCAACGTCACCTCGATTGCTTCCCCAAACGAACGCCGCGTTGGAACGAGTTCCCGCCACTCACCAGAAAAAACGGTGTACAAGACATAGGCGACTCCGTTCAGTGCGAAGAACCACATGAAGAAAAAGTGGTAGCCCAGACCTTTCGCAAGCTGGAATTTGAGGTGGAGAGCGTTGTAGAACCACGAGGGAAAGAGCCGGAAGAATGTCCAGCTACCGAACTCGACGCGATAGACGCGGTGTGCATTCAGCCCCTCGTACTGCGAATCGGCCCAATAAATGAGGAGACCCGAGTAGATCATCACGACAAGCAATGGGAAATTGATCCAATGCATCCAGCGGATCGCCAATGAATGCTTGTACTTGATCCTGACGGTCGTTCCTGTGGGTACGTCTCTCGCCTGATTTACTGCGGGCTTCGAAGACGCCGCCGGCGCCGATAGGTTCGATTTATCGTCTGGCTGTTTCCAATCCCGCTCGTTCATACTCACCGATCTTCCAAGTCACGTAGATCACGTTCATGCGAGTTTGCCAGCAGCAATTCGGGTTCAGTGCAACTCGGGATGCTGGCGGAGGGCCTCGGCTTTGAGGATGAAGCTTCCATCCGTCACAACCTCGTCGTTTACCTTCAATCCTTCCAACACCGAATAATACCCGCCTGCGGCAGAACCAAGTCGGACCTCGCGCAATGCGAAGCTGCCGTCATTGTCCTTGACCGGAAGAAACACGAACCGCCGTTCGCCGATAAATTGCACTGCTGCTTCCGGCACGACTGTACCCGGAGCGCCATCAGAGCTGAAGTCGACATCGGTGTACATGTCGATGCGTAAATCCTCACGGAGATTGGCGACCTCGATCCGGGCCTGGGCGGTCCGCGTAGTCGGGTCTACTTGAGGTTGGATGTAGATGACGCGCCCTTTCCATAGACGCCCCGGATACGCTTGAGCCGTGACGGATGCGGCGGTGCCGACGCGCACGGATGCGAAGTCCTTTTCGTTGATGCTGGCCATGATCCAGACCGTGGACAGGTTGGCAACGGTAAAGAGTTCCTGCGCCGTACTCACAACCAATCCAAGATTTGCGGCGCGGGTAAGCACTACTCCGTTGATCGGCGCAGACACGACAAAGTTCGGATCAATCTGTTCGGCCTGCTTGAGCGAAGCGATTTGCTGGTCGCTGGCACCCAGCAACTTCAGCTTTTCGAGGGCCGCACGTACATACGATTCATGACCGGCATGCATCGCCTCCACGTCTTCCTCTTCTTGTTGGCTGGCGGCTCCGAGCTTGACCAGGTTTTGCGTGCGCACAAGTTTTTTGTGGTCGGCTTCTAACTCGGCCAAGTGAGAAAGATACTGTGTTTCCGCCTCCGCGAGTTCACCGCTGAAGACGACAGCCAAGGGCTGCCCGCGCTTGACGTGGTCGCCAAGGACCACAGGAACCTGCCTGATGACACCGCCGACAAGCGAAGTGACATGCACCTCGCGATATTCGTCTGGGTTGACGATTCCGGGAACGCGAAGTGTGCTGGAGGTCTTCCTCACGTCCACATGGACGGTTTGAACCTGCGCCTTCTTCAGATCGTCGGGGCCTAGTTCGACCTGTAAATCAGCGCTGGCTGCGGTCGAGTCCGTTGAATCTTCGTTCGCGGCAGATGGCCTATCGGCCATGCTTGACATTGGGGCGTGTGGACGTGGCTTTGGTCTGCTGCCGTGTTGTGCAGCAAACCAAAGCCCGACCGCAATAGCGACGATTGTGACTGCACCGAAGCCGATCCACTTCCCTGGACGACGTGGGACAGGGGGCGTTTCCTTCATATCTGTTTTTTGCATGGCTTCACCCTTCATGGCAGGTTAGTACCGACTGCCTGTTCGAGAGCAATGTGGGCCGCATACGCGTCCAGCAGGATCTCCGTGTACCCGGTTTCGATGTCGATGTAACGACGCTGTTCCGCGATGACATCCAACAACGTAGTGCGACCGTAACTGTAAGTCTGGCGAACGACATCTAAGTTGTGAGCGGCCTGGTCGCGCACACCGCTTCGGTAGGCCGTAACCCGCGCCTGTGCTCCGTTGAACCGTATGAGGTTCTGTGCGACCTCGTGCCGAAGGTTCAGATCAACCGCTGCAATCTGACTGCGTGCCGCCTGGATGGCCGCCGTGTCCGCGACGACCGCGCCTTGATTACGATTGAACACCGGCAAGTTGATATCGAGGCCGAAAACAACGTGGTTGAAAGTCCGGCGTATCGGTGCAAGATTTCCCGCTGCGTCGAAGGCTCGTTGCGAAAAGCCAGAGTCCGGACGCTCGTAACCGCCGAAGACACTGGCGTCTGGTTTTCCTTTTGCCCGATCGGAACGAAGTTCTGCATTGGCAAGTTCTTCGTTCGCCCGCTGGAAGGCCCGGTCGGGTCGATGATCCATCGCCAACTGTAGAAGCTGTTTCCGGTCATAGGCCTGGGGAGCAAGTTCAAGCGCCCCCTTTAACCGGATAGGCTCCTCGGGGTCTACGCCCACCGTTTCCTTGAGAGCAAGTAAGGCAACCTCTGCCTTGGCCTGATAATCAATTCGCAGCGTTTCGACGCGGTTCGCCTCGACGCGTGTTTCATCCGCATCGAGCGCAGGGACCGCTCCTTCCTGTACACGATCCTCCATCAATCGAAGGAAATCTCGATTCACCTGGAGAAGCTGTTCGACAAACGTCAAATCGCGTATGGCAGCAAGAGCTTGACCGAAGCGCATCCGAACTTCTCCGGTGAGCAGGCGCTCGTGATCCGCCACGCCCTGCTGCGTGGCTTCTTCCTTGTTCTCCGCGACTTCCGTCCGACGTGCGCGGCGTCCGAAGAGCTCCAGTGGGAGCGAGCCCTTGACGTTAATCGCGTTATCGCCGCCATTCACTTCTTTCAGTCCACCAAGAGTCAGCGACGGGTTTTGCCGGAGACGAGCCTGCGTTACGTCTCCCTTCGCCATAGCAATCTGCTGACGTTCCGCCAGCAGGGTGGGATTGGAAGCCAAGGCCCGAGTTACGAATTCTTCCTCAGTAACTCCCCCGCGGGGATCGAGAAAATCACTCGCGGGCCGCGGGTGGGCCTCCTGCGCGGAAAGCGACAGCGAACCTGCCAACGCTGCCGTCATCAATAGCCACGATCGATAAATACCGAGCATTCGTTTCATGATCCCTACCTCACGTTGCTGTTGAAGGTTGTGTGGCCTTGGCCATATGGCCCGTTCCAGGAAAGCGTGAAGTGCCATGCCCCGCTCATCGCGAAGTTGGAAGTCACTTTGTAGATTCCCGTTTGACCTGTGGCTGTGATCTCGGAATCCCCCGACATGGGGGCCATGCTGGGCATGGACATACTGGAGCCAATCTGCACATCGCCGACATCGGCGGGCTGGCCCTGGTCGTCCTTGAACTGCACGACAAATTCGTTCTGACCTTGCATGAGGTCGCCGCTCTTGTTCAGCAGGACGATGGTGAGCTTTCCGGCAGACTTGCTCGCTGCCGGTTTCAGGGCAGAGAGATTGACTTTGTCTCCGCTGCAACCGGCTACCGCAAAAATGAACGACAACATAATCACATGAAGAGTTTTCATAAGAGTTTCTCCTTAGAGTGAGGTTGGAAATGCTTGTAGGCCTTGCGGTGGTTGCGAAGCTGCAACTTCCGATGGGCTACGGCGCAGGTCACGCTCACGCAGCCACATGAAAATGATGGGTGTGACGATCAGCACGTGCGCGAGCGAACTGAGCATGCCGCCGAGGACTGGCGTGGCCAGAGGTCGTATCACCTCCGATCCCACACGGTTGCTCCAGAAAATCGGCAGCAATCCCGCCACGATGGTCGAGACGGTCATGAGCTTCGGGCGAAGGCGGAGTAGCGCCCCCTCCATGACGGCTTCGCGTAGGTCCGTGATTCTCAGCGTCCCTCGCTCGTGCCGCTTTCGTTCCACGGCTTCCTCGAGATAGATAACCATCACCACCGTCGTTTGCACCGCGGTGCCGAAGAGCGCAATGAATCCGACCCAGACGGCGACCGAGAAGTTATAGTGAAGCAGCCAGAGCAGATAGAGCCCTCCGGTGAGGGCAAACGGCACGGCAAGCAAAACATGTGCGGCCTCCAGGAAGGAGCGGTACGTCAGATAAAGCAGGATGTAGATGATCCCGATGGCAATCGGGACGACAATCTGGAGTCTTTTTTTGGCACGAATCTCGCTCTCAAATTGCCCGCTCCAGTTGTAGTAATAACCGGGAGGCATTTTCACTCGCGCACGGATGGCTTTGTCTGCGTCGGCGATGACGCTGCCGGCGTCGCGGCCACGCGCATTCATTAGAACGGAAACCTCCAGCAGGCCATTTTCGCTGTTGATCTGCGCTGGCCCGGCTACCTGACGTATATCTGCAACTTGTCCCAGCGGGATTTGTGCTCCCTTCGCTCCCGTCACGAGCACGTTTGCAAGATCTCCCGGATCGCGCCGGAACTCCGGTGCGTACCGAACTCGCACGGGGAATCGCCGCCGCCCTTCGATGGTGGTTGTTAGATTGTTTTCGCCAATGGCTGTCTCGATGACGTTCTGCACCTCGCCGACGTCGATGCCGTAGCGCGCAGCCGCCTCGCGGTTCGGCTTGATGTCGAGATACAGCCCGCCCGTCACCTGCTCTGGATAGATATCGCTCGCACCCTTCACGGTCCGCACAGCGTCAGCAACCTCACGAGCCTTCGCTTCAAGTTCCGTCAGATCAGAACCGAAGAGCTTGACGCCAATCTCTGATCGAATTCCTGTCGTGAGCATGTCGATTCGATTGATGATCGGTTGTGTCCAAATATTCGCCACACCAGGCAAGGAAACGGCGCGGTCCATCGAGCTCTTCAGCTTCGGAAGGGTCATGCCCGGTCGCCACTGATCGCGCGGCTTGAGATGCACAATGGTCTCCGTCATGTTCAGCCCAGCCGGATCCGTCGAGGTCTCCGCACGCGCTATCTTTGCCGCGACATAGGCGACTTCCGGAAAACTCTCGAGCACTTTATCTTGCCGCTTCGCATACGCGATGTTCTGCGGCAGAGAAATGCTCGCATCCGCGATGGGCATGAACATGATGTCGCCCTCATTCAGCGGCGGCATGAACTCACTGCCTATTCCGGAAGCCAAAACCACCGCGCCGACGAGAAAGACAACCGCGATGCCGAGTGTGATGGCACGATGATCCAGCGCCCAGGACAATGCAGGACGATAGACCCGCTGTAAAAAACGCATGACCGGGTTCTGGTCTTCCGAATGGAACTTACCGCGGAGCAGGAGCACACAAAGAATGGGCACAAGCGTCAGGGCAATGGCGGTTGCGCTAACCATCGCAAAGGTCTTGGCAAAAGCGAGCGGGTGGAAGAGCTTTCCTTCTTGCCCTGTCAGCGCAAACACCGGCACAAACGCCAGAATGATAATCGCCATCGAGAAGAACGTCGGACGACCGACCAACTTTGTCGCACGCAAGACCGTCTCGAAAACACGTCCTCGATCGCTGGTATCGACGCCTTCCAGATGTCGAAACGCATTTTCAGTAACGACTATCCCCGCATCCACCAACACCCCGATAGCGATGGCAATACCCGCAAGCGACATCACATTCGACGTTACATGGGCGTAGTGCATCAGCAGGAAGGAACAGAGCACGGCGAGTGGCAACGGCAGCGTGACTACCAGGATGCTACGGAAGTGCATTAGAAAGATGACGTGAGCGAGCGTGACCAGGATGATCTCTTCGAGCAGTGCATGGCGAAGGGTATCGACAGTGGCCTCGATCAACTGCGATCGGTCGTAGAAAGGAACAATATGCACGCCGGAAGGCAGCCCAGGTTCGATCTCCTTGATTTTTTGCTTCACCCGGTCAATGACTTCCTTTGTGTTCTCGCCTGTTCGCGCTACGATCACTCCGCCAACCGCTTCGGAGCTGTTCTTGACCAGGGCCGCTGTCCGGAATGCGTCGCCGATCTTGACGGTGCCCAGATCCTTAAGAAAGACGGGCGTGCCGTTATGCTCACCGACCACGATATTGCGAATATCATCGAGATTTTCGATCAAGCCGAGCCCACGCACGATAGACCAGGAGCCGTTCTCAGCGATGACATTGCCGCCCACATTCGAGTTGCTCGCCATCACCGCCCGCATCACCGTGCTGAGAGGAACGCCGTAAGAGCGCAGCCGGTTCGGGTCGACATCGATCTGGTATTGCTGCACCGTGCCGCCGACGCTTGCCACCTCCGCTACGCCGGGAACTGAGTTCAACTGGTAGCGCACATACCAGTCCTGCAAAGAGCGCAGATCGCGCAGGCTGAGCCCGCCGCCTTCCACGGTGTACCAGAACACGTGACCAACACCGGTCGCATCCGGGCCGAGCGTTGGCACGACGCCGGCCGGAAGCTGCTTGCTGACAAGGTTGAGGCGCTCCAGCACGCGCGTCCGGGCAAAATACAGGTCGACGTCATCTTCGAAGATCACGAAAATCATAGAGAAGCCAAATGCCGACGAAGAGCGTACAACCTTGACCCCGGGCAAGCCTTGCAAGTTGACGGTAAGCGGGTAGGTGATCTGATCCTCTACTTCCTGAGGGCTCCGCCCGGACCAGTCGGTGAAAACAATCACCTGGTTGTCGCTCAAATCGGGAATGGCATCAATCGGAGCGCGGAGCATCGCCCACAGACCCCAGCCCGCAATTCCAATCCAAAGCATCACAACCAGAAACTTGTTTCGCAGCGAAAGCTCAATAATGCGGTCGATCATCGTTGCTTCTCCCAAGACTCACGCAAGAATCCATGCGCGCCCGCAGACCGGGAAACGGCACGGTGTCAAATCTGTGGGTAGAAATCCCACAGCTCTCCTCCAATGAGGAGCACTGCAATCAGAGACAGCGATGCGTAGTTCCAAACAGGAATGGAGCGAAGCGCTAGATTCTCAGGGGAGCGAAAGCGTCGAGCGTCGCAAGTGGAGGCGAGAGTGCCCGCGACAGCCAGGGAGCGAATTGGCCGGACTGCTCGGCCAAAGACGGGATCGAAAGAAACTCTACTGCGCTGGTTACCAAATAAGGAGCAGAGGGCGAAAAGGTTGAAGAAGGCCGGAAATCGTGAGGCGGTTGAACCGATGTTTTGCAGCAGGAGTGAGGCATCGGCATGCCTGACGCATCCTGTTGGCAATCCCCGCTCATCTCTTTGCAACACTGCTTCTCAGCAGCCGTGAGCTGTGCGTTCGGAATGGCGCACGCCATAATCGGCCCTCCCAACAGGAGGACAACGAGTAGTAGTCGAAAATAAACTATGAACTTCATAGACTAGGACTGACTACAGCTGGCGGAAGCATGCATTTCTTCCACGTGCGTCTGATGCTGTCCGACCAGCCAAAGTTTCAGAACAAACTCAGTTTGTTCACGAGCACAAAAAAAGGTTATTGGCTATATGAGTTCCTTCCCAAGAAATCCAACCGCATTTTCCATTAACGGCCGCTTTGTCGTGTCTAAGTGCCGCCAATTCAGCGTGTTAGGGGTTACTAGAGGAAGCTTGGGAAGCTTCTGTCGGGGACAACACAAAAGTTCGGGCGCTAAGAGCAACAGGTTCGACCGACGGCATCCTTTATTGATTTCAGTGTCGACATTTACAAGCTGGCTTTGGCTCTGCAATAAGGCAGCTTGAACTGAGATTACGTTCAAAAAAATCGATTGCACCTTCGGTATAGCGCTGGCGTGCCGCAGGACCGAGCAATCCACTCGCGATAACGTGGTTGCTGTGTTGCCTTCCTCCTCTCGGAACGGAGTCGGCGTCCTGTTCCATCGGCTTTTCGAAGCTCAAAAGCCCGGCCCACCGATACCTCTGGCCAGTTTTTTCGGCAAAATCCCACGGGCCGGAGCCTCGAATCCCGGTATCGCTACCAAGAGAAGTAGTCAGTTTTCAGTAATCGGTAATCAGTAAGACCAGCGAGAAATCCATAAATATGGATGGGTTTGCATGGAGGCGCCTTTTGGCGCCTTATTTGTTCTTGGAGATAGCAAGCTGATTAATTCGACAGCTAGCTGCCGGCGAGAGAATCTCACGCGTGACTTAGCGCAAAGATGCCTGCGCGCAGAATTTCAAAAACAAAGTTTCCACGGGAAAGCTAGGCGGCCAAGCCGATACGGCGAAGCAGGCTTTGGAACCGAGGATCGGGACGCAGGCTATCAAACAGCAGGTCGGATTTGAGCGACCAGGGAATGTCCAAAGACTTCTCCGAGTAAGCCTTTTCCAGAAACTCGAAAGCTTTGTCGTTTTCGCCGAGGCCGGCATAGATCGTGGCCATGGTGTATGGCGAAGCAGAGGTCTGATTTAATTTGTGCTCCAAATCGTGAAGGATCTTTTCCGCGTCGGCTTTTTTGCCTGCGGCTGAATAGGCGTGTGCCAGCGCCACAGCGCTCCGGGAATTACCTGAGATCTCGATCGCTTTCTGGTACTCGGAAATGGCTTCCTGAACCTTGCCGGTGCCCTCGTAACCTACGCCGAGGCTGAAGTGCTGGAACCAATCGTTTGGGTCGAAAATCAGGCCTCTCCTGCTGGATTCAATTAAATTGGGGTAATCCTGGAGTTCATAGTAGGTCGCGGACTCGGTATGCCCCGCACTGAAACCATAGTCCAGTTGTTGAATCTTTTTGAGCTCGGCGAGCGCTTCGGCTCGCCGGCCAACAAAGGCGAGAAAAATGGCGCGATCTTCATGCGCGCAGCTGTAGCTCGGCGCCAGAGCGATGGCACGGTTGAACTCGCGATCGGCAGTGTTCCAATCCCAGTCGAACTCGAAACTCAGCAGGCCGAGGGTGTCGTAGGCTTCGCCGATGCTGTCGTCCAGTTCCAGTGCCTTGGCTAACGCTTCTTTGGCAGACCGGTAGGCCTGATCTTTTTGCAAAGCGTCTGCAAACGCCAGGTAGACGTAGGTGTCCGCGAGCCCCGAGTAAGCAAGAGCGAAGTTTGGATCTTTTTGGATCGACTCTTCAAAGTAGCGTTGTGCCTTCTTGAGCGAATCAGGTTTGGTGTACTCGTTGACAAAGTAGAGACGCCCTTTGAGATAGGCATCGTATGCGCCCGGGTTCACCGCGTGGGCCCGGCGCATCAGAGCCTGTTCCGTTGGGGTGAGATGTGCGCGGACTTGCCCCGCTATGGCGCCCGCCACTTCACCTTGCAGCTTCAGGATATCGCCGAGATCGCCGTCGTATGTCTCTGCCCACAGGTGCTGGTCGGTAGGTGCTTGAACGAGTTGGGCCGTTACACGCACTCGTTGCCCCGAACGGATCACCGAACCTTCAACGATGGCGTCAACGTTCAATTCGCGTGCAATTTCGGGCAGGCCCTTTCTGGTGCCTTTGTATCGCATGACGGAAGTTCTTGAGATAACGCGTAGCGAGCCAACCTTGGCGAGGTCGGTAATCAACTGCTCCGTCACGCCATCCACGAAGAATTCCTCCGACGGATCGCCGGACAAATTCTGGAGGGGCAGAACGGCAATGGAGCGCAAGCGGGGAGCCGCAGCCGTGCGATTGTTGGCCATTCGCACGAGCCAGAAAGCCGATCCCAGAGCAACAAGCACCACCAGCGTAAACGCCAATGCCACTCGAAATCTGCTCGGTCTCACGCCATCAGGTGCGTTTGTGGATGTCCCGCTTTGGAGAGCAGGGCCAACGGGATGGATTTCCACTCCCGTTACCGGGGCAATAAACCTGTATCCGCAGCGCGGAAGTGTTTCGATGTATCGAGGCGTATCGACAGAGTCGCCTAACACTTCGCGAACGCGGGCAACGGCATTGTGAAGGCTATGGTCGAAGTCGACGAAAGTGTCGTCCGTCCATATCTCCGCTCGAAGTTCGTCGCGCGTCACGACATCGCCCGCGCGATTCAGCAAGGTGGCAAGTACCTGGAGCGGTTGGCCCTGCAATCGGAGCTTTACTCCGTGTTTCCGGAGTTCACGCGCGCGGGTATCCAGTTCGAAGAAGTCGAAACGAAGCAGCCGAGGGGCTGGTGCGGTAGAAGCCATAGCGAGTCCCGCAAGTTGGGCAAGCCTATCACAATTCATACCCCGATGGGGAGCCCAGCCCCATGCTCCGGAAACTTCTTTGTCCCTAATAGTTTAGGAATGGAGAAAACTTTGGGGACAAATGGGGGCAAGAAGGATTGACGCCGTCGCAACCATTGGCGAGAGTCGCCGCGAGTATCGCTGGCGAAACCCAAACGGCAGCATGCATAACGCGGCCGGCGGTTTCTCGGGCGACTGTCGAAAGGAAAGGAAGAAGATCCATGACGAATACGCTGTCGAAGCTCGGATTAGCCGTTTGTTGTTTCCTGTTCGCGGGTTGGATGGGCGAAGATAACACACCAGGTACCGCGCAGGTCGTTACCTTAGACGAATGTGATCCGGCCACCTTCAACGTTTCCACCGCGGCCGGCCCGGATTTCTGCAAGAACGTTGCGCTGGGAGCATCCACAACATTTTCAACGTTGTTTTCGGAAGCAGCTTCGGGAAATCCCGACCGGAACTGGGATTTCGAACCTGACAATCTGGCAATCAAGAAAGGTACCATCCTTCACGCCGTGAATCAGGGCGGCGAGCCTCACACATTCACCGAGGTTGCAAAGTTTGGTGGGGGCTTCATACCGGGCCTAAACGGGCCAGGCGAGGAAGTGGCTCCCGAGTGCGCCGGCGGCTTTTCGAAAATCCCGGTGGCCAGAACACGCATCCTTCAAGGAAGCCAGCTCCAGGTCGCGAATCTATCGCAAGGGGAACATTACTTTCAGTGTTGCATCCATCCCTGGATGCGCACGACGGTCGTGGTGAAATGACGCGTTGGCACGCGAGAACACCTGGATGCGCGCCTTGAGGGTCCCTGTTTAGTCGACTGACGTCAGCCTTCAACCGTAAGCTCCGGAAAAAGCAAAATCAGGAAGTCTAGATCTTAGTTTTGGGAAGGCGCCTTTGGGCGCCTTTTTTGTTTTTTGGAGTGTTTCGGGTCGGATGAATCAGACGGATGCGATCTAAAAACCGGAGAGGAGTTTTTGGAGGGCTTCACTGAAAACATCGGCAGGGGCGATGAGGCTGAGGACGAGGTGATTGTTCGATGGGAAGTCGTAGAAGTGGCCGGGGTGGAGGAGGATGTGGTGGCGGCGGAGCAGGTGGATGACGAGGTCTTCGTCGGAGGCGTGGGTGGAAGAGTTGGCGGAGTAGCGGAGGATTGCGTACCAGCCGGCTTCGGCATGGAGGAGTTCGCAGGCGGGGTGGGAGCGGAGCTGGGATTGGAGGTGGGCGCGGTTTTCGCGTATGCGGGCGAGGAGTTGCGGGTGGAGGGAGTGGCGCTGGGAGAGGAGTGCGGGGAGAGCGGCCTGGGCAGGGGCGCTTAGGGAGAGATAGGTGTCGGCGATGATTTCGAGGCGATCGAGAGCGGGGCGAACTTGGGCGACGGGGCCAGTGAGGGCGAGCCAGGCCACTTTCATTTGCGGGAGCGCGGAAATTTTGGAGAGGCCACTGAGGGTGAATGTGAGGGCTTCGGTGTTAGCGGCGAAGGTTTTGCGGGGGGCGGAGTCGAAACGGAAATCGAGGAAAACTTCGTCGACGATGAGGGCGAGATTGTGTTTTTTGCAAAGCGCGTTGAGGCGGACGACTTCTTCGGGATGGATGTAGGAGCCGGTGGGATTGTTGGGGTGGACGAGTAGTATGGCGCGGGTGCGAGGGGTGATGGCGTTTTCGAGGGATTGAAAATCGATGAACCAGCCGTGGGCGTAGGCGAGGGAGTAGGGGACGAGGCGGACGTCCTGCAGGCCGGCTAGAAATTCGAAGAGAGGATAGCTGGGTTTGGGGAGAAGGAGTTCGTCGCCGGGATTGCAGAGGAGACGGAAAGCGTAGGAGTAGGCTTCGCTGGTGCTGGTTGTGAGGAAGAGGGACTCGGGATCGATCGCCGTTTGGTGGTCGTCGAGATAGTAGCGGGCGACCTCGCGGCGAGCTGCGAGGGTGCCTTTGGGTTGCGGGTCGTAGGTGAGCCCGGCGGGATTCTGGAAGGCGGAGAGGATGGCGGCGGAATCGTAGAGAAAGCCGCACTGGGTGGGATTGGAGGCGGTGAGATCGAGGAGGGGAGAGCCGGCGGCGCGAAGTTCGTCGAGGGCAACGGTGAAGCGATTGCGGGAGAGCGGCCAGTTGGTGCGGTCGGAGAACATAGGGAGGGAGTTTTTAGTCGTTAGTTTGCAGTGTATAGTTTGAAGCGAACAGACGAGCAGCTAAGAGCTTACAGGCAATTGTACGGGGAACACCATCCCGAATGACAATTCCGGGGAGTTTTCCGTACACTGTAGGTTCACACCATGACAGAAACTGTGCGGACGAGTGTTGCTCGAAAAGCGATTGAGATCACCGGGATTGTGCAGGGAGTGGGATTTCGCCCGTACGTCTACCGGTTGGCGAATGAATGCGGGCTGACGGGGTTGATCGCCAATACGTCGGCGGGTGTAAGCATTGAAGTGCAGGGCGAAGCGGAGGCCGTAGAGCGGTTTCTGGAGCGCTTGCCGAAAGAGATTCCGCCGCTGGCGAAGGTCACAGGATTGGCACCGCGGTCCGCGGAAGTGCAGCAAGAGACGGCTTTCCTGATTAAAGCGAGCAGCACGCGTGCCGCGGCGAAAGCACTGATTTCCCCGGATGTGAGTGTTTGCGAAGACTGCCTGCGGGAGCTGATGAACCCGCGCGACCGACGTTTCCGGTATCCCTTCATCAATTGCACAAATTGCGGACCGCGATTCACGATTATTCACGACATTCCCTACGATCGGGCGCGGACGGCCATGGCGAAATTCAAGATGTGCGCGGCGTGCCAGGCGGAATACGAGAATCCCGCCAGCCGGAGATTCCACGCGCAACCGAATGCCTGCTGGGATTGCGGGCCACAAGTGGGGCTGCTGGGCGCCGATGGCGCGCGGATGGACGTGGCAGAGCCGATTCGCGAGGCCGCGCGGCTGCTGCAGCAAGGTTCGGTGGTGGCGATCAAGGGGCTGGGCGGATTTCACCTGGCGTGCGACGCGCAAAACGAAAAGGCCGTCGGGAAATTGAGGGAGCGCAAACGGCGGGTGGAGAAGCCGTTCGCGATTATGGTGCGGCGGGTGGAGGATGCGTCGCGGTTCTGCGTGGTGGATGAGCTTTCGAAAAAGTTGATGCATTCGTTTGAGCGGCCGATTGTGTTGCTGCCGAGAAGGCCGGAAGTTGCGTTTGTGCCGGAAGTGGCGCCGGGAAACCGGTTCCTGGACGTGTTCTTGCCATACACGCCGCTGCACCATCTTTTGTTCCAGAGCGGGAAGTTTGAGGCGCTGGTGATGACCAGCGGAAACCTGAGCGAAGAGCCGATTGCGATTGATAACGAGGAGGCGGTTCGAAGATTGAATGGGATTGCGGATGCATTTCTGGTGCACGACCGGGAGATTGTGCGGCGCTGCGACGATTCGGTGGTGCGCGTGGCGGCGAGCCAGCCGCAGAAGCTGCGCAGGTCGCGCGGATTCGTGCCAGTGCCGGTGCAACTGGAAAAAGAGGTGCAGCCGGTGCTGGCGGTGGGCGGAGAGCTGAAAAATACGGTCTGCGTGGTGAGGGGAAGCGAGGCGTTCCTGAGCCAGCATGTGGGAGACCTGGAGAACCTCGAAAGTTATAAATTCTTTGAGGAGGCGGTGCAGCACCTGCAGCGGATTCTGGAGACCGAGCCAAAGGTGATCGCGCACGATCTGCATCCGGATTATTTTTCGACGAAGTGGGCGCAGGAGCGCACAGGCGTGGAGCTGGTAGGCGTGCAGCACCATCACGCGCACGTTGCGGCGTGCATGGCGGAAAATCATCTGGACGGGAAAGTGATTGGGGTTGCGCTGGACGGAACGGGCTACGGCACCGACGGAGCGATCTGGGGCGGAGAAGTGCTGGTGGCGGATTACACCCAGTTCGAGAGGGCGGCGCATTTCGAATATGTGGCGTTGCCCGGCGGCGCGGCGGCGATTCATGAGCCGTGGCGGATGGCGGTGAGCTATCTGGCGAAACATTATGGGAAGGCCGTTGAGACGCTTGGATTGCCGTTCCTGGGGGAGATCGATTCGCGGAAACTGAGCGTGGTTTTGCAGATGATGGAGCGGGAGATCAATTCGCCGCGGACTTCGAGCTGCGGGCGATTGTTTGATGCGGTGGCGGCGCTGGTGGGTTTGCGCGGCACCGTGAATTATGAGGCACAGGCGGCGATTGAGTTGGAAATGGCGGCGCGCGATTCAGGTAGCGAGGCGGCGTACCCGCTGGATTTGGATTTGCACGGAACGATCTGGCAGATCGGGACGAAGCCGCTCTTCGACTGGTTGCTGAAGGATATTCGACAGCAGGCCAGCGTTGCGGACATCAGCCGGAAATTTCATAACGGACTGGCGCTGGTGTTTGTGGACGCGGCGGAGAGGATTCGCGACCGGACGCAATTGAACCGCGTTTGCTTGAGCGGTGGATGCTTTCTGAATGCGTTGTTGCTGGAGACGATGATTACGGAGATGAAAGAGCGCTCGTTTGAAGTGTTTTTTCATACGGAAGTGCCGGCAGGGGATGGGGGGATCAGTTTGGGACAGGCGGTGATTGCGGGGCGGAGGGTTGGGAGTTGAGTGGCGCGGTGGGGAAGAGAAAAAATTTAACGCAGAGATGCAGAGGGAACAGAGAATTCGCAGAGAAGAAGGCCAAACGGCAGAGGCAGGAGCGCCTGCGGCACGCTTGGCGACCTGAAGGTCGCCGCTACAAAGGCTTGTTGTATTTTCGTGAGGTGGTGATTCCTTGAGATTCGGTGATGGTGATGGTTTGGCCGGCGGGGATGTTGGAGAGTTTGTCGAGTTGGCCGCTGGGCCAGCGGATTTCGAGATTGTCGGCTTGGGAGTTTTGGGCGAGACCGAAGGTTAGGATCAGTTCGCTGGCGGAGAGGTAGCTGGAGCCGCTGCGGAGCATCTGGGTCTGGGTTTCGCCGCCCGCGGAGAGTTTTACGACGGCCCCAATCCCGTCGCGATTGGATTTTGTGCCTACCAGTTTTATGCGCAGGCTTTTGTTGGTTGCCGCGGGGCCTGTGGCTTCATTCAGAAAAAGATGAACAGGGCCGCCGTTGGTGGAGAGCAGCAGGTCGAGGCGGCCGTCGTTATTGATGTCCGCATAAGCGGTGCCGCGGCCTACGCGCGGCGTGTTGAAAGATTTTCCCATCGATTTCGCGACTTCCTGAAAATTCCCTTTGCCTAAATTGCGGAAGAGGTGCGGCGGCATGGCGTATTTCACGTTGGGCTGGACGCGCTCGATGTCGCTGTCGATGTGTCCGTTGGCAATGAAAATGTCGGGCCAGCCGTCGAGATCGTAATCGAAGAAAAAGCAGCCGAACCCGAGGGTGAGCAGGGAAGCGCGGCCGACGTCGGAGCCCGGGGCCTCATCGACGAAGAGGCCTTTGCCTTCGTTGTGATAGAGCGAAACCATCTGATTGGAAAAATTGGTGATGAGGATGCTGGTGGCGCCGGAGTGATCGTAATCGGCGGCGTCGACTCCCATGCCCGCGCGAGCTACGCCATCTTCGCTGAAGGCGACGCCAGCGACGACGGCTTTTTC
This sequence comes from Candidatus Sulfotelmatobacter sp., assembly GCA_035487095.1. Lineage (GTDB taxonomy): Bacteria > Acidobacteriota > Terriglobia > Acidiferrales > UBA7541 > Acidiferrum. Next base: position 21,845 of record DATHMM010000134.1, read on the forward strand.
GGTGAAGGAGCCGTTGGCGTTGTTGCGATAGAGCTTGTTGGGCTGCGTGTCGTTGGATAGGAGAAGATCGGGCCAGCCGTCGTTGTCGTAATCGAGGATGGCGATGCCGAGGGTTTTGGAGGTGGGATCGCCGAGGCCGGCTTTTTTGGTGACGTCTTCGAATGTGCCGTCGCCGCGATTGTGCCAGAGGCGGACGGAGGTGCCCTTGTAAGATTCGGGCGTGCAATAGGATTTGCTTTTGCCGTCGAGTGTGCAGTAGAGGTCGCTTTCGATGGACCACTGCACGTAATTGGCGACGACGAGATCGAGCTTGCCGTCCTTGTCGTAGTCCACCCAGGCGGCGCTGGTGCTGAATTCATTGGGACCGAGGAGGCCGGCTTTTTGTGTGACGTCGGTGAAGGTGCCATTGCCATTGTTGTGGAAGAGATGGCTTTGGCCGAGAGCGGTAACGAAGAGATCATCGAAGCCGTCGTTGTCGTAATCGCCGACGGCGACGCCCATGCCGAAGAGTTCGATGTCGAGGCCGGCTTTGTGAGTTATGTCGGTGAACGTTCCGTCGTGATTGTTGTGGTAGAGCTTGGGCGTGGAGTGTTTGGAGGGCTGGCCGGGCCAGTTGGTGCCGTTGACGAGGAAGATGTCGGGCCAACCGTCGTTGTCGTAATCGATGAAAGCGACGCCGGGGCCCATGGTTTCGGGCAGATATTTTTTGCCGAAGGCGGCGTTGTTGTGGACGAAGCGGATGCCGGCCTGGGCGGTGATGTCGCGGAAGGTGATGGCGGGTTGGGAGTTAGTCGCCTGGGCGGAGACCTCAGGGGCTGAAGCCCAGATCCTCTCCGGGCTCTTCGGCACGGCTGAAGCCGTGCCCTCCCGATAACCATTAAAAGGATAGGCTGGCAGCAAAAGGAAAAAAACGAGGACAAGCTTCTTCATCGAGTCTCCGTCGGAATGTCGCGGCCGACGCCGAGGGCGTCGGCGACGCGGTTGATGTAATTGAACCACGAGGCGATCAGGGTGATTTGCAGGATACCGCGGTCGTCGAAACCAACGGCGCGGAGATGGTCGTGGTCGGCGCGGGAGCACTGGGTGGCGTCGCGGGTGAGCTTGACGACGTATTCGAGCATGGCTTTGTCTTGATCGCTGATCGGGGCGGTGCGGAAATCTTTTTGAAGCGCGGCAACCATTTCGTTGTTGAGGCTTGTGCGACGCAGAAACTCTGCGTGGGATTCGATTCAATAGAAGCAGCGGTTGGTGACGGAAACCATCGTGGCGATCATTTCGTGCTGGTAACGCTTGAGAGGAAGATCAGGCGACATCATGGCGCCAAATGCGCTGAAGGAGTGGAAGAGGACGTCGGGGAAAAGCGTGTGGGACCCGACGATGCTGTTTTCAAAGCCGCGATCAACCGTGGGGGCGGGCGTCGAGTATTCGATGGGGTAGAGTTGGCGCTGCTTCAGGACCAACTCGCGGAGTCGTTCGTCGCCTTCGAGGCGAAGGGTTTTGATCCAGGTCATTTAAACGATCCTCGCTTTTGCGTTTGATCTCGATTGTTCATGAAAGCAGATCCCTCACCCGCAAACGGCGCGGGTTCGGGATGACATCTCCCCCGGGTCAGCGGCCGGCTCCTGCAGATGATTTTGTTGCGGGAACTTTTTTGGTTTGGAGCGGGATTGAGATGTGTTCGTGGATGGACTGGCGCTCGTTGTTGTCTTCGGGGTGGGATTGGCGATAGGCGCCGGTTAAGGCTTGAGAGGATTCGTCGGCTTTGAAGCGGAGATAGCGTTCCTTGTGCTCGTTGGCGCGGGCTTCGTCGCCGAGGCCGGTGTAGCAGAGCATGAGGTTGTAATTGGCCTGGAGATCTTCGGGGTCGATCGCGAGCGTTTGCTGGAATTCTTTCGCAGCGTCGGCGTAACGCTTTTGGAGAAAAAAGACGCGGCCGAGTTCGTTGTGGACGACGCGATCGCGCGGGAATTGCGCGAGGACGGATTGCAGCGCTCGCGCGGCTTCGTCGTAGTGGCCTTCCTCCTTCAGGACGCGAGCGTAGAAGAAATTGGCGCGGGGCAGATCGGGTTTGATTGCCAGCGCTTTGAGGAGCACGACTTTTGCCCCTTCGGTGTTGCCTTCCTGGACGCGGACGCGGCCGACGTTGGTCCAGCCGTCGCAATTGTCCGGTGCCAGTTCGGTGATTTTCGTGAAGGCCTGTTCGGCGCCGCTGAGATCGCCCTGGAGGAAGAGGCCGATGCCGTAGTCGTTCCAGCGGGTCCAGTCGTCTTTGGCGAGACTAATTTGCGGAGTTGGCGCGGGCGCAGAGTGCGGAAGCACGCGGATGGATTTGGTGTCTTC
>DATHMM010000135.1:0-31952 GCA_035487095.1 Candidatus Sulfotelmatobacter sp.
GCGCGGGCGGCGGGCGTTCCGTTCATGGCGATTTTGCCGAAAGGTGCGGTTGACTATCGGGAGCGCGCGAAGAAATTCCGCGAATTGGGAGCGCTAAGGCTGCTGGAGCGGGCACGGGATTTGGACCGTTGGATGATTTGACGCGGAGCCGGGAGCCTGCCAATGGTGACGCTTATCAGGTGGATCGGAAAAGCGCCCTCGACCCGGTCGGGGCCGCTACAAAGACTGGCGCAGTTCGCTGAGATAGTCAGTTTAGGGATGGGAAGTTTTAAGCTGGCGCTCGGTGTCGGCGCGGATTTGTTTTGCGGTTTGGCCTTCGGGGCTGTCGGGGTCGAGGCGAATGTAGGCGTCGAGATCGACGAGGGCGGCCTGATAATTTTTCTGGCGGAGATGGATGAGGGAAAGCAGGCGGTAGACTTTGGGCTGCTGCGGGGCTAGGGATTCCGCCGTTTTCGCCGCGTCCAGCGCGGGTTCGAGATGCATGCGATAGAGCTCGAGCTTCCCTAATTCGTAATAGCCGGCCCAGGAGTTTGGATTGAGTTCAAGGCCGCGGTGCAAAAGTGGTTCGCCATTTGCGGAATCGTGGCGGCCGAGGAGAAGAATGGCCAACGCGAGGACGGCGTCAGAGTAAGTTTGGTTACTGAGCGTGACGGATGTTCGCAGATTCTTTTCGGCGTCGGCTGGTTTTTGCAGCGAGAGGCATGCCATGCCGAGTTGATAGTAAGCCTCGTAGTAATCAGGAGCCTTTGCAACCGCGGCTTCGAAATCGCGCAAGGCTCCTTCGGCGTTGTTTCCGGCGTAAAGTTTTTTCTTGCCGGAGTCCATCAGCTTTCTAGCGGCGGCGGGCATAGAAAGTTCGTGCGCGGAAATTGATGGATCAGGCGGCTGTTCTTTCAGCGATTTTCCGGCGGGCTTGAGGAAGACGGAGATGCCGTGCTCGGTGCCGAAATTTACATCCACGTTCATTTCCAGCGGAAGAAAACCGGGCGCTGTGATTTTCAGGATGTAAGCGCCTGCGTGCAGGCCGGGAAAAGCGAACTCGCCAGTGTCGGTGGTTACCGCCTCTTTCATCCGCGTTCCGCCGTCGTCGCAAAGCCAGACGGAAGCATGTGCAATGCGCTGGTTGGAGACTTCGGAATAAACGACGCCAACGAGATTGGCAGCGGGTTCCGACGCGTAACCGGCGAGGCCAGCGAAGAAGCTGGCCAGTAGGGCCTGGAGCGCGAGACACGTTCGGAGCACGGGTTCCCCCCGACCAACGGAAAAGACGAATTCTACACCCGCTATCGGCCAAGAGCGGGCGAGTCACCCTTTGAGCAGAGGCCATTGCAGAGCGCAACCAGGGTCAACTGTGGCAGGAGGGTCGCGGACGCGAAAAACTTGCGATTGGGCGTTCTTTATTTTCTCGAGGCGTCAAAGAATTTCAATTCGGCCTGGAGCAATGCCTCATACATTTGATCGAAACTGTCGATGGCAAAGAGGACTTTGTGAATTTCATCGACCTTGACCGTCGTATTGAGGACCGCATCGAGCTCGAACCTGCGCACTTCACACCTTCTCTCGAGAACATTTGTGCACTCACCGTGCGAGCTGATGATTCCGCTCCCGAACATCTTGAGTTCCCCGCCTTGCCGGATCAGACCAAATTCGACCGTGTACCAGAAAAGCCTTCCGAGTTGTTCCAGAACTTCCGGATCTTCCGTCGCCGCACAGATCTCGCCATAGCGTTCGAGGAATTCGGCGAAAACCTTGTGGGCGTGCATGGGCACATGCCCAAAGACATCGTGGAAAATATCGGGCTCCGGTGTGTACTCAAGCGAGTTGCGGTCCCGCAGCCAGGTTGTCGAAGGAAACGCGCGATTCGCGAGCATTTCGAAGAAGGCGGGAGCGGGAAGAAAGCCGGTCACAGGAATGGTAGTCCAGCCGGTTCGAGGCATCAGCCGCTCGGAAATTCGCTTCAGATTCGGCAGACGGGCCTCTTCCATGCCGATGAGTTGGTAGCCTTCGAGATATTCCCTGCACGCGAATTGTTCGATCTGGGGAGTACGCCGCCGGACGAGTTCCGCCCAGGTAGCATGCTCGTCTTCACTGTAAAGTTCGTAGGACTGCCGGCCGAGGTATAGCGCGGCATAGGTAAAGTTGTTTTCCATGGTTTCCGCCAAAACGTCTTCCCTTTGGGAGGGCGCGGCGCGGGCGGGCCCATGTTTAAGGCTTTGGAATTTGTTGAACCAAAAGCCCGTGAGAGGATAACACTATCCACGCTTCCCGCGAAAATAGGGAGACCAGCAGGGTGCTGCTGACGCCCGCCATCCCCCGCTGTAAGATGGTTCGTCAAGCGAGCCGTGCGGCCCGCGAGCCACTCGGGGAACTTTCGCGGCATCGTACGGGAATGAATTTGGAGGGATTTCGCGCCATGCGCTCCCTCAAGGAAAGACGGACATGAAGCAAGCGCGCAAAATCATAATTTTCGGCGGGGTCGGTTTGCTGCTCACAGGAGCGGCGGTTGCGCAAGCGCCGCCGGGGCCCATCGCACCAGTGGCTTCACAAAGGTCGACGAACGAGCCGCCTCCTCCACCGCCGGTGAAGATTGTGCCCCGGACGAACATTTTGGGGGCGTGGAAACTGAATCGCGACGAAAGCGACGATCCGAAGGCGAGATCGAACCAGCGCCAGGTGAATAATTCAGGACAGGGCCAGGGCGGGAATGGCGGTCCGCACATCGGCTTTCCGGGCGGTGGAATGGGCGGCCCGGGGATGGGCGGGGGGCAGCATGGCAACGGCGGCCAACAAAAAGATACGGCGGAAGACCGGCAGCGGTACAGCGAGTTGGTAGACCCTTCGGTGCGGCTGAAGCTGCAGAGGAAAACCGAGAAGGATCCGATCGTGGAAATGTTTGGCGACCAGGGACGCAAGACGATTTTCTATACCGACGGGCACAAGCCGGACGCACCAGCGGGAGTGGGAACGGACGTGGTGGAAGCCAAGTGGGACGGGGAGAAGCTGGTGAGCACTTCGCCGCTGCCGAAGAAGGGTTCGCTGACGCGGACGTATGAGGTTTCGCAGGACGGGTTGCAATTGTATGAAGAGGTGGAAATGGTGATTGGGAAGGACAAGAACCCGTCGAGGTTCCGGTTTGTGTACGACGCTGTGGCGAAGGAGGAGTAGGGGAGCGTGATGCGAAGCGCCACATTTTTGAGTGCGACAGCGGAGCTGCCGCTTTTGAGGAGTAATGTGCAGAACGATGATTGGGCGGTCACACTTACATCGTAAAAGCGGAGGCTTTGCCTCCGCTTTCAAAAGGCTTATGCGCGCAATACTGGGAGGGCTTGGCCGAGGTCGGCGATGAGGTCCGTGGTGGATTCGAGGCCGATGTTGAGGCGGACGATGCGGTGATCGTAGGGAGGCCGGCCGGGAATGCGGCCGATGTTGTAGGCGACGGCGAGGCTTGTGACTCCTGCCCAGCTGTAACCCACCTTGAAAAGTTGAAGGGCGTCGACGAAGGCGAATACCTGCCGCTGCGTGGGGCCAGGTTTGAAAACCAGCGAAAAAACGCCAGAAGAGCCGAGAAAATCTCGCTTCCAGAACTCGTGGCCCGGGCAGGAAGGCAGCGCGGGATGGAGGACGCGCTCGACTTCGGGGCGATCCGCCAGCCACTTGGCGATTTGCAGCGCCGAATTTTCGATTGCGGAGAGGCGCACGGCCAGCGTTTGCAGGCCGCGGAGGGCGAGGCTGCAATCGTCGGGCGAAACCGCGAGGCCGAGCATCTGCTGCGCGGCGCCGAGGCGCTGGTAGACGGCGTCGTCGCGGACAGTGACCGAGCCGAGCAGCAGGTCGCTGTGGCCACCAATGTATTTGGTGACGGCTTGCATGGTGATGTCGACACCGTGGGCGAATGCGTCGAAGAGAACACCGGCGGACCAGGTGTTGTCGAGGACGACTTTGATGTTGCGCGCATGGGCGGCGGCGACGATGGCGGGAATGTCCTGAACTTCCATGGTGATGGAGCCGGGTGACTCGGTCCAGATGATGCGGGTGTTTTCCTGGATGAGCGAGGAAATGCCCGCGCCGATGAGCGGATCGTAAAACGTGGCGTTGACGCCGAAGCGAGAGAGAAGATGCGTAGTGAGTTTTCGGTTTGGGAAATAAACGCTGGTGGGGACAAGGATGTGGTCGCCGGCCTGGAGCAGCGCGAGGTTGATAAGCGAAATGGCGGCCTGGCCGCCGGGAGCGAGAATGGTGTGATTGCCGGATTCGAGTTCGCAGATGCGCGCGGCGAGTTCGAGGGCGGTGGGCGTGCCGTAGAGGCCGTAGGTGTAGCCGACCTTGTGCTGGTCCCAGGTGTCTTTGACGCTTGCTGCGGAGGGGAAGACGGTGGTGGATCCGCGATAGGTGGGCGTGGCGAGGGATTTGTAGCCGGTGGGAATTTTCGCGTCGGAGTGAATTAATTTGGTTTGCCAGGTCTTAGTCATGAAGGCTCCTGCGCGCCAGATAGGCAGGCGGGGCGCGCATTAGAAGTGCTTGAGAATTATAACGAGGAACGCGATTTTGAGCTGCCCACGGGCTGCGCGATTCGTTGACGGAGAGTCGCGGTGGATGATATAAATTATTGTTCCGTAAGGCAGCGCAAAGGCCACCGTAAGCTCCTACCGGGTCGGGAAATCGGAGTGGCTGCCTTCCTGAAATTTTAGGCGAAAAATTTCATGTCAGATTTGGTTCACCAACTAGGCGAACTGTTCCTCCGGGCTGTGCCCGTAGCGGTCATCGTCCTCCTTTTCTACGCCATCATGCGGGCCATTTTCTTTCAGCCGTTGCTGAGGGTGATGGCGGAGCGCGACGCGCGGACGGTTGGAGCGCAGAAAGCGGCGGAAGCCGCGCAGGCCGCAGCGGCGGAGAAAGTGCGGCAGTACGAAGAAGCGCGGAGGCAAGCGCGCGCGAAAGTGTACGCGGAGCAGGAAGCCGACCGCAGGAAACTGATGGATGAACGCGCGGCGGCGCTGAAGGAAGCGCGCAACGGAGCGGACGCGGAAGTGAATGCGGCCAAAGAACGCGTGACAGGCGAGTTTGCCGGCGCGAAGAAGGATATCGAGAGCGTCACCACACAACTGGCGGCGGAGATTGCGCGCCGCGTCCTGCAGGCGCCGCCTGCACCCCCGACGAGAGAGGCTCGATGAAGGTATTGCGCAGCATTTGGCCCGGTCTTGTTGTGTGCGCGTTCGGGTTGTTTTCAGGGGCGGCTGCTTGCGCGGCTGAAGAAGGCGGCGGCTCCGCAGGAAATGACTTCGAAATAATTTTCAAGTGGATTCACTTCGCGATCCTGGCTGGGCTGCTTTACTGGGTATTTGGAAAACTGCTTCCCCCGATGTTTCGCCGGAATGCGGACAATATCAGTTCCGCAATCACAAAAGCGACTGCCGCAAAAGCAGAGGCGGAGCGCAAGCTGCAGGAAGCGGTAACGAAAATGGGCAACCTGGAGCGGGAGATTGCGGAGTTCCGTGCTCAGGCACAGCGCGACGCGGCGGCGGAAGTGGAACGGTTGCGCGCGGCGACGGTTCTGGACGTGGAGAAAATTCGCGCCGCGGCCAAGGCTGAGATTGAAGCTGCCGAACGCGCGGCGCGCGTGGAATTGAAGGAATTGGCGGCGAAATTGGCCGTGGACGGCGCGGAGACGCTGGTGGCGAAGCAGATGACTCCGGCGGTGCAGGAAGCGGCGATCAGCAGCTTTGTGCAAAGCCTGCAGGGGAGGCCGAATTGAGATCGGCGAGCCTGCAGTACGCTACGGCGATGGCGGACATCGCGCTAGAACAAGGGGCAGCGGAGCCGGTGCAGAAGCAATTGGAAGATTTTGGCGCGGCGTACGCGGAATCAGCGGAATTGCGCAATGTTTTGGCTAACCCAGCCGTTGAGATTGCGGCGAAGCATGGCGTGATTGAGAAGTTGGCGGCGCGCCTGGGCGCGAGCCGCATTGTGCGGAATTTTCTGTTTGTGGTGGTGGACAACCAGCGAACACATCTATTACCGGAGATTTTGAGGTCGTTCGAGGACGTGATCCGGCAGCGGCAGGGCGTGTCGGAAGCGGAAGTGACCTCGGCCGTCGAACTGACGGCGCCGCAGAAATCCCAGTTGCAGCAGACGTTGGAGCGACTGACGGGAAGAAAAATTCAGGCCAAGTATTCGCTGGATCCGGCATTGCTGGGCGGAGCGGTGGTCCGCATCGGCGACACGATTTACGACGGCTCGGTGCGCAACCGGCTGAACCAGATGCGGGCGCGGCTGGCCGCGGAATAGGCATTCGGGAACGGAGCAGGCATGGCAAATATCAAAGCAGACGAAATCAGCAAGATACTGCGCGAACAGATCGCGAACTACGAGCAGACGGTTTCCGTGGATGAGGTCGGCGCGATCATCAGCGTTGGCGACGGCATCGCGCGTATTCACGGCTTGGAAAAGGTGATGGCCGGCGAGATGCTGGCGTTTCCCCACAACGTTTTTGGACTGGCGCTGAACCTGGAAGAGGAAGAGGTCGGCGCGGTGCTGCTGGGAGAGTCGTCGGAGTTGAAGGAAGGCGACGTTGTAAAGCGCACGAACACGATTATGTCCGTGCCGGTGGGACCTGAGCTGATTGGGCGCGTTGTGAATCCGCTGGGATTGCCGCTGGACGACAAGGGGCCCATCACTTCGAAGATCAGGAATCCGCTGGAAAAACTGGCGCCTGGAGTTCTGGATCGCCAACCGGTGCGCGAACCGCTGCAGACGGGAATCAAGGCCATCGATTCGATGATTCCCATCGGCCGCGGACAGCGCGAGCTGATCATCGGCGACCGCCAGACGGGAAAGACCGCTGTCATTCTGGACACGATCATCAACCAGAAGGGCAACGACATGATCTGCATTTACTGCGCGATCGGGCAGAAACGCTCGACGATCGCGCAGGTGATCAAGGCGCTGACCGATTCGGGGGCGATGGAGTACACGATCATCGTGGCGTCTTCGGCGGCCGAACCGGCTTCGCTGCAATACATCGCGCCGTATGCGGCTTGCGCGATGGGCGAATATTTCCGCGACAACAAGCGCCACGCGGTGACCTTTTACGACGACCTTTCGAAGCACGCGCAGGCGTACCGCGAAATTTCGCTGTTGTTGCGGCGGCCTCCCGGACGCGAAGCGTTTCCGGGCGACGTGTTTTATCTGCACTCGCGTTTGCTCGAACGCGCGGCGAAGCTGAACGACAAGCTGGGCGCGGGTTCACTGACGTCGCTGCCGGTGATTGAGACGCAGGCGGGCGACGTTTCAGCGTACATCCCGACGAACGTGATTTCGATTACAGACGGGCAGATTTACCTGGAGTCGGATTTGTTTAACGCCGGAATCCGCCCTGCGATCAACGTGGGTATTTCGGTCAGCCGCGTCGGCGGCAACGCGCAGATCAAGGCGATGCGCCAGGTGGCGGGCAGCTTGCGCCTGGACATGGCGCAGTTCCGCGAACTGGCCGCGTTCGCGCAGTTCGGCGCGGACCAGTTGGACAAGGTGACGCAGGCGCAGTTGCAACGCGGCCAGCGGCTGACGGAAGTGCTGAAGCAGGACCAGTTCGTGCCGCTGTCGGTGGAAAAGCAGGTGCTGGTGCTGTACGTGGCGACTAGCGGCGGTCTGGATAATATTCCGGTCGGCGAAGTCCGGCGGTTCGAGAAGGAATTCGTGCAGTTCGCAGAGACGAGTTATGCGGGCGTGCTGAAGGATATCGCGACGAAGAAGGCGCTGGACGACGGGATTAAAGCGACGATCAAGACGGCGCTCGACGGATTCAAGGAGCGCTTCACGGCCGCGCTGGCCGCGACGGCGAAGTAGCAGCCAGGCTTAAGCAGAGACCATGCCCACACTACTCGATTTCCGGCGCCGCATCCGCTCGGTGAAGAACACCCAGCAGATTACGCGCGCGATGAAGTTCGTGGCCGCGGCACGTTTGCGGCGGGCGCAGGAGGCTGCGCTGGCGGCGCGTCCTTATGCGAAGGAACTGGTGCGCGTGCTTCGTTCGACGATGGCGCGCATTGAATCGCCGGAGCATCCGCTGCTGGCCAAGCGGGCCGAGGAGCGCATTCTGGTGCTGGTGCTGGCCGGGGAACGCGGGCTGGCTGGCGCGTTCAATACGAACATTTTGAAAAAGGCGGCGGAGTTCTACCGCAGCAAGCCAGGGAAGAAGTTCACCGTCATTCCGATCGGGAAAAAGGGCCGCGACGCGCTGCGGAGAGCCGGGTTCACGTTTGCCGGCGAGTATGTGAACGTGCTGTCGAAGGTGGATTTCGGCATTGCCCGTGAGATTTCGAAACTGGTAACGGATTTGTACGTGGAAGAAAAAGTGGACGCCGTATACATGGTTTTCAGCGAATTTAAGAACGTGATTTCCGCGGACCTGACCGTGGAAAAACTGCTTCCCGTGGAAAAGATTACGACAGGTGAAGAAACGGAAGCGGAGGCTGCGTCCTCACAGATTGATTACATTTACGAGCAACCCGAGCAGCAGTTGCTGGCCCGGTTGCTGCCACGCTATGTGGAAACGCAGGTGTTGCGCAGCATGCTGGAATCGTGCGCTGCCGAACACGCGGCGCGCATGACGGCGATGGAAGCAGCCACGAAAAATGCGGGCGAAGTAATAGAAGGCCTTACGCTGCACATGAACAAAGTCCGTCAAGCGGCGATTACTAAAGAGATCATCGAAATTGTCAGCGGCGCTTCATACACCGCGTAGTGACTGGTGATTAGTGACTGGTGACTGGTGAAAATCAAGAGTTATGCCGAGTTGCTGGTGTGGCAGAAGGCTCATGAGTTGACATTAGAGGTCTTTCGAATTTCGGAGAAGTTTCCGCGGAGAGACATGTTCGGCATTGTTTCGCAGGTGAGGCGCTCTTCCAGTTCGGTGTGCGCCAATATTGCCGAAGGATTCGGAAGGGGCACCACGCGAGAGTTCTTGCGGTCCTTACAGATCTCCCGCGGGGAGCTTGAAGAGACTCGGTACTTCTTGCACTTGAGCCGGGATTTAGGAAGGATAACGCCGGAAGAGTTCGATAGGTTGAACGAGATTTGCGATTCGACTGGTCGTTTGTTAAACGCGCTGGGCACATCGTTGCGAAAGCGTATGGAGTTGAAGAACCAGTCACCAGTCACTAGTCACCAGTCACGCAGTACATTGCGGCACTAGAGGAGTTAGAAATGCCAGAGCAACAAGTCGGACGAGTAATTCAGGTCATCGGGCCGGTGCTCGACATTCAGTTTGAGCAGGGGCATCTGCCGGCGATTTACAACGCCGTGCGCATCACCAGCGAAGGATTCAATCTGCCCGAACCGCTGGACGTGACCGCGGAAGTGCAACAGCATCTGGGCGAAGGACGCGTCCGGACGGTGGCGATGGAACCTACCGAAGGAATGGTGCGCGGCATGAAGGCCGTGGACCTGGGCGTACCGATCACCGTGCCCGTGGGCCGCGCAACGCTGGGGCGCGTGATGAATGTGCTCGGGAAACCCGTTGACCAGTTGGGGCCCCTGAAGAGCGATACGAATTATTCGATTCACCGGCCATCGCCGGCGCTGGACCAGCAGTCCACGAGCCTGGAAATGTTTGAGACGGGCATCAAGGTTGTGGACCTGATTCAACCGTTCCTGAAGGGCGGAAAGATCGGACTGTTCGGCGGCGCGGGCGTCGGCAAGACGGTTTTGATTCAGGAATTGATTCACAACGTCGCGATGCAGCACGGAGGCGTGTCGGTGTTTGCGGGCGTTGGCGAACGGACGCGCGAAGGAAACGATCTTTGGCTGGAATTCCAGGAGTCGGGCGTGGTGGTGCCGGGAAATTCGGAGAAATCGCGCGCGGCGTTGATCTACGGCCAGATGACCGAGCCGCCCGGAGCGCGTTTGCGCGTGGGGCTGACCGGCGTGACGGTAGCGGAATATTTCCGCGACCAGGAACACCTGGACGTGCTGCTCTTCATCGATAACATTTTCCGTTTCGTGCAGGCGGGATCGGAAGTTTCGGCGCTGCTCGGACGCATGCCGTCGGCTGTGGGATACCAGCCGAACCTCAACACGGAAATCGGCGAACTGCAGGAGCGCATCACCTCGACGAAACATGGTTCGATCACTTCGGTGCAGGCGATTTACGTGCCCGCCGACGACTACACGGACCCCGCGCCGGCCGCAACGTTTACGCACCTGGACGCGACGACGAACTTGAGCCGCCAGATCGTGGAACGCGGCATATATCCCGCGGTCGATCCGCTGGCCAGCTTCTCGCGCATTCTGGATCCGCGCGTTGTGGGCCAGGAGCATTATTCGGTGGCGCGCGCGGTGAAGTCCGTGCTGCAGCGCTACAAGGATCTTCAGGACATCATTGCGATTCTGGGTATCGAAGAATTGTCCGACGAAGACAAGCGGACGGTGGCGCGAGCGCGGCGCATCGAGAAATTCCTTTCGCAGCCGATGTACGTGGCGGCGCAGTTCACAGGCCTGGAAGGCAAGTACGTCAAGATCGAAGACACCGTGCGCAGCTTCAAGGAGATCGTGGAAGGGAAGTACGACGAAATTCCGGAGCAGGCGTTTTACATGGTGGGCACGATCGATGAGGTTCTTGAGAAGGCCGAAAAGATGAAGGCGGGCGTTTAAGACGGCAATGCTTCCTGAATCCATCCAACTGATCGTCGTTACGCCGGAGCGGCAACTGCTGCGCGAAAGCGTGGTGGAAGTGACCGTCCCGGGACTGGACGGCCAACTGGGAATTTTGCCGGGGCACGCGCCGCTGATGACGGAATTGGGAATCGGGGAACTGGCTTACCGGACGAGCACTTCGAGCCAGCCGATTGTGCTGGCAGTGATCAGCGGGTTTGCGGAAGTGCTGCCGGATCGGGTGACGGTGCTGGCGGAAACGGCAGAGCGCGCCGAAGAGATCGACCTGGCGAGGGCGGAAGAAGCCAAGGCGCGGGCGGAGAAACGCCTGGCGGCCGGCGACACGAACATCGATTGGGACCGGGCGAACATCGCGCTACAGCGTTCGATCATTCGCATTCAGATAGCGCGAAAATATCGCGGCGCCCCTGTGGAATCTCGCTAACCGTTTTGGATTTTTGACGCAGTTTGCCGATGCGACGAGGGTGTGGCCGACGGCATCAAATGCGGCGGAGTTGAGCATGGAACCGATAACAATTTACAGCGCTGGATGGTGCCCGGACTGCCGGCGGGTGAAGAATTTCCTGAAAGACCGTGGAGTGGAATTCCGCGAAGTCGATATTGAAGAAGATCAAGAAAGCGAAGAACTGGTGCTTCGCGTAAACAACGGGAAGCGGAAGGTTCCGACGCTGAAAGTCGGCGAACGGTATTTTGCGTGCAGCCCGTTCAGCGCGCAAAAACTTGCCGAAGAGCTGCGCATTCCCCTGAACTCCTGACGCGTCCATTCTCGCCCCAATTTTCCTAATGAGTGATCGTTTGCACGTAAAGCCCCTGCTTGACCTGGGTAGTGGAAACCTGTCCGGGAGCGCCAGCGGCCTGCTCCGGCTCCGCCGCGAAGAATTTGTTGATCTCCGCGATGAGATCGGGCTTCAAGGCTTTCCACCGCCAGTCGATACAAGTCTTCTCCACCTCCGTTAAGTGCCAGGTGAGGGGCGGATTCGGATCACACTTCACCGAATTGGGGAAACCCAGGGGTATTTCCGGAGGAATGTAGCGAGCGGTGATGGCCGCCGCTTGATAGCCCCGCAGCCTCAGGATTTGCAACAGGTCGGAACCGTCCGCGAAATCGCGCACCTGCTGCCCCTCCGACCGGACATTCAGAATCGCATCGCCTGGTGCAATTAGCTGATATAGCCAGGGGTGCGGCCTGTCACCCGGGCCTTTCCAGGGATTGTCGGGAAACGCGTCAATGCGCAGGATAAGGATTTTTTTGTTGGCGGGCGAGGGGCTCGGAGCATTGCCGGTTGACGGAAGCCCTGAGATGGCGGCCTTGAGCCATTTGGCCAACGTGAAGAGGCCGGAATTGTCGAAATAACCCCCGTCCACAAAATGTTCTGCGGTCCAGGGCGCATCGGGACGCGCCGCGGGGGAAACGTAGGGGAATGCGGCGGACATACGCACGGCCGATTCGAGATTGGTGTCGCGACCGAGGTAGGCCTTATGGAAACCGTGCAAGGCATGGTCGAGCTCCGTGGAGCGCGTGGGCACCGGAAAATCCGAATTCGTGAACACGATGGGGTCGCCGGTGCGAACTTCAGTCGCATTGAAAAGGACCACCGGCCATTTCGATTGCTGCTCCGTGGCAGCCAGCAGCCGATCCATCGGGGAGAATTGGGCGTTTTTTCGGAAGGCACGCTCGAGAGCCCAGCCGCGATCCGCGCCCGGCCAGATCAGCGCATTGATGGGTAGAATGGCGCGGCGCAAATCCGGGTGAGCAAGTCCCCAGGCCACGGCTTCTAGGCTGGAATTGCGCGCGGCTTGCGCGCCCTGCACGTCGTCCTGCGCCGATTCCCGGCATCGCAGATAGAACATTGCGCCCACGGAGCCCCCGGAAACGCCGCTTACGGCCAGAATGCTGTCGTCGAAAGAGGGACCGAGTTCCGAGCGCAGGCCGCAGAGCACCTGGCTTGTCCAGGCAGCGGATTGAATCCCCCCTCCTGCAGCGGCCACGACGACGACGCGGTCTTGCTTTGCCGCAAAGAGGGCAGTCGGGCTAGGAAGCGCAGATTGGGGAGGGCGCTCGACGGTGTGAAACGCGCTATCGGATGGCCCGAGACGGGAAGTGAGCAAGAGGATGAGCGCGATTGGAATGAGCACCGGCACGCGAAACCGGTCAAAGTAAAAGCAGAAGGCGGAGAGCGTCCAGCAGGCGAGGAGCAGGAGCAAAATGACCTGGGGCATGACTGCGTCGTAGGGCTGCGGTGGCGGGAATACCAAATCGGAAGAGAGCCGGTGATAGAAGCCGCGTCCCGCATAAGTATAAATGCCAAAACAGATTGCGGCGAGAATTCCGGCGAAGCGATGCCCGGCGTAGATTTCCACCGGCTTCCCTTGCGCGTCGAATCGCCCGTAGCCGGGGCCCATGAGGCGCACCCACAAGAGGCTGAGCGATCCACGAGTGGAAAGAAGAGTTTCGAGATGCACAGCCCGTAGGGGACGCGCGTCGCTGAGGATTTTCAGATAGCGCGAAAACCACCCCACTTTGCGGAACAGATAAGCGATCGGAAGCGCGAAGACTTCAATTTGTGGCGCGCTGCGCGGGTCGGAGAGCAGCAGGTCCACCACGAAAACGGCGACGATAAATAGGGTGCCGATCAGCGTTCCCAGTCCCGCCCGGGTCCAGAATTGAAGCGCAATGCCGGCTGGCTGGAGATGCGCGGCGACCATGGTTTGTTCAACGCGAAAGAGAAAATGCAGGTAAAGATAGCTTCCACCGAGATAAAGGAGTGCGACAATCCAACCGGAAAGCGGGAGGCGAATGGGCATTTCGACTGGCTCCGCGCTCTCGGGCGGCGGCTGGCGCCGAGCGTCGACGCGCTCGCTGCCGTATAGGAGAACGAGAAAACAACAACTTATGGCGGCGGAAACCAGCAGGAAGGCGGCAAATGCCACGAACGCGACTTGGTTGGATTCCAGGTCGGCGAGACCGCGCAGCATTGGGCTTTGCAGGGCATACGGAAAGAGCCATCCGAGGATCAGCAGCATCAGGATGGGAATACGCATGAGATACAAATGCAAGAAAATGCGCCGAGCCATGGGGACCTCCATCTGACGAAGCGATGCTGTTGCCGCATAGAGTAACTTAGTTGTGAGTTACGGGGAAGGAGATGCTGAGAGGCGGAGAGCGGAAGAGCGGAGGGCAGCGGTGCACTTGGGTAGGCCACACTTCTGAGTCGACCGGCAGTGATGCTGGCACAACATCAGGAAAGGGGAATGCCCCGGGTCCAGGTCTGCGTAACGCGCAGGCCTTCGTCGAGCAGGAGGATGTCGGCGTCGGCGCCGGGGCGCAGAGAGCCTTTCTTGAATTCGATGCCGAGGAGGGTGGCGGGATTCAGGGTAAGCATGCGAAGCGCGTCGGCGAGCGGCACGCCGAGATTCACGATGTTGCGAAGGGCGCGGTCTAGCGTCAGAGTTGAACCTGCAAGTCTGCCTTCCGCGTTTCGAGCGACACCGCCGCTCACAACCACTTCAAAATTCCCTAGAGTGTATTTTCCGTCGGGCACGCCGGTGGCGGAAATGCCATCGCTGACGAGGATCACTCCTGCCGCGCCCTTGGCCTGCAACAGGAGACGCATTGCGGTTTCGTCGACGTGCACGCCGTCGGCGATCAGTTCGGCGGTTACCTCCGGCGTGGTAAGAACCGCGCCGATGACGCCGGAATCGCGGTGCGAAAAGGGGCGCATGGCATTGTAGACGTGGACGGCGTGATGCGCGCCGCGAGCGATGGCGGCACGGGCTTGTTCATAGGTGGCGTCGGTGTGGCCGATGGCCACGACGAGGCCCGCTTTGCGCGCAGCGTCAATGCAGGGTATTGCGCCCAGGAGCTCCGGGGCCAGGGTGAGAATCCGAGCATTGCCCTTCGCTGCGTCAATAAACTGTTCGAGCAGATCGGCGGAAGGAAGTTTCAGGAACTCCGGGGGATGCACGCCGCGGCGTGCGGAACTAAGAAAGGGGCCTTCGAAATGGATGCCGAGGATTTCAGCGCGGGCGTCGCCGGACTGGCGCTGGCGGGGAATGTAACCCGCGATGCCTTCGGCGCTGCGGCAGATGGATTCGGGGCTGGCCGTGACGGTGGTAGCGAGGAAAGACGTGGTCCCGTGGGTCGCGACCATGCGCGAGACGGCCCGGAGCGCGTCCTCGGTGGCTTCCATCACGTCGTGGCCGCCGGCGCCGTGAATGTGCACGTCGAGGAAACCCGGTGTAGCGATTTTGTCAGTGGCGATGATTTCGCGCGCGGCTGCGGGCAACGCGACCGCGCTGCGAGGCGTGACGGAATCGATTACGCCGTCGCGAAACAGAATGGCGGCATCGGGAATTTCCGTTGTGGGAGTGAAGGCGCGGGCTACATGAAGGAGAGTTGTGGACATGGCAAGCTTTTATCGTAACGGAAATTCGGGTGGGGACAAAAATAAAATGGGCAGGAAGCGCGTTCCTGCCCACACATCGATTTTGAGGCGGATCGTTATTTGGCCATTTCGATACTGGCGAGCTTGAGTGTGCTGCCGTCGACGGTGCCTTTTACCACGACGTGATGGCCGGCGTGGGGAGAGACCTTGTCCTGGGCATCGATGGCATAAACCTTTTTGTCGGCGTCGTTCACGAAAACATACTTGGCGCCGTGCTCCTTCACACATCGGGAAGCACACTCCCCGCCGCCTTCCTGGGCGTTTTTCGCGCCACACATGTCGTCGGAAATCCAGCCGGTCCAGGAGCCGTCCGCGGGCGAAGCGATCGAAGCGGCAAGCAGGGCCAGTGTCGGCAAAAAGAAGTATCGCGATTTCATAAGAAAGTCTCCCAGGGGGTGCGGTATTCGTTTCGGCGCGGACAAGTTCAGGCTCCCACAATGTGAGGAACGTGTCCAGTAGACGGGGAAGCTCGGAGATTTGCAATCAAAGCGGGATTGGCAAGTTATCGAGCGCTGTCAAACCCGGCGACGGATCATGGCCGGCTTGGGCTTTCGAACGCTCCCACGAGAGGAATGACTGTCACGACGATCGCCGCTCCCACTGCAACAGCAGTGAACGCGCTAAAGCTGGCAGGCTTCGGGCGCTGATTGTTCAACGTCTGGCTGGGGCCTTGGCAGGGCTGGTGCTGATGAGTTTCGTGGTAATTATCCGAGTCGGGAGACACCGACGTGCGCTCGCTAACCGAAGAAATCGGGCGGACGCGAAACGCCTTGCCCTGCTCCACGAGTTGCGACGCCGAGCCGACTTGCACGTCGGCCTGACCGCGCAGGCTCTGGATCATCAGATTGCATGGATCATCAACCGAAATCCGCCCCGAACTCGCCTGGCCCACCACCGGTGTAATCCGAACGTCGGAGGCGACAATCACGACGTTTGGCTGTCCAGCCGGTTTGTTGTAGGCCAAAGTCCCCCGGTTTAAGGCGACGATCACACCATAAGGCGCTTGAAAGATATGCCCCGACGAACCGGCTTGCAATTCGACGGAGAGATTGCCCACGCGCAGCTGCAATTCACCACCGGCATCGGTCGAAAGATAGTCACCGGAGAAAATCGTTGCGCCTTCAGTGGCGGGTGAGGTCCCGATATGCGCGGACGATGCTTTGGTTACGACACCGAGAGTCGTATTCGGAGCGGCAACAGCCTGTGCGGAGATCTCCACGCCGGTTGAATTGGTCGCGGCCGATAGGACGGCCTGCGGCGCGGGCGCAGGGGTTGCCGGCCCGCTGGTGTTTCCGCTGTGCACGGTGCTTATCTCGCCGACGCCCACTTGTACGCAAACTCCAGTCAGGTTGCAGAATTTTACCCTGCCTTCGAACACGATCACGCTCATCGTGTCGCCGTCATAGCCAACATAAAAATCGGTGCCGATTACGCCCGCAACGCCCGCGGGAGTGCGCACTTCGAATTTCCCATTGGGCGCGGAAATCTTTTGCGCCTGGATCCGGACCTTTCCGAGACCAACGGCGAGTTCGGTCTGCTGCGCGCCGGCGTCGTGTTTGGCCACGCGCAAGTTGGAGTCGGAGCCAAGATTCACGACCGAGCCATCATCGAGCGAGACGCGGGCGCGGCCGGTGGCGAGCGTGTTGACCAAATCCTGCCAGTAGACCGGAGCTTTGGTGTCGGCCGCGATCGATTGGCCGCCGCGCATGATACTGACGGAGGGGATCACGCGAGAGAGTTCACCCGCACGTTGCTCCGGGGTGTCCGGGAGGGGAAATGCCGCGGCGGGGAGCGAAAGCAAAGCAGCAAGCGCACAGAGGCATCCGCGCGCGTTCGACGAAAAAATCTTCATCAAGCACTCCTGGAATCCGGTGACTTTTGCTCGTAATGCCCGTGGGGGATAGAAGGACGAGTGCTAACTTACACGGAAGGGTTGTAGACAGCAAGCACCGGTCTTATTCCGTTGCTAACTCACGAGCCCTGGTCGGCTTTGCCGTTGAGGGGGCTGCCGTAGATCGACGGCGGTCTGGAGTTTGTATTCCGCGTGGCCCAAATAAGTTCGTGGCATAATCAAGCCACATGTTCGGAGGAAAAACTGACAAATTTGCGGAAGGAAGAAGGTGCGCCAAATGCGGTGGAAACGGATAGAAACTTCAATCCGGCTGGGTTGCCGGCTGACGGAATGAAGATCAACTCGAAAATCTTTGGTCTCGCGCACTTTTATTTCGGAAAATGTGTCGAATTTTCCCGCGCCGGAATAATCCGAGGCGTGGTGGTATTGGCGACGGGACTCGTCGCGGGAACGGCCGGATGGGGGCAGGGCGTGGCGCAGGGACCACCGCCGCCGTCGTCGGCGAAGACGATCAGGTGCAAGGATCGCGCTGTTCCGCAATTCGAGGACATCACTGACAAAGCGGGGATCCGGTTCTCGCACACCTCCGCCCCGGAGAGTCGCTACATTATCGAGTCCATGAGCGGCGGGGTGCTGCTGCTGGATTATGACCGCGATGGGTGGCTGGACATCTATTTCACGAATGCGCCGACGGTGGAGATGGCGTTGAAGGGGCAGTTGGCTCGCGGGGCGCTGTATCACAACAACCACGACGGCACGTTCACGGACGTAACCGACAAGGCGGGGATCGGGAAGCCGTGCTTTGCGATGGGCGGGGCCGTGGGCGACTACGACAACGACGGCTGGCCGGATATTTATGTGACCTGCTACGGCGGCAACGTGCTGTATCACAACAACGGCGACGGCACGTTCACCGATGTGACGGCGAAAGCGGGCGTGCGCGACGGGCGATTTTCCACGGGCGCGGCGTTTGGCGATTACGATGGCGACGGCTATCTGGACCTGATGGTCACGAATTATGTGGACCTGGATATCCACCACCCGCCCGCGTTCGGAAGCAGCGTCACGTGCAAGTACATGGGAATTGATGTGCAGTGCGGCCCGCGCGGATTAAAAGGTGCGGGCGATTCGCTGTTTCACAACAATGGCGACGGCACGTTTGCGGATGTTTCGAAAAAGGCCGGCGTGAACGATCCGAACGGCTACTACGGGCTGACGACGGTGTGGGCGGACTTCAACAACACGGGGCGGCCTGATATTTATGTGGCGAACGATTCGACGGCGGGATTTCTCTATCGCAACGATGGAAATGGAAAATTCACGGACATTGGGCTGGAGTCCGGCACGGCGCTGGGCGAGGATGGTCACGAGCAAGCCGGGATGGGCGTGGCGCTGGGCGATTATCTGCACACGGGCCAGCCTTCGCTGGTGGTGACAAATTTCGCGCTGGATAATACTCCGCTTTATCGCAACGACGGCAAATGGGATTTTCAGGATGTTTCGTACCCGTCGGGGATCGGGTTGCCCTCGGTGCCATTTGTGAAGTGGGGCGTGGCGTTTGTGGATCTGGACAACGATGGCTGGCTGGACCTCGTGACGGTGAACGGTCATGTGTATCCGCAGGTGGATACGCTGCAGACCGGGGCGCGTTACCGCGAGCCGAAACTGGTGCAGTTCAACCAGGGTGACGGGACGTTTTGCGATGCAAGCGAGGAATCCGGTGCGGCGATCACGGAGCCTCGGGTTTCGCGTGGGTTGGCTGTCGGTGATCTGTTCAACGACGGGAATATGGATCTGGTGGTGGAGGATTTGCAGGGGAGCCCGATGGTGCTTCGGAATCCCGGGCTGCCGGGACGGCATTGGGTGAGCTTCGAACTGGCGGGGACGAAGAGCAATCGCCTGGCGATCGGCGCGCGGCTGAAACTTGTGGCCAGCGGCATGACGCAGACGGATGAAATTCACAGCGGCGGGAGCTATCTTTCGCAGAATGATTTGCGGGCGCACTTCGGGTTGGGGAGCGCGACGAAAATCGAGGGCCTGGAGATACGCTGGCCTTCTGGCGCCATGGAAACGCTGAAGAATCTGGACGCCGACAAATTTTACAGCGTGCTGGAAGGGCAGGGGGTTGTGGCAGCGGAGAAGATTCGGCCGACGGCGGGCGCGAGAAAGCCCTGACTGAAGCTCCACTAGTTTTTCCAGACCGTGTTAAAAACGCCCGCCTCAGAAGGCGGCCGCTACATTAAAGAGGCTTCAAGATTTCGAGTCCCGTAGACCCTCTGCAAGAAAGCGTAAACCGATCTCGGGCTAGGGAACGATAGGCAGCACGAGGGCTGAGGGGTGTTCTTTGTCGTGGTAGATGGTGTTGGTGGCGGGCTGCATTTTGGTGGAGGTTGCCTGATTCTCGCCGGTGTTGAGGTTGCGGTCGAAGCGCGGGAAATTGCTGCTGGAGATTTCCAGACGCAGGCGATGGCCGGCGAGAAAGACGTTGCTGGTGGCCCAGAGATCGACTGTCAGGTGATAGACCTCGCCCGGCTTGGCTAGTTCCGGCTGTTCCCGCGAATTGCGATAGCGCAGGCGGAGAATGCCCTCGGTCAAGTTCTGGGCGTAACCGTTGGGCCAGACGTCCACGAGTTTGGCGGTGAAATCGGTGTCTTTTGCGGAAGTGCTGGCGAAGAGGTCGAGCGAGACCGGTCCCGTGACCTCGGTGTCCTGAGCGAACGCGGGCGTTGTGTACACCAAGACGTCGTTGCGCGCTTCTGCCGAGCGCTGATCGCGGGGGCCGGGCGCGAGATGGGCCGAATCACAGCAGAGAGGACCGCCGATGGTGGGCACGGGGTTTGCCGGATCGTAGAGATAAGAATCGTTCGGTTCCGCAGCAGGAGACTGGACACTCAGTTGGCCGTCACCCGCGGAACCATTAGCTTTTCCCGCGGAATGCAGAAAATATTTGGTGGTCTTGGCGCGGGCCAGAGGCCAATCCGTTTCGTCGCGCCACTCGTTTTTCCCCATGACAAAAATGCGCACGGGTTTATTGCCGGCAAAGGCGTTTGCCTGGCCCTTCAGCAGGTAGTCATACCAGTTGAGGATCAATTCATCGTTGTCGTATGGAGCGGACGGGCCGAAATCGACCTCGCCGATTTTTCGCTCGCCGGAACCACCCGAGTGGCCGCCGACTTCCACTAAAAGGCGCTGGCCGTTGCGCGCGGCGTCGCTGCCTGCGCGGCTTTTCAAAAGCACGTAATTCCGCAAAGAGCCACCGAGGAAAATGTCGTACCAGGCGGCGATATGAAGGACCGGCACCTGAATGTGGGAATAATTCTCTTCCAGCGAGACGGCTTTCCAGTAATCGTCGTAGTTCGGATGCGCCAGCCAGTCGCGGTAGTAAGGAGCGAGAGACTGAGGATCCACTTGCGCGAGGATGGGGTAATTCTCCAGCGGCAATATGTCTTTCCAGTTAAGCGCGTTGGTGTCCTGTCCGGCGCGGCGCGCCAGAGTGTTTTTCGCGAGTTCACTGGACCAGGACTGGCCAAACCACTGTTCGAACGCACCGCCCTGGTAGGTCCAATTCTCGTGGTAATTGGAGGCGGTTTCGTAAGGCGCGATGCCCGAAAGATGCGGAGGACTCGCGATGGCCGCGAGCAACTGCGTGGCGCCGACGTAGGAGCCGCCTGACATGCCGACCTTGCCGTTCGATTGCGGCAGGGCCGCGGCCCATTCGACGGTGTCGAAGCCGTCTTGCGATTCGTGGCGGAAGGGATTCCACTCGCCTTCGGAGGTGAATCGCCCGCGGACGTCCTGAATGACGACGAGATAGCCGCGAGCGGCCGCTTTCATGCCGAAGGAGCGCGAGTTGTTCTTGTCATAGGGGGTGCGCTGCAAAAGGACAGGGTATTTCCCATCGGCCCGCGGACGATAGATGTCGGCGCGGAGGATAGCCCCGTCGTGCATCTTCGCGGGGACATCGCGATCAACAATCACCGCTTCGGATTGCGCGTGAATGGCCGGGGAGAGAATGCAGAGGAAGACCACGATGGCAGCGCGAGCGGGCAAACGAGAAAACGGAGTTCGAGAGATTCTTGGCATTATGCCTCCGGGGCGCATCGTAAAGCGGGCAAGGAACGTCGTCAACCTCGGCATCAACCGCGGGGAATCGCGCTGACGGGCGAAGTCGGCTACAATGCTTTGCGCCAGCGCCAGATCAAACTTAAAACGGGAAAAGGAAATACAGATGAGAAAATTGGGAATTGCGGGATTAACGTCGCTACTGGCTTTTGCCCTGTGCGCGTACATGCAGAACGGGAAAACGCATGCAGCTGACGCCGCCACGGGCTATAAAGTTTCCGGGAAAATTCCGGTGGCCGGCGAAGGAGGCTGGGATTACCTGGTGGTGGACGCCGAAGCCCGGCGCCTGTACCTTTCGCACTCGACGCATGTGGTGGTGTTCGACGTGGATTCCCATGCAGTGGTGGGGGATATTCCGGACACGCAGGGTGTGCACGGGATTGCCCTGGCGCGCGAATTGGGACGCGGGTTCGTCAGCAGCGGCCGCGCCAATTCCGTGACCATTTTTGATCTGAAGACGCTGAAAACGATTGGCACGGTTCCCGCGGGAACGAATCCGGACGCCATTTTGTATGACGGGGTTACCAAGCGGGTGTTCGCGTTTAATGGCCGGAGCAAGGATGCCACGGTGATTGATGCGGCGACAGGCAAGGTGCTGAGCACGATCGCGGTGGGCGGCAAGCCGGAATTTGCGGCGGCCGATGCCAAGGGCAGCGTGTACGTGAACGTGGAAGATACCAGCGAACTGCTGCACATCGACGCGGACAAGATGACGGTGCTGCACCGCTGGCCGCTGGCTCCCTGCAAGGAGCCGTCTGGACTTGCGATGGACACGAAAACGCGCCGGCTGTTCGCCGTCTGCGACAACGAAATGATGGCCGTGGTGGACGCGGACTCGGGGAAAGTGGTGGCCACGCCCAAGATTGGCGAAGGTCCCGACGCCGCTGCGTTCGACCCCGGGACAAATCTCGTTTTTTCATCCAATGGGGAGACGGGCACGTTGACGGTCGTGCGCGAAGACGCGCCCGACAAATACTCCGTTGCGGAAAACGTTCCAACGAAGAAGGGGGCACGCACGATGGCCCTCGACTTGAAAACGCACACGCTCTACCTGCCGACGGCGGACATGATTCCTCCAGCCGCCGGGCAAAAGTGGCCTACCGTAAAGCCCGGAACGATGGAACTGCTGGTTGTCTCGAAATAATTCGGAAGTGAGGTTCTGCCGGTTTCCCCGGGTTGCGCGCCGCGAGGGGAACCGGCAGACTGATTTCTGTGGCCGATTCAGCAAGGAGCAAGTTGATGGGCGAATCCCTCGATGCCCCCGCCGGGGCACCGGAAACCGAAGGCGCGCCAAGTGTTTCGCGATTCAAATGGATCGGCTGGTCCAGCCTTTTCCTGGCCGTGGTGCAAAGCGTTTGCACGATCTTTGTGGCGCTGAGCGGGTTGCGCCTGCTTCTTGGGGCCGCGGCGTTCAGCGTGGCCGTCGGCGTAATGAAAATTGCCGACGAAAAAATTCACATTGATGCGGTGCGGATCCCGATGTTGATGTTTGCGCTTGTGGGCGCCATTTTTAACCTGGTGGCACTTTGGCAGGTGCGCCGGTTGCGAGGGCGGGCCGCTTCCGCCTGGAGGCAAAAAGCAATTTCGAGGAGCAAATTCGCTTCGGAGAGAGTTCAGCTGGCTTTATCGGTGCTGACGCTGATCCTGCTGGCCGTTGAGTCGTTCTATCACCTGCGGAACACGCATCATTTGTAAATTATGAAAAGCGGAACGCTACGCGGATTCGTTTTCGGATGGCCCTTTTTCGCGAATCACCTTTTCCAGGCGCGTGTGCAGTCGCTCGCTGTAGCCTACGGGAAGTTCGTAAGTGCGATCATCCGCGGTCAGAACCAGGATATTCCGAGTGGAGTCCAGAATCGCAGAGCAGACTTCGCAGTTCTCCAGGTGCTTCTCAATGTCCGTGAGCAGCTTGGGGTCGAGCTGCTGGTCCAGATATTCGGAGATGTGCTCCCAAACGTTTTTGCACTCCAGCGTCATTGAAACATCCTCCCGAAGAAGCCCTTCCTCGCCGGGGTAGCCGTAATCAGATAGGGGGCGAGCATTTTTTGAAGCATCATGCGCGCCCGGTGCAAGCGCACTTTTACGAGTGTAACTTTGATGCCCAGTGCGCTTGCCGTTTCTTCCTGATTGAGTTCCTCAAGGTCCCGCAGGACCAAAACCTCGCGGTAGAGGGGAGGCAGCTGTTCGACGGCTTCCCGCAATTTCTGGCGGATTTCTTTTTTTTCCAGCGCCTCGGACGGAATTTCCCGCCAGTCTGTCAGCACGGCAGGAGTAAAATCGCCTTCGCGGTCTTCCTTGCCTTCGTCCAGCGATTCCAGTTGAGCCGCCTTGGCTTTGCGGAGTCGCTGGCGCGCTTCGTTCATGGCGATGGTTACCAGCCAGGTGCTGAACTTGGCGTCGCCGCGAAAACTTTTCAGATGGCGAAAGGCGTTGATCATCACGTCCTGGGCGCCGTCTTCCGCTTCCTGCTGGTTGCGCACCATGGTCAGAATGGAAAGATACACCATCCGTTCATAAGGGCGAATGAGCTCGTGGAAAAGGTTGGTTTCCCCCGCGATGATCCGGGCGATGAGTTCCTTTTCCCGCTCGACCGTGGCCGGCATGCGTGTATGCAGGGCTCCCTTCGGCTTCGTATGTAGGAGTGGTGGCCCGACCAAAGGTTACAGGAGTTTTCTCGTTGGATCGAAGAGTTTGTGGGAGAATTCTCACGCTTGCAGCGGATCCATCCTCCTAAAACACGAAAGCCGTTCGCCTCCCGGAAGAGATGAGCGGCATCGGGTTGAAGCGACTGGACGCCGGTTACATCACAGGCGAACTGAACGAAGCCTCGCCGAGATCAACCTCCGCAAAGGGGCACCAGATCTGCACTTTGGCCACGTTCTTCACGTACTTTGGGCCCTGCGGGACTCTCTGCCATAGAGATGGTCCCGAGAAGGATTGCGATCCATGAAAGATAGAGTTGTCTTTATCACCGGCGCCAACGGGGCACTCGGTTCTTCGGTTACCAGGGCGTTTCTGAAGCAAGGAGCGCGTGTCATTGGGGGATCGCTGCGGATTACTGCGGCGGATTTCCCGGAAGCCAATTTCGAAGCGATGGCGATCGATTTCAATAAATTGGATGAGATCAAGCGCGGGGTCGCGAAAATCGTTGAACGCTACGGGCGCCTGGATGTGCTGGTGCATGTGCTCGGGGGATTTGCCGGTGGCCCATCCATCGCCGAGACCAGCGATGCCATGTGGGAACAGATGCAGAGCATCAATCTCACTTCGGCCTTTCGTGTTTTCCGCGAATGCATTCCGCACCTGCGAAAATCGAAAGCCGGACGGCTCATTGCGATTGGCAGCCTGACCGCCGCGCAGCCGCACGCGAATCTTGGTGCGTACGTGACCTTCAAGGCGGCGCTGGCCATGCTGGTGCAAACCGTGGCGCTGGAAAATGCCGCCGCGGGGTTGACCGCGAACGTAATTCTGCCGGGCACGATGGATACGCCGGCGAATCGCGAGTCCATGCCCGGCGCCGATTTTTCCAAATGGGCGAAGACGGAGAACGTGGCCGAGCTTGTGCTTTCCATTGCGGAGGAGCAGGCGCGGCATCTGACGGGCCTCGCGATACCGATCGAAGGCGGCCGCGGCTGAAAGTGAGACAGGGTTTCCGAGTGGCGCCATGAGCGCCCCGGCGCTGACGTGCGGCCCGCTGAACCATCGCTCGTCTTTCATTCTTTGGCTCGAGAATTCCTGATACCTTCGCGCGTCTCGCGACTCTCACTGGGGGAAGAGCCTCGTCCCTGAGGGCTAAAATCTAGTGCGGGGGCCAGGGACTCAAAGGGAGCAAGCCATGGTGTCGAAAATGGTTCGGTCATCGGTTATCTGTGTCACAGGCTTTAGCGCTGTGGCCTTCTTGATTCTCTCTACTTTTGGACGCAGTACCGGTGCGGCCGCGCCCCGCGAACCGGGGAGCGCTCCGAAGGTGGTAGTAGTGGAATTGTTTACCTCGGAAGGATGCTCGAGTTGTCCCCCGGCCGACGCCTTGCTGAAGAAACTAAGCGAGCAGCCATCCGTGGACGGTGTGGAGATTGTTGCACTGGAAGAGCATGTGGATTACTGGAACCAGCTCGGCTGGAAAGACCCGTATTCCGCGGCTGAATTCTCGCAGCGCCAAAGCGATTATTCGCAGGTGTTCGGCACGGACGGCGTTTACACGCCGCAGATGGTCGTGGATGGGCAACACGAGTTTGTCGGAAGCCGCAGCCTGGCGGCGAGGGAGGCGGTTCAGAAGGCCGCCAACCAACCGAAAGCGGAGATTGCCCTGGTCGCTGGCGCGAATAACCCGCCGGACAAGCCTGTCTTTGAAGTGCAGGTCAAAAGCCTGGGAGGAATTTCCCCGCGCGGCGAAACGGAACTTTGGGTGGCGGTGACGGAGAAGGGCCTGCAAACGGACGTGAAAGCTGGAGAAAACTCGGGCGAAACCCTGAAACACGCGGCAGTGGTGCGCAGTCTGCGAAAAATTGAGACCCTGCGTGATCCGGCCGGTTACAACCGACCGATTCAACTTGCCCTCGAGCCTGCATGGAAAAAGGACAATCTTATAGTGGTAGCGTTTCTCGCGGAGAAAGGCTCCCACAAAATAATTGGAGCGGCGGCCACGCCGGTCAACTCCATGCACACTTCCCCATAGCAGGGGCAACCAGTCCCTCGAACGCCAGGGTTCCTGGGTTCGAGTTTTGCGCTCACAGGCGCGTGGTGAGTACCGGGAAGGCGGCTGAGCTGGGATCGGGAACGCCTGCTGACAACATCAGGCGCGGATGGCTATCTCGAAAAACCCGTCTATGATTCCGCGATACTCGTCCAGAAGGTCCACAGCCTAATCGAAAACATTCAAGCCGAATAATTGCCGCATTATCCAGTTCCGACGTGCCGAATTGGAAACCTCAGGCGGAATCAGCGCGGGCATTCCCCGCCCATCGTGAAATAATTCCATCGTCATCCATTCTGCTGTGCTACGCGGAATTGGCCCGACCCCGTATGCCAACCATTCCCGTTTTGCTTTTGCTTTGCATCGATGTGTTGATCTTCCTCGCTGCCAGCTTCCTCTGGGATAACTCCCCCCAGAAGAGAGAGAACCTGTTTCTCTCCACCCTTTTTCTATTTTCCGGAATGCCAGCGCTGATCTATCAAGTAGTGTGGCAACGTGTCCTGTTCGGAATTTATGGAGTCAACGCGGAATCGGTGGCCGCAGTCGTCAGCGCATTCATGCTGGGATTGGGGCTGGGCGGGCTGTTGGGGGGCTGGCTTTCCTCGCGATTTCCCCGGCAGGCGCTCATTCTGTTCGGGGTTTCAGAGCTTGGCGTGGCCGTTTTTGGATTAAGTTCACTGCGGATTTTCCACTGGACTGCAGCCTTTACTGCCGGCGCCAGCTTGTTCTCAGTTGTCATCTTCAGCATTCTCTTGCTGGTGGCCCCCACGCTCCTCATGGGCGCGACACTCCCGCTACTCGTGGAGCACTTCGTGTCGCGGTCCGGGCAAGTGGGATTGTCCGTATCGCGGCTCTATTTTGCCAACACGCTGGGCTCCGCCCTGGCTTGCTATCTTTGCGCCGCCTACCTGATGCGGGATTTCGGGCAAACCGGTGCTGTCACCGTGGCGGCTTGCTTGAATACGATTGTCGGGGCATCAGCGTACATCTACGGACGCCGAGTACAGGGAAGCGGTGTTACCGCGAGAGAATTCTTTCCTGAGGTAGTGAAGGAATCACCGGCGGTAGCGTTGCCGAAAGCCATTCTGCTTGCGGCTCTATCTGGATTTCTGGCACTGGGATTCGAAATTGTTTGGTTCCGTGTTTTTTCGATCGCTTCCGCGGATCGTGCGCCAGCGTTCGCTTTGCTCCTGGCGACCTACCTGGGAGGCATCGCCGCGGGAGCTTATCTGTCGGAAAAGTTCACGCAGAGGGCCGGAACGGAAATTGTCCTGCGGACCATGGGATTCCTGTTGTTGGGTGCCGGGGCGATTTCTCCCTTTCTGCCTCCGCTTGTGGCGTTTCTTTCACACAGGAATGTGTCGTATTTGTGGAGCGCACCGGCTTTCTTTCTTGTTGCCGCCATGGTGGGCAGCGTGCTTCCGATGCTTTGCCAGTTATCGGTTGCCGCGAATGAAGACGCAGGCCGGCGCGTAAGCCTGATTTACGCGGCAAATATCGCCGGATCGGTGGCTGGGAGCCTGGGCATCGGTTTTGTTTGGTTGCAATCTGCGGGCCTGCGTGCGGTTTGTCTTCAACTCAGCGTGCTGGGGATTTTAGCGGGCATGCTCGTCCTGCTCGTGATGGGCGTGCGCAGTTCTTTGAAGCCTGCGTGGACCTGGGTTTTAGCCGGTGTTTCTCTGGCGCTCGTCCCGGTGGCGGCGCACAGTTATGGCCTGTTGTTCGAGAAGCTTGTTTTTGGGCAGCGGAGTGAGTCCAGCGTTCCGTTCGCAAAAATGGTGGAAAACCGAAACGGAGTTGTCGCCGTTACCGGCAGCGGCGCCGTCTTCGGTGGCGGGGTTTACGATGGGTACTTCAACACGGATCCCGCCAAGGACGTGAACATCGTTCTTCGCGCGTACGCGGTGACCGGCCTGCATCCCGCGCCGAAACGCATGCTGATGATAGGCCTGGCCTCCGGTTCATGGGGACAGATCTTCGCCAACGATCCCCGAGTTTCACGTTTTGATGTCGTCGAAATCAATCCAGGTTACCTGCAACTGATCCCCCAATATCCGATGGTTCGATCGCTGCTGCAAAATCCAAAGACACACCTTTACGTCGACGACGGGCGCCGCTGGCTATATGCGCATCCCGACGAAAAATACGATCTGATCGTTGCCAACTCCACCTATCATTGGCGGGATCACAGCACGACGTTGCTCTCGCGGGAATTCTTTCAACTTATCCGCGGACATTTGAATCCGGGGGGAGTCTATTACTTCAATACGACGGAATCGGATGAAACGATTGCCACTGCGCTCAGTGTGTTTCCCTACGGAATGCGGATCGTCAATTTTCTTGCCGTAAGTGATTCTCCCCTTTCCCTGAGTCGTGAGACTTGGCTGCAGAATCTGGCCGCGTTCCGGATCGATGGAACCGAAATCTTCAAACCGGAGACGCGTGAGGGGCAAACCTTGCTCGCTGCCTACGGCGCCTTTGCGGATACCATTCATGAGCCCCCAAGATTTTTTGGACTGGAGAGTGGTACCTCTTTACGCGCCAGGCTGGGGAAACAAAGAATCATCACCGACGACAATATGGGCCGCGAGTGGGAGCCCGTGGTGGAAATTCCCTGGCGGCAGTAATCCGGAGGGCAGCGTGGGAAATCCGCATTCGCGAGTTTGAACAGACCCGAACAGTTGCTTCGCGATGGTTTGAAACGCTCTAGCCGAGGGTGGCTTCGAGAACTTCGCGGAGGAGTTCCTTTTTTTGCGGAGTGAGCTTTCCGCCCTGCGCGGTCAGATAAAAAACGTCGATGGCCTTCTGGCCCTCGGTGTCAATCAAGGCCACGTCAATGTTGCAACCCTGGCGCGCCAGCGCGGAACCCACCTCATACAAAAGTCCCGGCCTGTCCTGGGTGACCACTTCCATCAATGTGGAGTGATCGGAGGAAGCGTCGTCAAACTGGATGGAAGTCCGGAAGGTGACCTTGGGGGGCTTGGCAACCGCGGCCGCAAGGCGTCCCTTCAGAAGCGGCTCAAGCGGTTGCTTGCCGTTCACCACGTCCGCGATGCTCTGCTGAAAACGCGCGCGTTCGCTGGGATTCAATTCGAGCGTGCGGTGCATGTCGACGAAGTGGAAGGTGTCCAGCACAACGCCGGCGGAATTCGCGAACGCATCGGCTTTCACGATATTCATGCCCCAGGCAGCCAGGGCCCCGGAAATCGCGGCGAAAAGCGCCGGGCGATCCGCGGACAACAGCGTGAGTTCGAAAGCGTGATGACTCTCTTTGAGATCGGTTTGCACGGGCTGTGCGCCCAGCTTTTGGTACAGCGAAAAGTGCAGCCCCACTTCTTCCGGCGAATGAACGGCGAGATATCGCCGTGGGAACCCTTCGAGGAAGCGTTCGAGCTCCGCCTTGGACGCGGGTTCCGATTGGCGGCTTACCTGATCAAGCAGAAGGGCTTCGTCGGAAACGTGGAGGCGATCGCGGTCCACGGTGCGGCTGAAGTGGTTGGAAGTGGCGACAAACAACTGCCAAAGCATTTCGGATTTCCAGGGAGTGAGCGCTTCCGGATTCACGGCATGAATGTCGGCATAGGTGAGCAGGCAAAGCCGTTGCAGGCGTTCCAGGCTGCCGACGACAGCGGCGAAACCGGAAACAGTGGAAGGATCGAAGATGTCGCGGCGCTGAACGGTGGCGGACATGTCCAGGTGGTGCTCGATCAGGAAATGCACTTCGTTTTTTTCTTCGGGGTTGAGTTTCAGGCGGTCGGCTGCGGTTTCGAGGGCTTGCAGGCTGCCGGCTACGTGGCTTTCCACGGGCATGCCCTTGCCAACGTCGTGCAGCAACAGCGAAAGGATAAGAAGGTCGCGGCGTTCCACGGTGCGCCACAGGGGAGCGAAGTGCGCGCCACGTTGATCCGGGGGAGCGGCGAGTTCCTGAAGGTGTTCGATGGCGCGGAGCGAATGTTCGTCAACGGTGTAGCGATGATAGAAATCGCGCACAACGAGGGAATCGATGGTCCGGAATTCCGGCAAGGCCTCGGTCAAAAGGCCGAGTCGGTGCATCGGTCGCAGCGCGAGAGAAGGAAATGCCCCGCCGAGGATTTCGCTGAGCGCCGGCCAGGTGATACGCGTGTTCCGGTGTTGCAGCTCCGGATGCAACATGATGTAAGCGATGCCGCGTTCGGCATCACGGCTCAATGGAACGCCAAGGCGGGACGATTCGGCGAGCAAAGTGTAAATCGCCTGCCTGTCAGAGAACGCCTGCTCGTTGGTCAATTCCAGCAAACCATCGCGGACGGCGAACGCTCTTCCAACTCCCGCTTCTGTTCTTCCGCCTGGCATCGCGTTCATCAAGCGCTGGCGAAGAGAAAGGGGAGTCACCTGGCGCTGTTCCATGTAGCGCAGAAGTTGGCGGTTCAGCGTTCTGGCATGGCGGAAGTAGAGTCGCATCCATTCGGCGGCGTTGCGGCGCAGGTTGTCGTCGATACCCAGCAAGCGCTCCGCGGCTTCGGCCTGCAGTTCATAGGTGAGCGTATTGTCGTTGCGGGCGTTGCTGTAATGGAGGAAGCACCGGATGCCGCTCAGAAACTCCACCGCGTTGCGCGTGAGTTCATCTTCGTTCAGCGGACTGATACGCCGGTCACCATGATCGCCGGCCAACTGGCGCATCCAAAGCGTGGCATGGTAATCCCGCAAGCCGCCCGGGGCCTCTTTTACGTTTGGTTCCAGATGGAAGATAGTGTTGCCGTAACGCGCCAGGCGTTCGCGGGTAAGCCGCTGAAGTTCGGAAAGAAGCAGGGGCCGGGCCTGTTTTTCGGGTCCGAGCAGAACCTTGGCGTCCAGTTTTTCAAAGAGCTGCGCGTCGCCGTCGAGAAAGCGGCGGTCGAGCATGGCAAGATGGAACTCCGAGTTGGATTCCTCAATGTGGCGGCATTCCTCCAGCGTACGGCCGGCGGAGCTGACGCGAAAGCCGAGATCCCAAAGGGTGCGCGAGAAGTCGGCAATCAGCGGGCGAAATTCTGTTTCGGCTTTCTCGTCGCCAAAAAGAAAAAGAATGTCGAGGTCCGAGTAAGGGAAAAGCAGGCGGCGTCCGTAGCCGCCGAGAGCGACGAGGCAGAGTCCTTGCGGCTCAGTGTTGTTGACGCGCAGAACTTCACCAAAAATTTGTTGAGCAGTCCGGTCTGCCAGCGCGCAAAGCGCTTGCAGGGTTTCTTGCGCGCTTCCGCCCGCTTCAAAATGTTGCCGGATGCGTTGTCGTTCGTCCTCGGCTTGTGGTCCGAGGACGGACAAGGGTGTCAAAGAACCTTGCATGATTTTTGCGGGTTGGTTGGCCGGATTAAGACCTGGGCGCGCTGCGGTCGTCACTGCATTTAGAGCGCGTTTTCGCCGCGCTCCTCGTTCCGGATCCGGATGGCTTCATCAACCCGTGATAGAAATATTTTACCGTCACCAATCTTCCCTGTCTTGGCTGTCTTCAATATTGTGTCCACCACGCGATTCACCAGGGCGTCGGCAAGTACCATCTCCAATTTTATTTTCGGCAGAAGGTCCACCGTGTATTCGCGCCCGCGGTACACCTCCGTGTGGCCTTTCTGACGGCCGTGCCCGCGTACTTCCGTCACCGTCATTCCCTCGATGCCGATTTCTCGCAAGGCATCTTTCACGGATTCAAACCGCGAGGGCTGAATGATTGCCTCAAGTTTCATCATGGATGTTTCCGCTCCGCCCTCTGCGTGGCGCTTTCTCGCCAGCTTCCCTTACGTCTCCAGGTTATATGCTTCTTCCCCGTGCTGCATAATGTCCAGGCCCTCTAGCTCCTGCTCTTCCGGCACGCGCAGCCCGGTGATCAAATCCGTAATCTTAAGCAGAATGATCGTTCCGACCAGCGCAAATCCCCACGCGATCAGAACGCCGATGAGTTGATTGCCGATTTGGCTCCAGTGTCCGTCGAGCCCGCCCACCGGCTTGCCCGCGCCAAAGATTGGATTGATTACGTTTTGGGCGAATACTCCAGTCAGCAGAGCGCCGATCGTTCCGCCCGCGCCATGCACGCCGAAGGCGTCCAGCGCATCATCATAACCGAAGATGGTTTTCACTTTCGTGACCATCAGATAACACGTCACGCCCGCGATCAATCCGATAGCCAGCGCCGGCATGGGCCCAACGAATCCGGAAGCAGGCG
>DATHMM010000136.1:0-20224 GCA_035487095.1 Candidatus Sulfotelmatobacter sp.
GAATTCGATGGCGAGCAGCGTGGAAAACGGAATTGTACGGATACCCGGCAACCATCCGGTGGACGAAACCGTTGCCAAGCTGCAGGGAATTTTGCAGGCGAAGGGCGTGAAATTGTTCGTGGTGGTGGATCACAGCGGCGAAGCGGCAAGCGCAGGTTTGAAAATGCCGAACACCAAGCTGCTTATTTTTGGAAACCCGAAAGCCGGGACGCCGCTGATGCTGGCTGCGCCGAGCGTGGCGCTCGATTTCCCGCTGAAGATTCTGGTGGCAGAAGACGCAGCGGGGAAAACCTGGATTTCCTACAACGCGACGGCTTATCTGCAGTCACGGCACGCTCTGTCGGCGGACCTATTGCCGAACATCACCGTCATTGAGGCGCTGGCAGCGAAGGCGGCGGAGTAAGAAGACTTGCAGGGAGCGTGGCTGGGCTGGCCGAAAGGAAAGGCGCCCGCCTCGGAAGGCTGCCGCTACAAAGGCAAGAGGGAGGGGCAAGCACTCTCCTCCAAAGGCACGCGGGTCCACCTGAAGGTGGACGCTACCGCGTGCAGCACATGCGCTTTGCCGCGTGGTGACGCGTGTGATAAATTAGTAGTTCGGGCCACCAGTCCAATTTGCAACTGAGGGAGATTTCATGGGTTTTTTCAGCACGGCTTCGCGCCGGCTCGGCATCGCGGGAGAGTTGCTCTCCTTTTTTGCGCGTAACAAGCGCTGGTGGATGCTGCCGGTGATCCTGGTGGTGCTCTTTACCGCCGTTCTTATCGTTCTGGGACAAAGCTCGGCACTCGCGCCGTTCGTCTACGCCCTTTTTTAGGCGAATCGCGCTGCTATGGCCAATATTCTTCTCGAAAACCTGAAAACTCTCTGGAACGCATGGAAGCGCCTGGCCCACAAGATCGGGAATTTCCAGGCGCGCGTGGTGTTGACGATTATTTATGCCATCGCGGTCCTGCCCTTTGGTCTGGTGGTCCGCCTGTTTTCCGATCCCTTGCGAATCAAGCATCGCCCCACGAATTGGATCGAGCATCCCGCTGAAGTCCACGACATGAGCTGGGCCCAAAGGCAATAGCTCATGCACATTCTTGGCATTTCCTGTTATTACCACGATGCTGCCGCTGCGATTCTGCGCGACGGCCAACTGGTGGCCGCGGCCGAGGAAGAGCGCTTCTCGCGCGTGAAGCACGACTTCGGCTTCCCCAAACACGCCATCGAATTTTGCCTGCGTGAAGCGAAGATCGACGCGAAGGACCTCGACTACGTTGTGTTTTACGAGCGGCCGTTTCGCAAGCTGGACCGGCTGCTGATCAGCGTCCTGCAAACCTATCCGCAATCCTGGAAGGTTTTCCGCGAATCCATGATCGGCTGGATGCTGGACAAGCTGTGGATCGCCAGCACATTGCAATCGGAACTAGGCATCAGCCGCGACCGCGTGCTGTTCTCTGAACACCATCTCTCTCATGCGGCGAGCGCATTTCTGTGCTCGCCTTTCGAGGAATCGGCGATTCTTACTGTTGACGGCGTCGGTGAATGGCTGACGGCGGCTTGCGGGGTGGGCCGCGGCACGCAGATTCAGTTGACCAAGCAGATCGAGTTTCCACATTCGATTGGGCTGCTCTACAGCGCGTTCACCGCGTTTCTCGGCTTTGAGGTGAATGAAGGCGAGTACAAAGTGATGGGCATGGCGCCCTATGGCACGCCGCGGTACGTCGACAAAGTCTGGAAGACGGTGAAGCAGAACGACGACGGCTCGTTTTCACTGGACATGGATTATTTCTGCTTCCACTACGCCACCGATCGCATGTACACCCCGAAACTTGTGGAGCTTTTCGGCGAGCCGCGGGCTAAGGAGACTCCCTTCTTTACGGAGTCCACGGGCTTTCCAAAATATTTCGGCAAGAAGCCGCCGGATTACATCGCCCAGTGCCGGGTGAACGAGCATTACGCGGACATCGCGGCCAGCATCCAGCGCGTTACGGAAGACTTGCTGGTGGGCATGGCGAAGAATCTGCACAAGCAGACCGGCCTGAAGAAGCTTTGCGTCGCGGGCGGCGTCGGCCTGAACAGCGTGGCGAATGGCAGAATGTTGCGTGAATCCGGCTTCGACGAACTGTTTATTCAGCCGGCGGCGGGGGATTCCGGCGGAGCGCTGGGCGCCGCACTCTGGGCCTATCACTCCGTGCTCGGCAAGCCGCGGTCGTTCCGCATGGAACACGCTTACTGGGGACAGGAATACGGCGCTTCGGAAATTCGTTCGTTTCTCGAAAGCGAAAATATTCCCTACCACGAAGCCGCCAGCACGGACGAGTTGCTCGACCGCACGACGGATTTTCTGACCAGCAGCAAAGTGGTTGGCTGGTACCAGGGTCGCTTTGAATGGGGCCCGCGCGCGCTCGGGCACCGCAGTATCCTGGCCGATCCGCGCGGCGCGGAAATGAAAGACATCGTCAACTCGAAGATCAAATTCCGCGAACCGTATCGCCCGTTTGCGCCTTCAGTAGTTGCGGAAGCCGCTCCGACCTACTTTGAACTGGGCGATTCCGTGAATCAGTATCCGCTGCGCTACATGCTCTACGTGACGCCGGTGAAGCCCGAGCATCACGCCACGCTGCCTGCCATCACCCACGTGGATGGCTCCGCGCGCGTGCAAACGGTTTATCGTGAACAAAGTCCGCTTTACTACGGCCTGATCGAGCGCTTCGGGCAAGCCACGGGCGTACCCGTGGTGCTGAACACTTCATTTAATTTGCGGGGTGAGCCGATCGTGACCACGCCTGCGAATGCCTACAGCACCTTTTCCCGCAGCCAGATGGATTGCCTGGTGCTCGGGAATTTCCTGATCGAAAAACCGTCCTAACGATTGCGCGTTTCCTGTAGCTCACCCCTTCAGGGGTGAGGATTTCCGTAACTTCACCGAGATCTCGCCGTTGCAAGGAAAACCCTCAGGCCTGAAGGCCTGAGCTACAGTTTGGGATTCAACTGCGACAGCCAGGGCTCGAGGATTTCCGCCGCCACTTTGCTGCCCTTCGGCGTCCAGTGCCCATCGCAGCTTAGAAAGAATGTGTGAAAATTTCCGCCGGAACGCGCATCCATATCCGGCAACAGATCTTTGACGGGAATTCCCTTTTCCTGTCCCCATCCGAGAACCACGGGGCCGAGCCGATCGGCTCCGGATTGTTTCCATCTCACAAAATCATTGGACGTGGGAATCAGGATTACGGCCATTTTCGCATGATGCGCGTCTGCGGTGGCGCGGATGTCGTCCAGCGCATGTTTCAGCCGCGCGATATCAACGTCGTTGAAGTCGTTGTAGCCGGAATAGGGTGGCGCCATTCGCCAATACATGCTTGAGTAGAGAAACTGGCCGACGTGATAAGAGGCCAGATAGGCGCGCATGTACGATTCGGTGCGGTCCCAGAGACCTTCGCCGGCCCTCGGGTTCACGTGATTGGTGTAGACGATGGAAAAGTCGTCTGCGTAATAGGGCCGATAGCGATCCGCATGGTGGACCTTGCCCCACTCCAGCGACATATCGTGGAAGTCATTGTCGGGCAGCACGCCAACGACGACGGTATCGTGATCGAATTTCGCGGCCAGCGTCTTGTAGAGCAACGCATATTGCAGGGGACCAAAATCGCCGCTGGTGCCGAAGTTCAGATACTCGCGCCCGGTGTCTTTCTCGAGAATGTTGGTTAGGCGGTCCTGGTCGGCGAGGCCCAGACCCTCAATCATGGAATCGCCGAGGACAACCGTGCGGGGTTTTGAAGAGTGCAGGCTGCGCTCGACGTCGCGCGCGCCATAACTATTCGTGGTGTACTGTACGCTGAAACAGCCGCCCTGGTGATAGAAATGCCCGTTGGGGCGGTGCCAAACGCCGAAATCGGGATTGATGTCGGCCCAGAAATTGTTGTAGTTGACGTGATAAGTCGGCTTGCTGGAATGCCAATCCGTGACGTTGATGTAGACCAGGCAAACAAGCTCAATCAGCACCGCAAACAGCAGAAAATTGCCGACGAGGAGTTTCAGAAAGTACAGGAAAGATTTCAGGCCAGTGCGTTTCGGCGCGGTATCCGCGGCCACGGGAGTTTCTTCGTTCATTCCTTCTCCGGATAAATGTTGTATAGAAAAGAATATCGCGTTTTGGCGGGATTCGTTAGATCGCGCTGGCGTAGTGGCCGCGTTATAAGCGTTTGCCGATCATGATGAAAAAGCCGCCGTCACGGCCCCCGACTAGCGTTTCACCGGCCTGCACGAGGAAGTGATTCAATGCAGTGCCGGGCGCGTGCGGCTCGAACAGCTTTTCGTCGGCGGCAAAACTTTCGCCCTGGGCTTTGGGAATGCTGTTCATGAATTCGAAGCCGTTCTCTTTGAACCAGCCCTGCACCTCTCCGATCGTGTGTTTTGATTCGTGAGGATTTTTGTACTGGTCGAGAAACCAGGCATCTTTTCGGCCACGGTTCGCGGCGCGGTCCCGGATCTGCGGATCCAGAAACTGCATGCGATCACCGGAAACGCGGAACATCCAGCGGCGGAAATCGGTGGCCAGGCGGCTGTATTTGTTGTAGAGCCCGATCAAAATAAACCCGCCGCGCTTCACCAGTTTGCCGATGCTCTGAAATCCGAGATATGGGTCGCTGGTATGGTGCAGCACGCCATTGCAGATCACAAAATCGAAGCTTTCCGCGGGAAACACCGGGCGGAAGAGATTCATCTGCAGAAATCGGGTGCCCTTGATTTCATTTTCGCGGCGAAAGTTTTCCGCGAGTTGTAGCGAATGCAAGCAGCCATCGGCGCCGATCACGTTCCGGCCCCAGGTCATCCCGAGAAAATTGCTCATTTGCCCGGTACCGCAGCCGACTTCCAGGATGGAAGAACCGTGGCGGATCTGTTCATCGAGAAGCTTAGCGAAGACCCCGCGGCGCGCTTTCAGGCGGAGCGCCTCCGCGGAATCGAAGTCGTCATAGTTCGGGAATGGCGTCTTTTCGTAAAACGCCTGCATGGCGCGCGTCACGTCGGGCTTGTCGGCCGGCCAGTCGTTTTGCCAGAAGAGTTGCGGAATTCCGCCGTCCACGGGAAAAGCGCGGCGGCATTTTTCGCAGGTCACCTGGTCTGGAAGGGAGGCAAGGTTTCCACCGCAAATGGGACAAGCCAAAGAAAGTTCAACTGCACCGCGGGTTAGAGTTGGCATCCACTTTAAATGTTATCACACCGTGTAATAGAGGGCGGTTGGTGATTGGTGCGCAGCATGAGTATTGCGCCGCGCACCGCGGGATGCTAGCCTAAGCGAACAAAAGGCGAATTATTTTTCTGTTTTGCGGGAGATTGGACCATGGCAAGCAACGCGTTTTCCCTGGCCAGGGCGGGAAATTCCTCCACCCTTGCGCGTGTCACGCAGGTTTTGGATACGTTTGCGGCGCGCGACCGCGACGGGGAAATCCTCACCGCCGTGCGGCACTACCCTGCCCGGGACGCGCAATGGGCGGAATTCCCGGACTGGGTGCACGCGGACCTTCGCGCCGCTTATAACGCCAAGGGGATCCGGCAACTTTATACGCATCAGGTCGCGGCCGCGGAAGCCGTGCACGCGGGCAAGAACGTGGTGATCGTGACGCCCACGGCATCGGGAAAAACCCTCTGCTACAACCTGCCTGTGCTGGACGCCATTCTGGCGAATGACGATACGCGGGCCTTGTACCTCTTCCCTACCAAAGCGCTGGCGCAGGATCAGTTGGCGGAATTGCACGATCTGAATGGGCGGCTGGAAAATCGCGTAGGCGTATTCACCTATGACGGCGACACGCCGACCGATGCGCGCAAAGCGATCCGCGAGAAAAGCCACGTGGTGCTTACGAATCCGGACATGCTACACACCGGCATCCTGCCGCACCATACGCGCTGGACGCGGCTGTTTGAAAATTTGCGCTACGTCGTGGTAGACGAGCTGCACACCTATCGCGGCGTTTTCGGAAGCCACTTGTGCAACGTGCTGCGGCGGCTGCAACGCATCGCGCGGTTTTATGGCAGCAAGCCGCAATTCGTCTGCTGCTCGGCGACCATCGCGAATCCGGGCGAGCTTGCATCGCGGCTGATCGAGGATGATGTGGAAGTGTTGGCGTCCAACGGCGCGCCGGCGGCGGAGAAGACATTTGTCTTTTATAATCCGCCGGTGGTGAATCGCGCGCTGGGCATCCGGCGAAGCTACATCAATGAAGGCTCGCGCGTGGCGCAGGAATTCCTGAAGCACGATCTACAAACTATGGTGTTTGCCAATTCGCGCCTGCACACGGAACTGATTCTGACGTATCTGCAGCAGGCGAACCCGCAGCAGCCAGGAAAGCCGGAGACGATTCGCGGGTACCGCGGCGGCTATTTGCCGAACGAGCGGCGCGAAATTGAGCGCGGGTTGCGCGAGGGGCGGATTCGGGGCGTGGTGACGACTTCCGCGATGGAATTGGGGATTGACGTCGGCTCGCTGGACACTGTGGTGATGACCGGCTATCCCGGAACGATTGCCGCCACCTGGCAGCGCGCCGGCCGCGCCGGCCGCCGCAGCGGAAGCTCCTGTGCCGTGCTGGTAGCTTCCTCCGCGCCGCTCGACCAATTCATTATTCGCCATCCCGACTATTTTTTCGGGAACACGCCGGAGCATGCCTTCATCCAGCCGGACAATCTGGAGATTCTGATCAATCACCTGAAATGCGCGGCCTTTGAGCTGCCTATCGGCCCCGCGGAAAAATTCGGAGAGGTGAACGTGCTGGATTTGTGCGCGCGGCTGGCCGAAGCCGGGTATCTCCATCTGGCGGGAGAGAATTATCACTGGACGCATGAGGCTTATCCGGCGGATACGGTGAGCTTGCGCTCGGTGACCAGCGACAATTTCGTGATTATTGACATCACGGGCGCGCCGCAAGTGATCGGCGAAGTCGATTTTCCCAGTGCGCTGACGACCGTGCACGAGAAGGCGATCTACTTGCACGGCGGGCAGCAATACCACGTGGAGCACCTGGATTTTAAGGAGCGCAAGGCGTATGTGAAGCAAGTGAACGTGGACTACTACACGGACGCGATCCGGTATACGCAGGTGCGGGTGCTGGAGATCGCGGAGACGGAGAAGACTGCAGGCCGGCAAGATGCCGGCGCTACCCACCATGCGCTGTCGCATGGGGATGTGCTGGTTCGGTCTCAGGTGGTGGGGTTCAAGAAGATTAAATTTTTCACGAACGAGAATATCGGCTCGGGGCAACTCGAACTGCCCGAGAACGAGATGCACACCACGTCCTACTGGATTACGCTGGAGCGGGCGCTGCTGGAATCGCTGCCGTACACGATCAGCGAGCGGCAGTCGGGGATGTTCGGGCTTTTGTACGCGCTGGCCTCGGTGGCTACGCTGCTGCTGATGTGCGATGGGCGCGACCTGGGAACGGCGATTGGCGAGCGGCCGCCGGCGCCGGGTGTCGAACGCGACGAGTTCACGCCAATGCGGATGGAGGAGGCCGTTGGTTCGACGGCAAAGGAATTTTTCGAGCCGAATCTTTATCTGTTCGATGCGTATCCGGGCGGGATTGGATTTTCGGAACCGTTGTTTCGTGCGCATGATTTGCTGGTACGGAAGACGCGGGAATTGATTCAGGCTTGCCCTTGTGAGGCGGGATGCCCGTCTTGCGTGGGGCCGGCCGGGGATTTGGCGCCGAAGGCGAAGGAAGCGGCGCTGGCAATTTTGGATCGGTTGTGCGGGTAAGAGAAGAGTTCACACAGAGGGCATAGAGAGTTGGTCGGAAGGGTTTAAATTGTAAAAGCGACAGCTTCGCAGTCGCGCTCAAAAGGGGGCAACATCGATCAGTTTGCTAGATTGGCGGCGTTGAGGCCGGCGCGGGGGGTTGCGCCGAAGCCCGCGGAGTTGCGCGCGCCCGATGAGACGGACTCGCTCAGCCGCTTGCTGGGCGCGGGGATTGCGCGGAATCACTACGGCGAACATTTGGCAATTCGCAACTGGTTTTCGACGCCGGAGTTTGCGGAGCCTTCGCGCGTTGCGTTGGAATTGTTGACGAAGAGGCCCGCCTCAGAAGGCGGCCGCTCCAAGGGACGGATTCAAGATCCGGAGGGAGCGCTGGAGGATCCGGAGAAGTGGTTGTTTTTGGATACGGAGACCACCGGGCTGGCGGGGGGCACTGGAACGTATGCGTTCCTTGTGGGCCTTGCGTGGTGGGATGCCGGGGGCTTGCAGGTGGAGCAGCTTTTTCTGCGCGATTTTTCGGAGGAGCACTCGCTGTTGCACGAACTTGCCGCGCGCCTCGCGGAGCGGCCGGTGCTTGTCACCTTCAACGGGAAATCGTTCGACTGGCCACTGCTGGAAAACCGCTTCACGATGACGCGCGCGATCAAGGTGCCGCGGCTTGCCGCTCACCTGGACTTGCTGCATCCCGCGCGCGCGCTTTGGAAATTGCGGCTGGGTTCGGTGCGCCTGGTGGAACTCGAGCGGCACGTGCTGGACGCGGAGCGGCTGGGCTGGCACCGCGGCGACGATGTGGCGTCGGCCTTGATTCCGCAGTTTTACTTCGATTATTTGCGGGGAGGCACCGCAGACCCGCTGGCGGGCGTGGTGAAGCACAACCAGATGGACCTGCGGGGCCTGGCCGCGCTTTTTGGAAAGATCAATTCCCTTCTCGACGAGCGGCAATCGCTCGCAGAGGAAGAATCGCTGGATTTGTTCGGCTTGTCGAAATTCCTGCAGCGGCGCGGCGATAATG
Source organism: Candidatus Sulfotelmatobacter sp. (assembly GCA_035487095.1). Lineage (GTDB taxonomy): Bacteria > Acidobacteriota > Terriglobia > Acidiferrales > UBA7541 > Acidiferrum. The sequence goes on from DATHMM010000136.1 coordinate 8,743, forward strand.
AGCGGGCGCACTCAACATGTATAAAAGCCATCGACGCGGGATTGCCGGCGGAATTCCGCCCGCGCGCAACACGGGAACTGGCGTTGATGGCCAAACGACGCGGCGACGCCGACAGCGCGGCGGCCTTGTGGCACGAGTTGGCCGGCGCCCCGGGGGACGGCATCGAGGCCTGCGAACAACTGGCCATTCACTACGAACGCCGGGCCAAGGATTTGGAACAGGCACTGGGGTTCGCGCAGCTCGCGCTCGCTAAGCTCCAACGCCAGCACGGAACTTCCCGTGATCCCTACGCCAGAGAGCGCACCCGGCGTCATGAGCAAAAGTTGATGTGCCGGGTGGAGCGCTTGCGGCATCGCATAGAGAGGAATAATCCCGCTACCCGGACTCCGTTGTTGGCGAAACCGGCGGCGGCGGGCAGCGGCGTTTGTTAGTCTCTTTTCTGATTTCCGTTCCCTCTCGTGAATCGCTTGAATTTGGAGGCACAAAACGGATGGATTCCCCAGGCACAAAGCAGCAAACTTTCAGCATGGCCAACTTGGACACGACTACTCATTCTTATTTGCACACGGAACTTGAGCGGCGCCGGGCCAGCCTGCAGGCGGCGGCCGGCGCGAGTGTTTCAGACGCGTCGATCCGCCAGCTCATCACCAGCGTGGACGAAGCGCTGGCCCGCCTCAACGGCGGAACCTTCGGCATTTGCGAAGTCTGCCACGACTCGATAGAAGCGGATCGCTTGCTCTGCAACCCCTTGTTGCGTTTTTGCCTGGACCATTTGTCGTCCGATGAACAGCGCGCGCTGGAACGCGACCTGGTGCTTGCCGCGGGTATTCAGCGAGGACTGCTGCCGCGAGCCGACTGGTCGATGGGAAATTGGCACGCGCGCTATCACTACGAACCGGCCACGGTGGTCAGTGGAGATTACTTTGACCTGATCGAAAACGACGACACGTTTCTGTTTCTGCTCGGCGACGTCGCTGGCAAGGGGGTGGCGGCGTCCATGCTGATGAGCCACCTGCATGCGACGTTTCGCACCCTGGCGAGCCAGAACCTGCCGCTAAGCCAGCTGGTGGGGCACGCCAACCGGTTGTTCTGCGAGAGTACGACGGCAGGGCAATACGTCACCCTGGTTGTGGGACGCGCGTGGCCGGATGGCAAAGTGGAGTACGCCAGCGCGGGACACCTGCCGCTGCTGCACGCCTCGCGCAGTGGCGTTATGTCGGGGCAGGCCACGGGCGTGCCGCTGGGGATGTTCTGCACGACGGATTTTCCGGTCTGCCAGCTTCAACTGGCGCCTGGCGATTCGTTGTTCCTCTATACGGACGGCCTGTCCGAGGTGTTTAATACCGCGGGAGACGAGTACGGTTTGAGGCGCGTGGAGGCGCTGATCGCGCGGCATGCTTCGAAGTCACCCGACCAGATGCTTGCGGCATGCCTGGCCGAGGTCCGCGACTTTTCCGCCGGCGTGAAACGTACGGACGACCTGACCCTGCTTGTAATGCAGCATTCGAATTGATTGGGTGAGAATTCGCCGGGGAAACCGGGCCGAATTACCTGGCCGGCAAGGCGGGAGCGAATTCGCGCGCCAAAGTTCCGGACTGCGCGGTGCGAATATCGTTTGAGGTTGGCGACTGCGGGGATTCGGGAACGAGCCGCCAATTCAATTTTGAGATCCACTGAAGAAACAGCGCGGAATTCCCGCCTTCCAGGGTGATGCACTCCCTGCCGTTGCAACGGAAATAGAGACTGCCCTGTGGGGAATCGAAGGAAAGAAAATTTGAGCGGCGAAGAATATCCGTGCGCTCGGGATATTTCTTTTCCAGCGCTTCGGAATACTCCACGAAAAAACGTGACGCAGAAACCATATCCGCCAGCCGGATGCGCGTGAACAGCATCAGGCGCTTGGAATTTTTCTGTTCGAACGTCGCGTAATCGTCTCCGTCCCACTCGGCGGCCATGTCTTTGGCACGCGGCTCGTCAATAAATTGCTGCAGCACCTCTTTCCATCCCAACTCGCCCAAGGAATTTTCCTCAAGTAGGGCCCAGTTCTCTCCAGGCGCAATGGCAGGCAGGTCCGCTTTCAAAGGCAGGGGTGCCTTGTTCGCGAAATACAGATCCGGGTGGAGAATTTGCTGGGTATTGGCCGGGGGCCTGGCGAACACGGAAGCAAACGCCGGCCAGCCACCGGATTTCAGCACGTCCATCGAAAAGGTGAGGCCGCTGAAGTAAGGGAACATCAGCGAGTCCTTGATGAAAGGAGGCGCCTTCTTGAGGATAGGAGTTTCCGCCAGGTCACCCACAAACACGGAAGGGTCGAATTCCGGCAGGTCTTTCAATTTCAAACCTTTGCCCTGCAATTCATACTCGAGCATACCCGCCATGGCGCTGCCCTCCAGAACGGCTTCGCGAGCCATTTCGGCGTCGTCATTGGGCCGCGCGGCGCGGACCCAGGGCTCAATGTCAAAGTGTTGGTCCTGGAGCGCGTGGGTAAGCTCATGAGCCATCACCATGCGCTGCTCATCCGCCGGAATCCAGTCGGCAATGTAAAACTCGTGGGCCTTCGGGTCATATAACCCGGCGATCTGCTCGGTCAGCAAGTCCACCAGGAAAGTGTCGAGATTGAAGTCCTTTGGGATCAAGCCAAAAGCCTCGGCGCTGCGGGCGGAAGCGTAGCGTTCTTTGGCGTCCTTTTCGTCATCCATCTGGTGCAGGACATAGGCGTGGATGTCTGCGCGAGAACGGATGGATTTTTTCAACGGGGTCTTGAGGCTCCAACCGGTGATTTGGCTCATCTCCTTCACAACTTCGTCGGCGGTAGCAAGGAACTCAGGGCTACTTGCGCCCTCGGAAGGAGTTGCGGTAGCCGGAACAGGCGCAGCTTGTTGAGCGGCCGTAACGGAAGCGGCAGCGAGAAGAACAGTCCCGATTAGCCAAACGGCGAAATTACGCCCCAAAAAACGGGAAAGGAGGGCCATAGGGCTCAGGATAGCAGATTCTTGCAGGGGAGGCTGAGCGGGAAAGCCTGGGGCGGACCATGTTTCACAATGAAACATAGGTTCTAGGATTTCCACAGAGGGCTATGCTGTTCTGTATTAGTAACAAACTGGTCATTTGTTAAAGTGGCAGGTGCAGACCGCTTTACGTCGGGGGGAGACATGTATCCACCAGGCCTTCGTCTACGCCGGACAAGGGAAATGCTCGGGTTGACTTATCGGGAAGTAGAACAATCCAGTTATGAAATCGCGGCCAAGCGTGGCAGGCCGGACTTCGTCCTGCACATCAGCCGGCTGGCGGACATCGAAAACCGGAATGTAGTTCCCAGCCTTCACAAATTATATTCCCTGGCGACGATTTACCATCTGAGCCCATTGGAAATCTCGGGGTGGTATGAGGCGCCCTTCCAGCAGACGTTTGAAGATGGGGCGGCGTTTCCCGCGCCGTACACGCACCTGCATGAGTTCCCCGTCAGTTTTGCAATGAGCGCCGGGGCTGGCTTCGAAATAGCCTCTGATTACACGGGGCTGTGGACCAATCAGACCGGAAACGTACGCCACTTTCCCGGGATGAAGCAGGAGGAAACTGTGCGGTATCGCTATGGCTACATCGGCCTGGCGGACCGGCGCATGGCGCCCATCCTTCGGCCGGGAAGCATGGTAGTGGTGGATACGGCGGTTCGAAGTATTGAAGCGGACGATTGGAGCACCGAGTATGATCGGCCACTCTATTTCGTGGAAACAAGAGCGGGTTACCGCTGCGGCTGGTTTCTGAAATTGAAGTCGAGGCTGGTGATGCAGCCGCACATGCTTTCCCATTGCGCGCCGGAAGCCTGGCGGACTCCCGGGGAAGCGGAAGTGGTTGGAAAAGTGGTCGGGGTGATCACTTACCTGAACGAGCCTTGGGATTGCGCTCGCGAAGCAAACCCAGCAATGCATTCAGATTGGATCGAAAGAGTTCCTTGAGATAGTCCGGCGACGCCGTGGGAATCCAGTCGTCAATCCGCTCGTGACAATATCGGGCACCATCCGCTCCCCCCTGCGGCAGTGAGCCGATAAACTGCCGCAATTCCTTTTCCTGTTGCGCAAGAGGCAGCTCCAGCAATCGCTCGAATAATTCCTCGTGACATTTGGCCAGTGTTTCCTGAACAGGCTCATACCCATAGACCGCTGAGAGCCGCTCGTGTGCATAGGCCTTGGTTGTCTCGTTCTTCAAACTGGCAAGGTACGCCAGTCTGGCAAAACTGCCATTCAACGGCTCCAGATAATGGAGCGCCAGGTCGTAAAGAATCTGCCGGTGGATGCGAAGTTGTTCCTGCATGTCGTCCTCCTGCGTGCGGGAACGTTCCGCAGGCGGAACTTCTTCATCGCGCGTAAAGCAGCCGTCCGGATTTGGGCCACCCTGCGCAACCAGGAGGGTCTCAATGAAAGACCAGTTTCATATCCTCAAAGTTACGCTTTTAACAAGTCTAATCGTACTTTCCATCGCCGTTCCGGTCAACTATCAGCTGGCTGACAGAGCGGGCACCAGAATAACCAATGTTGCGGACGGCACGCCACTGCCGCCCCCACCAACGAAGCCACCCGCGACAGGTAGCACTTTTCTGGTTGCGGACGGCACACCGCTACCACCTCCGCCAACGAAGCCACCAACCGGAAACCATCTAACGGCGTAGCGGATAACGCCGGAGCGCCCGACTAAAGGCAAGATGGGAAGGAGTAGCATAAGAAGTTCCTAACTTCAGTCTGGTACCGGAACAATAGTTTCAGGGGTTTGGCTATTTACTGTCGAGTTAAGTTATGTTAGCTTCCTCGCAATGGTTGAACCCCTTCAACTGCGAAATCTCGCCTGGGCCTTCACCACATTGGTAAAATGTGCCCTGCTGGTACAGTTGGTCCGACGAAAATTCCTCGATGATTATCCGTGGTTCTGTAGTTATGTTGCCTCTACCATCCTTCAAAGCCTGGCAGTTGCGGTCATTTACCAAATCCCTGGCCTTCCCCAATTGATGGTCTGGAAGATGGCCTGGGGCACCCAACTGGTTGTGATTTGCTTCAGGTTTCAGGCCGTCGTCGAACTGATCCGAAAAATTCTCGGAGCGTATCTAGGCATCTGGGCCCTTGCCTGGCGACTGTTGTTCGGAGTGGGCGTTCTGGTGATGGCGAACAGCCTGGTGTTTTCAAAGGGGGATTTGTATTGGATTGCCCAAAACGTGGACCGCGGCCTGGAGCTGTCCATGGCGGCAATCATCGTAGCTTTGTTGCTCTTCGCCCGCTATTATCGGCTCCCTCTCCAAAGGCTGCATTTGGCTTTGGCAGTCGGCTTATGCCTGTATTCCACGTTTTTCGTGATGGATTACACACTTCTGGAGAAGCACGTCCAGCAGTTTGCGGTTTTCTGGGGATTTCTAGACGTCATCACGTACCTCGCCACCCTTTTGATCTGGCTCAACGCGGTCAGTTTTTATCCGAAATTGGCAACAATAGCGATGCCGCCGGCGGTTCCGAAAGAACTCTACGGGAAGCTTTCTTCCGAGGTGAATTTACGTCTTTATGAGCTCAACCGGCAGTTGAGCCAACTCTTTCGCTCGGAGGACCGGCATTGGTGAGCGCCTCCCTCCTATTCTTCCTTGGCTTCGTGGTCGTTCTGCTAGGGCTGCTGCTGCTCGCCACCCGCTCCTCGAAGCATCCGTCCAGTCCCTCGATGGACGTTTTCGAGTCGCTTTCCCAGTCGCGGCACTGTTCGCGGCTGTCGCACATCCAGCAAGCTTTGAGCCCGGAAGATACCGAGTATCTGCGGGAAAGCGGCCACGCAAGGCTGGTGCAAGAACTCCGGCAGCAGCGCCGCCGCATCGCGCTTATATACCTGGGCCACCTGCAGGAAGAATTTGAAATGTTGCTGCAGATTTCGCGGGCGTTGGCCGTGATGTCGCCGGAGGTTATGGGGATTCAGGAGCTGGAACGCTGGAAGTTGAGCGCGGAATTTGCGATCAACTGCGCCTATTTGCGGTGGAGGCTTCGGCTGGGGCTTCAGCCCGCCACGGGTTTCACACTACTTTCGAACATGGCTACGGAGATTACCCGGCAACTGGAGAACGCGACGACCCGCATCGCCGAAGCCACTCTACGCGGCACCGAACAATCCTCGCTGGGGCGCAAGAATCTCAACGGCTTCTGAGCCGCCCTTCCCTTCCTCGACCGATCCGTTTGTCAGTTGCTTACGCTGGCTTCCGTCAACGTTGGCGCTTTTGCAACGAACTGCAAGGGCAACTCGATCCGAAAACTTGCGCCTCGCGGCAGCGAATTCTTTACGCGAATCGTGCCGCCATGCTCGGTGATGATTCCATAGCAAATGCTGAGCCCCAGACCGGTTCCCTTGCCGACCGGCTTGGTGGTGTAGAAGGGATCAAAGACCCGCGAGGGATCCTTCACGCCGGGACCGCTGTCCGTGATTTCCACGAAGATATTTTTCTCGTCCACGCCGGAAGTGACCCAGAGCTCACCACGGTCGGAATGTTCCAGAATCGCATCGACGGCGTTATTGATCAGGTTTAGAAAAACCTGCTGCAATTGGTGCGGGTCGGCGGGAACAAGCGGAAGGTCGCGGGAAAGATCGAGGTGTACGCCGATCTGGTTCATCCGCAGATCGTAGTCCCGCAGCGTAAGGGTATCCTCCAGAACCGTGTTGACGGCGACCGGGACGCGCTCCGGCTTGTGCTGGCGAGCGAAACTCAGAAGGTTTTGCACGATGCGGTGGGTGCGCTGCGCCTGCTTGTACATTTTTTCCGAGTAACTCAGGGCCAGCGGACCGACTTGCCCGCTAGATTCCAATAGCTGGCTGTAACCCAGGATAGCCGTCAGTGGATTGTTCAACTCATGCGCCACGCCGGAAATCAGCTGGCCGACGGCGGCAAGTTTTTCGCTGTGCAGCAACTGTTCCTGTGTGCGCCGCAGATTTTCGTATGCCTGGCGCGTTTCCTCGTACAACTGGCTGCGCTCCACGGCGCTGGCAACCTGGCTGCCAACGGCGATCAACAGGCTGATGTCCGGCGCGGAAAACTCCCGAGGAGTCCTGCTGCCAACCACCAGGCCGCCCACAATTTTGTCTTTGGACCACAAGGTGACGATGTATGCGGATTCAATTTGCTCTTTTTTCCGGAGATCGGCGACCAAACCGGGAAGCGGCAACCCCTGCGCCGAAAGAAAAGGGGCGCGCACCGCGCGAATCTGCTGAATCAATTCCGGGGGCACCTGGAGCAGTGGAAAATTCTTCGCGAAATCCGAGCGGTGCCCGACTGCCGCAGCGCGTCGCATAGACAGGCCGTCGGGCTCGAACAAGTAAAGCGAAGCCGCATCAATACCGAACAGCTCCAGAATCTGACGGAGCGTGCGTTGCAGGGAATCGTGAAGGTCGAGCGAGGATACAAGGGTTTCGGCGATGGAGTTGAGTACCACCAACTCGCGATTGCGGCGCCGAATCTCGTGTTCCGCACGCCGTCGCTCCGTGACATCCAGAAGAAAACCCTGATACGCGGTGACGTTGCCCGCGGCGTCGCGGATGGCCGTGGATGACTCGCTGACGATTCGGAGTTCGCCATCCTTCCTGCGAATTTCAAACTCGAAATTGTTGACGGAGCTGTGTTCCTGAAGGAGCCGTTTGAGCCGCTCGCGATCCTGCGGATTGACGAAGAGGGTCTGGGCAATTTCGACGCCCAGGAGTTCGTCGCGATTATCGTAGCCGACAATCCGCATCAGGGCGTCGTTGAAATCCAGAAAACGCCCCTGAAGGGTGGAGATGAACACGCCTTCCTGAACGCTGGCCACCAGGTTGCGGTATTTTTCCTCCGCCCGCTTCCGTTCGGTGATGTCTTTCAAGACATGAATCGTGCCAAGCTTGCGGCCCGCCGGGTCGGCAAACTCGGAATTGGAGGCGAGGAAATAACCCTGCAACCAGGGATCCGGAGCGTCTGCGTCGCCGGCAAAACCCTCGCAGTAGGGACACAACTTGAATGCCGCAGCTCGCGGGCTGAGCAGATCGCTGACGGAACGTCCCACGACCGAAGCGAATTCCCGGCCCAGGAGATTCGCGAGGCGCAAATTCCCGCGCACAACACGCCCATCGCTGTCGTGTACCAGGATGGGGTCACCGATCGAGTCGAAGGTATACACCCATTGTTGTTGAACGTTTTTGATCTGTTCGAACAAGTTTACATTTTCGACGGTGGTCCCCAGAAAACTCGCCACGTTCACCAGGTACGTCAATTCGTCTTCGTGAAAACGCTTCCCGGGCATCGCACCGACGTTCATTACGCCGACAACGCCTTTTTTCCCGCGGAGCGGCACGCTGATCAACTGGGTGATCCCCGCATCGGCCATCGACCGCCGGATTTTGGGATCTTTCTCCTCCTCAAATCTGGAGACGCGGCAATCTTCCTGAATCATCGCCTGCAATGCCGGCGAGGAAGCGGCCATACGGTCCAATTGCTTCAAGTAGGCATCCGTGTACCCCACCGACGCGCGGCAGACATATTCGGCAGCGTCGGCCTCTCCCTCTTTCAATCGGATGATGCCGTGAGTGACACCCAAGCTGCCGGTGATCTGTCCCAGGACTTTTTGAAGCATCACAGGCAGAGCGAGCGATTGGCTGCTGGAGGCGGTGAGCAGCGTGAACTGGCGCATTTTCTCGCTGATTTCGAGCGAGCGGGTCCGCGCCGCCTCCAGCAAGAGCACGATCATGCCGATGCCGAGACTGGCGTTCAAAAAATGATCAAACGCAAAGCGAAGCAGGTGAATCTCTCCCAGGGTCCACTGGGGTCGGTTAAGGTTATTGAGGGCTAGCAGGGTGAATGCGCCGGCCAGAAGTTTCGTACCGTGGCCTCGAATCGAACCTGCTGTTCGCCACAACAGCCATCCGCACGCCAGACAAATCACGCTCTGCAGGATGGTGCTTTCCCAGCGAGCCGGGCCCCAAGGACCCGATTTGGCTTGGTAGTAGCCGGCTGTCACGGCCATGAGCACGGAGAGCCAGATCAAGGGCCAGAAGAACCGGTTCTGGCCCAGCGTCAATTGCACGATGGAAGCAAGGAACAATACCAGTGCGGCAATTCCCGATGCTGTTGCCAAGATTTGCAGAGAGGCGGAGTAGCCAAAGAAATGACCCAGCTCGCTGAAAGAGGTCAGCGTGAGGCAAATCCAGCCAGAAAGCCAAAGTTTATAGAAAACACCGGGATTATCGCGCTTCAAATGGATGAACAGGACCAGAAGCGTAAGGCAAGCCGTGGCTTCAAAGAAAGCAATCCCTTGGATGCCTTGCGTCGCGATCACGGCGGCCCCTCCCCGGGGTGAGTGCTGGGTGAGAAAGAGAAAAGGTGCCGTGTTCCTTCCTGGAACGAAGCAACGACACCACGCTGACTTGACGCTAACACGCTATTTTCTTACTGGGCAATAGCACCACAAAGGTAGTGTGCCGTCCCGTATAATGCTGCTTGGGAGATACACCAACGTGGACGTGGAACACATCCTGGTAGTGGATGACGAGGAAGCGATTCGCGAAGTTGTCTCGACGATGCTGGAATCCCGGGGTTACAGCTGCATCGCCGTGAGCAACGGACGGGCGGCACAGGAGTGCGTGCGGAAGCAGACGCCGGACCTGGTGCTGAGCGACATGATCATGCCGGAAATGGACGGCATCAAGTTGCTCGATTGGCTGCGGAATCATGATCCCGAGGTACCAGTGATCATGGTGACCGCCATTCATGATATTTCCACGGCGCTCGAGGCCATCCGGCGCGGCGCTTACGACTACATTTTGAAGCCCTTTGAGAAAGATCAGCTGTTCCTGGGAGTCGGCCGTGCCTTGCAGCACCGGAGGCTGGTGCTGGAAAACAAAAGCTACCAGTTAAACCTGCAACAGCAGGTGGACGAACGAACGCAGCAACTGACGGTGGCGATCACGCAACTCGAACAGTCTTACGACGACACGCTCGAAGCGCTCGGCAGCGCCCTGGACTTGAAGGACGCGGAAACCGAAGGGCATTGCCAGCGCGTGACCGCATTCACGATTTCCATCGCCAAAGCAGTACCGGTGCCGCTTCCATATCTGCCGGTCCTTGCGCGCGCCGCTTTTCTCCATGACATCGGCAAAATGGCCATCCCCGATTCCATCCTTCGCAAGCCTGGGCCGCTGGACAACGACGAAAAAACCATCATGCGGACCCACTGTGAAATCGGGTACAACATGCTGACCAAGATCCCGTTTCTGCGCGATGCGGCGGAGATCGTGCTTGCCCACCAGGAATTTTTTGACGGCACCGGTTATCCGCGGGGATTGCGCGGCGAACAGATTCCGCTTGGGGCGCGAATTTTCTCTCTTGCCGACGCGATGGATGCCATGATCAGCGATCGGCCATACCGCAAGGCCTTGCCGATGTCACACGCGCGGGAGGAGATACGCCGGTGCGCTGGAACGCAGTTCGACCCCAAGGTCGTGGAAGTTTTCCTTTCGATTCCCGAACAGCACTGGGTCGAATTGCGGGAAAACCTCGGCTCGCCTTTCCGCCTTGCCCATCTGAAAAATTTGAATAATTAGCAATGCCACACGCGGTGGTGCGCCTTTCCTGCTTGCATGAGGCGTGCTATCGTTTGCTCGAGAAACAAATATGGCACTCGTCCCGCTGAAAACCGCATCGGAAACCGGCTATTGCGATTGTGTGTGCAGTTGCTATGAACTGGCCAGTTTGCGCGACGAAGACACCGGCAAGGGCTACTGCCCCATCTGTGCGAAAGACCACCTGGAGTGGAACGCGGGCGTCGGCATGCCGCACCCCGCGCCGGCAAAAGTGGCGGCAAACGTTATTGATCGAAAGCGATTGCCGGATCTGCCTCCGGGCTCCGATCCGCCCGGCCGCTTGCGTTGAATTTAGCCTGTGGCTAAAGATTGAGCGCGGGCTTGTTCAGGCAGTTGCGGAGATTATTTCCCAAGGAAGAGAAGGACTAGCAGGAATAGCCAGAGCGCGTCCATGAAGTGCCAATAGTAGGAAGTCACTTCCGCGGCGACGGAACGGGTCACATGGGCTTGATCGAAATTGCGTCTGGCGACGAAAATCAGCGCCGTTACGCCACCCAAAAGATGCAACGCGTGCGCCCCCGTGAAAATATAAAAGAAACTGCTGGCGGGATTGCTGGCCAGATAGATTCCCTCGGCCACCAACTGACGCCAGGCAACAAATTGCCCAATCAGGAAGCCAATGCCCAGGACCGTGGTGACCAGCCACAAAATCCGGTAGGCGGAAACCAGCCCCTGCGCCAGGCGATGGCGCGCCATCTCCAGTGTGGCGCTGCTGGCGAGCAACACCGCGGTGTTGAACCACATCAACGTCGGAATTCGCACGGGAACCCAGCCGCCGTGTCCCCGGCGAAGCAGGAAGGCGCTGGCCAGCGCCATGAAAAACATCAGAATCGAAACGATGCCCAGCGCCATCCCCGTGTAATAG
>DATHMM010000137.1:0-10548 GCA_035487095.1 Candidatus Sulfotelmatobacter sp.
GCGGGCGTAACCGTCTTCTTTGGCGGGTTGGTGAGCAACGCTTTCGACGCAGAGCCCACAGCCAGCGAGAGCGACACCGGGAGTTTCTGGTCAAGAATGATTTTCACGATGCCAAGCGCCGCGCGTCGCAGGGCGTAGGGGTCACTTGAGCCCGTGGGGATTACGCCGACGATGAAGCAGCCGACGACCGAATCGAGTTTGTCGGCGAGCGCCACAGCGCAGCCGGTGAGATTGCGCGGGATGGGATCGTCGAGACCCACGGGGCGATAGTGATCGTAGACCGCATCCGCGACAGTTTCGGGTTCGCCCTGCGCACGGGCATAGAGGCCCCCTACAACGCCTTGAAGTTCCGTGAACTCGCGCACCATTTCCGTGGCCAGGTCGCACTTGGCGAGTTCCGCGGCGCGGTCGGCATCGGCGACGTGCGCCTGCATCATGCCGAGGTTGTACCACTGCTCGGCGAGCCAGCGGGCGATGGCGCGCATGCGCTCGACCTTGGCGTGATAGCTGCCGAGGCGCGATTCGTAAGTGATCTTATCGAGCTTCGGCAGGATGTCGGCAAGGCGCACCTTTTGGTCGGACTCCCAGAAGAAGCGGGCGTCGGCGAAGCGGGCGCGCAGGACGCGTTCGTGGCCGGCGCGAACGAGGCCTTGCGAGTCCTTGGCGAGATTGATGACCGCAAGGAAATGCGGCGCCAACTCTCCGCTGCGCTTTTCGACAGCAAAATATTTCTGGTGGCCGCGCATCACGGTGATCAGGATTTCGTCGGGGAGTTCGAGGAACGCGGGATCGAAGCTGCCTTCGATGACGTGCGGAAACTCGTTAAGGTAGGTAACGAGTTGCAGCAGGTCGGGATCCGGATGGACGTGGAAGCCGGTGCGCTTCACGTAGCTGGCGAGTTCGCGCTCGATCTTTTCGCGGCGCTCGGCAGGGCGGACAATTACTCCATTTGCATGGAGTTTCTTTTCGTAGTCGGCGAAATTCGCGACGCGGATTTGGGGCTTGCCGAGGAAGCGGTGGCCCACCGTGGTATCTCCGGCGGTGATGCCACCGAAGGAGAATTTCAGCGGCTTGCCGTCGAGGACTCCGAGGAGCCAGCGGATTGGGCGGATGAAGCGCGCGCCTTCGAGGCCGGTCCAGGTCATGGTGCGCGGCCAGGGCAAGTCATGGATGACGCGCGGCAAAATTTCGAGCAGGAGCTCGTGGGCGGTGCGGCCGCGCTTGGTGACTTTGGCGGCGATGTATTCGCCCTTCGGCGTTTGTACCAGGTAGATCAGGTGCAGGGGGACACCCTGGCGTTCGGCGAAACTGACAGCGGCGCGGGTGGCGGCCCCGTTCGCATCGTAGGCGACGGACTTTGGCGGGCCGGTGACTTCGTTCTCGACATCGGCTTGCTTGGCGATGAGGCCGCGAACCCATGCGGTCAGGCGGCGCGGGCCGCCGAAGGTTTCGACGGTGACGCCCTGCTGGTAATTCTCGGCGGCGAGGTGGCGTTCCAGGATGGCCTGGAGTTCGCTGACAGCGCGGGGGAGCATGCCAGCAGGAATTTCTTCGGCGCCGATTTCGAAGAGGAGTTCGACGCGTTGGTCAGGCTTCGCGGATGGCTTCGCGGACTTGGGCATGGGCGCGGAGTGTTTGGTTCCCTTCTTAGCGGGGGTCATTGAGAAACCGCCTGACGACCAGCGTGTTGGCAGTTGTAGTGGCCGACCTTTAGGTCGGTCACTAAAGGCGAAGAAGGCGGTCTAAAGCCGCCCCTACACATGCCGTAGGGAGAAAATGTCGGCGCGCCGACATTTAAAGTATTACTTGAAGGTTTTACCAAAGAGTTTGTTTCCAAATTCATTGGTGGGTGGCCGGGGGTGTCGTTCCAATTTGGGAATTGGGCAACCAGAATTACATTGCAAAAGCGAGAGCTTTGCTCTCGCGCTCCAAATGTCGGCGCGCCGACATTGAAAGTATTACTTGAAGGTGAGTTCATGCGCGCACCCCAGGTTTGGGGGCTGCGCCGGTGGCTTGTTCCAGGTAGGCGGCAGCGGCGCGGCAGGATAAGGTGCGGACTCGCTGCATCAGGGCGGCTCGCTCGGTGGCGGAAATTACGCCGCGGGCGTCCATCAGGTTGAAGAGGTGCGAGCACTTGAGGCAGTGGTCGTAGGCGGCGAGGATCGGGAAGCGTTTCAGCGCGGCGGGGGAGGCGCCGACGGTTTCGTCACGCTTCTTCCAGGCGTCGAGGAGTTCCTTGGCCTCCTTTTCGTGCAGCTCGAATTCAGCGCGCAGAGCTTTGGCGTCGCTGCGGTCGAAGCTGTACTCGGAAAGCTGCTGCTCTTCGGCGAGGCGGATGTCGCCGTAGGATTTATCCTCGGTCCAGCGGATCTGGTAGACGCTTTCGACGTCCTGCAGGAAGGCGCAGATGCGCTCGAGGCCGTAGGTGATTTCGACGGAGATAGGGTCGAGGTCGATGCCGCCGCTCTGCTGGAAATAGGTGAATTGGGTGATCTCCAGCCCATCGAGAAGCACCTGCCAGCCGATGCCCCAGGCGCCGAGCGTAGGCGATTCCCAGTTGTCTTCCTCGAAGCGAATGTCGTGGGCTTTGAGGTCGATGCCGATTGCGCCGAGGCTGTTGAGGTAGAGATCCTGGACGTTGGCGGGAGAAGGCTTGAGAATCACTTGATACTGGAAGTGCTTGTAGAGGCGGTTGGGATTTTCGCCGTAGCGGCCGTCGGCGGGGCGGCGGGAGGGCTGCACGAAGGCGACGCGATAGGGGTCCTTGCCGAGGACGCGGAGGAACGTCTCCGGGTGCATGGTGCCAGCGCCGACTTCGGTGTCGTAGGGTTGCTGGAGGACGCAGCCCTGGGCGTCCCAGAAGTGCATGAGCTTGAGGATGACCTCTTGAAAGGTCAGCCCTTTGGGCTTCGGCTTACTTTCAAGTTTTAGTTTAGCGGTCACGGGATCTCCAAAACTTTTTAATTCCCTGCCCTGTAGCTCAGGCCTTCGAGGCCTGAGGGTTTTCGCTGCTACCGCGCAATCTTGCCCGCCCTTTGGAAACCCTCACCCCTGAAGGGGTGAGCTACATTCGCACCGGCGGCGTTCGTTCACGGCGTCTCCAGGAGTTCGCGCGTTGCGAGCTTTCGCTCGGTGTGATGCTCGATCCAGTTCAGCGCCGCTTCGCGCAATTCCCTGGCCCAGGGTTGGGACTCGAGCGCGGCATCCAGCTTGTCCAGCCTTTCCTTCGTAAATATCTCGGCCAGGTGCCGCGCATCGCTGGAAACCGGCTTCATGCCGGAGTGGCGATGTTCCTCACAGTACAGGCCGGGGAAGGCCGCCGACTGATACGCCGGCTTGGTTCCAAACGGCTTGCCACACTCGGCGCAGACATCGAAGCGCGGCAGCCAGCCCGCAAGTCGCACCGTCCAGAACGCGAAGTAGCTGAGCGGGAGGATACCATTCCCCCGGCGCTCGATCTCTCGCACCGTGAGCAGAATGAGCCGGAACATCGGCTCGGACGGCTCATGCTCCGGAAGAACCAGTTCGACGGTTTCGCTGACAAGCGCGAGACTGGTCGAGAGCTCGTAGTCGCTCTGAGACTTGTTGAAGGACTCGAGCAACTCGGCCTGCTGGATGCGGACCAGGTCGCGCGTTTCACGTTCGACATACCAGAGCTGGACGTGCGCGAGCAGCTCCAGCGTCGAGCCGTAGCGGTTCTTGATGCGGCGCGCGCCCGCGGCTACACCCCGCATGCGACCCGAACTGCGGCCCAGAAAACTGACCAGGCGGTCGGCCTCGCCCAGCGCGAAGGTCTTCAAGATGATGGCTTCCGTTTCGCGGGCAGGCATGAAATGTCGGCGCGATCGCTTGAAGAGACGAGTACGGAAAGTGTCTGGGCAAGCGGGACGCACATGCAGGACTAAATTAAATACCACAGGTGGGAAAGCATCGCAATGTTGGCGTGGGGAAGGTGTGGAAGAAAAGGGCGAAAATCTGGCGTGCGGAGGGGGAATTCGAATGGGCTTTCAAAACGGGAAAACCTTCAAGTAATACTTTAAATGTCGGCGCGCCGACATTTTTGGGGGTCAATGGGCCATCCGGCCTGTGGGCACGTGCTGGGCTGCCGAAGCAACCTGCTCTAGAACAGTTTCACTTCGCTGACTTGAATGGTGGGCTGCGTATTTGTGTAGTTCGGGATGTCACTTTTGATTTCAGCCGCGTGGGGCATGAATGCGCCCTGGAAGGCTTCAAGTGACTCGAAGAATAGGTGCCCCATAGCCAGAAAGGCAGGGGCCGAGCCCGCCGCGAGACCTCCCATTCCCTCCTCTACTTCAACCTTCTTGAGTGCCGCGCCGGACAAACGGCGCACGAGCGGGATGTGTTTCGCAAGGTAGTAATTCATGTCGAAGACGTTTCCCTCGCCGTTTGGATAGAGCACGGTGATTTTGATCATGCAGTCCTCCCGCAACTCCACTCGCAGGTTTACCGAACCGGGGAATGGGATTTAACGCTTCCGCAAGCCGGCGGACGGGATTATCGCTCTACGAGCGGCGAAGCGCGAATGAAAAGATTCTGTTAACCACGGATTTTAGAGGAAGAAATTATAGGACGCTGTGGCGTTGCACTGCCCTTCCCGGGCGCCGTGACCATTCGCGGGATGAGCGCGTGGCTTGTGGGCTACAGGTGGCGAATAAATGGATTGAGATTGCCGGAGACGGGGAGTAGGTTTGGCGGAGACGGGCAGTCCAGGTTTTTAGCGAAGTTAAAGACGGAGATCAACATGCGAACTTTGAGAATGCTGGTTGTGTTGTGTGCTGCGGTGTGCGCGTTGGCGGGAACCGCGAAGGCGCAGGACAATTCGGGTGGGGGGAGGCAGGTTCCCTGCTCCTCGGATGACGGGCGGCGAAACTATTGCAGGGCAAACACGCATGCAGGCGTGGCGCTGGAAAAACAGACCAGCGGCGCGGAGTGCCGGCAGGGATACTCGTGGGGCTATGACGAAGGCGGAATTTGGGTGGACCACGGCTGCCGAGCCTACTTCCGGGTGGAGTACGAGCGGCCGGGAGAAAATCGCGGAAGCGAATCGATTGTGCGCTGCTCGTCGGACGACGGAGCGCGGCACTATTGCGAGGCGGACACGCGGGGTGATGTGGACCTGATTCGGCGGCACAGCGACGCCCCTTGCGACGAAGGCGTTTCGTGGGGGTTCGACCGGCGCGGAATCTGGGTGGATCACGGATGCAGGGCGGAGTTTGTGGCGCAGCCGAACGAGCGGCCCGAACATCCGGGAGGACAGGGAGGACCTGCGCAATCGCTTTACTGCGCTTCGGATGATGGGCGGAGAAATTTCTGTCAGGTGGAGACACGCGGCGGAGTGCAGATGGTGAAGCAGCGGAGTGGAGCGGTTTGCCAGCAGGGGTACCCGTGGGATTTTGACGAGCGCGGAATTTGGGTGGACCACGGATGCCGGGCGGACTTTGTGGCGAGGGGTCGCGGCGAAGGGCATGGCGACGAGTATGGGCATGCGCGGGCATGCAATCGTTCGATTGGACAGGAACGGGCGGACGAACTGGAGCAGCAATGCAGGAAGGTTGCGCCGGGGAACCGAGCAGCGTGCGACGATAAGAACTCATGCCGGGTGATTACGGATGAGATTCGACGCGGGTGCCAGTTGCTGGGGCGAGATGGTCCGCGGTTCTGCGAGGATTACCGGTAAAAATGTCGGCGCGCCGACATTGAAGGTAATACTTGAAGGTTTGGCAAGCGGCTCCGAGTTACCAGGCTCCGAGCATTGGCAGTAGGAAGCATCGATTCATGAATGGTCGCGGGAAGAGAGTGTCGCCCCTCCGGGGCTTGCGCTTCTTCTCTTAACTGACCCACTGCTCACGCACTGGCCTAAACTCTGCCGCGCCTCCGGCGCTGGTCCGGGGTTCGCCGTGGGGTTATCAACCACTCTGAGACGAGGGAGACGATCTTTTGAGTGCGGAGGCGGAGCCTCCGCTTTTGAGGACTTCGCACCGAGTGCCAATTTTGATTTGGACTCGAACTGTTGCGCAGTAAAAGCGGGAGCTTCGCTCCCGCACTCAAAAAGGGCGAGGCACGATACACTGGCTGAATGATTCCGCTGAAGGATATTAATCCGACACGAAATTTTCCGTTTGTAAATTTGATGCTGATTTCGGCGAACGTGCTGGTGTTCATTTACCAGCTTACGTTGTCGCCGCGCGCGGCGAAGTTGTTTGTGCTGGCGAATGCGACGGTGCCAGCGCGCATCCCGGCGTTTCTGGCGGGGCACGCGCCGGCGAGCGTGGCGGTGTTTCCATTGTTCAGCAGCATGTTTCTTCATGGCGGGTTGATGCACCTGCTGGGGAACATGCTGTTCCTTTATATCTTCGGGGACAACGTGGAGGACACGTTCGGGCACATCGGGTATTTGCTCTTTTATCTTTTGTGCGGGATCGGGTCGGGGTTGATTCACGTGATGTTCAATTGGGGTTCGGCGATACCGGCGCTGGGGGCGAGCGGAGCGATCAGCGGAGTGATGGGGGCGTATGCGGTGCTGTTCCCTCATCACAAGATACTGACGTTCTTTTTTATTTTTCTGATACCGGTGCCGGCGATCTTGATTTTGGGGTATTGGTTTGTGCTGCAGTTTGTGGCGGGGATTAATGGGTTGGGAATGGCAACGGCGGGGGGAGTGGCTTGGTGGGCGCACATCGGGGGATTTTTGATGGGAGTGGTGATTGCATGGGTTGGTAAGAAAAGATAGGAAAGGAAGAAATTAACGCAGAGGACGGGATTGAGGCGCAGAGGGCGCTGAGAAGAGGGGAAGACCTTGGGGCTAGCTTCTTTATGATATCCTTTCGTTTCTATGGCAGATAAATCCAATCGCGGAAAAGAGCAGGCGCACGAACTGATTGAGCGGCTCGGCCCAAAGCAGGTGTCCGCCGTTGTTGGGCTGCTTGAGGCTTTGCTGGATCCCGTCTCGCGTGCGATTGCCAATGCACCGGTCGATGAGGAACCGGAGAGCGAGCAGGAACGCCGAGACGTTGCGGAATCGAAAGCTTGGTTCGAGCGGCGTGGGGGCCAGGGAATTTCCAACGAAGAGGTGCTCGCCGAATTCGGCGCCGCGCCCGACCGTAAGCGAAAACACAAGGAATAGTCGTGAAGAAAATCGCCTGGTCGGAGCGCGCTCGGGCCGACATCCGCGCGCTGGATCGGGAAACGGCCATGCGTATTTTCGCTGCGCTGGCTCGCTTCGCGGAAAGCGGAGAAGGCGACATCAAGAAATTGCACGGAACCACAGGCGACCTGAGGCTCCGGATGGGCGACTACCGCGTGCGATTCACGGAGGAGCCTGACGACACTTTGCACATCCACTCCGTGCGACACCGCAAGGATGCTTATCGGTGAACGCACCCGCGATTGAGAACAGACAGAGAGCAAAGGCAGGATTTCACACAGAGACCGCAGACGAAGAGCACAGAGGTCACAGAGAAGAGCGGCTCGCCACGGCCGGCAGGCCCAACAAAAGCAAGGAACAAACCTTCAAGTGTTACTTGAGAGTTGGCCAATCTGAAGATTGGCCACTACAGGTGCTTGGAGATGTGGTTGGTTAGGTAGTCGGAGACTTCGGTAGTGGTCTTGGAGCCGCCCAGGTCGGGGGTGGTGATGTCGTCGTTGAGGGCGGATTTTACGGATTGTTTTAGGGCGTGAGCTTCGTCGTCCCAACCTAGAAATTCCAGCAACAAGCCAGCGGTTAGAACGGAGCCGAAGGGGTTGGCAATTCCCTTTCCGGCGATGTTGGGGGCGGAGCCGTGAACGGGCTCGAAGAGAGAGGTGCGCCCAGGGTGGATGTTGGCGGAGGGAGCGAGGCCGAGGCCGCCGGCGAGTTGCGCGGCGAGGTCGCTAATGATGTCGCCGAAGAGATTGTTGGTGACGATGACGTCGAACTGGCGCGGGTCGCGGACGAGTTCCATGGCAAGCGTGTCGATGTAGAGGTGGCGGGAATCGACGTCGGGAAACTCGGCGCGGACGGATTTGAAGACGCGCTGCCAGAGGTCGCCGGCATAGGTCATGGCGTTGGATTTGTCGGACATGCAGACGCGCAAAGGCTTGGTCGAAGAGCCGCGGGCCGACTGGAAGCCGGCGCTACCGAGAGAGTGGGCGCGGGCGAATTTGAAGGCGTGGCGGATGATGCGCTCGACACCTTTGCGGGAGTTGACGTCTTCCTGAACGGCGATTTCGTCGGGCGTGTCCTTTTTGAAGAAGCCGCCCATGCCGACGTAGATGCCTTCGGTGTTTTCGCGGAAGACGATGAGTTGGATGTCGCTGGGTGTAATGTCGCGCAGCGGGGTATAGCGCGGGTGGAGGAGTTCGGTGGGGCGGGCGTTGACGAATAGATCGAGCTTGAAGCGGAGACCGAGGAGGATGTCGGCGGCGTGCTGGTTGGAGGGGACGCGCGGATCACCGAGAGCGCCAAAGAGGATGGCGTCGAATTCGTCGCGCAGCATTTCCACGGCGCCGGGAGGGAGAGTGATATTTTCGCGAAGGAATTTGTCGGCGCCCCAGTCGAAGTGGACGAATTCGATAGGGCGATGATGCTTCGCAGCGGCGGCCTGAATGGCTTTGACGGCGACGGGAGTGACTTCCTTGCCGATGCCGTCGCCGGGGATGACGGCGATGCGTGCGTTGGGACCGCCGTTGCGGAGGGGGATGTTGGGCACGTTGCTTGGCTCCGATTGGGATGGTGAAAGGGTAAGTTAGCACAGGTTGAGGAGGGATATCAGATAGCAGCGAGCAGATAACAGGGGCGTGGGTCGGGGCTATACTTTGCACTGGAATAGAACTGGAAGAAATGGAGTTGGTTTCAAGTAGTAGCGGACAGTGGAGATTGTTGCAGGAGGAACGACGATGACAAAGATTTTGAATGTGGTGGCATTGATGGGCTTGATGATGATTTGCGTTTGTGCGCGGACCGGGGCGCAAGGCAGCGCGAGGGGAGCGGGAACTCCGGTGGAAGGGACCGTGGAGGCGACGGGAAAATTGGTGAAGGTGATGGCGGTGGGAGCGGAGACGACGGGATGGGCGATTCAGTTTGAGGATGAGGTAAGTTTCGGCGGGAAGGGGACGCATTCGATTGAGGTGGAAGGCGACGTGAAGAAATTTGGGAAATTGGAGAACAAAAAAGTGACGGTGAAAGGGACGGTCGTGCACCGGTCGGGAGTGGAGACGAAGGACCGAATGGTGTTTGTGGTGCAGAAGATTAAAGCGTGGCAGGCGCCGCAGACGGAGAGGCCGAGCAGCTATTGAGGCGGATTGACCCTCTTAGCATTATTGCGGATTGGTGGTGAAGGAAGGAAAAGCAGATCTCTCACCCCGCCAAAACCGCGGGGATTCGGGATGACATATTACACGCATTAATTTGCGGAGGGGTGGATTGACTCTGGGGGAAGAGGGGAATAGGCTCACGCTGCTGAGGAGGGTGCTATGAGAAAAATCGGGACGATGGGACTGTTCGTGGCCGTGGTGATGTTGAGCGTTGGGATTTGGGCGGCGGGGCAGGATAAGCCGGAGGTGGTGGAAGTGACGGGAATTCTGGTGAAGGTGTCGGGGGTTGGGGCGAACACTACTGGTTGGGAAATGCATTTGCCGAATGAGATGAACATTGGCGGGCGGATGACGAAGTCGGTGGAGGTGGATGGAGACCCGCACAAGTTTCAGAAGTTGGAGAATTTGCGGATTACGGTGAAAGGGATCGTGATGCGGCCGTCGGAGGATCGCGTTGTGATTAAGGTGCAGAAGATAAAAGAGTGAGTGGTGGAAGAGTGGTCAGCGGCCAACTACCGGCTGAGGGAAGAACAGACTAACGCAGAGGACGCTGAGGAAGAGCGCGGAGTTCGCTGAGAAGAGAAATTCAAGAGGGCGGCGTAAAGCCGCCCCTACATTTTAGGAGCGGGCGGATTCGGTTAGGGAGAGGCCGACTAGGGCCAAGGCTGCGCCCAGGAGTTCGGACAAGGAGCCGCGTTCGTTGAGGAAGAGGATGCCGAGGATGGTAGCGGAGACGGGGAGCAGATAGGAGAAGGCGCTGAGCTGGGAGGCTTCGAGGTAGCGGAGGAGCCAGAAGTAGAAGAGGTAGGCGAGGGTGGAACTGAAGACGGCGGTGAAGGCGAGGCAGGCCCAGGCGGTCCAGGGAATGGCTTGCCAGTTGGCGAGCGGGCCGAGGGCGATGGCGCGGTTGATGGCGATGGGAAGAATGATGAGGCCGCCGAAGAGGTAGTTCCAGGTGGTCATGGTGAGGGCGTCGTACTTCCCTGCCACGCGCTTGCCGAGGACGACGTAGAGGGCAAAGGCGAGTGAGCCGCAGAGGGTGATGAAGTCGCCGAGGAGCGTGGGCGAGTGGCGCGAGACGCCGCCGGAGCCGGAAGCGAGAATGGCGACGCCGATGAACGAGACGGCCATGCCGAGGGCTTTGCCCCAGGTGAGTTTTTCGAGGCGGAAGAGGACGGCGAGGATGAGGGCGTAGATGGGTCCGAGGCCTAGGATGATGGAAGAGTGGGCGACGCT
>DATHMM010000138.1:0-13092 GCA_035487095.1 Candidatus Sulfotelmatobacter sp.
ACAGAACGGGCGCGCACCAATCTTACCGGAACCGCCTGCGAGACAGTCCAAAGCTTACCGTTTGGCGATGGTCAGGTCATAAATGGGAGCTGTGGCGATATCAGCCTCCTGCACTTCACCGGCAAAGAACGGGATAGCGAATCGGGCCTGGATAACTTCGAGGCTAGGTACTTCGGGTCAAGCATGGGCAGGTTCATGTCACCTGATCCTGAACAGATTGACGGCTTCGATCACTTGAGCAATCCGCAGAGCTGGAACGGCTACGCTTACGTCCACAATAATCCCCTCAATGCAACTGATCCCGACGGTCTCGATTGCATTTACATAGACAACGACAGCGGAAAGATGACGGGCTTCAACTCAGGAGACTGTGACAACTCGACCGAGGAAAAAGCGAACTCGGGGTACTACGTTAACGGCACCGTTAACACCATTTCCACGACCACCGGCGATTCTACTGGGGTGGTCACCGGATTCAGCGGCACCGGCGAGCACGGAAATTTGATATCCGGCGCATTCGCGCCCACGCCGGCCGATACGAGCGGTCAGCTGAACCCAACCGCTCAAGCAATTTTCTCGCAGCCCGTGTTCGGGTATGCAGCGGGAACAGTTGATCTCGCGGCGAGGCTCGAATACCGTGCGGCGTCGTTCTTCTTCCCGATCACAGGTCTCCTGATAGATCAAGTAACTGGTATAGACTCGGGAACTTCAGGAGTTTCCGCTGCTGGCGTCAGTCGAAAACCGGGCACCCTTGGTGAGTTCAAAGGGGCCGACGCACTAAGACGGGAAAACAAGGTTGCCAGGGACATCATGAAGGAACTGAAGCTTGGGCCGGAGGCCAGAGAAGCGGTACACGAAGCGTTATCTGAAGGCGCTCAAATGGCTGGTCGAAAACTCACGTACCAGGAGGGAGTGGCTGCGGTGAAGGCCGCGTTGGGCTTGTTATAGGAGAAGATGAGCCAACTCTGCCCTTTGTGGCGCTGATAAAGCAGGTGAAGGTTTTATGATTACATCTAAAGAGCCGTTCAGCATCGACATTGTTCTCCGCCATCCATCTCGCAGCCCGGAGAGCATAGCCGAGGCGTTGTCTCTGAAGCCTAAAGGTGCTTACAGCGTGGGTCAAAATCTGGGTACCTTGTCCGCGAAGTGGACGTTCTTTCACGCTTGTTTGCAGGAGGCGCGTGACCCTTCCGACTACGAGAGTGCATTGGCGAAAGTCGGCCAGTTTCTCGAAAAGAACGCAGCTTTCTGGGCCGACTTCATAGCTGGAAATGGGGAGGCCGAGCTGGTTCTGAACCATGCGCTAGAGCCACCGGAGGAGGAAGGGGACAAGATCCTCGAAATGTATCTGGGCCCAGCCTTCCTGCGCGCGCTGTCCGCTCAGGGTATCGGCCTCAGAGTGCAGGGGTGGCAGGGGACCGTCAAGACTCGGCAGTTTGCCCTTCCGTCTACGCGGGCCAACAAGGGCTGACCCTGACACAAGTGTCCCGATCCCGGCCTGATCCAGGTCTGATTAGCCGCCCGATCTGATCCCGATTCTGCCGCCGAATCCTGACCTCGCAGGTGTGGCGGTTCGGGCACGGTGAGGGTTGAGGTTTTTGCGTTCCCGGAGTGCCGTGGCGGGGTTGAGGTTTTTCTCCGTGCTTCGCACGGGGTGTAAGTGAGACACTCCACCCCTGAAAGGGTGCTGCTCGGTAACCTGCGGTTACCGTCCGCGAACCTGTTGAAACGAGAGCAGCTAAAGAAAAATCCCTTCGATCCGGTTGCTGTAGAGCAACCTGAAGTTAGCGCAGGCGCGGCCTTGCCGTCTGCGGGTGCCGATCCGTTCCTGATTCTGGGGGTGAAGGAGCGCCGATCCGCGCCGTGATCCAGGTCCGATTAGCCACGCTTTCCGACACGAGAACGGAGCCGACATCCGGTATATCCAACAGACCCTCGGACACGAGGACATCAAGACCACGCAGATTTACACGCACGTGGCGATCCGCGCGTTGCAACAGGTGTACGCGGGCAACGCATCCCACGGCGTTCATCGAGAAAGAAAACGCGCCGCAGCCGCAGCGCACGACCGACCCGGCCATCACTGACTTACTCACGGCGCTAGATCATGACGCCGCCGAGGACCGCGAGGAATAGGCTTTTTAAGCTGCTTTCCTTCACTCGCTAGCCTAGAATGTTGGTGTCCATGATCGAAGCGGCTAAAGAACAAATCTTCCCTTCGTTGCCCGCGTGGTGCGCCTACAGCATTTCAGAAGTTCTTTGACGCCGCACTGAAACAGGCAACTGGCCCCTTTCGTCGATCCACGGCGAACTGTGCGGGATACTGAGGTGGCTACGGTTGCCTGTACGGGGAGAGATTGAAGCTTCTACTCGGGAATACCAATCCCCACAAATCTTCAAGAAAACCGCGGAGCCTCGAACGACACGAGGCTCCGCGCCCCCTGCAACCGCCATGCGCCGCTCGCGGTTACGGTTTCAGCTCGAACAAAACGCCGCATCCGCCGGGGAGGTTGCTGGAATCGGCACAACTGGTTTTGTTCAAGTCGAAGTCACCGCCTCCAAATGCCGTGCCGAAGATCTCGCCGTTGGCGCCGAAGGCAAGCACGTCGTCTGCAGGCCCCGCCCCGTCCGCCCCACCCTTGAAGGTATACAGAATCGTCTCCGTGAAGGTGCCGTCGGAACCGGGCGTGAGCTTGTAGACAATGCCACAGCTCTCATCCGAGTCTTCCGAGCAGATGTTCTCTCCCCCAATGCCGCCGCCTTGCGAGACCACGCCGTAGAGGTTCCCCGCGGCGCCCAAGGTCAGGCCGTTAGCAGGAAAAGTTCCATCCGCTTCGCCGTCAAATTGGTGGATGAGGCTCTCCGTGACTTTCCCGCTACCTAAGGGGGTTATCTCGAACACCGCGCCCTGCAATGCGATTCCTCCATTCTCGGTGGTGCCGACCAAGTCACCCGCCTCGTCAAGGATCACGCCGGAAAAAGGATTCCAGCCGGTACTGGCGTCCACGAAGCTATACAACGTGCTCTCGGTCCAGACCGTTCCATTCGCGTTGGGCGTCAGTTCGAACACCGTGCCGCACAACCCAAGGCCGCCGTCCGGGTCGCCGCAAGTCGAGGAGTTGCCAACGCCGCCAAACACCGTAGTGCCCCAAAGATTCCCCGCTTTGTCAAACGCCACGCCGCCCGAAGGACTCACGCCGTCTGGGGTGCCCTCTCCTGTGAAGTGATGGAGAATGGTCTGGGTCCACACCCCATCCGCCAGGTGCAGCTTATAAGCCGTGCCGCAACCATTGGAGCATAGGATCTCGAAGATGCCGCTCGCGCCGCCGCCGCCGTTGTAGGTGACGCCGAAGAGATCTCCCGCTTTGTCGAAGATTAAGCGGCCACTGGGATTGCATCCATCGTCCCCATTGCTGTCGAACTTGTGCAGGAAGGTCTCCGTCCATTCCCCGCCCGCAGAAGTGGGAGGCGACAGTTCATACACGATGCCGCAGCCGTTACCGCCGTTGGGCGTGACCCCGTAAAGGTTGCCTTCCGCATCGAAAATTAGGGCGGAACCCGGGTCAGAACCGTCGCTCGTCGCCTGCGAAAACTGGTGGATCTTTTGGTAGGTGACGCCGCCACCCGCTTTGGGCGTCAATTCAAAAACCCCGCCGTCGGCGAACTCTCCGGCACCGCCCGTACTGAACGTGCCAAAAAGATCTCCGCTCGCGTTGAAGGTCAGGCCCCCAGAAGGACCTTCACCAGAATTATTTTCGACACCAGTGAAAGTATGAAACACCGTCTCCTGATCCTGAGCTGCGCACCAGGAACCGGACGCAAGCCCCACCGTTACCGCCGCCAACGCGAACCCCTTGCTCATGGCGGTCCAACACTTTCCGCAATTCATTTTGTAATTCCTCCTTTTAGATTGAACTTGATTGCTGATTACTGCGCCCGTGAAGCGTTATTCCACAAGTATGTCCGCACCTCAGTCGTTGTAACGTTGTTCACAAGGCACGTAGGTTAGACTCGGCGAGCAACGGCGAGATGCGGATGGATGTCAATTCATTGTCAATTCCTTGTCTGGTAGTAAATGGGTTCTTCAGTCGTACATGTTGTATTTTCGCGTCTGGCTGCGCGGTTAGAGATCGTAAGGGGCGAGGGATTCTGAGCTCTGTTGGACGTGACAGCGCAAAACGCAGATCGCGTGGAATATTGGCTCTGAGTCTCCACGTGATTCGCACCGCAGCGAGAGTCGTTCAAGGAGCCACGGTAGCGGCGTAGACTCCCCAAGAGCCTTTCGCGGGGCGGTGCCGACGCGGCCCAGATCGACTAACGTGCGGGTACGTTCGGCTAACGTGGGTTCGAGGACCGGAGGCTGGTCACTCGCAGGTCCCGGCCCCGCATGTTTTCTGCCGGATTAGGTTGTCATTCGTGGTCTGCTCTCCTAGGGTTCTTCGTCCAGTGGTCCTTGTCTCCGGCTTGCACGCTTCACCTTCAAGAGACTCTAGTCTATCTCCGGCTTCGGTTTGCGCGCCTGTCCAAAGTAATCGAGTTCTAGACCGAAAAAGTTCCGAAAAACGATGAAATGGGTTTCCCCTGAAAAAGCGCGGGAAGATTATTGAGTTCGCTTCACCTATATAAAGAAATCGGCCTAACAAGTGCTGTATTCGCGTGGCCACAGCGCGCCGAGCCGAGCATGGGAGAAGATATCGTGGCCGCTAACGAAGCGGAGCGTCGGAAAGCTCTTCGCCAATACAGGATGTTGCGCGCAAAGCCGGGGCAAGCTCTATCAAGTCCTCAATAGCTTCTTTGCGCGCTCGGCGATATGCTGTTTCAAGCGGTGCGTGGAGGAAGTACCCAATCCACGGTGTCGGTATCTATGTCGCTTTCTGAAGACGGCACGACGCAAACGTGGGCGGAGGACGCTCTGCAGAATAGCGAGGAGCGCATCCGCTTAATCCTCGACTCCGCCACGGAGGCGATCTGTGGCTGCGATTCAAAAGGTACCTGTCTTTTCTCAAATCCTTCGGCAGCGCGCATACTCGGATACGACGATCCCGCGGAATTAATCGGGAAGAACATGCATGCGCTGGAGCACCATACTCGAAAAGACGGCACCCCATATCCCCTTGAAGAGTGCCCCATTTATATTGGCTTTCAAAAAGGCGAGAGCGTCCACCGAGACGATGAGGTTTATTGGAGAAGGGACGGTACAAGCTTTCCCGTGGAGTATTGGTCTCATCCTGTCGTTCGGGAAGGTAGAACCCTGGGTGCGGTGATAACGTTCATTGACATCACTGAGCGGAAACAGGCGGAGGCGGCGCTCCGCAAAAGCGAAAGGGAACTCCGCACCACTATCGAAACCATTCCGGCTTTTGTCGTGAGCGCTCTACCTGACGGCTCAGTGGATTTCTTAAGTCAAAGTTTACTGGATTACACGGGCCTCTCCAGGGAGCAGTGGCTGGGTTGGGGGTGGAGGGACATAGCCCATCCCGAAGATGCCGATAGGGCGGTGAACAAGTGGCGGGTGGCATTGGCGGATGGAGAACCTCTCGAGGTAGAAGTACGCTATCGGCGGGCTGACGGGAAATATCGCTGGTACCTGGGCCGCCAAGTGCCTCTGCGCGACGATAAGGGAAACATCGTTAAGTGGTATGGAACGCTCCACGACATCGAGGACCGAAAAGAGGCGGAAGCGGCGCTGCGTAAAAGCGAAAGGGAACTCCGCACCACTATCGAAACCATTCCGGCTTTTGTCGTAAGCGCTCTCCCTGATGGCTCCGTGGATTTTCTAAGTCAAAGTTTACTGGATTACGCGGGCTTCCCTAGGGAGCAGTGGCTGGGCTGGGGGTGGAAGGATTTCCTCCATCCCGAAGATGCCGACAGGGCAGTGAACAAGTGGCGGGTGGCATTGGCGAGCGGTGAACCTCTCGAGTTGGAAGCACGCCATCGGCGGGCGGACGGAAAGTATCGCTGGTATCTGGTCCGCCAAGTACCGCTGCGAAACGATAAGGGAGACATCGTTAAGTGGTACGGGACGCTTCACGACATTGATGACCGAGTACAGGTGGAGATAGCGCTCCGCAAGAGCGAAGAGCGGAATCGAATCCTGCTTCAGATCAACAATGCCATCATCACGAATCTGACCCAGCAAGCTCTCCTTCACTCCATTTCCGAGGCCTTGCATCCTGTATTTCCATTTGACCGATGCGCAATTACCCTTTATCAGCCGGAGAGAGACTCATTCCGTTTCCTCGCCGTGGAGGGAGAGCTACACTCGGACTACTTTCAGACAGGACTGGAGTTTAGCCGTAACGAGACCTGCGGCAGTTGGGTGTTCGAACATCTACGACCTCTCGTGCGCCGCGATCTTGAAAAGGAGCAGCAGTATCCCAATGAGCGCCGCCTCGCCGCGGAGGGTATCCGGTCGATGTGCGTTGTGCCCCTGGCCCTTCAGGGAGAGTGTATCGGACTGCTCAGCCTTGTGAGCAAGCAAAGGGATCGGTATTCGGATGAGGATGCCGCCTTTTTTCAGGAAGTGGCTAACCAGATCACATTGGCGATTCAGAACATGCGGTCCTACGAGGAAATTGACAGCCTAAAGGGTAGGTTGGAGAAGGAAAATGTTTATCTCCAGGAGGAACTGCGTGCAGAGCACAACTTCGAGGAGATCGTGGGCAACAGCCCGGCGCTTCTCAAGGCTCTCCATGCGGTCGATCAGGTCGCGCCTACAGATTCAACCGTGCTCATTTACGGAGAAACGGGGACAGGGAAGGAACTCGTGGCGCGCGCGATCCACAGCCGCAGCGCGCGCAATGGCCGTGCCCTGGTGAACGTGAACTGCAGCGCCATCTCGGCTGGTCTGGTGGAGAGCGAACTGTTTGGCCATATGAAGGGGGCCTTCACGGGCGCGCTGGAGCGGCGCATTGGCCGCTTCGAGCTTGCTCACGGCGGCACGATCTTCTTGGACGAAATCGGGGAGCTGTCCCCAGAAACGCAAGTGAAGCTGCTCCGCGTTCTGCAAGAACATGAGTTTGAGCCGGTAGGGAGCAGCCGCTCTTTGCGTGTGGATGTGCGCGTGATTGCCGCCACCAACCGCAACCTCAGTGAAGCAGTCCAGGCGGGGCGATTCCGCTCCGACCTCTTCTACCGTCTCAACGTCCTACCCATTGAGCTTCCCCCTTTGCGAGAACGCCGATCCGACATTCCTCAGTTGGTGGCTTTTTGCATATCCCGCTTCTCCAAGCGGTTAGGGAAGAAGATCGACGGTGTTTCACGGGAATCGATGGAGAACTTGCTCAACTATCCCTGGCCCGGAAACATCCGGGAGCTGCAGAACATCGTCGAGCGCGCAGTCGTCTTATCGGTGGATCCGACCCTCCGGTTGGACCGCGATTTAATGCCAGTTGCCGCCTCTACGAAGGGCATGGAGGCTCGTGAGACGGATGCTCCCGAGCATCGGCAGGCTGACCTCGAGTCTCCAAAACTACTTCTAACGCTGGACGAGGTAGACCGCAACCATATCCTCGCTGCCCTTCAACACACCGGAGGAGTGGTGGATGGTCCAAAAGGGGCCGCAAAGATATTGAACCTCCATCCGAACACGCTGCGCCACCGGATGGATAAGCTCGGCATCAAGGGATCTCGTCACCGCCCGTCGTAGTTCCCCTCACACAAAACTCTCGGGTGTTACCAAATGCGGTGGCTCTGCCATTCGGTCCAGGGCTCTGGGGCAGACCCGTGTTTGCGCACACGAGGAGACGGAAGGGAAGAAATGGCGGAGAGCCTTCGCCAAATTATTGATTCTAGATAAACATCGGCTCAATCGGCCCCGGCAGGTCCAGGCAGAGAGCTTCCCCCAACAGCCCGATCTTGGGAAGGGCATGTCACTTGCTTTGTCGAGTAGCAGAGGAGACCAGGTGAATCGCGATGCTGAGAGTCACGGTTGTTGAGTCGTCAAGAACTGCCGTGACCCTTCGGGTCGAAGGCCGGATAACGGGTTCGTCGGTGGAGGAGCTCCGCAGAGCATGCGATGTGCACACTATCGCCGAGGAGGTTCAATTGTCCCTCGAGTTGGCGGACGTTTCGTTCGCTGATGCTGAGGGGGTCGTGCTCCTCAAGGAACTGCGCAGTCGCGGAGTCGGTCTTCTGCGTACAAGCCCTTTTATGGCCGAACAGCTCAAGGGCGAGGCATCATTTGACGAAGTCTAGGGAACCGAGGTTCGAGTTGATTTGGGAGACGGCAAATGGGGAATATTGGACTTAGCTCACACGGGATGGTCCGATTCGGGTCATCGTCCTTCCGGGACGATCGACCATCGGCAACGTTCGAAGAATTAGCCATGCCCCTGTTCGATTCCCTATACAACTTCGCGAGCTGGCTTCTATACGACAATAGCAATGCCGAGGATCTCGTACAAGAGACCTACCTTAAGGCTTTCCGCCGCTTCGCCTCGTTTCAGCCGGGCACGAATTTCCGGGCGTGGATGTTTCGAATCCTCAGAAACACTTTTCTAAGTTCAGGCTCGACACTCGATCGACGCATGACGGTTGAAATCGACTCGGAGGACGCATTATCGGCCTTGCCCGTAACGTCCAACACTCCTGAATCATTGTTGATCGAGCGTTCGCACAAGAATGCCGTTCAGAACGCAATCGAACAACTGCCGGTCATCTTTAGAGAGGTCATTTTACTGTGCGATGTCGAAAATGCGTCCTACCGCGAGACCGCGGAGATATTGTCGATTCCGATAGGAACTGTTATGTCGCGCCTAGCCAGAGCGCGGAGGGCGGTTCGCGAGTCTGTGCTTAGCGCTTCGCTAGCACCACTATCGAATGACTGGTCTCATCACGTCGAGACCGACCACAAGGCTACTTGAGGCATAAAGCAATCGGAAAGTCGCGCAGAAAGAGGAAGCTAATGGCAAGTACCATTCTAGGAACCGCATTGAACCCTGCCTTCGTTGAATCACAACCTGCGACAAAGGATCGGATTTTGATCATCGAGGGCGACGACGCGTTACGGAAGATTCTGCGGCGGCTTTTCTCCTCGGAAGGATATGAAGTTGATGCCGTCGCCGATGCCGCTTGTGGCCTGGGGAGACTTAGCCAAGGAGTCCCATCCGCGGCGGTCATCGACCTACCTCGTCCGGGATCGTCAGGATGCGATCTTTGCAGAACGATTGCAAAGTCGATTCCTGGTTTGCCCCTCGTAATTCTTAGCGCCTGTTCGGATGTCACGGATAAGGTACTCTTACTGGAAATGGGAGCCGACGACTACGTGACCGTACCGTTCAGCCCGAGGGAATTGGTTGCGCGCGTACGTGCGCTAATCAGACGGGCATCCCGCGTTGACCCGGAAGGCGTGTATGTCTTTGCAGACGTGACAGTGGATTCTTCCAAAACCGAGATCACTCGTGCAGGCGAGAGGGTCCCCGTCACTCGAAAGGAATTCAAGACACTGGAGTTCTTGACGAAGAATGCCCTACGCGTGATCTCGAGGGATGAACTTCTCGACAAAGTATGGGGATACGAGAACTACCCCTGCACGCGGACGGTGGACACCCACATGCTAAAGCTGCGTCAGAAGCTGGAGAAGGACCCTTCGCGTCCGTCACACCTTCTTACAGTGCACGGCCTGGGCTACAAGTTCGTGCCCTAGGCCCTCAGACATTACGGTCAACCGGTTATCCAATCTATGAAGCGGCCTTAAACAGCTTTGCGAGGCTATCGATGTTCGCAGGACTTGCGTCGCCAATCACGAAGTAGCGAAGCCCGCCCTGACTCCATGTCTCCATATTGAACGACAGTTTGCCCGGCTGGAGAGCCCTGTCATTCAACCTAGCTGGCAGGGACCGTTCCTGAAATACGAAGACAGAAATATGGTGCTTCCCCACATCGTAAATCAGATGTGCACCCGGCGTTTGATCAAGATAGGTCATCCGACCGCCCAGCAAAGAGAATTCGCTATTCCGGAGTTCCGGCAAATTGAAGGCAAAAGGGATCCTTCCCTGGAACCAAGGTTTCACCGTGTGCCGATCAGTCGAGATGACATCCACTGGCGCTGAACTGGCTAGCATCCCCACGTGCAAGTCTGCAATCTCGCTGAAGACATGGTCTCTCCCGGATCGGTTTCCCAGGGAGTTTGAAGTCAAGGTTCCGGCCACGAGAACGATGGCTGCCGCGACCGCGAACATCCATCCCAGCCGGAAAGTACGCTGTGGCTTGGACGCAATGCTCTGCTGCACTCGCTTCCGGAACTCTGCGCTGGGAGCGAAACGTTTTCCGGCCAGCTGAATGGCGCGCTTCAGTTGTACGCGCGAAAGGGCATCGGCAGAGCAGGAGGGGCAATGGCGTACATGAGCGACGAAAGTTCGCAGCTCCTGCTGCGGAAGTTCCCCATCCAGGTAGGTGTCGAGTTTTTCCTTCCAGGATTCACAGACCATGGTTCGTCCCCCTAGCAATTCGTAGACCTGCTCCTGTTTGCAGGTGTGGCCGCAATTGATTTCGCAGAGTTTGCCTGGCACGCGATAAACGTGACATCACGGTGCCGATCGGCACCGCAAGCGTCTCAGAAATCTCCTGATACGACATCTCTTCTACCTCACACAAAAGAAGGATCTCTCGGAAATGCACGGGGAGTTCGTCGATCGCACTCTGCAGCGATTCGTGGCTCGACCGCGCCAACAGAAGCGTCTCTGGCGTGGTGTGCTCAATAGCAGATTCCGGGCCCTCCTCGTCTTCGTCGAAATCAAGAGGTACGGTCATTGTAACTTTCAGGCCCTGGCGAGAAGTCAAGAACGTGTTGCGCAAGATGCGATAGATCCACGCGCGGAAATTAGTACCCAGTTGGAAGGACGAGAACGCTCTCAATGCCTTCACGTAGGTTTCCTGAACCAAGTCTTCAGCTTCTTCGCGATCCTGCGTGAGCCAATGAGCGAAGTTGTAAAGCTGATCGAAGAGGGGTGTGGCCAGTTCTTCGAACGAGTCGAGTTGGAGATGCGCTCCTGACTGGTCCACATAATAAGAACTTCTTAGTCCTCGATTTATTCCCTTCAAAACAACAAATTGTTGTTCAGGAAGACTGAGAGGCACGTTAGACGGTTGTCATGACAAACCTCCTGTGAACGCCCAGAATAATCCCCGCTACTCTTAAGAACTACCTCTCCACGTAAATATTCCATTGAAGTATCAATTCGTTGCACCACTCGACAATTATGCAATCCACGCGGAATAAAGCGGCAAAAAGTCCGTTATCCATGGTGAAGCTCATTTCACAGGGGGCGAATTGCTTCCGAGTGGTACAGCCGCTCGAGCGGAGGCCTCCGCGCAAATCTGGGGTAGATACGGTGATGATAAATCCTTTCGATCTTAAGACAGCGCTTCTGGCGAAGCACGCGCAACATGTGGTGCTGATCCACTTTCCAATTGCCCTGTTCATCACGGCGGTCGTGTTTGACCTTATTGCGCAATGGACTAAACGACGCGGCTTGGCGGCTGCGGCGTACTACAACTTGCTAGGGGCGACGATTTCGACCGTTCCTGTTCTCGCTACCGGACTATTCGCGTGGCAGTTCCAACTCGAGGGGCAGAAACTGAAGGGCGTCCTGCTGCTGCACCTCGTTCTGGCGTGTGTTTCA
This sequence comes from Candidatus Sulfotelmatobacter sp., assembly GCA_035487095.1. Lineage (GTDB taxonomy): Bacteria > Acidobacteriota > Terriglobia > Acidiferrales > UBA7541 > Acidiferrum. Next base: position 11,625 of record DATHMM010000138.1, read on the forward strand.
ACGGTGATGATCTGGCTGGTGTGGTGGGTGCATTTCCGCGCTCGAAGACGGTCAGTGAACCTGCCAAGCTACCGCTTTGCGGTCGAACTGTTGGCAGTCGGGTTCGTCGCTGTTACCGGGCATCTGGGCGGTTTTCTAAGCGGCGTCAACCTACCGGGCTAAATGCCCCGAGGAGTTCCAGCTTGCGGTTCGTAAGCTGGGAGCAAACCGGGACAGAAAAGAGCTGTATTACTAAAACTTTACTTACCCGATACATCTTGCTGACAACCGCCAATCCTCGTAAAGGTACCTTCTTCACTGTGGCCGACGCGCAGAGATGGGATGCAGCCAAGCAATGTCCCATCCTGGATCGTCTGCTGTTTGCCAAAATCGTTTCGAGGCTCCGCGGTTTCCCAGAGACGTACGGGGATTTGATGTCCCCGAGTAGAGGCTTTCAACTGAAGTATGTCTGAGGCCACCCCTGTGCAGAACGAATCACGTTTCGATTTTCGCATTCTCGTTCCCAGAACTGTCGACCTGAGAAAGTCAAGTCATTCGATGCTCCAAAGATTATCCTGGCTCGCCGCCACATTGTCCTTGATGGCCGGATCGGTCGCTGCCACATACGCGCAGTCCACCACGCCAACCTCGACCGGTCCCGCACCCGTTCAAACGGCGGTCTTCAAGGGCAGCACTTCGTCCAGCGGTTGGATCGACTTCACGCCGCTCACGAACTTCGGAATCTATTTGCCCGTCAAGATCAACGGTCACGATGGGATGGCATTGCTTTATGGCGGGCCTTCGAACATCGACAAGAATTTCGTCGAGTCCGCAGGCCTGGCGGCCAAGAAAGAAGACGCGAGCGCGGTGAATGGGATTCAGATCCAGCTAGGTGACTTGACCCTGCAGAACGCCGTGGCGAAGCCAGATGACCTGCAGAAGCAGGGCTACGACGCCAAGATTCTCGGACAACCCGTACTCCTCCGGCTGGGCGAAGAGGTGTTCAATCAAGTGGTGGTGGACGTTGACTACGCCCACCATCGTGTCGCCGTTCGCGATCCCAGGACTGTGACCAAGCCCGTCGGCGCAATCGAGGTTCCGCTGATCGAGTTGGATGGCGAACGCGTGCTCCCCCTTTCAATCGATGGCGCGGCTCCGGCGCAGTTTGAGTTGGAGCTGGGGAACGTCATCGGTCCGTTGATAGTCACTCCGGCCTACGCCGCGAGGCAAAAGCTGCTCGAGGGTCATCCTACCTCTCAGCGTTTGTCGGGCCGCTATTCGGAGACCGTCGTCAGTGTCGATCACTTGAGCTTCGCCGGTATCGACTTTGCGCAGGTGCCGATCGCGCTGATACCCGACACTGAATTGCCGCCGCCCTCGATTACAGGCGGCGTCGGACTGCCGCTGCTGGCCAAGTTCAGGCTGATCATCGACTACCCGCACAGCCGGCTCTACGCGATCCCCAACTCGGGAACGACGATGACTTCCA
>DATHMM010000139.1:0-21719 GCA_035487095.1 Candidatus Sulfotelmatobacter sp.
GGCGTCCGCGGACGATGCCCGGGAATTTTTGCGGCGATTGAACGGCCGGGAGCAGACGGAATCAGAGCCCGGCGTGTATCGCTGGCGGCAAATTAACGAAGATGGGTTGTCGCAGATCGAACTGGATGCGCTGGAGCCAAAAGCCTTTACGTTGCATCGATTGGTGCTGCGGCGGACAAGCTGAGGAGTTTCTTTAGCCGTGACGGTTGCGTTTGATTCGGCGATTGGTGGCTGGGCTGACTCCGTAAAAGCGGCAGCTGGGCCGCCGCACTCCAAACTAAGAGCGGCCGGTCTAAAGACCTGCCATTACAGGAAAGCTAAAAGCTTGGGGCGTCGTGGAGTTTTTTTACGGCGCTCGGGTCGCGAGTGGCAACCAGAAGTTGCGCTACTCCGGACTTCCAGCTTTGGTGGCGGAGATTCGGAGCGATTTCCGCGAGCGGGATGAGCACGAATTTTCGCTCAAGCATGCGGGGGTGCGGGACCTGCAATTCGTCCGTGTCGACCGTTTCGTCGCCGTAGAGCAGAATATCCAGATCGATCTTCCGAGGTCCCTTTGCGAACGCTTTCTTGCTGCCCATGCGAGTTTCGATCAGGCGCAGGGCGCTCAGCAAATCCAGGGCGTCGAGCTCCGTTTGCGCTTCGAGAACCGCGTTCAGGAACCATTCCTGATCGAGATAGTCCACCGGTTCGGTTTCATAAATGCTCGAAACGCGGCGTATGTGCACTCCCGACTCTGGAAGCAGGCGAAGCGCCTGGAGCAGGTTGGCTTCTCGTTCGCCTACGTTGGTGCCGAGCGCGATGTACACGGTAATCATCGAGCGGTTTCCTGGATGCACCGTCTGAACCAACTTGCAACCCTACTTCACACCGGCGCGGCGGCGCAGCATGCCGATCAGGGAGCGGGCTTCGGGAAGTTTCCATAGAGTTGATACACCAAAAAAGAGGGCGCCGTAAACCGATAAGACGATGATGGCGAGGAGGATTGGTTTCTGATGCCCGAGGGCGACAAGTGTGCCTCGTCCGGCCACCGCTCCGATCAGCGCCGCAACCCAGACTTGCGCGAGAAAAGTAAGCGGCACGCCCACCTGCCCAATGCGGCGGCGAATGCCGCGCTGCAACAGAGTGAACTCGACCCACGACGCGATGCCCGCGGAAATCGTGAGGCCCGCGACGCCCCAGCGGGGCTCGATGCCCAGCAGGCGCGGCAACGGCAGCGCAGCCAGGTACCCGAGCGCAGTCGTAAGAACCACGCGGACGATGGCGAAGCGCAGCGGCGTGCGCGTGTCGCGCAGCGCATAGTAGCCCGAGGAGTAAAGCCGGCCGAGTGTTGAAGCCAGTAGCCCCACAGTGGAACCTGCGAGTATGCCCCAGACGTAGATCACGTCCGCATGAGTAAATCGTCCCGACTGATAGATGGCCGCGACGATCACGTCCCCAAGCACCAGAAACCCCGCAACCGACGGCACTACAAGAAACGTGATTTGCCGCAGGCCGGAGTTCATGCGCGTTCGAAGGATGCCCGCCACTTCGTCAGCGCCGCCGAGCGCGCCGCTCATCACCGGGAGTTCGGCCGCCGAAACGGACATGCCGAACAGGCTGACCGGCAGGGTATAAAGCGTCTGCGCGTAGGCCAGCGCGGAAACGGCGCCCGTTGGCAGCCAACTGGCCAGAAACGCGTCAATATACGCGCTGATCTGCACCACGCCGCGGCTGACGAACACCGGGAAAAAATTGCGGATCACCACGCGCACGTTTTCCGCCTGGTGGGCAAACGACAGTTTCAGGCCGCCGAGCAGCTTGAAAACCATCGGCAACTGCACCAGCACCTGCAACGCACTCCCCGCGACCGAAGCCCAAGCAGTGATCACCACCAGAGAATTCTGTGCGCGGCCCGCGCCGAAGGCGAGCATCCCCACGATCATCGCGATGTTCCAGAGCACGGGCGCGGTGTAAGAAAGAAAAAATTTGCGATGGCTGTTCAGAACGCCGAGGCACCAGGCGGAGCCGACGAGGAGCCCTGCGCCGGGGAATAATATGCGCACGAGAAGGATGGTCAACTCGCGCTTTTCTCCCTGGAAGCCCGGGGCGATGGCGTCAATCAGCCACGGCGCGGTCAGCACTCCTAAAAGTACGAGCATCGAAGTGCTGAGGGTGAGCAGCGCCGCGACCGCTCCCGCCGTTTTCCGCGCTTCGTCCTTATCGCCGCGAGCCAGCAGGCTGGCATATACCGGAATGAACGAAGCCGACAATACCCCTTCGCCGAAAAGATTCTGCAGGAAATTCGGGATGCGAAGCGCGGCTTTGAACACGTCTGCCGCGTCCGAATTGCCGAAGTAATGGGCAAACACGCGATCGCGAATCAAGCCGGCTATGCGGCTCAGAAATATCCCGGCCCCGACCAGAAACGCAAATCGCCGGGAGCTCCCGGGTGGCGCTTGGGTGGCGGAAGAATCGGTCAAGAAAGTTTCCAGGTGTGCAGAGTCAATTCGTCCCCGATACGGTTTCTGTAGTCTGAAGATACCTTACCCGAAAAGGGCCGGCGGGTGCGAATTGCGCGGGTGTGCCGTGAATCTACTTCTTCGCCCGTCTTAATCGGGTGAGGTTGCAGGTGGTGATAGAATTCCACGGGGTTTGAGAGGCCAAGGGAATCAAATGAACAACATCCAATTCGGCGCTCGTTCATCAAAGTTGGCATATATCCTGGCTACAGCTCTCGCGGTTTGCGGCGGGTTGCGTGCCCAGGACAAAGATTTTTCCAAAGTGGAAATCAAAGTCACTAAGGTTTCCGGGAACATTTACATGCTGGAGGGTGAGGGCGGAAACATTGCCGCGTCCGTGGGCGAAGACGGAATCGTGATCGTGGACGACCAGTACGCGCCATTGGCGGACAAGATCCAGGCCGCGTTGAAGAATCTGAAAATTACAGACAAGCCGGTGCGATTCGTGATCAACACCCACTATCATGGCGATCACACCGGCGGGAACGAACCGTTCGCGAACACCGGATCAACCATCATCGCACAGGACAATGTCCGCAAAAGATTGGAGACCGGGGGTACCGCGGGCAACGGCGGCTCCATCAAGATGGAAGCGAAGCCTGCGGCGAAAGGGGCACTGCCGGTGATTACGTTTGAGCATGACGTGACTGTGCACCTGAATGGAGAAGATATCCGCGCGCTGCACTTCCCCGCCGGGCATACGGATGGCGACGCCATTATTTTCTTCCCCAAAAACAACGTGGTGCACATGGGCGACGATTTCGTGCGCTACGGCTTTCCCTTCATTGACGTCTCGAGCGGCGGCAGCGTGCAGGGAATGATTGCGGCCATGGAAAAGGTTTCAACGCAATTGCCTCCGGACGTGAAGGTGATTCCCGGCCACGGTGCGCTCTCCAATCTGGATGACGTGCGCGCGTTCACGAAAATGCTAAAGGAAACGTCGGCGGTGATGCAGAAGGCGATCGACGAGCATAAGACCGTTGACCAGATGAAGCAGGAGAAAATCCTGGCGCCGTGGGCAAAATGGTCCGGCGGGTTCATCGACTCCGACAAATTCATCGAGACGCTTTATAACTCGCTGACCGGCAGCAAGGGCGAGTTCCTGAAGCACAATTAGCCATTAGTCATCAGTTTTCAGTTCTCAGTTGTTAGCTGAAGACACGGGCAGGAGGCGAGCCACCTGCTCGCCAGACAGGGGGCACTCGCCAGATTCCTTGCCCATAATAAGGGTTTCCCTTATTATGGGTGCATGAATATCACCCTGTCCCTTGACGAAAAACTCGTCAAGGAAGTCCGCAAGATTGCCGTGGATCGCGATACGACCCTGACGGGCTTGGTGCGCGAGTACCTGCAGAAACTTGCGGCGGAGAACGCCAAACGAGACCACCAGAAGCGCCAACTCGAAGCGCTGGAGCGGACCTTCCGGAAGATCAAACTCAACATAGGGGACCGCACCTGGAAGCGCGAAGACCTGTATGACCGCTGACGAGTTTTTGGACACGAATATTGTTCTCTACGCCTTCGACGCAAGAGTCCCGCGAAAACAAATCATTGCCCAGGAGTTGCTGAGAAAAGCGGTCCGGACAGAATGTGTAATTTCGGTTCAGGTATTGTCAGAAATCTCCAACACAATCCTGCGGAAATTAACGGTCAGCAATTCGATCGATCTGCTAAGGGAGATTCTGGATCAACTCCAGCCCGTGCCTACCGTGTGTCCGGACGAACGAATCGTACGTAGAGCTGTGGATTGCCGCGAGAGATACGGCCTTCACTTTTACGATGGGATGATCATCGCGGCCGCCGAACGGGCTGGTTGCAAAAGAATCTGGTCCGAAGATTTAAACTCCGGCCAAGAATACTTTGGCGTGAAGGTAGAGAACCCGTTCGCTTAGTCCACTGAGAATTCGCAGAATCCCCACACGTACGAAGGCCGCAACTACTCGACGATGATGCGGTCGGCCCATTCCACGAGGCTTACAAAGATCGCGGGACTCCCAAACTTCGCGCCCCAGTTGCTGAGGTCGGTTTCCGAGACGCCACGCGCCCGGCTGCAGGCCCCTCAAGCAAAAATGGGGATGTGCTTGGCGGCAATTTTTTCAAGCGTTTCCGCCAGCGGCGGCCACCCCACGGGAAGCACGGAGCTTGCAGTAGCCTTGCGCATTAAATACGTGGCTTCTCCGAGAAGGAAAATCTGCACATCGTGCCCGGCTTCGCTGAGCGCGTAGCCATGTGAGAAGACGAACGAAGCCCGCGTGGGATCATCGGTGCCCCAGGCGCTCTTCATCATAATCTTCAGTGATTTCTTGGTTTCTTCGGTTTTCACCGCCATGGGAATGAATGGCAGTCCCAACAATTGCGCGAGAAATTTGCGTCTGGCCATCAGCACCCTCCGGCCTTAGGCATTTCCAAGAATAAAAGTGAAGGAAAGGTACTCCGCCTCCTCGGGGACGTCAATGATGAAATCCGAGGCTTCTGCCGTGGAAGGTTCGATTTTCAAAAAAGGCGGGGCTGGCGCTTGGGCAGTTCGCGGCCGAAATATTCGTAGGCGCGCGCGGTGGCGACACGGCCGCGCGGTGTGCGGTCCAGCATGCCGATCTGCATCAGGTAGGGCTCGTACATCTCCTCGATCGCGTCTTCTTCCTCGCTGAGAGCCGCAGCCAGCGTGCCGACGCCGACGGGCCCGCCGCCATATTTGTCCAGCAGGGCGATCATCAGGTTGCGATCAACTTCATCGAGGCCGTGCTCGTCCACACCGAGCATCCGCAGCGATTCCTGGGCCACTTCGCGGGTGATGCGCCCCGCTGCGCGCACTTCGGCGTAATCGCGCGCGCGGCGGAGCAGCCGGTTCGCAACGCGCGGCGTGCCCCGGCAACGTCCTGCAATTTCCTGAGCGCCTGCCTCGTCCATCTGGATGTTCAGGATTTTCGCCGAGCGGTGCAGGATGATCAGCAGATCCGACGGCTCGTAGAAATCGAGACGGTGCACGATGCCGAAGCGCGAGCGCAAGGGCGCGGTGATCAGTCCGGCGCGAGTGGTAGCGCCGATTAGCGTGAACTGGCTCAGGTGAAACGGATGAATGCGCGCGCCGGGGCCCTGTCCGATCACCAGGTCGACTCGAAAATCCTCCATCGCGGGATAAAGCACCTCTTCCACCGCGGGCTGCAGCCGATGAATCTCGTCGAGAAAGAAAACTTCTTTTTTCTCCAGCGAAGTGAGTATGGCGGTAAGGTCGCCCTTGCGCTCGAGCAGCGGTCCCGCGCTGGTCTTGATGACGACGCCCAGTTCGTTGGCGATGATCTGCGCGAGAGTCGTTTTCCCCAGGCCGGGAGGGCCGTAGAGCAGTACGTGATCGAGAGCTTCGCCGCGCGTGCGGGCGGCTTCAATCGCGATGGCGATGTTCTCCTTCACGCGCTTCTGGCCGATGTATTCGGCGAGCGTTTTCGGGCGCACGCTGGCGTCGAGCCGCGCGTCGTCGTCGAGCGGTGCTCCGCCGACGATGCGCTCCGCCCGATCGAAACCATGTTCGTCGTGCCGCGCAACCGCCTTTTTCTGGCTGAATTCCGCCATTTCTTCCGCCATTTAACCTTTCGCCGAAAAATCCGGCCGGGGCGCTTTCACTTTCGCGCCGGGGTGCTCAGCGCTGCCAGCGTAACACGAAGCAGTTTTTCAAAGTTGGAAGCGCCGGCTTCGCGTTTGGCTTCCGACAGCGCGGCGTCCGCGGTTCGTTCATCGTAGCCAAGATTAAGCAGGGCGGATTTCACGTCGGCTTCGACGCCCGCCGGCGAGGAAGGCGCGGGCTTTTCCGTCTCGATGGCCACAGCCTCCAGCTTGTCCTTCAGTTCGACCACCATACGTTCTGCGGTCTTCCGCCCGACCCCGGGAATCTTGGTGAGCCGGGCAAGATCCCCCGTGCGGATGGCCGGAACCAGTTCCTCGACATTCATTCCTGAAAGGATTTTCAGCGCCAGTGATGGCCCAACGCCGGAAGCGCCGAGTAGAAGTTCAAAGAAATGCTTTTCGCGCGCGGAGAGAAATCCGTAGAGAGACAGGGCGTCTTCCCGCACATGCGTGTGAATCAACAGCGTCACTTCAGCGTGGAGATCGCCTAGCGCAGCGAAAGTGGAGAGAGGCACGGCTACCAGATACCCGACACCGCCCACATCGAGGATGACTTGATTTGGTCTTTTTTCGAGCAACCGCCCGCGCAGGAGTCCGATCATCGAGTCAAAGTATTGCCGCTCGGGCGCGATGGTGTCAACGCGGGAAAGGCCGGCACTTTATTTCGCGTGGTGCGGAGACGCCTTGTCGAGCAGGTGGATCAACGAAAGTCCCGCGGCCGGGATTTTTACCGCGCCTCCTTGAACGATCTGCTTGGCGGTAAGTTCCTTGCCATAGAGGGTTTTGTTCGCGCCATCGTCGGAGCGCATCGTCGAACCCTCGAGCGAAACACCGGCAAAGACGCCCCGCGCCCGGGAATAAGAAAGAATCTCCGCTTTCATCACGATGTCGGTTTCCGCCGAAGCATCGCGTCCCACTGGGCCGGCCGCAGCCGAGGCGTCGGCTCCAAGCTTCACCTTGCTGGAGAGCACGGAATTTGCCCCTGAATCGTTCATCACCAGCAGGACGAAGTCCGTCGCCTGGCCGCCGATTTGCAAGCCGAAACTGCCGCCCTCGAGCGCAAACATCGCGGGAGCGCTCCACGGGCCGTTGTGGCCCTCGCCGGTCCGGCAGGTGATCACGCCGCGCCCGTAACTGCCGCCGACAATGAACGCGGCTTTCAAGACGGACGGATAAACGATGACGCATTCGGACTTGTTCAACAGGTCATGAGGAATTCCCTGATCGGGTGTCGCAAGGATTTCTTTCATCACCGTGTAGGAATTCTTCAGGCGATCGTCTTCTTTATCCTGCGCGAACGCGCCAAAAGCGGAAAGCAGCAATGCAACCGTCAAAATGCGGATTTTCATATTCGATCCCTTCCTCGGTTCAATTGTGTCAGGATGCGGCGCGCGCCTGGAATAGCGCCGCAACTTGCGGATGGTTGCGTTCATTAGCAATGTCCAGGGCGGATTTGCCGTCGTTGGTCGTGGCATGCCGGTCGGCGCCGTGAGCCAACAGAAGCTTGGCGATGTCCAGTCGTCCGTTCGCTGCCGCGGCAAGGAGCGGCGAGTAGCCCGCGGAATAGCGGTAATTGGGATCCGCCCCGTGCTGCAGGAGCCATTCAACGACGGCGGTGTGGCCGCTGGTGACCGCTCCGGTAAGCGCGTTGTAGCCGGATCCATTCGTAGCCACGGCGTTGATGTCCGCTCCGCGCGAGGCTAAATATTCGACAATCTCCCGATGCCCCAAAAATGCCGCGAGGGCAACGACAGGAAATCCGTCAGGAGAAAACGAGTTGGCCTGGGCGCCATGGCGCTCCACGAGTTCCCGGACTCGTGCAAGATTCCCGATGGCGGCGGCCTCCGGCAATTCCAACACGGCGCCACTGGCGAGCAGATACTCGCGGATTTCCTGGCGTCCAGTGTAAACCGCCGTCAACACCCCGGAAACGCCGGAGTCGTTTCTCGCCGACGCGAGCGAAGGATCGGCGCCCACTATGGATTTCACCGCGGCAAGATCGCCGGATCGGATCGCATCGAACAGGGCTTTATGGTCAGACATTCCGCCAACTCCATTCCCGCTTTCAGGCGCGGACGCAAGATTATGAGGCTTGGATATTGCTACCAAAAATCGGGAATCCCGGGACCTTCAGCTTGCCGCGGAAGATTTTTGCGGCGGCTGGTAATGGCCCGGCACAGCTCGAAGAGAAATCGCGATCCGGTTCCAGGAATTGATCGCCGAAATCGCATAGGTCAGGTCAACGATCTCTTTTTCGGAAAAATGCGCCTTCACCGCGTCGAAGGCTTCGTCGGGTGCGTGCGTGCTCGAAATCAAAGTGACCGATTCCGTCCACTCCAGCGCCGCGCGCTCGCGATCGGTGTAATATGGAGATTCCCGCCAGGCGTCGAGTCCATAAAGCCTCTGCTCTGTTTCGCCGACAGCGCGTGCGTCTTTCCAGTGCATGTCAATGCAGAAGGCGCAGCCGTTGATCTGCGACGCGCGAAGCTTGATAAGGTGAAGCAGGGCGGGCGGCAGGCCGCATTGCTCGAGATATGCCTCCAGGTCCAGCAAGGCTTTGAGCGGCTCCTTCGAGAATCTACGGTAATCCAGTCGAGTTGACACGGGAATGATCCTCCTTCCCCAATTGGATGTGGTTTGAAAGCGAGTCGATATCCTGGGCTAAGAAAAAACGAAGGGCGACGATCAGCGGCGGGCGCGATCTTTGCGCACTGCCTCATCGACCAGCGCGTCCAGCTCAGAGCGCGTCAGCGTCACTTCGTCGGTTTCATTCTCTCCGCCGTCGCAGGTTTCCGGCAATTCCGCGCCTCCACCTGGAGGGGGACTCACATGATACCGGGCTCGCGCGGCCATCAGTTTGGCAACTTCCCGCGTTGTCAGGAGTTGCGGTTCGCCGCAGAGTTTCGCGGTGAACGCAATCTTGGCAAAATGCTCGAGCGTTTCCATCCGGAAGAATGCCGTCTGCAGATCGGGTCCGCAGGTGACGGCCCCGTGATTTGCCAGCAGCAGTGCATCGTAGTGCGGGACATAGGGTTCTAGGACAGCGCCCAGATCGGGCGTGCCGGGCGTGGCGTAGCGCACCAGCGGAATTTTCCCCAGCGAAACAACCACCTCGGGCAGCAGAGCCTGGTCGAGCCCCAATCCCGCCGCAGCGAACCCCGTTGCCGTTGGCGGGTGCCCGTGACAAACCGCCTGCACGTCCGGACGCATACGGTAAAACAGCAGGTGCATTCCGGCTTCCGAGGAAATTTTCCGGTCGCCCTGCAGGTGCCGTCCTTCCATATCCATGATGACCAGGTCTTCGGGCGACATCATGCCCTTGTTCATGCAGGTCGGGGTGGTAAGGATGCGGTTGGCGTCCAGGCGAATCGAAAGATTGCCCTCGCAGGCAACGATGTGGCCACGCTCGTACATCCAGCGGCCCACAAGGCATATCTCGCGCCGGTATTGCTCTTCCAGTCTTCCGGAAACTTCAGGGGTCGAGTCCGTGGCCACTTGGCGGACCCTTTCCTCGGCCGAGGGACGATTCGAACCGAATCAAAATCTCAATATCCCGTTACATCTGGCAGAGAGAGTACGCCGAGTGGGTCAGAAAGCCAAGAGCAAATTACGCATAAATGCCGCGCAGCTTCAGCGCCGTCGCCACACGGTCAATCGCCAGCATATAGGCCGCGATTCGGTTGTTTACCTTATGCGTTTCGGCGTAGCGAACCACTTCGTCGAAGGAGCGTTCCATAACGTCCAGGAGCCGCTCGTTTACTTCGCTTTCCCGCCAGAAGAAGCCTTGCCGGTCTTGTACCCATTCAAAGTAGCTGACCGTCACCCCACCGGCGTTGCCAAGAATGTCCGGCACGGTGAACACGCCCTTCGCGTCGATGATGGCATCCGCCTGCCAGGTTGTGGGGCCGTTGGCGCCCTCGCAAAGAATCTTGCATTGCACCTGGTGTGCGTTCTGCTCGGTGATCTGGTTTTCGATGGCCGCGGGGATCAACACGTCGCAAGGCTGGAAAAGGACGTCGCGCGAACTCATCTTGGTGCCGCCGCCAGGGAAATCCTGCAGAGGCTTTTTCTGGGTGTAAACCCAATCGATCACTTTAGGCACGTCAAAGCCGTTCTCGTTGTACAAGCCGCCGCCGATGTCGGCAAGGCCAATGATTTTGTAGCCGGCCTTTTTCATCAGGTCCGCCGCGAGCGAGCCGACGTTTCCGAAGCCCTGGATGATTACGCGGGTGGCCTCTTTTTTCATCCCCAGTTTCGCCAGGGACTTGTCCACGCAGATCATCACGCCGCGGCCCGTGGCCTCGCGGCGCCCGCGGGATCCGCCCAGTTCGATCGGCTTGCCGGTTACTACAGCCGTCGTCGCCTGCCGTGCGTGCATGGAATACGTATCCATCACCCAGGCCATGGTCTGTTCGTTCGTGCCGACGTCCGGCGCCGGAACATCGCGCTCGGGCCCGAGCCAGTCCGAGAGCTCGGCCGTATAGCGGCGAGTCAGGCGTTCCAGTTCGTTGCGAGACATCTTGCGCGGATCGCAGATGATGCCGCCCTTCGCGCCGCCAAAGGGAATGTCCACCACCGCGCACTTCCACGTCATCCACGCGGAAAGCGCGCGTACCTCGTCCAGGCTGACATCCGGGGCGAATCGTATGCCGCCCTTGCCGGGTCCTCGCACGGTCGAATGCAGCACTCGATAGCCGGTGAAAACTTCCAACTGCCCGTTGTCCATTCCAACAGGAATGTACAACGTGATTTCCTTGTCGGGATATTTGAGATAGCGATAGACGCCCTGCTCGAGTCCCAACTTGTTCGCTGCCACCTCAAAACGCGCTTCGGCGTTCTGGTAAACGTTCATCTCTTCCGGTGCAGGCGTGTGAGGCATGCAAAATTCTCCTTTGCCATGACCGCTCGCGGAGCGTCTGGCTGTACAACCTAGTGCGCCTGTATGAGTCGCGCAGGCGTGAAAAGTGAGGCCAAAATGGAGGTCGCGAGCGGGCTACCCACCCGCCGGACCCGAAAATTGGCCGGGAGGCCAGTATACGGATGGAAAACTCAGTCCGCAAGGCGACCGGACAGAAGGAGCGTCGCGGTCGGCTGTGAATCGGCCAGCAAGGTTCTCTACCTTTGGATTTATTGTTTCTATTGGGCGCGGAACTGCAGCGTCACCGTCAGGTGCATGGACGTGGGTTTGCCGTCCAGTTCGGCGGGCTGGTATTTCCATTGCTTCAGTGACTGCAACGCCGCCTCGCGAAGCAGCGCGGGACCGGAAAGCACTTTCATGGCGCTGACGTTTCCGTCCGCGTCAATCAGCGCGTCGATCTGAACATTGCCCGACACGTGCTGCGACTTAGCCATCGCAGGATAGTTCGGCTGAACGGACTTGATCAGTTTCGCGGGCTTCACGTCGCCGCCAATCGGCACGGGGGCGGCCGGCTCGGCGCGATGAGACGAACCCAATCCAGAGAGGGGCACGGAAGTGTTCGCGCTCTCGCTAATTTCTAAGGTTGGCTCAGAGTCCCCCTGCGTGGAGGAGGACTTGCCTCGATTGATCACCGGAGTCGCGAGGCGCACATCGCCCAAGGCTGGTTTTTTCGGCTCTTCCACCGCTGCCGCGCTGCGCGTGTTAGGAGCTGCATTCGGTGTGGCGATCAAGCTTGTGCTCCGCGGCGCGGGTGGCGGTGTGTTTTTCGCCGCTGAGGTAACCGCCGGAGCCGGCGGATTGACCGGAGTCGGAGTTAACGAAGATTTGGACACCGCAGATTCCGAACGTGTAAACGGCTTGGCGACTTCCGGCTCTGCGGCTGACACCGCTGCAGCCGAGGTGGCCGGCTGCGATGCAGTGGAGCTTCCACCCACTATGCCTGAAATTGCATTGCCGGGCTGGCGCGAATACCAAACCCCTCCCGCGATCAGCAGCAATGAGGCGGCGATGCCGAGGAAAAGTCCGGTTCTTGATTTGGAAGGACCCGCTTCGGCTAATTGCGAAGAGTCCAAAAGCAACTGCCCGCCAAAGATGGCGGCTTCGGGGCGCCGCGTAGATTCCTGCGGGTCTGCACCGATTCCGGCTTCCGACGTTTCGGCAACCACCGCTTCCAATTCGGGTAACGAATTGGACTCGTCCTTGGAGCTTTCTACGGCGCTCTGTGTTTCCGATTCACGGGCCAGCGGCGCCAGCCAGGAAGGAATCTTGATCTCTTCCACCTCAAGCGAAGACGATGCGGACTTCGGTGGAGGAGGCACGTTCTTCACGGGCAGGCCCTGCGCCGGTTCCGGTGAAAAATTCGTGAGATCCAAAACTTTTTTCGCCAGTTCGGGGGCGGTCGTTCCTTCGAGAGCGGGCGCCGGGATGGTTCCTGCCGGTTTCGGCGCTTCGGCGAACAACAGCGAGCTGAGTTGCTCCTGCAAGCGAGCCGCTTGCTGCTTCAGTTCATCTGTTGATTGATTCGAGGATCCCGAATTCAAGCCTGCGGAAGATAACTTCGCCGGCTTCGAATCCGTGGGGGCAAAAAGCGGCGAGGAAGCGACACTTGAAACGTGAGCGTCGGCACCAGGCGATGCTTGCAGAGAAACGGGAGAAGCAGCAGGTGTCGGATCTGCCGGGATCTTCGGAATTTCTGTTGAACCTCCTCCTGGAGCAGATAGTGTCGCAACTATCGGCTTGAGCGCTGCCGGAGGAACCACAGTCGGCGGCACGGGGGTCGACTTGGGCTGTGCAACAGCCGGTACAGACGCTCCGGGACGCGCCGCGCCTTGCGGCAGTATCGTATCCGAAGGAAACCGCATACCCCAGAAACCAGGAGCCGGTTCCGTGAAACGCAATTCGACGTACCCAACCGCATTGCCGTCCGTCTTGGACTTCACGACTACGCACACCACTTCCTTCTTGGTTTTTTCGTTGGTCAGGAACACCAGTTGCCCAGGCGAAAGCAGCGCCGAGATGCGCAGCACCGCGCCATGACCAAAGACCAGCACCGTCTGCGAGCGTTCGGAAAATGGTTCGCGCTTGTCGGAGCCTTCCGCGGAGCGGGCACCGTTCACAGTAACGGGAACTTCCAGGGCAACGGGCTGCGGACGCGCGGACGCATTCGACGCGGGCACCGCGGAAATTCCGGGAGCGGTTGGCGCGGCCGCGTTCTCTGGGTCTTTCAGAATGGGTGTCATAAGCCACTCGCTTCGGCTGAACTTGTACGGACAGGCCCGTACCTCGGGCTTCCCGGTTCTACCTCTATATGGTGGGATTGCGGGATAGGCCGCCATATAGTACGCAAGTACTACGGTGGACAAATTGTGCGCGAAGAGTGAAGTTGCAAGTTGGAACGGGAAAGCGGCTGAATGCCGTTTGCCGGCCCTAGCTTGCCCATTTTGCGGACAATTGGCGAGGACCTACTTCTTGTTCATATCCAGTGGCGGTTGGAAGCGGGCATCCACGGCAACCTGGTAACCTGTGACCAACTTGTTGGTTTCGTTGGCCATGCCGATCACCGCCTGCAGTTCCTTGAACATTTCGGGCGTCATGCCTTTGGCAAATGCCGACGCTGTATGCGAAGCGATGCAATAGTGGCAATTGTTGGTGACGCTGACGGCGATGTAGAGAAGTTCCTTAGTCAGCGGATCGATCGCGCCGGGGCCCATGATGGACTTGAGGTCTTCCCAGGTGCGCTTCAGCAGCGCGGGATCGTGAGCAATGGCCTTCCAGAAATTGTTGATGTAGTCCGTTTTGCGCGTCGCCATGATGTCGTCGTAAACCGCTTTGACGGCGGGATTGGCGTCCTTGTACTCGATAAGGCCGAAAGTGGACATGAACTCGCTCCATGGAACATTTATGAGTGCACCAAGAATGTTAGCTGGAATTTTTCTTGCGCGGTAGGCCGCACCGATACAACGCTGAGTAAAACGACGAACGGCAGCTCAAGCTCGCAGAAATTCCTTAACTAGCAGGCTCGCGAGGCGCGGCGAATTGTGACGGATCACGCCATGCTCTTCCAGCAGACTGTCCGCCACCAGGCGGACTTTCATCTTGGCGACATTCGGACTGTCGATCACGACCGGTTCGGCGCCCTCCGCGCGATAGCGCCGCGCCACGTCCGGCGACACCGGCTTGCGGTTCGCCACCACGTAATTGACGAAGCGTTTCCCCACATGGTTTTCAATCGCGCGCAGGTGCTGGCTGAGTGTGTAGTGCGTGGTTTCGCCAGGCTGGGTCATCAAATTCGCGACATATACACGCGGCGCCCGCGAACGCACCACCGCCTGTGCAATCTCGGGAATCAGCAGATTGGGAATCACGCTGGTATAAAGCGAACCGGGCCCCATCAGGATCAGGTCGGCTTCCTCAATGGCTTCGATGGCCTTGGGAAGCGGGCGTGCTCCCCGCGGGCTGAGTTCAATTTTGCGGATGGGGGTCTTGCTCCGCGAAATGCTCGTCTCGCCCTGGACGCGCTTGCCGTCGATGAGCGTGGCGACCAGGTGCACGTTGGAAAGGGTGGAGGGAAAGATACGCCCGCGAATGGCGAGGACTTTGCTGGAGACGCGAACCGCCTCGGCGAAATCGCCGGTGACATGCGTCAACGCGGCAAGGAACAGATTTCCGAAATTGTGGCCAATGAGTCCCCGCCCCGCTTGAAACCGGTATTGAAATAGGCGGCTGAGCAGCGCTTCGTCCTTGGCCAGCGCCACCATGCAGTTGCGGATGTCGCCCGGGGGCAACATGCGATTTTCGCGGCGCAAGCGTCCGGAGCTCCCGCCGTCGTCGGTCACCGTGACGATCGCCGTAAGGTCGCTGATGGGCCGCTCGCGCGTTGGCGCCTGATCCGACCCGCGCACCACGTGTTCCTTCAAACCTCGCAACAGCGCGGATAGCCCCGTGCCGCCGCCCAGCGCCACCACGCGCAGACCGCGAACCGCCTGGTTTTTGTTTCTCGACTTTTTCTTCACGAGCGGCTCAGTCAGCAAACAATTCCGGCCTTGCACGGAGTCTCAGGCGACCCACGTAATCCATCGTGGCTGGGTTGCCATCGAGAGACCAGGACAATCGTCAATTCCAAATGCCAGTTTGTGATTAATAGGATGAGCCGGGCGAGCAGGTTTACCCAGCGTAACCATCTTTTTCAGGATACAGCAATTCCGTGAAGCGGGGGTCTTCCTGCAGGAACGCGAAGTCTTCGTCGTTTCGCGCATGAAAGCGATTCGCGGGCCGGAGGTCGATCGCGATTTTCAGATTGGCCATGGCGGAATCCGCTTCGCCCGTCAGGCAGTCCAGCGCGGCAAGCGCGTAGTGAATGTGATCCAGTTTCGGCGCCAGCTTGCGCGCTCTTTCCAGGCTTTCCCGGGCTTCGTCCCAGCGGCCCAGATTCATCATGGCCACTCCGCGCTGATAGTGTTCTTCGGGCGATTTCGGATTCTGCTCCGAGGAAGGCTTCATGCGCTGCTCGACAATGCGCAGGTGGGTGCGTGCGCGGTCCGCCAGTTCCTTGCTCGGGCCTTCCAACACCTTCTCCAACTCCTGCTTGGAGCGCTGAAATTTTTGCTGGTGAAACAATCCCATGGCCTCTTCGTAGAGCTTCATCTGCGCCCGAACCAGGGGGTCCACCATCTCCACACCGCCCCGTTGTGGAGGAGGTGGCGGTAAAACGTTCTTTTTCTTTGACTTAGAAGAGCTCTTCGAAGAGGCTTTCGATCGTCCTGAAGAACTCGAGGATGTTTTCTGCACTTTCGCCATGGCGCGAATGCTAGCAGAGGCTTCGCCACACGTCAATGCAAGCCAGAGTTCCCCAACTATTGGGCCCCGTGCCGTGTTCGATAGCCTTAACGGAAGGGGAGCAGCGGCGAAAATATCCTTTTAGAATCGCCGCTTCTCCGCGACACTGGTAACAGTCTTTCCTTAGGCGGGAGCATGGCGGAGTGCTGGCCTGCCCTGCAGGCGTATGCTATAAGTTTGAGATGTAAGTCAGGCTAACGACTCGTGCCTTTCATAAACTTTCCTGCGCGCGAAATTAATTGCAAGCTCGTGTATTACGGTCCAGGTCTGGGCGGAAAGACCGCCAACCTGCAATGGATCTACGACCACACGGGCCAGAATCTGAAGGGCAAGATGGTTTCGCTAGCCACGGAAACCGATCGCACCCTCTTTTTCGATTTTCTTCCCCTCGATTTGGGGACCGTGCGCGGATTCAAGACGCGCTTCCACCTCTATACCGTGCCCGGCCAGGTGTTTTACGAAGCCAGCCGCAAGCTGATCCTCAAGGGCGCCGATGGCGTGGTGTTCGTGGCCGATTCGCAGGAAGAACGCCTGGACGCGAACTTCGAGACCATGGAAAACCTGCATGAACACCTGAAGGAACACAACCTGAATTTCGACACGATTCCTTACGTGTTGCAGTTAAACAAGCGCGACCTGCCGAACGCCATGACGGTGGATGAACTGAAGAAGCAGCTCCAGAAAAAGGGCGAGCCGATCATCGAAGGAATCGCCATCAACGGCACCGGCGTCTTCGAAACCCTCAAAGAACTAGCCAAAATGGTCCTCGCCGAACTCAAAAAAGGCGGGTAGCCCATTCAAAACAATCGAAGCTCAACTTCAAAGGGAACAAAGACAGAAACAGGTTTGCCCTCTGACGTCGCCGGCTTACATCTCCACGTGTTCAAGGTTCGGGCGGTAGCCTGATTCAACCCATATGGAGCCCCCCGCACAAACCGGAACGATTTGACAGTTCCATCCGGCTTTACGATTCCATCGATCACAATGGTCCCAGAGAAGCGGAAGGTTCGTGCATCGTCACTGTAGCCGGGGTTGGGCATGTAATCGCAACTAGGCATGCCAACGCCATTTACTCCCGGCTGATAGACCCGCTCTCCGTGGACGGACTCAGGTAGGGGTGGAAGTTGTGGAAGTGCGATTGGGGAGAGGTTCGGAAGAGATTCGGCGGGCGTCAGATTCACCTCGGCGCTTGGTCCTATTTTGTTGACGTCGAGCGAATTCAGAAAGCGGGCGGAGAGTTCGACTGCATTCGTATTAACTATACCCTTGACTGTTCCGACCAGAACTATTGTTGCGCCAAGTTTGAGACCCAACCAACGCGCCACATTTTCAGAGTTCAGAATATCTATCGGGATCCGTTCCTCTTCCAGTTGCTTTAATTGCTCTTTAAATAACTTTCGGTCGATGACCCGAACCGTTTTATCCTGGCGCGCAAACTCTAGCGCGAGATCATCGGCTGCCTGTATTCCATAAGGAGAAGCATAACCAGTCCTAAGGATGAAATTGGTCGCCGGGATATTGCAGTTGCCTTTCTGGCAGCCCGCATCTCCAGTCGTAAGGATGAAATTGGTCACAAGGATTTTGCAGTGACCTTTATTGCAACCCGCGTCACCTGTGTAATGGAGCAGGCGAGAAGCAAGATCGGAGAGATGTTCAATTCTTGAGGGAGCGGAGTCCTCAGTGGAGTTCGACGGTGCGCTCTTGAGGATCAGACCAGAAGACTTGTTTGCGGGTGGGTTATCCAGAGTGGGTTGCTGAGGTTTAACGGACCGGGAATCGGCGAGCGACAAAAGCCCTGCAACAAGCAACAGCCTCAACTGGCGTGGAGCCGTCATGGGCGCCTAGTCTAACACGCGCCAATTATCTAAGAGCGGAACTTCTGGCCAGCTTGAGCTCGGGCGGTATTCTTCAAAAACCGGCGCGGGCGGCGGCTTCGTTTTCGTAGGTGGGGATGGCTTCGACGAGGCGCGTGACGGTGAGCGCGTCGCGTACGCGGCCTTCGCCGCAGACGAGGTGCAGCCCGCCGCCCTGCCGCGCGAGCGAAATGGAAAGCTTCACGATCGCCGAAATCCCCGAACTGTCAATCTGCGGAATGTCGTTCAGGTTGACGATCACCTTGCGCGCGCCCTCGGCCACAAGCTTTTGCATGAACGCGCTCAGATGTTCGCTCGGATCGCCTATCGTCAGCCTTCCCTGCACATCCACGAAGTGGACGCCGTTGGCCTCACGTGAAGTAATTTCCAGTGGTGGATGCAGAGTCATTGCAATTTTCCCTTAATTCTACTTTTGCAGAGTGAACGGGCGACCGCAGGGCATCCGGGTGCGGGCGGCCTTTGCATTATACGATGTTAAGGATGAAGGACAAGCCAATTGGGGTTGTACACGAGCACCGGTGGGACGTAGCCCCCGCCGAGGCTCACAAAATCCAAGAGGCGCTGCGAACCCGCTGGAAAGGCAATGATGCCTTTGGCGAAATCCGCACGGTGGCTGGGCTGGATGCCTCCTTCCTTCTCACGGGGTCGCAAGCGCTTAAGAAGCCGGCGGGCCGTTGGAACCGATTGCGCAACGCCAACCGGGCCATCGGTTGCGTGGTAATGTACCGCTTTCCTGAACTGGAAGAACTGGAACGCGCTTACGCGATTCTGCCTTTGGAATTTCCTTACGTGCCGGGATTGTTGAGCTTCCGAGAGATTCCCGTGCTGGTCGCTGCCCTGAGGAAATTGCAAGCGCTGCCCGACGTGTTGTTTTGCGACGCACAGGGTTACGCGCATCCCCGGCGAATGGGCCTGGCTTCGCACCTCGGCGTGGTACTTAACCTTCCCTCGATCGGGTGCGCCAAGAGCCTGCTGATTGGCTCGCACAAGAAGTTACCGCAAATGGCCGGGAGTTGGACTCCCCTGCTCGACGAAAAGGCAGGCGGCGAGCGAATCGGCGCGGTGCTCCGAACGCGCACCGGAGTGAAACCCATCTACGTCTCCCAAGGCCACCGCGTCAGCCTCGAAACCTCCATCCGGCTAACTCTTGCCGTCACCGACGGCTACCGCATCCCCCGGCCCACTCGCGATGCCGACCACTTCGCAGGCGAAATAAAAAGGAAGATCCTGGCAGGCCAAGCATCCGAAAAACGAATCTTTTCCAGCTAAATTTCAAACGGCGGCATGGGATTCGCATGCGTATAATCTGGGCGGTCAAGTGAACATTCCCCGAAATATTCAGCGGTTGGCCCTGTAATGGGCGGCTCAAACCTTTCGCTCCGGAGAACCTATCGATGAAGCGCATGGGCATTTTGTGTTGTTGCATATTGACCCTGGTTCTCAGTTCCCTCTCCCTTCGCGCGCAACAACCTCCCGCCTCATCGCCAGTTGCCTCGCCCGTAGCCACCGCTCCTTCCCCAGATAACGCAAAAGCCGTCGCCGATAAGCTGAACCAATTGGACCAGAGAGTGACCGCGGCGCAATCTAACGCAGACAACGCCTGGATGCTGGTCAGCGCCGCGCTGGTGTTGATGATGACCGGGCCCGGCCTCGCCCTCTTTTACGGCGGCTTGGTGCGCCACAAGAACGTGCTGGCCATCATGATGCAGAGCTTCGCGCTGATGGCGCTGATCACCGTGCTGTGGGCGCTGGTGGGCTACAGCCTCTGCTTCGGCGGAAGTGGCCCCGTGATCGGAAATTTCCAGTTTGCGATGTTGCGCGGCGTTGGCGTGGTTCCGAACGCAGATTATGCCGCCACCATCCCGCAACTCACCTTCATGGTCTATCAGTTAATGTTCGCCGTCATCACGCCTGCGCTGATCACCGGCGCCACCGCCGAGCGCATGAAATTCTCCGGCACGTGCCTGTTCATGACCCTGTGGTTCCTGATCGTCTACGCGCCCATGGCCCACATGGTCTGGGGCAAGGGTGGAATCCTGAACGCTTCTCTCGGCGGAAGATTCCCCACTCTCGATTTTGCTGGCGGCACAGTGGTGCACATCACCTCTGGCGTTTCCGCGCTGGTCTGCGCTCTCTACATGGGCAAGCGCGTGGGATATCCCAAACAACCGATGCCGCCGCACAGCATGGTGCTGAGCTTCATCGGCGCGTGCCTCTTGTGGGTCGGGTGGTTCGGCTTCAACGCCGGCAGCGCATTGTCTTCCGGCGGCCTCGCCAGCAGCGCATTCGTAGCCACGCATTTCGGCGCGGCCGCGGCGGCGTTAAGCTGGAGCGCGGCGGAATGGCTGAAAAACGGGCGCGCCAGCGCGCTGGGCGCCATCTCTGGAGCAGTGGCCGGGCTGGTGGCCATCACGCCGGCCGCGGGATTTGTTGACCCGCTCTCCGCGCTGGGGATCGGCTTCGTCGCGGGAGTCTTCTGCTACTGGATGGTCACCAAGTTCAAAGCCATGTTCGGATACGATGATGCCCTCGATGCTTTCGGCGTGCACGGCGCGGGCGGCACGATCGGGGCCTTGCTTACGGGCGTTTGCGCGCGCATGGTCATCAATCCGATTTATGGCGACGGCAAAGCTGTCGGCGGATTCGACGGGCACTGGGGTCAGGTCGGCAACCAAATTGTGGGCATTTTGCTGGCATGGGTTTTCGCCATCGTTGGCACCCTCGTGATTCTGAAAATCGTCGACGCGGTCACGGGCATCCGCGTGACCGAGGACCAGGAAATCCAAGGGCTGGACATCACGCAGCATGGAGAAGAAGCTTACAACCTGGAATCGTAGTGCAAGAAACATATTCACAGAGAACGCCAGGCGGGAGCAGACATCCGTATGATGAAAATTGAAGCGATCATTCAGCCGTCGCGGTTCGAATCGGTGAAGGACGCACTGCTGGAAATCGGCATTGACGGCATGACCGTGACGGAGGTTCGCGGCCACGGCCGGCAGAAAGGCCACACGGAGGTATACCGCGGCCGCGAGTATACCGTTGACCTGCTGCCCAAGATCAAACTGGAGCTGGTGCTGCCGGACAACCTGGTGAATCGCGCCGTGGAAACGATTTTAAAGAGCGCCAAGACAGGCAAAATCGGAGACGGTAAGATATTCCTTAGCCGGGTTGAAGAAGCAATCCGGATCCGCAACGAGGAACGCGGCGAGAGCGCGCTGTAAGCGTCCCGATGTCTTCTCCTCGTCCAGGTCTGATTCCGAGCTTTCGCCCGAAACGCAAAACCATGGAAGAACCCCAGGTCACTCCGCTTTCTGAGCTGGCGCCGCAATGCGAAGCTCAGCGGGAGCGGATTCGCAAACTTTTTGAGAGCGGGGCAGGCGCCCGCGAGACGCTGCGGCAGTTGTGTGAGCTGGCCGACGGGACGATCAAGAAAGTCTTCGGCGAATTGTTGCGGGTCCGCAGCGCCCCCGCGCAGGGTCTTGCTCTGCTGGCCCTCGGCGGTTACGGCCGCGAAATGCTCTTCCCCTATTCGGACCTTGATCTTTTATTTTTGTTCGGCAGCGAAAAGTCCGAGGAGGAATTTCGCCCGCTCATCTCCGAATTCTCGCGCACCCTTTGGGATCTCGGCTTTCGCGTCAGTTCCGCAGGCCGTACGTTGGAGGAATGCCGCCACATTGAAGAATCGAATTCGGAGTTTCATCTCGCCATGCTCGACCGTCGCTTTCTGGACGGCGATGCTCAACTCTTCGAAAAACTGGACGCCAAAATTTTATTGGGACCCGAAAAGCAGGCGCGGCCACTGCTGCTTTCCGAACTTCAGCGCCTTACCCGCGAACGCCTAGGTCGCTACGGCAACACCATCTTTCATCTGGAGCCGAACGTAAAGGAGGCCCCGGGCGGCTTGCGCGATTACCATGCCACGCTCTGGATGCGCCAACTGGCCGGCGATCACCGCGACCGGCGTATCAGTCC
>DATHMM010000140.1:0-21359 GCA_035487095.1 Candidatus Sulfotelmatobacter sp.
GGAGCGCACGGCTCGGTGATCGATGCGGAAATCACTTCCAACCGTCCTGACTGCCTGGGCATGCTTGGCATCGCCCGTGAAACTGGCGCCATCTACCGGCTCCCGTTGAAAACAAATTCGCCGAAGCCCGCGGAATCCAAAAACGCCCAGGCCAACGAGGCTGTAAAAGTGAAGATTGACGCCCCGGAGCTGTGCGGCCGCTTCACCGTGCACGTAATTCGCGGCGTGAAGATTCAGCCGTCACCTAAATGGCTGAAAGATCGCCTGGAAGCCGCCGGCACCGCCAGCATCAACAACGTCGTGGACATTTCCAATTACGTGATGCTCGAATTGGGCCATCCCCTCCACACGTTCGACTACGATCTCGTTCGCGATCACGGCATCGTCGTTCGCCGCGCAAAGCCCGGCGAAAAAATGAAGACGCTCGACGGCATCGAGCGCACCCTCGACCCCGGCATCTGCATGGTTTGCGATGACGGCGGTTCCCGCCCCATCGGTATCGGCGGCATCATGGGCGGCGCCGAAACGGAAATTTCCTTCTCGACAAAAACCGTGCTGATCGAGTGCGCCTGGTTCGACCCCATTTCCATTCGCCGAGCGGCCCGTTCCCTGCGGCTGCACACGGAAGCCAGCACCCGCTTTGGCCGCGGCGCCGATCCCGACATGGCCGAATTCGCATCTCGCCGTGCGGCGGAACTTATTTTGCAGCTCGCCGGCGGCGAACTTCTCTCGGGCGTGGTTGACGCTTATCCTGGCAAACGCGCGGCAAAAAAGATCACCATCACGCGCGCAGAGCTCCTCCGCATCATGGGCGCTGATGTGCCGGATAAGGATCTCGAGACTATCCTTTCCGCGCTCGGTTTTGCCCCCGTGCGTGTGGATCAGATCCGCGGCGCGGCGGATTCGCTGCTCGCGGCATGGGAATGCACGCAGCCCTCCTGGCGTGCCGATGTCGAGCGCGAAATCGATCTCATCGAAGAAGTTGCCCGCGTTTATGGCCTCGACAAGTTTCCGCCACGGCTCCCTGCATCGCGTTCCGGTGCGGCGAGGCTGCCACATTACGAAGCCGAAACGCGCCTGCGCGAGCGGCTAATCGGCCTGGGCTATCACGAAATCTTGACCATTCCCCACATAGGGGAGGAACGCAACGAACTCTTCCGCCCACCCGACGCTGCTCCCGCGAAGCTCGCGAATCCGCTTTCCGAGGAAGCCGGCGTTCTGAAATCCACTGCCGCGGTCACGATGGCTTCCGCCATTGAATGGAATTTGAATCACGGCCAGCGCAACGCCCGGCTCTTTGAGATTGGCAGCCATTACCGTTTTGTCGATGGCAAGCCTGTCGAGACGCGCGTCCTCTCGATGGGCGCGACCGGCGCCGCCCGCCCCCAGGCTCTCTACGATTCGCCGCGCGATTACAGCTTTGCCGATCTCAAGGGCGATCTGGACTCCATCGGCGCTCTCTCCGGGGGCCTCCGCTGGGAGCAGGGCGGCCCCGACTGGTTGAATCCCGCGCGCCGCGGATCGATTTCGCTTGGCAGGGAATCGGGGCCCGCGCTTGGCTCGGCGGGCCAACTAGCCAAACGCGTCGCCGAAAAATTCAAATTTCGTCAGGATGTTTTTCTGGCGGAGATCGCCCTCGGGCCGTTCTATTGCATGTATTACGGGGTGAAGAACAATCGCCGCTACGAGCCGCTGCCGCGGTTCCCCGGCGTGGAGCGCGATTTTTCACTGTTCCTGGCCGACGGCGTGACTTTTGCCCAGGTGCAAAAGACGATTCAGTCTCTACGTATCGCGGAGATAGTTTCCATCGAAGCCGCCGACCTTTTCCGCGGCAAAAATGTTCCGGCAGGAAAGTTCTCGCTTCTCGTGCGGGTCGTCCTTCAAAGCCGCGAAGCCACGCTGACCGAGGCGCAAATCACAGAGTTCTCTGCCCGCATTGTCTCTGCTTTGGAGAAACAACTCGGCGCGACTCTTCGCGCCAGCTGAGGCCTCCCTGTGGCACAGCCATTCCCGGCTGTGCGCTTGGTCTTAGTCGCTACTCCGTCTTCCGCAACGCTCGCTCCACCAGCGTCAGGCACCGCTCCGCCTGCTCCTTCAAAATCTCTTCACGTTCCCCGCGCTCTTCCCTCAGCCGGTGCAACTCATCTGCAATCGCCAGCGCCGCCAGCACAGCCACTTTCTGCGTGTCCACGGTCCTCGCTGCGTCCGAAATCAACCTCATCTTCTCGTCCACATACGCGGCAATCCTACGGACGTATGTCTCTTCCAGTTCAGCGCTGATCGGGTAGACCTGGCCATAGATATCCACTTTTATGCTTTGGCTCATGTTCACCTCGTCTACTGCGACCACGTTGTGGGATTGCGGTCCCACCGGTGGGCGCGCAATTTCCTGTGCAATTCCGCAGGCAGCGCGCCGGCCTTCCCCGCGGCAATGTTGGATTCCACGTTTTTCAGTTTTCTCATGCCTGGGATGATCGTGCTCACATCGGGGTTGTTCAGGATGAAGCGAAGTGCCATCTCCGCCATCGAGTTGCCCGGCGGCACCAGCGGCCGCAGCGCCTCCGCGTGCTCGACGCTCGATTTCAGGTTTTCCGGCACAAAATAAGTGTTCCTCCAGTCGCCCGCGGGCCAGGTGGAATTCACCGTCAGCGTTCCCGTCAGCGTGCCCTCGTCAAACGGCACGCGCGCGATCACCGCGGCCTGCTTCATCCGGGAAATCGGAAGAAGCGCATCCTCGGGATTCTGGTCGAAAATGTTGTAAATCACCTGCACGGCCTCCGCGTGACCCTCCAGGATCGCGCGAATGCCGTTCGAAGGCTCCCAACGGTTCAGGCTTGGACCGAACGCGCGCACTTTCCCGCTCTTCTTCATATGCTCGATCGCCCGCGGCAGCCGTTCGTCATTCAGCCACCGGTCTTCCCAGGTGTGCAGTTGAATCAGGTCGATCGTCTCCAGGCCAAGATTCTTCAAGCTCTTCTCGATGTATTCCTCGATATATGCCGGAGGGTAGCAATCATCCAGCGTGAAGTCCCGGCGGCTCGGCCAGCGGCGATTCTTCGGTGGAATCTTCGTGGCCACATACAAATGCTTGTCCGGACCGCCGACCGAACTGTTGCCATTGAATTCGCGGACAATTTTCCCCAGGATTTCTTCGCTCTTCCCGTCCCCGTAAGCCCACGCGGTGTCAAAAAAATTGCAGCCGAGTTCGATGGCGCGGCGCAGCGACGCCAGAGATTCCGTATCGTCCGAACCCGTCCAGCCCGCAAGCCCCCACATTCCGTAACCAATCTCGCTGACATTCCATCCCGTTCGCCCAAACCGCCGGTAATTCATCTCTGTGGTCACCTCGCTCGCGCAGACATTGTAGCGAAGGCTTCAGTTATCCGCGAGTCACACCCAGCCCCGCTTTCAATTTGTTCCTAAGCGCCGGGGATGCCACAATAGTCGTCTATGTCCAAAACAACATTTATCGCTACCTCTCTCGTGGCCGCGGGACTTTTCCTGGCCGCCGGTTCTCCGGCGCAAGATACTCCCGCCGCGAATTCACCTTCAACCCCGCCCGCAGCGGCGAAGCCTGCGACTGCGGCAAAATCTTCGCAGACGCCTGCGGCAAAGACCGGCACCGCGAAAACTGTGGCGCCGCTCACCCTCACAACGCCGAAACAAAAGGCCAGTTATGCCATCGGCATGAACATTGGCAAAAACCTCAAACGGGATTCCGTCGACATCGATCCTGCCGTGTTGTCCCGCGGCCTGAAAGACGCCCTCGCCGGCAGCAAGCTCCTGCTTACCGACGACGAGGCCAAGGCAGCACTGACGGCATTGCAAATGGAAGTCCGTATGAAGGAAGAGGCGAAGACGAAGGCTGTCGCCGTTGAAAATAAGAAAACGGGAGACGCCTTTCTCGCTGCCAACAAAACGAAGGAAGGCGTGGTCACTCTCCCCAGTGGTTTGCAATACAAGATCATCACTGCGGGCACAGGCCCCAAGCCGACGGCCGATGATACCGTGCTCTGCAACTACCGCGGCACCCTGGTGGACAACACTGAGTTCGACAGTTCCTACAAGCGCAAAGAGCCCCTTAAGATCCCCGTCGGCGGGGTAATCAAGGGCTGGACGGAAGCCATTCAACTGATGCCCGTCGGCTCGAAATGGCAGCTCTTCATTCCTTCGGATCTGGCTTACGGTGAACGTGGCGCGCCTGGCTCTCCCATCGGGCCAAATTCCACCCTGATCTTCGAAGTCGAACTGATTTCCATCGAACCAAAGGCAGCCGCCAAGGAACAGCCGAAGGAAGCTCCAAAAGAAGCCCCGAAGGAGCAACCTCAGGCGGCGCCGCAACCCAAACCCTGATCTCCGTCTATCTCGCTAAATTCCAACTGCCGCATCGTCACTCCCGGGATGCGGCAGTTGCTTTTGATTGCATCTCCACGGCGCGCTCCGGTGCTGTATGATTTGTGCACTTAGCTCGGCCACAAAATCGCCTCGGGGAGTTCCCGCCTTGCCCGCGAACATTTCTTCTGAACAGCAATCCCATAAGTCCAGATTGGTCGTCCACGATTCGTTGTGGTTGGGCGACACCGCGCTGTTGATCCATCTCGCGCTCGTCACCGTAATCGTTCACATGCTCGTGGGCCAGCGCTATGGTTTCCAGCGCGATGAACTCGCCACGCTCGACGACGCGCGCCGCCTGGCGTGGGGCTACGTGGCCTACCCGCCCGTCACCCCATTCTTCGGCCGAATCTCGCTGATTTTCTTCGGGCCAACCCTGCCCGGCTTTCGTCTTTTTGCGGCGCTCGCCCAAGCGGTCGCTCTTGTGCTCACGGGGTTGATGGCGCGGGAGATGGGCGGGCGCCGCGGCGCGCAACTGGTCGCCGCGTTCGCGGGAGTGCCGTTTTGCCTCGGCGGCGGCGCTTTGATGCAGTACGTGTCCTTTGACTACCTCTGCTGGGTTCTGGCCGCTTACTTCATGGTGCGCCTGCTGACGACAGACAATCCCCGCTGGTGGCTCGCCGTCGGGGCGTCCATCGGTTTCGGCATGCTTTCGAAGTACACCATGGGCGTGTTCGCCGTTGGCATCGTGGCGGGCGTTTTGTTCACGGGCGTGCGGAAATATTTGGGCAGCAAGTGGCTCTGGTTCGGCGTTGCTCTTTGTATCCTGATTATGCTGCCCAACCTGCTGTGGCAGGCGCAGAACCATTTCATTTCCGTGGACTTCCTGAAGCATATTCACGCGCGCGATGTCCGCCAGGGCCGCACGGACGACTTTCTTCCCGGTCAGTTGAAGATGACGCTGCTGGCATTTCCTCTCTGTCTCGCTGGCCTATATTTCACTTTGCTGGCGCCGGCCGGAAAACGCCTCCGCGCGATCGGCTGGATGTTTTTTGTTCCACTGGTTCTCCTCGTCGTACTCAAGGGCCGCGTCTATTATTTCGCCGCGGCCTATCCGATGATCTACGCCGCGGGAAGCGTCTGGGGTGAGCGCTGGCTGGCATCGGTGAACCAGAGTTGGGCCGCCGCTCTGCGCGCTGTTGCACTGCTGGTCTTGACGGTGGACATCGTCATCGCAGCGATGCTGGCATTGCCCCTCGCTCGGGTCCATTCGAAATGGTGGGACGTCGCCAGCAAGATTCAAGGCGACTATGTGGAAGAGATCGGCTGGCCGGAGTTGGTCGAAACCGTTGCTCAGGTTCGCGACTCTCTCCCCCCAGACGAGCGTGCGCATTACGGAATCCTCGCTGCCAACTACGGCGAGGCAGGGGCCGTCAATCTGTACGGTCCAAACTACGGGCTCCCCGCCGCCATCAGTGGCGTCAATTCCTTCTGGGTGCGAGGTTATGGTGATCCGCCACCGGATACTTTGATTGTTCTGGGGCACTCCGCAGGCTTTCTGGCCCAGAATTTCACTTCCTGCCGCGTTGCGGCCCATACCTGGAACCGTCTGAGCGTCGAAAATGAAGAGACTCGGGAACACCCCGACATTTACGTCTGCCGGGGGCTCAAAAAGCCCTGGCGGGAGTTTTGGGACGGCTATCGGCACTTCGGTTAGCCTGCGCTGGCCGGACCGCGCCGGCGATTCCAGCACCGATTGGACGGAACTCCCCGGGGAGAGGATAATAAATGCCGGAGCGGCACTTCGAAGCAGGTGTGGCCGCGAAAGCCGTTTGAACCGTAACGAATCTCTGGGGTGCTGCGGATAGTCGGCTTGTGTGCACGGCCTGTCCCGTCGGCGGGTTTCCAGCAAGACCCGCGGCCGGGGCAGGAAAGCCTAATGGCCGGCTCGTGGTACCCACCTATTTCAGAGGTTCACGGCCTAGCAGTCCACGGCCAAGCAGTCCGCTCCTTTTCATTGTTTTGGGTGTTCCGTCACCCTCAGGTATTACGCACCCGCTTTTTCTTACTGATCTCTGAGTACGGATTACTTTCTTCACCTATGCGTACGCTTTTCATCGGCGACATCGTCGGCTCTCCCGGACGCCACATCGTCCAGGAACGCCTTGCCGATCTCGTTGAACACCACCACATCGATCTGGTGATCGCTAACGGAGAAAACTCCGCTTCCGGCTTCGGCATTACTCCGAAAATCGCCGAAGAGCTTCTGGGCCTCGGCATCGAAGTGCTTACCGGCGGAAACCACAGTTGGGACCGCAAGGAAATTCTCGAATACATTCCGCACCAACCCCGATTGCTGCGCCCCGCGAATTTTGCGGCTGTTAATCCCGGTGGCGGGCTCTTTGTGGGGGAGTCTAAAACCGGCGTGAAATTCGCCGTGCTCAACCTGCAGGGCCGTGTTTTTCTTGCACCCAACGACGACCCGTTCAAGAAAGCGGACGAGCTGTTGGCCAGCCTTCCGGCTGACGTCGCCTTCGTCCTGGTGGACATGCACGCGGAGACCACCAGCGAAAAAATCGCCCTCGGCTGGTATCTCGATGGCCGGGTCACCGCCGTCGTTGGCACGCACACCCACGTGGCCACCGCCGACGAGCGCGTGCTTCCAAAAGGCACCGCGTATATCACGGACGTTGGCATGACCGGGCCGCACGACGGCGTGATTGGCATGGACCGGACCGGAATTATCAAGAAGTTCCTGGACGGGCTGCCCGCGCGTTTTGAGGTAGCCACCGGAGATATTCAGATGAACGCCGTGCTCATCGAAACCGACGAAGCCGCTCCCCGCAACGAAGCCGGCCGCTTGGCGGCCAAATCCATCGAACGTCTCCGCCTGCGGATTGATTGATCGCTTTGCTTTACCCTCGCCGTTTGCCAACGCGACAACGAAGGAGGCAACCGCAGGGCGCCCGGGGTAATCTGAGAAACCATGCACAGGAAAACTGAGAAATTCCTTGCCGCCGCCGCGGTCACTTGTGCCTTCGCTCTCGCGCTGGCTTCCACAGCCTCGGAGGTCGACGACCAGCTCATGGCACGCCGCCGAGCCTTCCCGTCCGTCGGGCCCGGGCTGCGTGCGCTTCGGCATGGGCGGGACGGCAAATACTATCTCCTGGCTTCCTCAAGCGTGGGGATCGTAGTTTTCGATGCTCAGGAAAAGCAATTGACCGTCCTCGGCGCCTCTCCCGCGTCCTCCACCGCGGATAAAACCAGCCGGCCGCCGATTTCCTTTGGCGAAGATTGCGACGTCGACGCCCAGGGGAATCTCTACGTCGCCGACCGTGGCTACAATCTCGTCAACGTTTTCTCACCAGCAGGCGTCCTCATCCGGTCGATGCAATTCAACTCTCCGACTTCGCTGGCTGCGCTTCCCGAGGGAGAAGTGGCAGTGACCGCGCCCCGCGGCCTCCACCTGGTCACCGTGTTTGGCCCCAATGGCCGGATTGTCCGCGAATTTGGTGATTCAGAGCAACTCTCGGACCGAGACGATCTCAACCGCTACGTGAGTGTCGGGCGGCTGGGCTCAGATCCCGATGGTCATATCTACTACGGTTACACCTACCTGCCGGAGCCGGTGGTCCGCCAGTACGACCGGTTCGGATTCGCCAAGCAGGATTTTCAATTTACGAACATTGACGCATTCTCCGAGGCGCGTGCAGCCCGCAAGGAGATTGAACGCCAGGAAAAGCGCCAGGAGCCTCCGTCACTCCAGCCCATCCTCACTGCGTTCGGAGTCGACCCCGTAAATGGCGACGTCTGGATCGCCCTGCACAACACCCTTCTCCATTTCGATAAGGACGGAAACCGGCGTTCCGAGTATCAAATTTATACCAAGGATGGCGCGCGCATCGAAGCGACCGTGCTCCTTGTTGAGGAAAACCGCTTGTTGATCGGCGCGGATCCGATCGGCGTGTACGAATTCCCCCGGCCAGACCGAAGTCCATG
This sequence comes from Candidatus Sulfotelmatobacter sp., assembly GCA_035487095.1. Taxonomy (GTDB): domain Bacteria; phylum Acidobacteriota; class Terriglobia; order Acidiferrales; family UBA7541; genus Acidiferrum. Next base: position 8,332 of record DATHMM010000140.1, read on the forward strand.
AGCAAAATTCACCGCGTTTTCCTCAGGTCGCTTTGCACTCAATCAGTGCAATCATGTTTTGCACCGCGTGTAAACCGCAAATTTATCGGGCAAATGTTGCGAATTTCTTTGCTCTTGCACAATTCCCGTGCTTGTGGAAAAGTTGTGCATGGCATGTGAACTTCGTTGAACCCCTTCGCACACTTTTCGCTTGCTCCCGCAGGAACAGTGCGCGAGAATCCAACACAGTTTGAAGGCAATGGTGCTTGGTTCAGCGGGTCTGAAAGGACCGCGCAGGTCCACAGGGGCACGACCGATCGTTCCGGCGCGGGAAAGAACTCCAAGGCTTGAAGCTTTAGGGCGAAATTGACTTTCCACAGCTTTTACACACCTGTGGAAATGGTGCAGGTTTGGCTTTTTCTGATGACGACAGCTACCCAAATTGGCCGTGAAAAAGAAGTTCAGAATCTCTGGGATAAGTTCCTGGACCTGATTAAGTCCAGGGTGAGCATCAACACTTATTCCACCTGGTTTCAGCCCACCCGGCTCAATCGCGCCGAGGGGGACACCCTCTACGTGCAGATTCCAAGTACCGTGTTCCGCCAGGTGCTCACCCGTACCTACGGCGAAATTGTAAAGGCGGTCTTTCATCAGATGGGCACCCCTCAGATGAAAGTGCAATACGTCTGCACCGAGGAAGAGCCCGTGCAAGCCGCTCCTGCGGTTAATGGCACGAAGCAGGCCAAGCTGGATTTTGAAAGCAGCGATCATCAACTGAACACGCGCTACACCTTCGACACTTTCGTCGTCGGCAAATCCAACGAGTTTGCGCACGCCGCCTCCCGTGCCGTCGCCGAGCAACCTTCGAAGGCTTATAACCCCCTCTTCCTTTACGGCGGCGTGGGCATGGGCAAAACGCATTTGATGCATGCCATTGGGCACACTATCAAGAAGCGCAATCCGGCCATGCGCCTGAGCTACGTCAGCGCCGAAAAGTTCACCATAGAGGTCATCAACTCGCTGCGCTTCGATCGCATGATCAGTTTCCGCGACCGCTTTCACACCGTGGATGTCCTCCTGGTGGACGATATCCAGTTCATTGCCGGCAAAGAGCGGACCCAGGAAGAATTTTTCCACACCTTCAACGCCCTTTACGAGCAGCAGAAGCAGATCGTCATTTCCTCGGATTGCCTGCCGAAGGACATCAACTCGATCGAAGAACGCCTTCGCTCCCGTTTTGAATGGGGCCTGATCGCCGATATTCAGCCGCCCGACCTGGAAACCAAGATTGCCATCCTCCAGAAAAAGGCGGAGAACGATCGATTCCATTTGCCCGATGACGTTGCCGAGTACATCGCCCGCGCCATCAAGTCCAACGTGCGCGAGCTCGAGGGAGCCCTGACGCGCCTGATGGCGTACGCCTCGCTCACCGGCACGATAGTTTCGCTCACTACCGCACAGCAGGTTCTTCGCAACATCATCGCGTCGCAGGAAAAGCGCGTCACCATAGACCTGATCCAGAAACGCGTCAGCGAGCATTTCAATTTGCGGGAGCAGGACCTGAAGGTGCGCAGCAACACCCGCGCCATCGCTTTCCCTCGCCAGGTGGCGATGTACATCGTCAAGCAGCTCACTACCGCGTCGCTTCCCGAGATCGGCCGGCAGTTCGGCGGCAAGCATCACACCACCGTCCTTCATTCCATCAACAAAATTGAAGAACTCCGCCGCTCCGACAAAGAGTTGAATCGCACCATCACCCGCCTGATGGACGCCCTGCAGTAACATCTGCCTTTATCCACAAAGTGAAGCGCCCACTTTTTCATTTAGCCGGCTGTTTACATGGGCGTGTAGATAAATTTGTAAATCCCCGATCACCACGGCCGTGTGCCGCCGTCGTAGCCCACAAATTTGCCGGTTAAGCTCATCGGATCTCCCGCCAACACCCTACGCATGCCTCCTATGCTCTCCTGCGGCGTCAAGGCAGCGTTCGCGCCCCCCATATCCGTCTGCACCCACCCAGGATCAAATATCACCACGCTTACCCCCCGCGGCTCCAGTTCCTTGGCCAGGATGGACATCGCCATGTTCAAAGCCGCTTTGCTCGTTCTGTATTGATAAACTGCGCCAAAACCAATAGTGGATTTCAACGCCTGCATCGAGGCCATTCCCGTGCTGATCGCCGCAATCTGTTTTCGATCGCTGGCGACAACATTCTCAAGCAGTGCTTCGGCTACCCGGACTGCCCCCATCAGATTGGTTTCATTTACTTTTCGCCATTCTTCATAATCGATCTCTCCGATCTTGTTCCCGCCTCTCGTATAGATCGCGGAATTCAGGATCAGCAAATCTACTGGCCGTCCGCCAAGTGCATGCGCGAGCGCGCCGACCGATTTACCGCTGGCTACATCCAGCGTCTGCAAAGATACGTTGTTGTTTTTCTTTCGCAGTTGCTGTAAGTCCTCGCTCTTCACCGGATCGCGGCAAGTAGCGACTACATCCCATCCATCCGCCGCGTATTGCCGCGCAAATTCCAAACCCAGTCCGCGATTCGCCCCTGTAATCAGGATAGTGGACATCTTCTGTCTCTCCTTCGTGCGAATAAAATTCCGGCGCAATTAGACCTGGACCGAACTTTCTGTGGATATCTGTCCGAAGTTCTATTAAGTGGGATGCCCCGCGTCATGTTTTGTCACGCGGATAACTTGTGAGCAACGTGTGAACATTGCGTGGGAATGTTGCGGATCAATTGTGCACGGAAGCGGAGCAACTTCGTTCATCCGTGCCACCATTCCCTTTTTCCGCAGTTGCGCCCGGAAATCCACGTGACACCGGCGGAAGAATCGTCAAGCGGAGCATGCGTCCGCGGGCTTTTCCACCAATCCACAGCGCTCATCACAACAACAAGCTTTATGAGTCTAATTTTCTTTGACAGTTCTTGTGAAAGCCTTTGTGTCTGTGGAGACTCTCATTTCTCCAGCCTGGACGCATACAGCAGGAAATCCTCAGACTGCTGCATTTCCACAGCGCCAGGGCCGCCTGCACACTTTATACTTGGCAAAAAAGCGAGTACAGTACGTCAGCGGGTTATTTCAGCGGGGGAAAGCCACATGACGGCAACCGGTACCGCACGCGAGGAAAGCCAATACATGGAATTCAGCGTAACCAAGTCCGCGCTGCTCAATGAACTCACCACCACGCAAGGCGTAGTCGAACGCAAGACCACGATCCCTATTCTTTCGAATCTACTGGTCGAAGCCAAGGGAACCCGCGTCACCATCACGGCTACCGACCTTGAGCTCAGCGTACGCACGTCCTGTGAAGCCAAAGTCAAAAAAGAGGGCGCCGGCACCATCCCTGCCAAGAAACTTCTTGAACTTGTCAGGCTTCTCCCCGAAGGTGAAATCAGGTTTAAGCTGCTCGACAATCATTGGGTCGAAATTGTCAGCGATAAAAAGAAATACAAACTTGTTGGCATGGCCAAGGAAAATTTTCCTGCTCTGCCTGCTATGCCTCACACCCTGGTCAAGCTTTCCGCCGCGGTGCTCGAAAGCCTGATCGCCAAAACGAAATTCGCCATTTCAATGGAAGAGTCCCGCTACACGCTCAATGGTGGCCTGCTCATCTTGAAGCCTGACACGCTCGCGATGGTAGCCACAGACGGCCATCGCCTCGCGCTTGCGGAGACTGACCAGAAACTTGCCGGCCTGAACGGTGAAGTCCGCGTCCTGATCCCAAAGAAAGCCATGGACGAAGTCGAAAAACTTTCCGCCGCTGCCGGCTCCGATGCACATCTTGAGTTTGCGAAAGACGAAAGCCACCTATTTTTCCAGGTTGGGCACCGCCTGTTGATCTCCCGCATTCTCACCGGCCAATTCCCGAATTACGAAGCGGTCTTGCCGCGCGAGAACAACAAAACTGTTGTTCTCGAACGCGCCGAACTCAGCGATGCCGTCCGCCGCGTCTCGCAACTTGCCGACCAGCGCTCTCACGCCGTCAAACTTGCCGTTTCCAGCGAAGGCGTGGAAATCTCCGCCTCCAGCCCCGAATACGGCGAAGCCAAAGAAACCATCGACAAGGATTACAAGGGCGACAACATCTCCATCGGCTTCAACTCAAGCTATATGCTCGATTTTCTCGCCGCCGCGGCCGACGGCCCCATCAGCATCGAGTTGAAGGACGAACAGTCCGCCGGCCAGATGCGCCCCCTCGCCGACGAAAGCTATCGCTACCGCTACGTCATCATGCCCATGCGCATCTGAACCGGGCGTTGTACGGCGGATCTCCTTTATCCCGGCTTCCCAAATCCAAAATATTACCTACTTGTATATTTAATCCTATTGTTATAAATTCCGCCTGATTGAGATTCCAACCTGGAATCTCGAAGGTGCTTCTGCCATGCCAACCCCCATTGCCGCCATTGTTCCTGCTTCCGCGATCAGTCATAAAATTTATTTCCTTCGCAAGGCGCGCGTCATGCTGGACTCCGATTTGGCTCAACTGTACGGCGTCCCGACCTCCAATCTGAATCAGGCTGTCCGCCGCAATTTCAAACGGTTTCCAAAGGATTTCATGTTTCAACTCTCAAGAAAGGAAGCCGGATTTTTGAGATCACAATTTGCCATCTCAAAAAAGGACGGCCGCGGCGGCCGCCGGTATGCTCCCTACGCCTTCACCGAGCAGGGTGTGGCGATGCTCTCCAGCGTCCTCCACAGCGATCGCGCCGTTCAGGTGAACATCGCCATCATGCGCGCCTTCCTCTAAATCCGCGCCATGCTCGCCACGCACGAAGATTTGCGGCGCAAGATCATGGAAATGGAGAAGCGCTACGACTCCAAATTCCACGCCGTTTTCGCCACCCTTCGTCAAATGCTGGAGACCCCAATTCCACCAAAGAAACAGATCGGATTTCATACCCGGGGCCAGTCCACCTGACGCGCCACTCATTTCCCGGGAATATTTATAAGTAATTGAAATACATGTACTTATTTATCCACAACCCCCCTCCTGCTGCTTGAGAAACTCCCCCTTTTCCAGTAGAATTTATATGTTGTCGATCGGTCGTTCTTCCCCCCAATCGACACGTCCGCCAGGACCGCTGGACCTCGAACGCTCCGCGCCAGGAGCAGGTCTCGCAACCTGGAGAACATAAGTCTTCGCCACGTCCCGGATCGCGGGATGGGATGAAGCAGGAAGCCCTACGAGCTTCGATCTGCCCAGTGGGATCGCAGCCAAAGGGTCAGGCGACGGTTGCAGAATACAGACATCACGCCATTCCTTGCTTCGCAAAATTTTTCTTGAGCGGTCGTTGTCGGAACATTCTCTGTGTGGAAAGCGCCGTTCCGCGCGACTCGATTGCCGCAGGCTTGTACGTCAGGAGAGCAAATGGGCGATAAAGAAACAGCCGCTGTAAAGACCGGACACCAGTACGACGCGAAATCCATTAAAGTGCTCGGCGGACTGGAAGCCGTTCGCCTGCGCCCCGCCATGTACATCGGCTCAACCGGCGAGATGGGGCTCCATCACTTGGTCTGGGAAGTCGTCGACAATTCCGTCGACGAAGCGATGGCTGGCTACGCGGACGAAGTGAACGTCACCGTTCATGCCGACAACTCCGTCACGGTGATCGACAACGGCCGCGGAATTCCCGTGGATATGCACGCCACCGAAAAGCGTCCCGCAGCCGAAGTCGTCCTCACCGTTCTTCACGCCGGCGGTAAATTCGATAGCGACACCTACAAAGTTTCCGGCGGTCTCCACGGCGTCGGCGTTTCCGTCGTCAACGCACTTTCCGACTTTCTCGAACTCGAAATTCAGCGCGATGGCGCCGTTTGGGAGCAGAGCTACGAAAAAGGGAAGCCTACCAATAAACTCAAGCAGACTGGCAAAACCCGCAAGACCGGCACAAAGGTAAAGTTCCATCCCGATCCAAGTATTTTCGAAAAGACCGCCTTCAGCTACGACACGCTGGCCACGCGCCTCCGCGAATACGCTTTCCTCAACAAAGGCCTGAAAATCACGCTCACCGATGAGCGTAACGAAAAAAACGCCGAATTCCGCTTCACTGGCGGCATCGCGGAGTTCGTCAAGCACCTCAATCGCGGCAAAACCACGCTCCACGATTCGCCGATTTACATGGAAGGCAAGAAGGGCAGCGTCGAAATTGAAATCGCCCTGCAGTACAACGACACCTACGGCGAAAACGTCTTCTCCTTCGCCAACACCATCAACACTGTCGATGGCGGCACGCACCTCTCTGGCTTCCGCTCGGCTCTTACACGCACCATCAACAATTTCGCTTCCAACGCCGGCATGTTGAAAGAGCAGAAAGACGAAGTCTCCATCTCCGGTGACGACGTGCGCGAAGGCCTCGTCGCCGTTGTCAGCGTTCGATTGCCGCAACCTCAGTTCGAAGGCCAGACCAAAGGCAAACTGAACAGCGATATAAAGGGCGACGTTGAGCAACTCGTCAACGAAAAGCTCGGCGACTGGTTCGACAAGCATTCCACCGTCGCGCGCCGCATCATTGGCAAGTGCATTGACGCCGCCCGGGCCCGCGAAGCCGCCCGCAAAGCCCGCGAGCTTACCCGCCGCAAATCCGCGATGGATTCCAGCGGTTTGCCAGGAAAACTGGCTGATTGCCAGGAGCGCGATCCGGCTCGCTGCGAACTATTTGTAGTCGAGGGCGAATCGGCCGGCGGCTCCGCAAAGATGGGCCGCGATCGCAAATATCAGGCCATCCTGCCCCTCAAGGGCAAAATCCTCAACGTCGAAAAGGCCCGCTACGACAAAATGTTGGGCCACGAAGAAATTCGCGCCATCATCACCGCGCTCGGCACCGGCATCGGCAAGGACGATTTCGACGCCGGTAAGCTCCGCTATCACAAAATCATTCTGATGACCGACGCCGACGTCGACGGCTCGCACATTCGCACGCTGCTTCTCACGTTCTTCTTCCGCCACATGAAGGAGCTCATCGAGCGCGGCCACGTCTACATTGCCCAGCCGCCTCTGTATCGCGTCAAGCGCGGCAAGACCGAACGCTACATCCGCGACGATCGCGAGTTCGCCCGCGAACTCATGAAGCGCGCCACCGAAGATCACATCGTGAAGGCCAAGGAAGGCGTAAATCTCGAAGGCGCTCGCCTCACCACGTTTCTGCTGAACGTTCAGGAATACGATGCCGCCGCGGCCAAGCTCGGCCGCCGTCTGCGGGAACCCGGCCTCGTCGAACTTCTCGCCGAAAGCGGCCTCGAAAAGAAAACGGATTTCGAAGACAAGAAGGCACTGGAAAAACTTCTCAAGGAGATTGAGAAGTCCAAACTCAAGCTCGAAGGCAAAATTGCTTTCGACGAGGAACACAGCCTGTACGAAGTTCAGTTCGGCCTACCGCACAACCAGAAGATCAGCTGGGGTGTTGCATCGACTGCCGAGTACAAGCGACTCCGCGCCCTCGCCAAGCAGATCGAGGAGTTCAACCATCCTCCATTCACCGTCGCACGCAACGGCACGAAGGTTACGAGGGAAAAAGCCACCGACGTCCTCAACTACGTCATGGAGGACGCCAAAAAAGATTTCACCATCACACGATTCAAGGGCCTGGGCGAAATGAACGCCGAGCAGTTGTGGGAAACCACCATGAACGCGGACACCCGCACACTGCTGCAGGTGAAGCTTGAAGACGCCGTCGCCGCCGAGGACATTTTCACCACCCTCATGGGCGAAAACGTCGAAGCGCGCCGCAAATTCATCGAGGACAACGCCCTCGAAGTAGTCAATCTCGATATCTAAGCTGTAGCTCAGGCCTTCAGGCCTGAGGTTTTTCGACTGTTGAAGCAAGGTCGTGTAGTGGCCGGTCTTCAGACCGGCCCGCGAGCGAAGCGAGGTAAGTGCGGAAACGAATGATGTACCAGTTGGGCTGGACAACATTGCCAGGGTTGCGCGGACTGAGCGTCAGCGAATTTCGCGCGGTTCCCACTTCGGCGCCGGACAACGAGAAAGGCGTGGCACTTGAACTTGGCGATCAAACGGAGTGCGATTCATTCTTGCGCCTGATCGAATCAGAATTTGCAGCAAAGCGATTCACCAACGCAGCGGACGCGTTCGACACCGTAAAAGCATTCGCGCTCGATCGCGCCGCAAAAGGTCACTAGGGGCTACTAAATTGTCATCCTGAGGTTATCCGACAAGGATAGCCGAAGGATCTCAACGTAAAGAGTTATCGAGGTCAAAACGACAAAGCTTTTCACGAGTCACTAGTCACCAATCACTAGTCACTCTTACGAGGACACATGGCAGACGAGCAGAACACATCAATACTCCTTCCCATCGACATCGAAGCCGAAATGCGCAAGTCGTATCTCGACTACGCGATGAGCGTCATCATCGCCCGCGCGCTTCCCGACGTGCGCGACGGCCTCAAGCCCGTTCAGCGCCGCATTCTCGTCGCTATGAACGACCTCGGCCTCGCCTCCAATCGCGGCTACCGGAAGTGCGCCAAGATCTGCGGCGACACCTCTGGCAACTATCACCCGCACGGTGAAGCCGTAATTTATCCCGCCCTCGTCCGCGTCGCCCAGGACTTCAACATGCGTTACCCGCTGATCGACGGCCAGGGTAACTTTGGATCCGTCGACGGCGATCCCCCGGCGGCCATGCGGTACACCGAAGCGCGCCTGGCCAAAATCACAGAAGATATTCTCGCCGACCTCGAAAAAGAAACCGTCGACTTCATCCCCAATTTCGACCAGACCCGCGAAGAGCCCGTCGTTCTCCCGTCGCGCATTCCAAATCTTCTCGTCAACGGCGCCAGCGGTATCGCCGTCGGCATGGCCACCAACATTCCGCCCCACAACCTCCGCGAAATCGTGGATGCCGCCATCCTCCTGATCGAAAAGCCAGACACTCCCTTAAAAGAAATCATGAAAATCGTCCCCGGTCCGGACTTCCCAACCGGCGCCTACATCGCGGGCAGGGAAGGAATCGAAGCCGCCTATCGCACCGGCCGCGGCAGCTTCATCATGCGCGCCAAAGCGGCCATCGAAGAGGCCACGAAGGACCGCGAAAATATCGTCATCACCGAGATCCCGTATCAGGTCAACAAGTCGCGGCTTATCGAGCGCATCGCCGAACTCGTCCAGACCAAGAAAATCGAAGGCATCTCCGATGTTCGCGACGAATCTTCCCGCGAAGGCATGCGCATCGTCGTCGAATTGAAGCGCGGCGAAGAGTCCCAGCTCATTCTCAACAATCTCTTCAAGCACACGCAGATGCAGGAATCCTTCGGCATGATCCTGCTCTCCATCGTTGCCGGACAGCCGCGCGAACTGGGCTTGATTCCGATGATCAAGCTGTTCATCGAGCACCGCATGGAAGTGGTTCGCCGGCGCACCATCTTCGAGCTTCGCAAAGCCGAAGAGCGCGAACACATCCTGGTCGGCTACCAGATCGCCCTCGATCACCTCGACAACGTCATCCGCGTCATCCGTGGCAGCGGCAGCCGCGCGGAAGCCAAGGAAAACCTGTTCAAGTATTTCAGCGAGCAGGACGTCACCATCACCGAAAACGGCAAGTCCAAGAAGCTCGAAGGCGTGAAACTCGACGGTCGCAAGTATCGCTTCGTCGGCGCCGCCGAAATCGAAGCCGCGGGGCGTGGAAATTCGCTTACCCTCAGTTACGCGCAAATCGACGCCATCCTCGAATTGCAATTGCACCGCCTTACTCAGCTCTCTATCGATGAAATCATCAAAGAATTGAAGTCCATCCGCGACCTGATCGCCGAGTTGCGCGAAATTCTTGCCAGCGACAAAAAGCTCAAGGCCGTCATCACCGCCGAGTTGCGCGAAGTCCACAAAGCCTACGGCGACGACCGCCGCACGCAGATTGTAGACAAGGTCGACGAAATCAAGCTCGAAGACCTGATTGCCGACACCGACCAACTCATCACCGTAAGCCATGCCGGCTATATCAAGCGCACGCCCGCAGAGGTCTACCGTCACCAGTCGCGCGGCGGCAAGGGCCGCATCGGCGCCAAAACCAAGGAAGAAGACTTCGTCGAGCATCTCTTCGTCGCCTCGGCGCACAGCTACATCCTACTCTTCACTTCCAAGGGCCGTGTCTACTGGCTGAAGGTCTACGAACTCCCCGAAGCCGCCGCCGCTACACGCGGTAAAGCCATTTCGAGCCTTGTGAAATTCCAGGAGGACGAGAAGCTCACCGCCCTCGTTGCCGCCACGAATCTTGAGGAGGCAGGGCGCTTCGTTTTCCTGGCCACGAAAGACGGCACGGTAAAGAAATCCGCCCTCACGGAATTCTCCAATCCGCGCTCCACCGGCATCATCGCCATCAATCTCGAGGCTGATAACGAGTTGATCGGCGCCAAGCTCACCGACGGTAAGCAGATGATCTTCCTTGCCAGCCACGAAGGCCAGGCGATCCTCTTCCGCGAAACGGAAGTTCGCCCCATGGGCCGCAACGCCGGCGGCGTCAACGGCATGGACCTCGCGAAGGGCGACTACGTCGTCAGCATGGACGCCGTCCAGCCTGACTTCGAAGTCATCGCCAAGGAACGCAAGAAGACCACGCAGAACCTCGAGGAACTCGAGAACGAAGACATCAAGGACTCGCTCACCACGCTCATGCTCACCGTCGCCGAAAAGGGCTATGGCAAGCGCACCGCACTCGCCGAATACCGCATCACCTCGCGCGGCGGCAAGGGTGTCGTCAACATGAAGACCACCGACCGCAACGGCTCCGTCGTCTCCACTCTTCAGGTCACTGAAGAGTCCGACGTCATGATCATCACCGAACACGGTAAAGTCATCCGCGTCCACGCCAACGAAATCCGCGAAGCCGGCCGCTCTACCCAGGGCGTCCGCCTGCTCCGCCTCGACGACGACGATTCCGTAGCTGCCGCCGCCGTCCTCCAGGAAGAAGACGAGGGAGAAAAGAAATAATCCCATCACCCCCGAGGGCGGTATTAGGCCGCCCTCTTGGTTCACCCCACGGTGATTGTAGGGCCCCGCCTTCCGAGGCGGGCCGCTCTTCTCAGTGAACTCTGTGTTCCGTCCTCCGTATCCTCTGTGTTAAATCCTTCTTTTTCCCGAAGGTCATTCTCGCGTTACACTACAGCCCCATGAAAATCATCCGCCGCTGCTTCGTTTCCGCTCTCTTTTGTCTGCTGACAATTCTCCCTGCCTCTCCACAAACCGCGAGTCAAAAATTCCTCGTCTTCGTCGGCACCTACACCGACAAAACCGACAGCAAAGGCATTTACGCCTACGAATTCGACGCTGCTACCGGCAAACTCACGGCCCGCGGCCTGGCTGCCGAAACGCCCAATCCCTCCTGGGTTGTAATCCATCCCAACGGCAAATGGGCGTACGCCGCCAACGAATCCGGCAAGCAAAGCTCCATCAGTGCTTTCTCCGTAGACGCCAAATCCGCCAAACTCACGCTCCTGAACAAACTCCCCGCTGCTGGCGAAGATCCTTGCTATCTCTCCTTCGACAAAACCGGCAAATATCTTTTCGTCGCCAACTACACTTCAGGCAACGTAGTCGTCTTCCCAATCCTCTCCGACGGCAAACTTGGTGCCGCCACTGCAAACGTGAAGGACCAGGGGACCCTCGGCCCCAACAAGGAGCGCCAGGAAGCTCCCCATGCACATTGGATCCAGATGACTCCGTGGCACTCTGTCTTCGTATCCGATCTGGGCTTGGATCGAGTGCTCTTCTACGACTTTGACGCTTCCAAGGGAACGCTCGCCTTACACGATGCGACAGTGGGCCCGAACCGGACTTTCGCGCAAAACGCCCTTGACCTCGCGCCCGGCGGCGGTCCTCGCCACGTCGCGATCACCCGACCGAATAGCTACCGTGGATACATTTATGTTTTGGGCGAGGTGGACTCGACCATCACCGTCTTCGCACCCTCAAAGGAAGGAATTCTTAATCCGGTGCAAACGCTTTCCACACTTCCCGCGAACTATTCCGGGCGCAACGACGCCGCCGAAATCGCCCTCCATCCTTCGGGCAAGTGGCTTTTTGCCTCCAATCGCGGCCACGATTCCATAGCCGTGTTCTCCGTCGATTCAGCAACTGGCAAACTCGAACGCGCCGGCGACTACCCCACCGGCGGCAAGGAGCCGCGTCATTTCGCCGTCGATCCCACCGGCCGCTTCCTTCTCGCTGAAAATCAGAACTCCAATTCCATCGTGGTCTTCCGCATCAACCCCGAAACCGGCGCCCTCTCACAACTCTCGACCACCGAAGGAGTCCCCAGTCCTGTCTGCCTCACTTTCCTTCCAACTCCGTAGCCCTCCCCCTCCCCTCTTCTCTGTGAACTCCGGGCTCCTCCTCTGTGCCCTCTGTGTTGAAATCTTCTCTTATGCGCGAGTTGCGTTTCCTTCCCCACCCAAATCTGAGTTAAACTTTCGCGTCCGTTTTCAACAAGGAGATTTCATGGGCCACAAGTCCTGGCTAGGACTCATACTGCTTCTCTTCACCACGCTTGCCACGGGCGGTATCGCCCTGGCCGACGGCGAAACATCTCCGGCACGCGATCCCAAGCAACCTATCGACGAGGCCTACACCGCCAAGATCCGCAAGTACACCACCGCCCCCTACTTCTCGTCGCCGCTTGTGGACTATCTCCCCGCCAGCAAAACCGTACCCACGCCCGAAGTCGTCCTCGGTGACGTCGCCGGCGCGCCCGGCATCCTTCCTTACGCCGAAGACGTTTACAAGTACATGCGCCTGCTCGAAAAGGCCACACCGCGCGTGAAAGTTGTCTCGATTGGCACCACCGAAGAAGGCCGCGAAATGATCGCCGTTGCCGTCTCTTCCGAAGCCAATCTGAAAAATCTCGAACAGAACCGCCAGCGCCTCGCGAAACTTGCCGACCCGCGCGCTATCCATCTGGACGACGCCGAAGCCGACAAACTCGTCGCCGAATCCGTTCCCGTCTACTACATCACCGGTACAATTCACTCGCCCGAAACAGGCGCGCCAACCGCGCTGATGGAATTGGCGTATCGCCTCGCCGTCGACGAA
>DATHMM010000141.1:0-22612 GCA_035487095.1 Candidatus Sulfotelmatobacter sp.
GCGAAACCGGGGCGCAACCTGGGATTGAAGGAGCCAACGGAGTTTGTGCTGCGACGCGCGACGGATGGAGCGCCGTACGCGATGGCGGCGATGAAAGGGAAAGTGCTGGTGATGAATTTCTGGACGACATGGTGCGGGCCGTGCCGCGAGTGGGAGCCGCATTTCGAGAAGGTAGCCGGGAATTTTGCGGGGCGGGAGAAAGATGTAGTTTTTCTGGAAGTGAATTGCGATGAAGATGAAACGCTGGTGGCCGCTTATCTGGCGGAAGAGAAGCCGAAGAGCAGCACGGTGTTTGCGGATGGATTGGACCTGCTGCTGGGGGTGAATTCGTTTCCGACGACGTTGATTCTGGATCGCGAGGGGAAGATCGCGTACCGGGCGGAGGGATTTGACCCGGAGAGTTCGGATCGGGGATTGGTGGAGGCGATTGGGAAGGCGTTGGGGACGGGGCAGACGGCGCCTGCGGCGGTGGCGGAGTAGGGGAAAAGGCGCCCGTCCCGCAAACCCATCCGGGACGCAGAAAATGCGCCTCAGAAGGCGGCCGATACAAAGGCAAGAGTAGGGCAAGAGAGCGGGGCCACCTGAAGGTGGCCGCTACTGGTCGCCTGCGATAATTTTTGCAGATTGGATGGTGTTTACGTGGATTTGGATTGTGTCGGAGAGGCGGCGGGCGTAGCCGCCGGCTAGAGTGGTGACCACGGGGATGTTTTTTTCGCGGGCTTGTTTGAAGACGCCTGCATCGCGTTTTTGCAAACCTTCCATACTTAAATCGAGGCCGCCTAGTTGGTCTTCGCGGTAGGGGTCTGCTCCGCCTACGTAGAAGAGGATGTCAGGCTGGAAATTGGCGATGGATTTTTTTACCGCGGGGAGGAGTGTGGCGAGGTATTCCTCGTCGGCTACGCCGTCTTCCAGATTGAGATCGAGAGAGGAATGGGGCTTGTGGGCGGGGTAGTTGTTGAGTTGATGGATGGAGAGGGTAAAGACGGAAGCGTCTTTGGCGAAGATGGCGGCGGTGCCGTTGCCGTGATGGACGTCGGTGTCGACGACCATCGCGCGGACGATTTTTTTGCGAGCTTGCAGGGTGCGGATGGCTACGGCTACGTCGTGGATGGCGCAGAAGCCTTCGCCGTGGCCGGGATAGGCGTGGTGGAAGCCGCCGCCGATGTTGCAGCCGAAGCCGTCTTGCAGGGCGGATTCGGCGGCGAGGATTGTGCCTCCGGCGGCTAGCCAGAAGGCGCGGACGAGTTCGGGGGAATAGGGGACTTCGAGTTTCATCTGCTCGCTGGCTGTGAGGGTGCCGGTTTTTAGTTTGTGGACCCAGTCTTCGGTGTGGACTCGGAGGATGTCGGTGTCGGCGGCTGGCTCGGGGCAGAGGAAATCGTCGGGTTCGGCGATGCCGTCGTTGAGGAGTTTGTCGTGGATGAGGCGGAATTTTTCGGAGGGGAAGACGTGGGCGCCGAGGTTGAGGTCGTAGCGATCGTGGTAGACGAGTTTGAAGGGCAGCATGGTGGGACAAAACGTAGCATAGATTTGGGGATTGAAGAGAAGGGGAGGAATTTAACGCAGGCTTCGCAAAGGGCCGCGGAGGACGCTGAGAAGAGACGGAGGGGAGAGTTTATGGCGTTAGATCGTAGGAGCCCACCCTTATAAACCAAGGGTGGGGCACCCTCAAGCACTTAGGATTCGCGGTCGAGGATGAAGTCGGGAAGGGTTTGGAGGGCGCGGGCGTATTCGGAGAAGCCGGAGCCGTTGAGGCAGGCTTTGGCGCGGACGGCGTATTCGAGGGCGAGGTTGCGGGTGCGGTCTAGCGCGCCGGAATCGCGGACGAGGGCGACGAGGGTTTCGGGCTGGACGGAGTCGAACTCTTTTTCTTCGAGGACGCGGGCGACCAGTTCGCGGGCTTCGCGGTGGCCGTTTTCCATGGCGTAGATGAGTGGCAGGGTGACTTTGCCTTCTTTCAGATCGCTGAGCACGGGCTTGCCGAGTTGTTCGCTCGAAGCAGTGAAATCCAGAAGATCATCCACCAATTGAAAGGCGAGGCCCGAATAGCGGCCGTAGTCGGCTAGAGCGTTTTCGTGTTCCTGGTCGAGGCCGCCGAGGACGCCGCCGAGGCGCGCGCAACCGCTGAAGAGGCAGGCGGTTTTGTAGGTGGAGAGTTTCAAGGCATCGTCTTCGGAGACGTCGATGCGACCGATTTTCTCGAGTTGCAGGAGTTCGCCTTCGACCATTTTTTGCGTGAGGTCGATCAGGATATCGAGGACGTGGAAATTGCGTTCCTGCAAGGCGATGTGGAAGGACTGCATGTAGAGCCAGTCGCCGGAGAGGACGCTGCGGTGGTTGCCCCAGCGGGAATTGGCGGAGGGGCGGCCGCGGCGGGTATCGGCGCTGTCGATGACGTCGTCGTGGATGAGGGTGGCGCTGTGGAGGAGTTCCACTACGGCGGCGAGCTTGATGGCGCTGCGGGCATCACCATCGCTTCCGGCAGCGTAACCGTGGGCGAGCAGTAGCAACGCAGGGCGGAGGCGCTTCCCTCCCCCGCCGAGGAGATAGCTGGTGATTTCGGAGACGGGTTGGTAGGCGGAGGCGCTCTGGCGCGAGAGCTCCTGCTCGACCTTCACGAGGTCTTCGCGCACGAGTTCAAAAATCTCTTTGACGGTCAATACGGCGATTTCCGTTCTCCGGGCCCGCCCCCTGTTAGCGGGACACCTCGGCCGTGGATGAGCCCGGCCGGGTCAGCCGAAAAAACCGCCGGAAATTTCCGGTGGTCTGGGCGGCAATTTCTGATAGCTCCAAGTCTCTCACATTCGCGAGGGCCTTCGCCACCTCGAGAACGTAGGCTGGCTCGTTGCGTTTGCCGCGGTGGGGTTGCGGCGCGAGATACGGAGAGTCCGTTTCAATCAAAACATTTGAAAGGGGCAAAGCTTTCGCGACGTCGCGGATGTTCTGCGCTTTCGGGTAGGTGATGTTTCCCGTGAAGGAGATGAGGAAGCCCATATCGAGGCCTTTTTGGGCGTGAGCGAGAGTGCTGGTGAAGCAGTGGAGAATGCCGCCGAGGCCGGTGGGCTTCCAGACTTCGTCGAGGAGACGGAGGCAGTCGTCCCAGGCGTCGCGGCAATGGATGATGATCGGGAGGTTTGCGGCGTGGGCGAGTTCCATTTGCTGGCGGAAGACTGTTTCTTGAGTGTCGCGTGGGGAGTGGTCGTAGAAATAGTCGAGGCCGATTTCGCCCCAGGCGATTACTTTGGGATGTTTGGAGAGGGCAGCGAGGGTTTCGAGATGGGTAGGAGTGACTTCTTTGGCGTCGTGGGGATGGATGCCGACCGTGGTGTAGATCCAGTTGTGGGCTTCGGCGTAGGGGAGGGCGGCGTCTAGCTTTTCGGGGCCGGGGCCTGTGCCGATGGCTAGGATCGTGGAGACGCCTGCGGCTTGGGCGCGGGCGAGCATGGCGTCACGGTCTTCGGC
This sequence comes from Candidatus Sulfotelmatobacter sp., assembly GCA_035487095.1. Lineage (GTDB taxonomy): Bacteria > Acidobacteriota > Terriglobia > Acidiferrales > UBA7541 > Acidiferrum. The sequence continues at coordinate 3,463 of DATHMM010000141.1, forward strand.
GAATTGTGGGCCGTCGATGTGCGCGTGAGAGTCGATGAGTTCCATAAAATCAGTAATCGGTAATCAGTAATCAGTAAGATGAAGACGGCCCGCCCGCCGCGGCGGGCGGGCCCTACTTGGCCACCTGAAGGTGGCCGCTACTGGGATCTATCGTGCCTTCGTTGAGCACAGCCGAAGTTTCTAAATTATCACGTTTTGGAGAGGCATCGAACGGAAATAAGAGTGTTCCATATTTATGGCACACGTGGGATACTGGGACCATGAAGAAGGAAGCAGTAAGAACTACAGTAGATATTCCTGCTCCCCTTTACCGGAAGCTCAAGGAGCAAGCTGCGGCGCAAGGCCGCTCGGTTCGAGAATTAATTCTGCTAGGGGTGCACTCGACGCTGTTGCAGGGAAAACGTTCCCGTCCACGGCGCGTGAAATTCCCTCTCATTGTGTCCGAGGGCCCGAAGGTCGAACTTACCAACGAACAAATCTATGAACACGTTGAATTTCCTTGATGCCAACGTGTGGCTGGCGCTGATTTGGAGCCGGCACTCGCATTCGGAAAACGCACAGGAATGGTTCGCCCGGTCAGAAGAGGAAAAATTTTACTATTGCCGTGTCACGCAGATCACGGTGCTCCGGCTGCTCACAACCTCTATCGTAATGGGCAATGACACCAGAAAAATGGCGGAAGCTTGGGAATTATGGGACAAGGTGTGCGCCGACGAGCGTGTCGCCTTCCTTCCAGAGCCTGAGGCCATGGAACGCGAGTTTCGTCGCCTATCCGCCATGGGTTCCCCGTCGCCGAAAATTTGGGCTGATTCTTACCTGTTGGCGTTTGCCCGGGTCGCGGGACTAAAGTTGGTCACTTTCGACCGCGGGTTGCGAGCTAGAGGTACTGACGTGGTCATCCTGTGACTTCCAGGATGAAGTCGGTGTGGGCGTGGGAATCGATCCGTTCCGTGAGATTGAAATTGGAAAATAGAAATTGGAAATTGGTGGCGGAGATCGTGGTGGCGGCTCGGGCGGAGCTGGCCACCTGAAGGTGGCCGCTACAGTGGGCGAAGCTGCCAATCGGGAGATTCATCCCGCTTAACCCGCGGGATGGAGCAGAGTTGGCGTCCCCAGGTCGGCGGCCCGCCTCGGAAGGCGGGCCCTACATGCCCGCCTTCTGTTGCTCTACGTTACTGCTCAAAAGCGGGAGCTTCGCTCCCGCACTCAAAATTATTTCAGGCGGGCGCCGACTTCTACTTCTTCGTGGAAACCCGTGAGGACTGGGCGGCCTTCGGGGCCTACGGAGGCGGCTACGATCATGCCGTTGGATTCGACGCCGCGGAGTTTGCGCGGGGCGAGGTTTACGACCACGGCTACTTTGCGGCCGATTAGGGATTCGGGTTCGTAGTATTGGGCGATGCCGGCGCAGATCTGGCGGATCTCGGTGCCGATGTCGACGGTGAGCTTGAGGAGTTTATCGGCGCCGACGATGCGCTCGGCGGTTTTGATCTGGCCTACGCGCATTTCGACTTTGGCGAAGTCTTCGATGCCGATTTTGTCGGAGACGGCGGGGGCGGTCGCTGCCGCTGCGGACGCGCCGGTGGCGGCGGGAGCGCTTGCGGCCGGTGCGGGTGCTGCTGGTGTTGGATTCAGTTCTTCGTTTGCCATTGATTCGATCCTCTCTATTGCTTCGGTTTTGTCCACACGTGGGAACAATGTCTGAGATTTGCCAAGAGACGTGCCGGGAGCCAACTGGCCCCAACGGAGTCCGTCCAATTCGAATTTGCCCAGGGCATCGGATTGGCCGAGGAGCGTCCAGACTTTGGTGGCGCTATCGGGGAGAACGGGAAATGAAAGCGCGACGACGATGCGGAGAAGTTCGGCGGTGGTCCAGAGGACAGTGGCTTTGCGGGCTTGGTCGGCTTCGGAGTTGCCGAGGGCCCACGGCTGTTCGCTGGTGAGATATTTGTCGGCGGCGGCGATGACGGTCCAGATGGTTTCCAGGGCTCGGGCGAAACTGAGCTTGTCGAAATTTTCGAGGACTTCGCCGATGGCGTTCTGCGCTTCTTTTGCGAGAACTTCGTCCTGCGGTTTCAGCGCGGTGGGCTTGGGAATTTTACCGGCGAAATTCTTTTCGATGAGCGCGGCGGTGCGGCTGGAGAGGTTGCCGAGGCCGTTGGCTAGGTCGCTGTTGTAGCGGGTGACGAGGGCGTCGTAGCTGAAATTGCCGTCCTGGCCGAAGACGACGTCGCGGAGGAGGAAATAGCGGAGCGCGTCCATGCCGAGCATGTTGACGATGGGGCGCGGGAGAACGACGTTGCCCTTGGACTTGCTCATTTTGGCGGCGTCCATGAGGAACCAGCCGTGGGCCCAGACTTGTTTCGGGATCGGGAGCATGGCGGCCATCAGGAACGCGGGCCAATAGACGGTGTGAAAGCGGATGATGTCTTTGCCTACGAGATGCAAGTCCGCGGGCCACATACCACGCTTTTCGAAGTCGGGGCCGCCGACAGCGCTGAGATAGGCGGTGAGCGCGTCGAACCAGACGTAGAAAACGTGCGGCTCTTCGCCGGGGACGGGAATGCCCCAACGAATCGTGGTGCGGGTGATGCTGAGATCTTTCAAGCCGCCTTCGACGAAGCTGATGATTTCGTTGCGGCGAGTATCCGGCTGAATGAAATCCGGATACTTTTTGTAGAAATCGAGCAGCGGCTTTTGGAACGAAGAGAGCTTGAAGAAATAGTTTTCTTCGGTGACGGTTTCGAGAGGGCGGCCACAATCGGGACAGTTGTCGCCGGGCTTGGCGTCGTTCACGAAGGCGTTGTCGTAAATGCAGTATTGGCCGGTGTAATGGCCTTTGTAAACGTAGCCATTTTCCCTGCAGAGCTTGAAGAGCCACTGTACGGTACGGACGTGTTTCAGATCGGTGGTGCGGATGAATTCGTCGGCGGGGATGCCGAGTTCGTCCCAGAGGGCGCGCCATGCGTCGGCCATTTTGGCGACGTATTCGGATTCGGGGACGCCGGCTTTTTTGGCGGCGCGTTCGACGTTGACGCCGTGTTCGTCGGTGCCGGTGGTCATGACGACGTCGTATCCGCGCATGCGCTTGTAGCGGCGGATGACATCGGCGACGACGGTGGTGTAGGTGTGGCCGATGTGGGGGAGCCCGTTGGTGTAGTAGATGGGCGTCGTGAGGTAGAATTTTTCTTTTTTCTCGGGCATTTTGAGTTTTAAGTTTTTAGTTCACAGTTTTAAGAGTTCGGAAGTCAAAAAAAGTTCAAGAGTTCTGGAGTTCAAGAGTTCAGACAGACGGACGGCTTGGCGCTTAGGTTTAGGTTTTTAGTGACCAGGTGCGCATGGCCTCGTCCATGACACGCTGCAACGGGACGTTTTTTGCTTCTGCCAGTTTACGGCAATCTTCGAATTCGGGCGATGCCTGGCGAATGTGGCCGTTGAGGCGGGCCACTTTGATGCGGACATCGCCGAAAGAGGTATGCACGGATTCCCACTGGCGGGCGAGAACGCGGCGCTCGGCGGTGTAGGTGCGGACGCCGAGGGTGGTAGTTTCCGCGAAGAACATTTCGTGGAACTTGGGTTCGTCTTCGGGCTTGCAGAGGACGGTGACTAGCATGCCGGGACGATTCTTCTTCATTTGCACCGGAGTCGAGAAGACGTCTAGCGCGCCGGCGGCCAAGGCTTTTTCGAGGAAGTAGCCGTAGATTTGGGGATTCATGTCGTCGAGATTGGCTTCGAGGACGCGGATGGTTTCGGATTCAGCGGCAGCACGCTTGTCGGCGGCTTCGCCGACCATGAGGCGGAGGACATTGGGTTGACCTTCAAGATCGGCGGTGCCTGCGCCGTAGCCGATGGCGCTGACGGTCATTGGAGGCTGTGGGCCGAAGTGAGAGCAGAGCGTAGCGACGATGGCCGCGCCGGTGGGAGTGACCAATTCTTTTTGCACGCCGTTCGAGTAGGTGGGCTTGCCGAGGAGCAGGCGCGCAGTGGCGGGCGCGGGGACGGGCAAGACGCCGTGCGCCATTTTTGCCGTGCCGCCGCCAACGTTGAGCGGGGAGCAGGCGAAGGAGCCGATTCCGAGTGCGGCGAAACCAATGCATGCGCCGACGATATCGACTATGGCGTCAATGGCGCCGACTTCGTGGAAATGAATTTTTTCGATGGGGACGTCGTGGACGGCGGCTTCGGCTTCGCCCAGTTTTTTGAAAATGGCGCAGGCGCGATCTTTCACGGCGGGAGACAGACTGGATTTTTCGATGATTTCGACAATGGTGCTGAGCGAGCGATGTGTGGTGGTGTCTTGCGCGCGGACTTTGGCGTAGGTGGCGGCCATGCCGTTTTTCCAGACTTTTTCGGTGGAGAGCTCCCAGCCCGCGAGGTTGAGGCGCTGCAATTCGGTGCGCAGGTGTTCGACGGAGACACCCGCATCGAGCAAGGCGCCGAGGGTCATGTCGCCGCTGATGCCGCTAAAGCAGTCAAAATAGGCGTGGATCATTTTTGCAGGCCTGAATTGATAGTATCGGCGAGGTTTCGATGAGTCAAACGAGTTGGAGGATGACCCGCCCCGGAAGGCGGGCCCTACGTAGGCGAGGACGGCGGGGGAAAGAGTAAGAGAAAGGCGCCCGCCCCGTAAAACCATTCGGGGTGCAAAGTACGCACCTCGGAAGGCGGCCGCTACAAAGGCGAGAGGGTTTGACGAGCGAATGGAGGAATGAACACTTCTTTTGTGGCGGGCATTAGGTCGTAAAAGCGAGAGCTTCGCTCACACACTCAAAGAAATTAGAGGGAGCGGCCTGCGGCGGCGGCGGAGGCCCAGGCCCATTGGAAATTGAAGCCGCCGAGGTGGCCGGTGACGTCGACGACTTCGCCGATGAAGAAGAGGCCGGGGACTTTGCGGGCTTCCATGGTTTTGCTGGAGAGTTCTGCGGTGTCGACGCCGCCGGCGGTAACTTCGGCTTTTTCGTAGCCCTCGGTGCCGGCCGGGCGGATGGTCCAAGCGTGCAATTCCCCTTCGAAGTCGTCGAGAGCCAGATTGGTCCAGGCTTTTGGCGGATGGAATTTGAGCCAGCGTTCGGCGAGGCGTTGCGGAAGAAATTCGTGGAGCGCTTTTTCGGCTACGGCGGCGGAGCGCGTGCCGGCTTTGCGGATTTTTTGGGTGGCTTCGCGGCCGGGGGCGAGATCGATCTGCAAGGCTTCGCCTTCTTTCCAGTAACTGGAGGCTTGCAAAATTGCTGGGCCGCTTAGGCCGCGATGGGTGAAGAGCATTTTTTCGCGGAAGGCGGAGTTCCCTGCCGAGGCGATGACTTCGGCGGAGACGCCGGCGAGGTCGGAGTAGCGCTTGCGATCGGCGGGGTGAAAGACGAGAGGGACGAGGGCAGGGCGGGGCGCGATGATGTTCAGGCCGAACTGGCGGGCGAGGTCGTAGCCGAAACCAGAGGCGCCCATTTTGGGGATGGAGATGCCGCCGGTGGCGACGACGAGGACGGGGGCGCGATATTCGGTTTCGCCGGTGCTGACGGTGAAGCTAGTATCGCGGCGGACTTCGCGAATGTTGGCATTGACAACGATTTTTACGTTGGCGTAGCGGCACTCGGATTCGAGCATGGTGATGATTTGGGTGGCGGAATTGTCGCAGAAGAGCTGGCCGAGAGTTTTTTCGTGATAGGAGATTCCGTGTTTTTCGACGAGGGTGATGAAATCGGCGGGGGTGTAGCGGGCGAGGGCGGATTTGGCGAAGTGAGGATTTTCGGAGAGGAAGTGTTTTGGCTGGGTGTGGAGATTCGTGAAGTTGCAGCGGCCTCCGCCGGAGATGAGGATTTTCTTGCCGATTTTTTCGGCGCGCTCGAGGAGGACGACGCGGCGGCCGCGTTTGCCGGCTTCGATGGCGCAGAGGAGACCGGCGGCGCCGGCACCGAGGATTAGGACGTCACTGTCGGTCAATTAATCACCCTTCGCAGAAGAAAGTGCCCGGAGGTCCCGGAGATGGAAGATGCGAGGATACCTTTAATTCGTAGTTGGCACAGCTAGGAACGCATGCGCTTGCCGGCCCTTCGAGGCTCAGGATTAACTGGAAGCCGGCGCTACCTCTCGTAGCCACTTGAAAGTGGCCGCTACGGGGAGCGGCCCGCTCGCCGCGGCGAGCGGGCCCTACACAAGCCGGGGTCAGGCGTGTATACTTTCTTTACGAGAAGTCTACTTCTGGGCGCGTGCGAAGAGCGCCGCAAGGAAAGAACAATGTTCATCGCACGAATGGTCGCTGTCCTCTAATAGCCGCATCGCCCGCGGCACCCTCGTATTCCCGATTTTCTACTAACCATTTTCCGCGCTGACGCCAGCGTATTTTAGCCGCGTCTGTGCAGACGGTGAAGGTATCCATGTCCGTACAGGATTTTCAGCCACCTGCCGCTGAGACGGTGGTGGCGACACAACCTGGATTGTGGAGTTCTATTCGCGAAGCGCTTCGCGGATCGCATCAGGACTTCACGACCGGGAGCTTGAACCGGGCGATTCTTTTGCTGGCCATTCCGATGGTGCTGGAGATGGTGCTGGAATCGCTGTTTGCGGTGGTGGACGTTTTCTGGGTGGGGCGGCTGGGCGCGGATGCGGTGGCGACGGTCGGCCTGACGGAATCGCTGCTGAGCCTGGTGTTTGCGGTGGGGCTGGGGCTGAGCCTTTCGACGACGGCGATGGTGGCGCGGCGGATCGGGGAAAAAGATCCGCAGGGCGCGGCTGTGGCCGGTGCGCAGGCGATTTTTCTGGGATTCGGCGTGTCGGCAATTATCGGCATTCCCTGCTGCTTTTATGGCGGTGAGCTGCTGCGGCTGATGGGGGCTTCACCGGCGATTGTGGCGACGGGGAGCGGCTACGCGCGGATTGCGCTGGGCGGAAGCGGCGTGGTGCTGCTTTTGTTTTTGAACAACGCCATTTTTCGCGGGGCGGGCGATGCCGCGGTGGCGATGCGGCTGCTGTGGGTGTCTAACATCATCAATTTGATTCTGGACCCTTGTTTTATTTTTGGGATTGGGCCGTTTCCGAAGCTGGGGGTGACGGGCGCGGCGGTGGCCACGTTTACGGGGCGCAGCATTGGCGTGGCGTATCAGTTTTACCGGCTGCTGCGGGGGACGGAGCGGATCAGGATTTTGACTTCGCAGATTCGCCTAGATTTGAAGGTGATGTTCCGGCTGGTGCGTGTTTCGCTGACGGGGATTTTGCAGTTTGCGATTGCGCATACGAGCTGGATCGGATTGGTGCGGATTATCAGCGTGTTTGGATCGGCGGCGCTGGCCGGGTACACAATTGCGATTCGCATTTTGATTTTTATTTTGATGCCGTCGTGGGGATTGAGCAACGCGGCGGCGACACTGGTGGGGCAGAACCTGGGGGCGCGACAGCCGGAGCGGGCGGAGATTTCGGTTTGGCGGACCGGGTTTTACAACATGATTTTTCTGGGCGTGATTGGCGTGTTCTTTTTGATTTATGCGACGCCGGTGGTGCGGCTGTTTACGCAGGACCCGGAGGTGGTGCCGCTGGCAGCTTCGTGCCTGAGGATTTTGAGTTACGGAAACGTTGGGTATGCGTATGGGATGGTGATGCTGCAGGCGTTTAACGGGGCGGGAGACACAGTGACGCCGACGGTGGTGAATTTTTTTGGGTTTTGGATGCTGGAGATTCCGCTGGCGTATTTTCTGGCGCTGCGGGTGGGGTGGCAAGCGAAGGGGGCGTACGTTTCGATAGTGGTAGCGGAGTGCGCGATTGCGTTGGCGGGGGTGATTTTGTTTCGGCGGGGGAAGTGGAAGGGGAGGAAGATTTGAGGTGCGAAGGGTTGGTCAGGGGAATAACCCAAGTGCACAGGCAGAAGAGATTTCTAACGCAGAGACGCAGAGGGCGCGGAGATTTCGCAGAGAAGAGAAGCCCAAGAGCACAGCCAGGAATGGCTGTGCCACATCGCGGGCCCGACAGAGTCGAAGAGTAACCCAAGAAGGCGGCGTAAAGCCGCCCCTACTTGGATATGGGGAGTTCGATGAAGGTGGATTGGGTTGGGGTGTGGTAGATGCGCTGGGTGGCTTTTTTGTAGTCGTCGGGCTTGGCCCAGAAAATGTTGGGGACGAAGGTTTGCGGGTTGCGGTCGTAGAGCGGGAACCAGCTGGACTGAATCTGGACCATGAGTTTGTGGCCGGGCAGGAAGACGTGGTTCGCCGTGGGCAGTGCGAAGCGGTAGACGAGCGGCGTGTCGCGCGGGATGGATTTTGGATTTTCAAAACTTTCGCGATAGCGGCCGCGGAAGATGTCGGCAGAGATCATCAGTTCGTAGCCGCCCATGTTGGGCTGGCTGGCGACTTCGTCGGGATAGACGTCGATGAGCTTGACGACCCAGTCGGAATCGGTACCGGTGGTGGAGGCGATCAGATTGGCGATCGGCTGCCCGCTGATTTTGAGAGGTTCTTTTAATTCGTCGGAGATGAAAGTGAGCACGTCGGGGCGGCCGGAGGCTTCGCGCTGGTCGTCGACGAGCCATTCGGGCCAAGTCATGCCGTTGTCGTAGCCGACGGGCTGACTGGGGCGAGCGCGGAATGGGACGGGCTTGGCAGGATTGGAGACGTACTCGTCGTAGGCGGCGTCGTCTTTTGCGGGGGCGGAGAAAGTTAGTTTGAGGCCCGCGGAAAGATAAAGAGGAGTTGGCTTCACGGAGCAGCCGGAGGGGCATCCGGACGGCCAGGAATTCAGTTTAAGCCAGTGATTCGTGCCGGTTTCGAAAGCATTGACGGGGGCGACTTCGGATTGCGGGGCGCCGTCTTTCAAGTAGCGCGCGAGAAAGGGACGCAAAATTTCCTGGCGGAAGTAGAGGCCGGTGTCGCTGCCGAAATGGAGCGCGCCGAGAGTGCTGGCGTCTTCAATTTCCTGACCGTGATGCCACGGGCCGAGGACGAGAAAGAGCTTGTCGTTGGCGGTGTCCTTGGGCTTGAGGGCTTTGTAGACGGCGGGCGCGCCGTAGATGTCTTCCTGGTCCCAGAGGCTGTCGACCAGCATGGTGGGCACCTTGAGCGGCTGAGCGGCGAGGATTTTGTCCATCGCCTGTTGCTGCCACCAGGAGTCGTAGCTGGGATGCTCGAGAAGTTTTTTCCAGAAGCCGAGTTGCTCCATGCCATGCTGGCGGCCGAGTTCTCCTGCGGAGCCCGCGCGCAAATACAAATCGTAGTCATCGTGAACGCCGGACCACCATTTCACTTCGTTCTTGCGGTCGGCTTCCTGTTCGTAGATGTAGGGCATGTTCTGTTCGCGAAAGGCGCCGTTGTGGAACCAGTCATCGCCCATCCAGCCATCGACCATGGGATTCATGGGAACGGCGACTTTGAGAGCGGGATGCGGATTGACTAGAGCCATGAGGGGGAGGAAGCCGTCGTAGGAAATGCCGAGGACGCCTACTTTACCGTTGGTTTCAGGAATATTCTTGATGAGCCAATCGATGGTGTCGTAGGTGTCTGTGGAGTGATCGACGGGACTGGGATTCAGCGGGCCGTGGAGGGGGCGGGTCATTACGTAGTCGCCTTCGGAGCCGTACTTGCCGCGGACGTCCTGGATGACGCGGATGTAGCCGTCTTCGACGATGACTTCGGTGGCGTTGTCGTAGCCCCAGAGGGAGGGGCCAAGATGCGGACTGTTTTTGTGGGAGACCTGATCGTCGGCGTTGTAGGGAGTGCGGGTGAGGAGGATGGGGGCGTTTTTTGCGCCCTTGGGGACGAGGATGACGGTGTGGAGCTTTACGCCGTCGCGCATGAGGATCATGACGTCGCGGCGCTCGTAGTCAAAATCTTTGGTTACAGGCTGGAAGTGGGCGGGGGTTTCGCTGGGAAGAGTGGCGTTTTCTTGCTGCTGGGCCGCGAGTTGTAGCGGGGCGGATGTGCTCAGCGCCAAGCCGCAAGTTGCGACGAGCAGAAAATTTACGATTGGATTGCCTTGCGTTGCACTGCGGATCATCCGATTCTCCCCTCGCCGGGATGGCGACATGGTTGGTTTGGTCATTGTTATAGATTCGCTTCGGCCTTCTGCTGAGAGAGCTGGGCCACCTGAAGGTGGCCGCTACGGGGCCGGAGCGGATTATAAACGAATAACGGCGTTGTGTCCGAATGACGGCGATACTCTCGCGCGTGGCAAAAGGATACACTTTGGGGATGGCGCACGCGGTGATGTCTCCAGAGCTTCCTCCGGCTCCAGGGCCGAGGGGGAATTTTTTTTTGGGAAGCGCGCGGGAACTGGCGCGGAACTGGCCGGGACATTCGGAGAGGTGCGCGCGGGAGTACGGCGACGTTGTCTGCTATCGCTTCCTGCACGTGCCGATCTGCCAAGTTACGCACCCCGATTACATCGAGTATGTGCTGGTGAAGCACGCCGCGAACTTTCACAAGTCGCGGGATTACGCGGCTTTCAAATTCTTTTTGGGCAATGGTTTGCTGACGAACGAAGGGGCTTCGTGGCGGGCACAGCGGCAACTGGTGCAGCCGGCATTTCGCCACGAAAATATTGCGGCGTATGCGGAGATTATGGCCGATTCCGCGGCGACGCATTTGTCGCGGTGGCAGGACGGAGAGAAGCGCGACCTGCATCATGAGATGGGGGAGCTTGCGCTGGACATCGTGGCGAAATCGCTGTTTGGCGCAAACGTCGGCCACGCGGCAGAAACGATTGGCGAGGAAGTGGCGGCGGTGATGGAAAGGTTTTTCGCGCAGGCGGCGATGTCGTTTTTATTGCCGGACAAGTTTCCGATTCCGAAGACGCCGCGGCTGATGCGGTCGAAGAAGAAGCTGGACGACATCGTGCTTGCGATTATTCGGGAGCGGCGGGCGAGCAAGATTCCCGCGAATGATTTGCTGCAGCGATTGCTGGATGCGCGAAACGAGCAGGGCGAGCGCATGAACGAGGAGCAACTGCGCGAGGAAGTGATGACGCTGTTCATCGCGGGGCATGAGACGACGGCGAACGCGCTGACGTGGACCTGGTATCTGCTTTCGCAGAATCCGGAGGTGGAGAAGAACCTGGCGACGGAGCTGGATTCGGTGCTGGCCGGGCGCGCGCCGGCGCTGGCGGATCTGCCGCGGCTGCCGTACACCGAGATGGTGATCAAGGAATCGATGCGCTTGTACCCGCCCGCGTGGGGAGTGGGACGGCGGGCGCTGGAAGATTTCGAGGTTGGAGGCTACCGGATTCCGGCGGGCACGAACGTTTTCGTGCTGCAGTGGGTGACGCACCGTGACGCGCGGTTTTTTCCGGAGCCGGAGAAGTTTGACCCGGAACGGTGGCGCGACGATCCGATTCGGAAGGGGCGCATTCCACGGTTCGCGTACTTCCCTTTTGGCGGAGGGCCGCGGGTGTGCATTGGTGCGGGATTCGCGATGATGGAGGCGACGCTGCTGCTGGCGACGATTGCGCAGCGGTATCGGTTTACGCTGGCAGCGGAGGCGGTGGTTGCACCGTTTTTTTCGATTACGTTGCGGCCGAAGTATGGATTGCCGATGCAGGTGCACCGGCGCACAAAACCATGAAAGGCGACATGGCCCGTTGTCTGAATCCATGTTAGAGTTTGCCCATGGAGAACAGCGTCAAACTCCTAGACGAACTTGCCGCGCAAGCAAAAGCGCGAGGGCTGCGTGTTGAGGAATATGTTCAAGAGTTGCTCACCCAGCGAGTTCAAGGGAAATCAGGGAATTTTCCTCTTCCCAGAACAGAAGACGAAATTCACGTCTGGCTGGCCTCAATGACCCAATTCTCCGACAAGATTCCACCTTTGCCGGAAACGATATCCCGCGAATGGATTTATCAGGAACACGATTAAATGGCGATTGCTTCGTGTCTGGTTGATACGAACGTTCTGCTAAGGCTCGCAAGGAAGTCCGACCCACAATATCAAATCGCCAATTCAGCTGTGGGCCGCCTTTTGGCTCAGGGAACGGACTTGTTCTATACGATCCAGAATATTGCAGAGCTGTGGAATGTTCTGACCCGGCCGATCGGTAGTAATGGTTTCGGTTTAAGTATTCAGGAAGCCGAAAGGCAGGTTCGCGCGATTGAGTCAGGGATGTATCTCCTTCCGGATAGCTCCGCCGTGTACTTGGAATGGCCCGACCTTGTGGTGAAGTACGGAGTTATCGGAGTTCAGGTTCATGATGCGCGATTGGCTGCAGCGATGCGCGTTCATGGGACGCATCACATTCTCACTTTCAACGTGACGGACTTCGCTCGATTCGGGGGAATCGCAGTTCTTCACCCCACTTCTTTCTAACGCTCATCCAGCCAGTGCCCAAAGTCAACCGCGGCCACCTGAAGGTGGCCGCTACGGGGCTAAAAGCCGGGCGGGTGCTCGGAGACTACGTTGAAGGCGCGTTCTAGGGTTAGGCCGGCGCGGCCCAGGGTGCCTTCTTCGAAGAGGCGGCCGATCAGGGTGATGCCGTGGGGGACGCGGCGGGGCGGAGAGAATTTCGCGATGGGGCGGCTGGGGTCGGGAGCCCAATCGGTGCGGGCTTCGGAGACTTCGACGAAGCCGGCGCGCATGGTGAGCGAAGGCTGGCCGGTGAAATTGGTGATGGTGAGCATTTCGTCGCGGAGCGAGGGGACGAGGAGCAGGTCCACTTCGGAGAAGACGCGAGCCATTTCTTCGGCGACGCGGCGGCGCAGGCGATCGGTTTGCACATAATCGACGGCGGAGAGGAAGCGCGACTGGCGGAAGAGATTGGGCCAGGCGTCGTAGGTCTGGACTTTGAGCTGGTCGGCTTCGCCGCTGAGGGTGAGGTCTTCGAAGGCTGCGGCGCTTTCGGCAAAGAGGATGAGATTGAGGGATTGGTAGGGCCAATCGGGAATGGACACTTCGACGGGAACCATGCCGACTTTTTTTACGGTTTCGAGCGCGGCGCGGTCTACGTCGGTGGCGGGCGGTTCTTTCATCCACTTGGGGAAATAACCTACGCGGAGACCTTTCACGCTGGCGTCGGCGTCGTAATCGAGTTTGCTGAGGACGCTTTGCAGATCGCCGGGATCGGGGCCGGAGATGGCTTCGAGGACGAGCAGAGCGTCTTCGACGCTGCGGGTCATGGGGCCGAGTTTGTCGAGCGACCAGCAGAGAGTCATCGCGCCGGTGCGAGGGACGCGGCCGTAGGTGGGACGCAGCCCGGTGAGGCCGCAACGCATGCTGGGAGAAACGATGCTGCCGCCGGTTTCGCTGCCGATGGAGAAGCCGACGAGCCCCGCGGCGGTGGCGGCGCCGGGGCCAGCGCTGGAGCCGGAGGCACCTTCTTCGAGGAGCCAGGGATTGACGGTTTGGCCGCCGAACCAGATGTCGTTGAGGGCGAGAGCGCCGAGGCTGAGTTTTGCGACGAGGACCGCGCCTGCGGCGCGGAGGCGTTTTACTACGGCGGCGTCATCTTTGGGGATGCGATTGCGAAATGGCTCGGCGCCATAAGTGGTGGGGATGCCGGCGGTGTCGAGCAGATCTTTGCCACCCCAGGGAATTCCATGAAGCGGGCCGCGATATTTTCCGGCGGCGATTTCGGCGTCGGCTTGTTTGGCTTGCGCGAGGGCCAAATCTTTGGTGAGGGTGATGACGCAGCGGAGTTTCGGATTGAACTGTTCGAGGCGCTTCAAATAGATTTGGGTGAGGCGCTCGGAAGTGATCTGGCGCGTTTCGACCCAGCGGGAGAGGCGGGTGACGGGAGCGAAGGCGATTTCGTCTTCGTTTTTGGGGAGCGGGCCGGGATCGGATTTGCTGCGGATAAATTGGTCACGGTCGGGGCCGGCTTTGCGTCCGGGGAGGACGGGGTTCCAACTGGAATATGGGACGACGGAGGGAGGCAAATCCAGTTTGTGGGGGCCGGTGCGGCGTTCGTAGACGGAGGAGAGATTTTCGCGCCAGCTGGTGGCGGCCATTTCGAGCTGGGGCTTGGTGAGTTCGATCTGTACGAGTTTTTCGGCTTCGGTGAAGGTGTTGACGGAAACTTGCGGGCCGACGCCGGGGCTGGTGCCGAATGCGGGCGGCGCACCGGCGGGTTGCTGCTGACCTGGGTCTTGCGCTTCCGCTGGGGCAACTCCTGCCGCGCTTGCCGCAGCTGCTGCCAAGCCAACTGCCGCTTCCATAAGAAATTCACGCCGTGATTTCGCCATGTAGCCTCCGCCGGGTATTTTACCCGGACTTGCTCAGGACGCACTCGGATTCATTTCTTCGAGTGTGGAATTCTTCTTACGCGACTGAGTGGTGACACTTTTCGCGGGCCACTTCTCTCGATTTGCCCTGTTATACTGGAATTTTCCGGGGCTTACTCCATTCAAACTGAGGAAACGTGTATCTGACACTTCTGAAGCGGCTGCGGAAAACGCTGGCCGGACATATTCGCGAGAAATACGGGGTGGAACTTGTGGTGGTGCTGGAGCGGCCGCCGAAACTGGAGATGGGGGAGGCTGCGTCTCCGGTGTGCTTTGAGCTGGCGAAGCGACTGAAGAAGGCGCCGCGGCAGATTGCGCAGGAGATTGCCAATGCGCTGCCGAAGATCGAAGGCATCGGGAGGGTGGAGGTTGCCGGGGCGGGATATTTGAATGCGTTTATTGACCGGGCGTGGTTTTGGGAGAGCGTGCGCAAAGAAGTGAGTGGCCCTTCACAGGCGCTCGGGGTAAACGAGCGGAAGAAAGTGATTGTCGAGCACACGAGCATCAATCCAAATAAGGCGGCGCACATTGGGCACCTCCGGAATGCGGTGCTGGGCGACACCATGGTGCGTTTGCTGCGGCACACCGGGAACGACGTGGCGGTGCAGAACTACATCGACAACACCGGGGTGCAGGTGGCGGATGTGGTGATTGCGTTCGAGCAGATGGAGAAGAAATCGCTGGCGGAAGTGAAGGCGCTGGCGGCGCAGAAGAATTTCGATTACCTATGCTGGGATCTTTACGCGAAAGCGACGCAATACTTTGAAGAAGACAAGGTGCGCGCGGGAAAGCTGCGCGGGGAGACGTTGAAGGCGATCGAAGCGGGTGAAGGCGAAACAGCGGAGATGGCCGCGGTGATTGGCGACGCGGTGGTGGGATTCCATTTGCGGACGATGGCGCGGCTGGACATTTTTTACGAATTGCTGGCGCGGGAGAGCGAGATCTTGCATCTGCATTTCTGGGACGCGGCGTTTGAGAAATTGAAGGCTAGCGGGGCGATCCAGTTGGCGACGAGCGGGAAAAATGCGGGTTGCTGGGTGATGCCTTGGGGCAAGGAGGGAAATGAGGTAAAGGAGGTAAAGGAGAAGAGTGACTCCCAGGATTCGTCTGCCTCGGGAACTGCGTCTGACGAGGAGGACCAGGCGAAGATTATTGTGCGGTCGAATGGGACGGTTACTTACGTTGGGAAGGATATTGCCTACCAGCTTTGGAAGTTTGGATTGCTGGGGAAGGATTTTCATTACCGCCGGTGGCCGAATGCGCCGGACAGCAAGGAACTGTGGGCTACGACGGCGGGGCCAAATGAGGCGGGCGCGCCGCATTTTGGGGGAGCCGAAGCAGTTTATAACGTGATTGACGCGCGGCAGGCGTATTTGCAGGAGGTGGTGGCGGAAGGATTGCGGGCGCTGGGGCATGCGAAGGAAGCGGAGAATTCGATTCACTTTGATTACGAGATTGTGGCGCTGACGCCGCGGTGCGCGGCGGAGATGGGTTACGAATTGTCAGCGGAGGATGCGAAGCGGCCTTACGTCGAAGTTAGCGGGAGAAAAGGATTCGGCGTTAAGGCAGATGATTTGATTACGCGCATGCTTGCGGCCGCGGAGGCGCGGGTTTTGCAGAAGCACGGGGAGATGGCGGGCGCAGAACTGAAACGGACAGCGAATGCGCTGGCGGTGGGTGCGCTGCGGTTTTTCCTGCTGAAGGTGACGCGCAACACGATCATCGCGTTTGATTTTGAGGATGCGTTGAGCGCGGAGGGCGAGACGGGGCCGTATTGCCAATATGCGATCGTGAGGATCCGGGGGATTCGGCGGAAGGGTGCGGAGGTTGCGGGAACGCGGCACGAAATTGGTTTGCAGACGCTGAAGAAAATCATGGAAGGGCCGGAGAGCACTACGATATGGGAAGTGCTGCTGGCTTCGGGGTCGCTAGATTACGCGGTGGACGCGGCGATTGGGGCGCAGGAGCCGGCGTTTGTTTCGAAGTATGCGTTTCAACTGGCGCAGGCGTTTAATAATTTTTATCACAAGCACCATATTTTGTCGGAAGCGGATGAGGAGAAGCGGGCGTTTTTATTGGGGTTGACGGAATTGGTGGAGCGGCAGTTGGTGGGGGCGTTGGAGTTGTTGGGGATTGAAGCGCCGGAGAAGATGTAGGGGGAGAAAAAAGAGCGGCCCGCGGCACGGAAGGCGGGCGTTCAAAGGCGAGAGAAACCCAAGAGCACAGGCAAGAGTGCCTGTGCCACATGGAAGAAAGGCCCGCCACAGAAGGCGGGCCCTACAAGGCAAGAAAACGGCAAGAAGGCGGCGTAAAGCCGCCCCTACATTTCGTGCATCAAGCCTGGGTGTGGGCTTCGATGAACCAGAGATCTTTGTCCATTTCGCGGGTGATGGTGGTAAAGATGTCGACGGTGATGGCGTCCTCGAGGTCTTCGGCTTCCTGGATGGCGGTGCGCAGGGCGTTGGTGTAGTGGCCGACGTTGTGGACGAGCGATTTGATGATTTCCGGGCCATCGTAGGCGGAGAGATCGGCTTCGGGGATGGCGGACTTTGCGGCGGATTCGCGGACGGTGCCGTTGGCGACGCCACCGAGGGCGGAAATGCGCTCGGCGATGGTGTCAATGTGATCTTCGATGTGAGTGGCGACGGAATCGAAGAGCAGGTGGAGTTGGTAGAAATTCTTGCCTTTAACGTTCCAGTGCGCCCATTTGACCTGGCTGTGAATGTCGGAACTGTTTGCGAGATGAATGTTGAGAAGCGCGATGAGTGCCTGGCGATTTTTGTCGGGGACGCCGACGCTGCTGGGATAGGTGCGAAGAGTTGCGGTTGCGGCTTTTGCCATGGGGAGACCTCCTCAAGTCGAGATTGGTTCTGGCAGTGGGATGCGATAGGGAGAGGGAAGGATATGTTTTTTGTGGGAGGGAGGGAGGGGTGTAGCAAGAGGGAAAAAACGGCCCGCCACGGTCGGCGGGCCCTGCGAAGACGAGAGACAGAAAAAAGGACCCCACCCTTCGCAAAAAACGCAAAGGGTAGGCCACCCACAGAATAGAAAAAGCGAAACCCAAGAGTGCTTGACGACCCGTTCCTGCGTCAGGGCAAGCCTGAAGGTCGCCGCTGCGCGGCAGGGGGCCGACGCGGAGTTAGAGGACTGGGCGGGGTTCGGCTACGTCGGCGTAGAGTTTGTCGATTAGGTCGGCGTATTGTTGCTCGACTACGCGGCGTTTTAGTTTCATGGTGAAGGTGAGGCTGCCGGCGTCGAAGGTGAAGTCGTCGGGGATTAGGGCGAAACGCTTGATGGTTTCGTATTGTGCGAGATGGGTGGTGAGGCGGGCGACTTCTTTGTCGATGAGGGCATGGGTGGCGGGATGGGCGGCGAGTTCGGCGTTGGAGGAGAATTTCAGGGCGTCTTCGGCGAGCTTGGCGGAAACGGTGACGGGGTTGGGAACGATGACGGCAACGATGAATTTGCGCTGATCGCCGACGACCATGGCGTTGAGGATGTACGGACTCGTTTTGAGAGTGTTTTCGATGGGCTGCGGAGCGATGAATTTGCCGGCGGCAGTTTTGAGGAGATCTTTTTTGCGATCGGTGATGAAGAGGTAGTTGTCTTTGTCGAGATAGCCGACGTCGCCGGTTTTGAACCAGCCATCGTCGGAGAGCACATCGTGGGTGGATTCGGGCGATTTGAAGTAACCCTGCATGACGCAAGGGCCCTTGGCGAGAATTTCGCCGTCGTCGGCAATGCGGAGCTGGACGTTGGGAATCGGGCGGCCGGAGCTGCCGGCACGGTTGTGCGGGTGATTGCTGGTGAGGACGGGAGAGGTTTCCGTCAGGCCGTAGCCCTGATAGATGGGAATGCCGATGGCCCAGAAAAATTCGCAGAGATCCCTGGAGAGCGGGGCTCCGCCGGAAAGAATGGTGCGGAGCTGGCCGCCGGTGCCGGCACGAATTTTGGAATAGACGAGCTTGTCGGCGATTACCCACTTGAGGCGAGTGACAAGGCCGGCGGATTTTTCGCCGCTGCGCCAGGGTGCGGATTCGCGGGCAGCCTGCATGGCGAAATCGAAAATTTTGCGCTTGGCGCCGGTGGCTTTACTTCCCTGCTCCATCAGGCGGGCATAGATTTTTTCGAAGAAGCGCGGAACGGCGGCGAGGACGGTGGGGTGGAGTTCGAGGAGAGCTTGCGCGACGTTTTCGACGACTTCGACGTAGGCGACGGGGCAGCCATGGAAAATATAAACATAGTCGAGCATGCGGCCGTAGACGTGGGCGAGCGGGAGGAACGAGACCGCCAGATCGGTGCCGGGGCGGAGATCGAGTTCCACGCAGGAGTCGGTGACATTGGAGCAGAAATTGGTGTGGGTGAGCATGACGCCCTTGGGCTCACCGGTGGTGCCGGAAGTGTAGATGAGCGAGGCGAGCTGGCTGGGAAGAACTTTGGCGGCGCGGAGGCGGTAGGCGGCGACTTCGGCGGGACCGGTGGCGGCGATCAGCGTTTCGTAATGGAGGAAGTCGGTGGGGAGATCGGGGCCGACGCCTGCAACAATGACTTGCTGAACTTCCTTGAGGGAGTCGCGGACCGCGAGGAATTTCTGGAGCTGTTTTTGGCCGGCGATGAAGACGACTTGCGCGCCGCAGTGATTGAGGATGTAGCACATGCGGTCGGGGGATTCGTTGAAGTAGATGGGGACGGTAACGCCGCCGGAGCCGCTGATGGCGAAATCGGCGGTGTGCCATTCGGGGCAGTTGGGCGCAAAGAGGCCGACGCGGTCGCCGGATTTTACGCCGAGTTCGACGAGGGCGTTGGCGAGGCCGGCGACGCGGCGCAGAAGTTCCTGAGAGGAGATGGATTCCCAGCGGTCCGGGCCGCGAAACATCTGGGCGCGGGGAGACGGGTGCTCTTCAACGGCGTTGATGAAGCGGGTGGGGAGAGTGCCGTAGTTCATCGGAAATTTGAATTTACATGATGG
>DATHMM010000142.1:0-13986 GCA_035487095.1 Candidatus Sulfotelmatobacter sp.
CTCACTCGCAGACGAATACACCGATGGCAAAGGCCGCCACGCCAAAGGCTGGCTCTTCTTCGACGCCGAATGCGACTTCTGCACCAAGAGCGCCCGCTGGGTCGCCCCGATCCTCGCCCGCCGCGGCATGGCCGTGGCTCCCCTCCAGGATCCCCGCGTAGGCGCGCTACTCGGAATGAACAGGGATTTGCTCCTGAGGGAGTTGCGATTCCTGCTTTCAGACGGCAAGCAATACGGCGGCGCCGATGCCGTAGTCGCCGTCGCGCGCCAAATCTGGTGGGCGCAACCGCTCGTCTGGTTCGCAAAACTCCCCGGCGCCATGAAGCTCCTGCACTCCGGCTATCGCCGAGTCGCCGCCCAACGCAGCTGCGCCGCCACAAACCACACAGAATGCAACGTGCCCCGCAAGGGATGAGAACTTCCGCAAATTTCTATTCCGAGGAGAATCAATGGCCCTGACATTCGGAAGTCTCTGGCGATGGGAAGGCAATGTCACACGCAGAATGTATGCAATGGTTGGGGCTTGCGCCCTGGCCATCAAATTCAATCTCGACCGCGTCATTGCCGATTATTTCGGTTTTCACTGGAACATCTGGAATTATCTGGACCCGCTTGAGCATTCCGGCCGCATTCTGCAGCTGTCCGTGCTGGAGAAATACTTTCTCGCCATCCTTTTGATCACGGCTCTCCCCTTCATCTGGGTTGGGATCACTATGACCATGAAGCGGCTCCGGGACGCTGGGCAACCTCTGGCCCTTACGCTTCTCTTTTTTGCACCTGTTGTGAACTTGCTCTTCTTTGCGCTGCTCTGCCTCCTGCCAAGCCAATCGATGGCTTCCGAGTCCGAGCGGAGCGACCGCCGCGCCACATTGCCGTCCCGCTACTGGCCGAGCAGCCGCGCTGGCAGCGCCGCTGCCGCTGTCGTCATCACTGCACTCCTCGGCGTTGTGGTCACTTGGGGCGCATTGCGCTTCGCAGGTAATTACGGTCTGACGCTCTTCATCTCCCTGCCGTTTGTCATGGGCTACATGGCGGTCCTGATTCATAGCCGCACACAGGAGGTGAATTCGAGTGAGGTGGCGCGCGTCGTTTCGCTTGCCTTGCTACTTACGGGAGCCGGCATTGCTGCAGTTGCCCTTGAAGGGTTCATTTGCATCGTGATGGCCGCGCCGCTGGCCTGGCTTGTGGCCATGTCTGGCGGCCTTCTTGCCATGTTGATCCACGGGCGCGCAGACTCTCCGGAGGCCACACCCTCCATTTTCGGGATGCTGCTAGTTTCCCTGCCAATCCTGCTCGGCGTCGAGCACGTTGCCCCTCCACCCCTTCCTCGGTTCCAGGTGCATACAACCATCGAGATTTCCGCTGCTCCCGAGGTTGTCTGGAAGCGGCTGATCGCATTCCCTCAGCTGCCCGCCGCCACCGAATGGCCCTTCCGTCTCGGCATTGCTTATCCCATCGAGGCGCGCATCACCGGAGAAGGGCTTACCGCCGACCGCGAATGCCGTTTTTCCACGGGTAGTTTCAAAGAGCCGATTCTTGCGTGGGAACCCGGCAAGCATTTCGCCTTTGCTGTTTCCGATGAGCCGCTTCTGATGAAAGAAACTTCACCCTATAAAAACATTTACGTCCGCCACCTGGAAGACCACGACTTTCAGCCGGAACGTGCGGACTTCGTCCTGGTCCGCTTGCCCAATGGTGGCACTCGTCTTGAAGGCACCACCACCTATCAGAACAAAATGTGGCCCGGCCAATACTGGCGCCTTTGGACCGACGCCATCATCCACGCCATCCACAACCGCGTCTTTCTCCACATAAAAAAACTGGCGGAGGCCGATGCTCTCCAGACTTCGGAATAGTTTTGCTTCTTAACGGGCGGCTTTTGCGGCGTAGGCGCTTGCGAGGATTTGTTCGTAGTAGCTCTCATACATCGGGATAACATCGTTGGCGCAGAACTTCTTCTTGGCATTAACGCGCGCGAGTTGCCCAATTTCGCGCCCACGGTCGGGGCGCGATAGCAACTCAATCGCATATTTCGCCGCGGTCTTCACGTCGCCGGGTTCCACCAAATAACCGTCCACACCGTGCTCGATCACTTCCGGCACGCCGCCGACATTCGTGGCAATCACCGGTACCTCGCAGGCCATGGCCTCCAGCGCCGCCAGGCCAAACGACTCCAATTGCGAAGGGAGTAGAAACAGGTCGGCCTGCCCCAGCTTTTCCTTGATCCCATTCTGCTTGCCCAAAAACAACACGTCTTTTTCCACGCCGCGCGTGCGGGCCAACGCCTCCGCGGGTTCGCGATCCGGGCCATCGCCAATCATCACGAGTTTCGCCGGCATCTTTTCCCGCACCAGTGCAAATATCTCGATCGCGTCCAGAATGCGTTTCACCGGACGGAAATTCGAAAGGTGCATCAGAATCGGCTCGCCATCCGGCGCCCACTCCGCCCTCAGTTTCGGGTCCGGCTTTCGAACGTACAGGTCGCAATTCACAAAATTAGGAATCACTTCGATCGGCCGCTTGATCCCGAATTCCTTAATCGTCTGTCGCAGCAGATAGCGCGAAATCGAAGTCACCCCGTCGCTCTGCTCAATCGAATACCGCGTAATCGGCAAAAAGTTCGGGTTGTTCCCGACCAGCGTAATGTCCGTCCCATGCAAAGTAGTGATAAAGGGCAGTCGCCGCGGCGCGGCCATCTGCCGGGCCAGCAACGCGCTCACCGAATGCGGAATCGCGTAGTGAACATGCAAAATGTCCAGCGCTTCCTTCTCAAATACTTCCAGCATCTTCACAGCAAGCGAAAGCGTATAAGGTGAGTGGTCAAATAGGGGGTAGGAAACCACCTCCGCCTGGTGAAAATGAATCCGCGGATCGTTGGGGTTCATTCGAATCGGCGGCGCATATGTAATGAAATGGACTTCGTGGCCCCGGGCGGCCAGTTCCTGGCCAAGCTCCGTCGCCACTACTCCGGACCCACCATAGGTGGGATACCCTGTGATCCCGATGCGCATTTGTAATCTGTGAACCGAACCGTCCGCCAAAACTGGCGTACCATGTTGCCTGCCGCATGGTACACCGATTAGACGTAAGGGGGAGAGAGAACGTGACACGCCTGGCCGGAAAAAGTGCGGTCATCACCGGTGGGGGAACCGGCATCGGACAGGCCATCGCCCTGGCCTTCGCCCGCGAAGGCGCGCAGGTAGCCGTGGCCGGCCGCCGTAAGGAAAAGCTGGACGAAACCCTTCGCCTGTTGCAGCAGGAGGGCTGTTCCGCATTGGCACTCGAATGCGATGTCACCAGCGCCCGGGACACCCAGCGGTTGGTGAAAGCGGCAGAGGACGCCTTTGGAAAAGTGAATGTCCTGGTCAATAATGCCGGAGCGCTCAGCGTTTCCACGGTCGAAACCATCGCCGAAGAGGACTGGGATCGCGTCATGGCCACGAATGTTAAAGGACCGTTTCTAATGTCTCGCGCTGCGCTTCCCGCCATGCGCCGCGCCGGCGGCGGCTCCATCATCAACGTGGGCTCAGTCCTCGGCATAGTCGCGATCCGCGATCGCGCGGCCTATTGCACCTCCAAGGGAGCTGTAAGCATGCTCACCAGAGCCATGGCTCTCGACCACGCCCCCGACAATATTCGGGTGAACTGCCTCTGCCCCTCCATCGTGGAGTCCGATATGACCCGGAGCCTCTTCGCCGAAACCGAAGCAGGCCGCTTGGCCCGCGAAAGCCGCCTGGCTTCCATCCCCCTCGGCCGCTTCGGAAAGCCCGACGACATCGCCGGCCTGGCCGTCTTCCTCGCTTCCGAAGAATCCTCCTGGATGACCGGAACCGTGATCCCCGTGGATGGCGGCGTAACCGCCTATTGAAAGAGGCTGACCCGAATGGCTCGAAAAATGACCCCGGAAGAAAAGCAGGCGACCGAACTCGTCCGGCGCCGGATGAAAGAGAGCATGTCCTCCGAACTTCTCGGCTTCGACGTGGAAAGCGTCCACGACGGGCGGGCGATCTTCCGCCTGGACGTCCACCAGCGCCACAAGCAGATTCACGGCGTGGTCCACGGAGGCATCCTGGCGGCCCTCGCCGACACCACCGCCGCGATTGCCGCCTACACGGTGGTTCCCAGGGGCGTGGAGATCGCAACGTTGGAACTAAAGATTAATTATCTGGAGCCGGTGCCGGGGGGGAGGGTGAAAGCGGATGCCCGTGTCTTGCGCAAGGGGCGCAACTTCATCGTCACGGAATGCGAAATTTACAATGAATCTGGCACCATGGCGGCAAAGGCCCTGCTCACCTTCTCAGCCGCCGGAGGCAATACCCTGCGGAAGTAATCCTTACTCGTCGCCGCCCTGTGCGGAATCTTCCCCATCCTTATACACATACTTGATGAAGCGCTTGAAGACCATCAAGTTCGGAGCGCCGTTGCGCGTCAGCTTGATGCACTCGCGGTCGTACCACTCCACGGCTCCGCGCAGCTCTTCTCCCGTTTCCAGCACCACCACCATCGGTGTGCGGCCCTGCATCTGCTTGACCCAGTAGAAATTTTCCGCGTGCGTCACTTCCGGCGGCGCGGGTTTCTTGCTTGGAACTGGCCCGTTGTTGTTGCTGTTGTGGGAGGCGCGGGGTGGCGCCTGTTCCTTGACGTCCGCAAAACTGGGACGGTACATGCGGCGATTCACCATGACTGCTCCTTCGGCGGCTTTGGAAGATTACTATCCTGTGATGCAAGAAATGGGCGTTGGGTTTCGTTTATTATGACGCGCGCCGTTGAATAAAGATAGACAGCTTATTTGCGCGCGGCGATTGCGTGTCCGTCCGGTGCCAGCGACGCCGCAAGCGCGTCCATGCCAAGCTGCCGGTTGAGATTGCGGCGAGCGCCCGACACGAGTTCGTCAATGCCCGTGATGGCGCGCATCACCCAGCTGGAATTCACCGAGCGCACAAGCGTTTCGAGTTCCTTCGTAAGATGCGGGTTGCGGAGTTGCGGCGCCTTCAACCCTGCACTCAATTCCAGCAGGTCCGAAAGCAATCCGTAAAAATCTCCCAGCAGATCCTCGTACGGCGTTTCGCGATCCTTCGCCAGCTGATTGGTGGCCGCAAACAGCTGCGAGTATCCCTGTCCCCTCGCCGCATGTTCCAATATCCGCAGAATCGCCCGCCGCCTCTCCACCACCGCTTCCACATTCATCTCGCTTGCCAACCCGGGGCTGCCCTCGGAGAGTTGCGCGGCCAGCTTCACCTCGGCGGGTTTCATGCCGCCTTTTGCCTTCAAAATATTTTCCACTTCCGCCTGGGGCAGCGGCGCAAAGTGAAATTGCATGCAGCGCGAAACGATCGTGGGCAGCAGATTGAACGGCGACGGCGCCGTCAGGATCAGTGTCGCCGAACCCGGCGGCTCTTCCAGTATTTTCAGGAAAACATTCGAAACGTCGCTGCGCATTGTTTCCGCGCCATCCAGGATGAACACCCTGCGTCGCCCCATCGGCTGGAAATACGCCGCGCGTTGCACGGCACGCAACTGGCCGATGCGCAACACCGGCCGCGCCACAGGACTCTTTAGCCTCACGGGATCAGGGACAAGCACCCACACGTCCGGGTGGCTTTGCAGAATCAGCGGCACGCGTTCCACCGTCACCGCGTCCGCGCTTTCCCCGCGTTCCGCGAGTCCCTGCGCGATCAGCGCGCCCGGATTTGCGAGTTGCCCGATTCGCTGGCAGGTGGCGCATTCGCCGCAAAAGTCGTCCTTCAGCCGTTCGCAGTTTGCGGCCTGCGCAAACATCCGCGCCAGCGTGAATTTCCCCACACCTCTCGGCCCGGTGAACAGCATCGCATGCGGCACGCGCTCCGCCCGCAACGCCCCTCGCAGGGCGGCAACCATTGCCTCGTTGCCAAGAAATTCGGAGAAGCCCATCGGTCAGCCCTTTTTCCAGCTCTCCAATAGAGGTTTCACGGCCAGCAGCGATTCCTTCGCGATATCCTCCGGCATCCGCAACCCGCTGCTCGCGGAATCGTAGCATTGAATCGTGGCCCAGGGGCGGTTGCGCGACATCATGTCGTACATCTCCGCCGCGTCTTCCAGATGCCGCAGGTTTTTTTCCAGGATATCGTGCGTTGCCGCCGTGTATTTCCGTTCGCTTTTCCTCGCCACAAGTTTTTGCGCCTGGCTCGGCGGCACGCGCAGGTAAAGGATCATGCTTTCCCGCGGCAGCCCATAGATGGTGTATTCCAGATGTTCGATCCAGCGCATGAACTCAGCCCGCTTTTCGGGCTTTGCCAGCGCCACCTGGTGCGCAAGGTTCGACCCGATATAGCGGTCGATGAGCACAATTTTCCCCTCGTTGAGCGACGATTCCAGCCGTGGCTTGGCTTCGAACCGGTCGCCCGCGTACAACAGGGCGGTAAAATGCGGGTCGATGCTCTCAAGCGGCCCGAAATCCCCGTTCAGGAATTTTCCCACCATCGTCCCAAACCACGATTCGTACTGGGGAAATCCGGTGGAATAAACTTTGTAGCCGAGGCCCTGGAGTGAGTGTTCGAGCAGTTTGGCCTGTGTGTTTTTTCCGCTACCGTCAATCCCTTCGATAGCGATCAGCAATCCGCGTTTTGTCATGTCTCCGGTTCTTGGCAGGGGCAGACCACCAGTGCCACTCAGTGTATAGGCACAACGAACTACCTGCAATGGCCTCTGCCATGAGACGCGTGCCGGGCGCCTTCCGCAAGCAACACGTCCTTGCCATGTTAGGATTTTACAGGCTCAGGATGGCGAACCTCTCAACAATCCGTGAAAATTTGCAGATCGTTCGCCATAAGATCGAAGCGGCCGCGGGCCGCGCCTCAAGAAATCCGGAAGGAATTCTTCTGATCGGCGTTTCCAAAACGCACCCTGCTGACGCGATTCGCGAAGCCTACGACGCCGGTCTCCGCCACTTTGGCGAAAACCGCGTCCAGGAATGGGAAGGGAAGCTCGCCGCGATCGCGGATCTCCAGGCTTCCTGGCATCTCATTGGCCACCTGCAGAGCAACAAAGCCGCTCGCGCCGCAAAGGCCTTCCACTCCGTCGATTCCCTCGACGATTGGTCGTTGGCCCAGCGGCTTGACCGGGCGCAGGCCGAGAAGGGAACCGGCCAAAAGCTGCGCGTCCTCATCGAAGTCCACATGGGCGGCGAGGAAACGAAAAGCGGTGCCTCCGAGGCGGATTTGCCGCAGCTCGCGGAACGCGTGCTGACGCTTCCCCATCTCGAGTTCGCCGGCCTGATGTGCATCCCGCCCTTCCGCGAAAATCCCGAGGAAGTGCGCCCGTTTTTCGAGGCGCTGCGAAAGCTCAAAGAAAAATTAGAGCCGCGCCTTGGCAGGCTCCTTCCCACTCTTTCCATGGGGATGTCCCACGATTTCGAAGCCGCCATTCTCGAAGGCTCAACGGAAGTTCGCGTCGGCACGGCGATTTTTGGTATCCGTCCGAAGAATCCCTGAATCAAATTGAATGACTTCGACGAATGATTGGGAGAACCCATGACGCTTTTTGCGCCGCTGCAGTTGCGAGAGTTGCAGTTGAAAAACAGGATTGCCGTATCCCCGATGTGCGAATATTCCGCCAAAGACGGGCATCCCGGGCGCTGGCACCTGGTGCATCTCGGCAGCCGCGCCGTCGGCGGCGCGGCGTTGGTGATGACGGAAGCGACGGCCGTCCAGCCCATCGGCCGCATTTCGCCCTGGGATACCGGCATTTATCTCGATGCCCACGTCGAATCATGGAAGGCCATCGCCGATTTTGTCCGCGAGCAGGGCGCAATCCCCGGCATGCAGCTTGCCCACGCGGGAAGAAAGGGAAGCACCGCCGCCCCGTGGCTCGGCGGCGGCAAAGTTCCGCAGAATGAAGGCGGCTGGGTGCCCGTGGCTCCGAGCGCTGTGGCGTTTGATGCCAACTATCCCGAGCCAAGAGAACTCACCCTCGCAGAAATCGATCAGATCGTGGAAGATTTTCGCGTCGCGGCCCGCCGGGCCTTAGCCGCGGGCTTTCAAGTCGTCGAGGTTCACGCCGCGCACGGCTACCTGGCGCACGAATTCCTCTCGCCTCTTTCCAACTTCCGCACCGACGAGTACGGCGGCAGTTTTGAGAATCGCGCGCGATTTCCTCTGCGCGTGTCGCAAGCCGTCCGCGAACTCTGGCCCGCAAAATGGCCTGTGTTTGTTCGCATCTCCGCCACCGACTGGAAAGAGGGCGGCTGGGATTTGCCGCAGAGCATCGAGCTTTGCAAACGGTTCAAGAGCCTCGGTGTCGATCTCGTGGACGTCTCCAGCGGCGGCCTGGTGCCGAACGTACAAATTCCTCTCGGCCCCGGCTACCAGGTCAAGTTCGCCGCCGCAATCCGCCGCGAAGCCGGCATCGCCACCGGCGCGGTGGGAATGCTCACCGACCCTGCCCAGGTCGAAACCATCCTCTCGACGGAGCAAGCCGATCTCGTTTTCCTAGCCAGGGAACTCCTGCGCGATCCCTACTGGCCGCGCCGCGCAGCCCAGGAACTCGGCGCAAAGCTCAAGCCCCCAGTCCAATACGAACGCGCCTGGTAACCCCCGCCGCCGTTGTAGGGACCGCCTTCCGAGGTGCGTCATTTGCACCCCGAATGTTTTTACGGGGCGGTCCGCCCCCGCGTAGCGGCCACCTTCAGGTGGCCCAGCTTTGGAGTGCGGTGGCTCAGCCACCGCTTTTACGATCTCAACCCATTCGCGAAACCAATTTCCCCGCCGAGAACGCAAGCGCCTGGCGGGCAACTCTCCTTCCGTTGTAGGAACCGCTTTCCGAGGTGCGTCATTTGCCCCCCGAATGTTTTTACGGGGCGGTCCGCTCGCGCGATCGCAAGAATCACAATTCCTTTGTCGCAATTTCAGGTTAGCCTTGTAAAGATGCCCTTCCTCGAAATCACAGAAAACCCCGCCCGCGGCACCCTCACGCTCAACGTCCGCGTCCAGCCCCGCGCCAGCAAAGACGAAATCGCGGGCGCCCTTGGCGGCGCGCTGAAAATCCGCCTCTGCGCGCCGGCCGTCGAAAACCGCGCCAATGAAGCTCTCGTTGCCTTCCTCTCCGGTCTTTTGAAAACCCCAAAGTCCGCTGTTAGAATCCAGAGCGGTGAGCACGGGCGCAACAAACGCGTGGAGATTCGCGGCGTCACCCGGCAGCAAATTCTCGATCTCCTCCGCGAAGAAGCGTAACGATCGTTCCCGAATAGAAGCCATCTCACAAATAGGGTAAAGGGGGTCGGAGCTTTAGCTCCGACATCAAGAGGGCTAGAAAGATGGGGCTTTAGCCCCTGAGGAAATGCCTCCTCAGCCTTGCATCCATTTATGAGACAAGCTCTAATATCCTTCGAAACTCGGCGGTACCTGAATTCATGAGCGCAAACATCGAATCCATTCAAAAAGACCTGCGGGCCGCCAAGCTCGACGGCTGGCTCTTCTACGATTTCCGCGGCCGCGATCCCATCGCCCACCGCATCCTGGCGCTTCCCGACGGCATGCGCACGCGTCGCTGGTTTTATTTCATTTCCGCCAAAGGCGCGCCGAAAAAGCTGGTGCACAAGATCGAGGCGCAATCGCTTGCCGCTCTCCCCGGCGAAACTCTCTATTTTTCCGCGCAGGAGGAATTGCGCGGCAATCTGAAAAAAATCCTCGGCCGCGCCAAAAACGTGGCCATGCAGTATTCGCCGAAAAACGCCATCCCTTATGTTTCGATGGTGGATGCCGGCACAATCGAACTGGTCCGCAGCACCGGCGTGAAAGTCGCCACCTCTGCCGACCTCGTTCAGAAATACGAGGCCTGCTGGAGCCCCGCGCAGCTCGAATCTCACCTCGCCGCCGGCCGCGCCATCGACAAGATCGTCCAACAGGCGTTTGCCCTGGCCGCGCAATCGGTTCGCGAGAAAAAGAATCTCACGGAGTACGACCTGCAACAGTGGATTCGCCAACGCTTCGACGAGGAAGGCATCACCACCGAAGAAGGCCCCGACGTCGCCGTGAATCAAAACGCCAGCGACCCGCACTACGGCCCCACGCGCGAATCCTCCGCCGCGATCAAAGAGGGCGACCTGCTCCTCCTCGATGTCTGGGGCAAACAGAAAGCTGCCGGCAGCGTCTACTACGACATCACCTGGGTCGGCTATCTCGGCGCAAAAGTGCCAGACAAATACGCCAAGGTTTTCAAAGTTGTCCGCGAAGCCCGCGATGCCGCCGTCGATCTGATCCAGAAGTCCATCAAGTCCGGCAAGCCGCTCCAAGGCTGGCAGGTGGACCAGGCCTCTCGCCGCGTCGTCGAAAAGGCCGGCTACGGAAAATATTTCTTTCACCGCACCGGCCACAACATCGGCCAGGCCGTGCACGGCAACGGCGTCAACATGGACGGCCTCGAGACCCACGATGCACGCCACCTGATCCCCGAAACCTGCAACTCCGTCGAGCCGGGAATCTACCTCCCCGAATTCGGTATCCGCAGCGAAGTGGACGTCTACATCGGCGAAAAGGAAGCGCGCGTCACGGGAGCCGTTCAGCAGGAGATCCTGCCCCTTCTCGCTTAATGGTTTAGGTGAAGCTCTTTTCTTTGGTCTTTAGGAGGCCGGGGCTTCAGCCCCGGCGTACGGCGCCTGGGTCAAGTGGGCTTTAGCCCCTGAAGGAAGTATTTCAGAAGTTTTGCTCGTTGGAGTCACATGGAAGAACAATCGCCCAACCACACGCCAGCGCAAATTACATCGGCACCGCCCGCGCGTGACGTAGCCGCACCCCGCGAATCCCGCGCGCTCGCCCTCGGCGTTGCCGGCTGGCTCTTGCCCGGCCTCGGCCACGCCCTGCAAAGGATGTGGGGCCGCGCCATCGTGGTCTTCCTGTCGGTTGGTTTGCTCGTTGCCGCCGGCGCTTCCATGAAGGGAAACGTCTTTACGCGCCAGGGCGCCGACGCCTTTGACAAGCTCGGCTTCATCGCCGATCTTGGCGCCGGCGGTTTCTATTTCCTCGCTCGCGCCATGGAAACCGGCGGCGCCGACGTTTCGCACGCCGACGGCGATTACGGCACGCGCCTTCTGGCCACCGCCGGCGTCCTGAATCTACTGGCCGCACTTCACGCCTACGAAGCCGCGCGTGGACACAAAGCATGACCCCCGTGCCCGCGCTGGACCTCACCCATTTTCAGGCCTTCCTTCTCTTCGCCGTGGTCATTTCCGTCGCCTTCGGATTCCTCGGCCGCCGCCGCCCCAAAGACCGCGCCAAATATATTCTCTGGTCCCTGTTTCTCTTCCTGCTCGTCGGCATCGGCATCGGCTGGGCCATGTTCCCCTTCTCCCGCTGAACGATTCCTCGCACATTTTGTTGGCCCAGAATTGACAGTGTTTTTCTGCGGGTGCTATCGTCATAAAGCAGGGCCGAGGTAGCTCAGTGGTAGAGCAGTCGATTCGTAAAAAATCCTTCTAGTACTGTGCCGGCAGGAAAATCAATAAATTAAAGGGGATCAGAAGGGCTGAAACGGGCACGTCCGCGCCGATTTGTGGGGCAAATGTGGGCCAGCAGCGTTTGGTCAGATATTGTCCACTATGGGCGTGGCCCACAAGCGAATTCTACTTCCATCTGAGGGATAGCGTAGCAGAATACTTCCAGCCGCTTCCAATTCACGGATCGCCTCAAATGCTTTGAAGAACTCACCACCATTGTGTACTGCAAAAATCCCGTGCAATTGCGCATACGTTAATGTTTCACGGGGTGGTTTGTCGTTCCCACAAAGGAATTCATAATTGTATTTCTGATCCTGCATCATCATCTCAGTGTTGCACCCGAGATTCGGCAGAATCCATAACGCGCTTTAGCTCCTCGGCAATCTGGCGGAGCCTCTCCATCTCCTCCTCAGTGAACTGCTGAACCGAGTGAGTAGCACGCATGAAAGCTGCGAGTATGGGGCCGTCTATATGTGCCATCGAAGCATCTCCCAGTACGCACAGTACTGCTTTTGTGTCTAAGTTTCAAGGTTTTGTTGGGCAACGCCGAGTATCAATCCAAGACCAGCGCTCAGAAGCAGTATTCCACCAACAATCGGTCCCCAATCAGCCTTCCATATGTGGACAGGAATGGCATTTCAGTTCTTGAATCGAGTTCCATGTGGCGAAAGGATTCTACCACGCACCTCCCGTACTCGATTGTGGCTCTCAGTAATATCGCTGTCAGCATAGATGAGAACAAACAGAAAGAGTCGGGAAGTGATCCCCGGTGATACGCTACACATCTATGACCCAGCTCACAGCGCAGATTCGCAAAATCGCCGAAGATGTATATCGTAGCCTCGGGTCCGGGCACCCAGAAGTGGTTTACGACCGCGCCATGCAGATCGGTTTGCGTTTGGAAGGCATCAAATACGAAAGCCAGAAGGTCATCGAACTGAAATACCGCGACTACTACGTTGGCGAGGGGTATCCTGATTTGCTGGTCCATATCGACGGTAAGGTCGTAGTTGTCGAGCTAAAAGCCGTGGCAACCAAGATGGGCGCGTGCGAAGAGCAGCAGGTTCGGAATTACATGAGAATTCTTGACGCCAAATTCGGACTGCTCATCAACTTTCAGATGCCGGGGCGGAAGCAAGGAAAGACGGAACTAGAAATCAAAGAGGTCGAGTAATCCCGGCCGGGCGGCCTCTACCCATGCTACGGTTGCTTTGGTTGCTAGCCGAGCCCCTCCACCATCTTTGATAGGATTATTTGGATAACTTCGATCCGACAGCGATCGGCAGCAAGTTTTACGTCTTCCTTCCCCACTTGGGGATAATATCTGCCGGATTCCCCGGCAAAGTACTCGCACGCATTGCCCAACTTCTTCTCACCTTCATCTGTAGTCTTCCACGGCGGGGCTAAGTCTTTCGGGAATCCGTCGCGCTCGCAATCAACGAATTGCTGTGATCGCAGTAATCTAGCCAAGTCATGCCGCTCATCTCGCGCGGGCAGGAAGAGGCCGCATTCGGGCTTTCGGGGCGTTAGTTCAGGTTGTTTGTGTAGCGTTTTACTCTTGGGCTGCTGTGAAAATATTGGGGCGACGACCGACGTAAAGATGGCAAGTATCAAAAAGCCAGCAAGAGAAATTGCCCTCCACATGGCGGCACCACCTTCCCTTAAATTACCTGCCGTTTGCATCCGTCGCGGATTCTAGCACGTCCACGCAAAAAGGCCGGGAAAGTAAACCTCCGGCCCTTTCGGATGGTTTGGTTGGCTGCTACGCCTTCTCGATGAAAATCCACTTGCCGGATACTACTACCCGGAGCGTGGTTTGCGTTTCGTTCTCTGGTCGCTCTTTCAGTTTCTGTTGGTTGGCATCGGCATCGGCTGGGCGATGTTCCCCTTCTCCCGCTGAACGATTCCTCGCACATTTTGTCGCCCTAGAATTGACAGTGATTTTCCGCGGGTGCTATCGTCATAAAGCAGGGCCGAGGTAGCTCAGTGGTAGAGCAGTCGATTCGTAATCGACAGGTCGTGGGTTCAACTCCCACTCTCGGCTCCATTTAACTTCTCTGGAATCAGCGCACTTTTTCTTTCTAGTTCGATTGTCCCTTTGAAATTGCTGCGCGGTTAGTGGATATTTCGAAATTTCGTGCACTTTGAGATGTGTCCGGTCTCCGGCCCGGAGACTGTACTACAACCCATATGTCCGGTTGAGCTGGCACGACTAACCAGGAATTCGCGCGAAAACGCTTGATACCAAATTCATAGTCGAGTGCGATTCGCAATGGGAAGGTTGCAAAGCCGAATCGTGGTGCCTGAAATGCCAAATCTCAGACACAAGAATTGGCAAGCTCGATCATTGCCCGAAGATAATCACCCTTTTGTGAGTACGCCATACTCCGGCCGCCAGCGCAGAATTGCTTTGCGACAACTTTGTGATTGCTCTCGGACAACGACAGGCCTAGGTTTGCGAAATTAAGATATTCATAGAGTAAGACGCTCGAACGGGAACGGCACTCGGGGACAGAGTC
>DATHMM010000143.1:0-22630 GCA_035487095.1 Candidatus Sulfotelmatobacter sp.
GCAGCGCATGCGTGCGTTTTCGAGGACGGCGCGCTCGAGGTCGGCATCGAGGCTTGGGGCGGCCGCAGAGACGAGCAGGCGTTTGGCGCGGGTGACGCTGCTGGGGCTTGCGGCGATGATCACTTCAGCGAGTTCGTTGACTCGGGCCATCAGTTTTTCGGCGGGAACGATTTCGTTGACGAGGCCGAGTTCCTTGGCTTCAGGGGCCTCTACCAGACGCCCCGTGAGAAGCAGATCGCGGGCGCGCTTATCGCCGATCTGGCGGGTGAGAAAAACGGAAACGATGGCGGGGAGGAAACCGATTTTGACTTCGGTGTAGCCGAACTTGGCTTCGGGTACGGCAATGGTGAAGTCGCAGAGAGTGGCGATGCCGCAGCCTCCGGCGAGGGCGTGGCCGTTCACGGCGGCGATCAGAGGTTTGGAATAGCTCCAGACGCGGCGAAACATTTTGGCCATGCGGCGGGAATCTTCCTGATTTTCGGAGGGGGATTGGGTGGCGATGGCTTGAAGGAGTGAAAGGTCCATGCCCGCGCAGAATGCCTTGCCTGCGCCGGTGAGGATTACGACGCGCGCGTGGGTTTTCTCAACTGCGTCGAGGGCCGTCATCAGGTCGGCGATCATCTGGGTGTTGATGGAGTTGCGCTTGTCAGGGCGGTTCAGAGTGATGGTGGCAAAATGTTCGGAAGATTCCAGCAACAGCGTTTCATAGGGCATTGAGCGGACCCCTCGATGACTATATCGTTTTCCAAATTTTTGAAAAATGCAAACGGAGAAAAGAAAAACATAACACAGAGGACACAGAGATAGAGCACAGAGTACACACAGAAGAGCACAGCGAGGAATCGCTGTGCCACGTGGCCACTTGAAAGTGGCCGCTACTCGTGAGGAGCGTATTTTGCGCGGATGTCGTTGGTTAGTGCGAGGGCCTTGGCGATTTTGGAGGAGGTGAAATCATGAGCTGCGCCTAGCTTTGTGAGGGCGGCTAGGACGGATTCTGTGGGGATGTTGCCGACGAGGGAGTCGCCGGCGAAGGGGCAGCCGCCGAGGCCGGTTAGAGCGGAATCGAAGCGGCGGCAGCCCGCGGCGTAGGCGGCGTTGATTTTTTCTTCGGCGGTGTCGGGGCGGGAGTGGAGATGGACTCCTAGCTCGACGCCGGCGACGTGGTCTTTCACTTGGGAGTAGACACTGTGAATTAGGTCGGGCGTTGCGGTTCCCACGGTGTCTGCTAGCGAGACTGTGGTGATGCGGATGTCTTTCAGCCAGTCGAGGGTGTCTTGAACAATTTCCGGGCCCCAGGGCTCTTCGTAGGGGTTGCCGAAGGCCATCGAGATGTAAATGACGAGATCCTTGTTAGCCTTCTTGGTTTCGCGTTTGAGGGTCTCGACGAGGGCGCGGGATTCGGCGCGGGTCATGTTGGCGTTGGCGCGGCGGAAATAAGCCGAGATGGAATAGGGGTAGCCGATGGTGGAGACACCGGGCGTGGCGAGCGCGCGTTCGAGACCTTTTTCGTTGACGACGATGCCGATGATTTCGGGAAGGGTGGCGCCGTCGGGAAGAGAATCGAGGAGGCGGGACATTACTTCTTCGCTATCGGACATTTGCTTGACGTGTTTGGGTGAGACGAAGCTTACCGCGTCAATGTGTTGGAAGCCTGCGGTGACAAGTTCGCGCAGGTAGTTCACCTTGGTTTCGGCGGGGATTATTTCCGGGAGGCCTTGCCAGGCGTCGCGCGGGCATTCGATGAGTTTTACGGTGTTCATCTTGGCCAGTTTAGTTAGCGGAATCTCGATCGGCACGAGTTCACGAGTTCAGAAGTTCAAGAGTTCAATAAGAATCAAAGCAAATGCACTACGCAAGCTGGCCTGGGTCTGAGCCGCTGATCAGTGCGAACACCGCGTCCGCTTAAAGGTTCTCAGTAGTCAATCCCAGAGTCAACTTGACAGCGGAGGGAGTGGAGCATGACAGCAAGTTCCGTCACTTGCATGAGGATCGTTTTGGCTTGTGGTGGAGTGATGTAGGTCAGGTCACGAGCGACCATCACCAGGTATTCGACTTCCGCCAGAGAGCCCTCGGAAATGTTTAGAAAGCGACTGTATTCCTGGCGGCCCACGCGTTTAGACCCCTCCGCTATGTTGGTGGGGACGGAAAGCATGGCGCGACGAAGTTGCGAAGTTAGGCCAAATTTTTCAGATATTGGGAAGCCGGAACTCAGGCGGTAAACATGGAGAACCATCCCGTGGGCTTTTTGCCAGCACTTGATATCCGTAAATCGTTGCATGAAGTATCCTACTAGTGAATATTGCAAGACAATAATATAGGTGGCTGGATCTTTCAAGGCCTATCGCGTTTTGCAGGGAGACTCAACAGGGAAAGAAGAAAGAGGAAAAACAGCACGAATCCAACAATCCCGAGCGCCCCAATCAGCTTATAAAAGGGAATACTGTTGGCAAGGATTTGGTCAAAGGCTTGCGTTTTTCTGGAGTACTCGACCAGGTTGTAAATCAAGCCTGTCAGAAGACCCAAACAACAAAGGCCAAACACGGCAGACGCGCAAATTAGCAGGACTCTCGAACCCTTGTTCATAATGACGACGCATCTTGTATTGAACTATTGAACTCCTGAACTAATGAACTAATGAACCCCAGAACTCTTCAACTTCCTCAAGTTTGCAGGACGCCGGTTTTGAATTCGGGGAGGTGTGTGTTCAGAGAGGCGGCGTTGAGGGCCCAGATCAGGGCGTCGCGGGTGTGGGCTGGGTCGATGATGGCGTCGAGCCAGAGACGGGCGGCGGCGTAGCGCGGGTCGGTTTGGTGGTCGTAGGTGGATTTGACGGAGTCGAAGAGCTCTTTTTTTACTTTTTCGTCCACCTTTTTACCTTCGCGTTCGAGTTGCTTCAGTTTGATTTCGGCGAGGGTGTTGGCTGCCGCGTCGCCGCTCATTACCGCGAATTTAGCAGTGGGCCAGGCAAACATGAAGCGCGGGTCATAGGCCTTGCCGCACATCGCGTAATTCCCGGCGCCGAAGCTACCGCCGAGGATGACCGTGATTTTGGGGACCACGCTGTTGGCGACGGCGTTGACCATTTTAGCGCCGGCTCGGATGATGCCGCTCCACTCAGCGTCTTTGCCGACCATGAAGCCGTTGACGTCGTGCAGAAAAATCAACGGGATGCGGTTCTGGTTGCAATCCATGATGAAGCGCGCGGATTTTTCGGCGGATTCGGTGTAAATTACGCCGCCGAATTCGATGCGCTTTTGGTCGGAGTGGGGCGCGTTGGTGGTGATGTGTTTCTTCTGGTTGGCAACGATGCCCACGGCCCAGCCGCCGATGCGGGCGTAGCCGCAGAGCAGCGTTTCGCCGTATTCGGCGCGATATTCCTCGAATTCGCTGCCGTCCACCAGGCGGGCGATGATTTCGCGCATGTCGTATTGCTTGGCGGGATTGCTGGAGAAGATGCCGTAGAGTTCGTTGATGGAGTAGAGCGGCTCTTTCAGGCGCGAGTGGCTGAAGATGGGCGGATTCGGCGCGCCCATTTTGTCGACGAGGGCACGAATTCTTTTCAGGCAAGATTCATCGTCGGGTTCGCGGAAATCGACCGTGCCGCTGATTTGCGAATGCATTTTGGCGCCGCCGAGGTCTTCGGCGGAGGTTTTCTGGCCGATGGCGGCTTGCACCAGCGCGGGGCCGGCGAGGAAGAGGCCGGAGCCTTCGGTCATCAGGATGTGGTCGCACATCACGGGGAGATACGCGCCTCCGGCCACGCACATGCCCATGATGGCGGTGATCTGGGGAATACCCATGGCGCTCATGACCGCGTTGTTGCGAAAGACGCGGCCGAAGTCGTCGGTGTCGGGGAAAACGTCTTCTTGCAGCGGCAGAAAGACTCCGGCTGAATCGACTAGATAAATTGTGGGGATGCGATTTTCGATGGCGATGTTTTGCGCGCGGATTACTTTTTTGGCGGTCATCGGGAAAAACGCGCCGGCTTTTACGGTGGCGTCGTTGGCGATGACCATGAAGAGGCGGCCGGAAACGCGGGCGAGGCCGGTGACGGTGCCAGCGGAAGGCGCGCCGCCCCATTCTTCGTACATTTCGTGGGCAGCGTAGATGCTGAGTTCAAAAAAGTGGGTGCCGGGATCGATTAGGGCGGCTACGCGTTCGCGGGCGGTCAGGCGGTTCTTTTTGTGCTGGGATTCGATGGCTTTGGCGCCGCCGCCCTGGCGGATTTTTTCTTCTTCGTTTTTGATGGCGGTGAGGAGTTCCACCATGCGTTGGGAATTCTTTTGGAAATCAAGAGATTTTGCATCGACGGAGGATTTGAGAACCGAAGAGGACACGCGACGACCTCGCAGACGGGAGTGGGAGCAGCGAAATCAGTATACGGAGGATTGGGGATTTGCGCGAGTGGAGCGGAGAAGAAAAAGACTTAACACAGAGTGCGCAGAGAAAGAGCACGGAGGTCACAGAGAAGAATGGGGTAGACTCGCGGGATGGAATATCCATTGTTGAGTTTGGAATTGGTGCGGGAGATTGAGCTGGCGGAGGGCCGGGCGGCGGTTGCGTGTGCGGAGAATTTGATCGCCTCGCAGGGAAATGGGGCTGGGGCGGTTGCTGCGGTTGCAGGTGGCTATGCGGTTTATTGCGGAGCGAATTCGCCGGTGACGCAGGCCGTGGGACTTGGCTTGGACGGGGAGGTCAGTAAAGAAGAATTTGACCGGTTGGAGGAATTTTATTTCAGCCGCAAGGAGCCGGTGCGGGTGGAGACCTGTCCGATGGCGGATGGATCGCTGATCGAGCATTACCGGGAACGCGGGTATCACGTGAGCGAGTTTTCGAATGTGATGGTGCGGCCGGTGGAGATAGTGGCCGCCGAGGCGTTGCCCGCGGGCATGGAGATACGGAGAGCGCAGGATGGGGAGATGGATCTCTGGACATTGACGGTGGCGCAAGGATTTGCGGAACATTTTCCGGTGACGCAAGAAATCCTTGATGTGATGCGGCTGTTTGGGAGCGGGAAGAATACCGAGTGCTATTTTGCTTCGATGGACGGCAAGATTGCGGGAGGAGCGACACTGGCTTTGCGCGGACGGATCGCGGGGCTGTTTGGGGCGAGTACGCTGCCACAGTTCCGGAATCGCGGCGTGCAGACGGCGCTGCTGCATGCGCGATTGCAACGAGCGGCGGAGAGGGGATGCGAATTGGCGATGAGCATCGCGTTGCCGGGAAGCGCTTCGCAGAGGAATATTACGCGGCAGGGGTTTCGGACGTTGTATACGCGGGTGAAGTTTGAGCGGGCGTTTACTGTTGCCCAGGCCTTTCGGGCCTGAGGGTTTTCGCCGCGATTTGACGAGCGAGGACGCGCGGGGAAAGGCCTCACCCCTGATGGGGTGAGATACGTCCGGCATGGCTTAGTGGGGTTGTGCGTGGCGCTTGTGGATGAACTCGATGATGTCCTGGGTGGAGGTGCCGGGGAGGAAAATTTCGGCGATGCCGGATTTTTTGAGGGCGGCGATGTCGGGTCCGGGGATGATGCCGCCGACGAGGACGGTGACGTCGTCCATGCCTTTCTCGTGGAGGAGCTTCATGAGTTGCGGGCAGAGGGTATTGTGGGCGCCGGAAAGGATGGAGAGGCCGATGACGTCGACGTCTTCCTGGACGGCGGCGGAGGCGATCATCTCGGGGGTCTGCCGCAGGCCGGTGTAAATGACTTCCATGCCGGCGTCGCGGAGGGCGCGGGCGATGACCTTGGCGCCGCGGTCGTGGCCATCCAGCCCGGGTTTTGCAATCAGCACTCTAATTCTCTTCTCTGGCATTTTCTTCTCCGCGTACTCTGCGCTCTCTGCGAACTCAGCGTAATTCTTTGTGCCCTTCGTTATGTTTCAGGACGAATCTTCGAATCCCGTCTTTGAGAATTGGCACATTAAAATTGATTATCAAGCCCAATGTGTTTCCCGAAAGGCGCAAGTAGGTCAGCAGCGTAGCTTCGTGCACGGGTGCAATCGACTCGATCGACTTTAATTCGAGCACGATTCTCCTCGCTACAAGGATGTCTATTCGATATCCACACTCTAGTTTAACGCCCTTATAGACAACTGGAACAGGAACCTGCCGGCGAAACTCCAATTTCCGGATGGTCAGTTCATGGGCCAGACACTCTTCATAGGCTGATTCGAGCAGGCCTGGGCCGAGCAGTCGATGTACTTCAATAGCGGCTCCAATTATTTCGTGGGTTATCGGGTCATGTTCCATAAGGTATGAAGACTAACGCTGAGTTCGCTGAGGACGCAGAGTACGCTGAGAAACGCAAAACCTCGATCAGGTGATGGCGACTTCTTCGTAGGCGCCGAAGACGGTGCGCATGGCTTCGCAGATTTCGCCGAGGGTGGCGTAGGATTTTACGGCGTCGTAGATGAAGGGCATGAGGTTTTCGGAGCCGTGGGAGGCTTTGCGGAGGGCGTTCAAGCGGCGCTCGACTTCGGAGGAGGAACGCTCGGCGCGGAGTTTGCTCAGGCGTTCGGCTTGACGATGGGCGACGGTTTCGTCGATCTGCAGCAGGTCCATCGGCTGCTCGGGCGTGACGTAGTCGTTTACGCCGACGATGATCTTTTCTTTTTTGTCGACTGCCATCTGGTAGCGATAGGACGCTTCCGCGATTTCGCGCTGCGGGTAGCTTTTTTCGATTGCGGCGACCATGCCGCCCATGGCGTCAATGCGGCGGATGTAGTCCCACGCGCCGTTTTCCACTTCATTGGTAAGCGTTTCGACAAAATAGGAGCCGCCGAGGGGGTCAACGGTGTTCGTGACGCCGGTTTCGTGGGCGATGATCTGTTGCGTGCGCAGAGCGATCGTAGCGGCATGCTCAGTCGGCAGCGCCCAGGCTTCGTCGAGCGAGTTGGTGTGCAGCGATTGCGTGCCGCCGAGGACGCCGGCGAGCGCCTGGATTGCGGTGCGCACCACGTTGTTCATCGGCTGCTGCGCGGTCAGGGAACAGCCGGCGGTCTGGGTGTGGAAACGCAGGGCCCAGCTTCGCGGGCTGACGGACTTGTAGCGCTCCTTCATGGCCTTGTGCCAGATGCGGCGCGCGGCACGATACTTGGCAATTTCTTCGAAAAAATCGTTGTGCGCGTTGAAGAAGAACGAAAGCTGGGGGGTGAATTCGTCCACGGGCAAGCCTCGGCGCATGGCCCATTCGACGTATTCCATGCCGTCGCGCAAGGTGAAGGCGAGTTCCTGAATCGCTGTCGAGCCGGCTTCGCGGATGTGGTAGCCGCTGATGGAGATCACGTTGAACTTGGGCGTGTGCTTCATGCCGAATTCGAACGTGTCGATCACCAAGCGCATGGAGGGCTCGGGCGGATAGATATATTCCTTCTGCGCGATGTATTCCTTCAGGATGTCGTTCTGCAGCGTGCCGGAAATTTTCTTCCAGTCGGCGCCTTGCTTTTCCGCGACCGCGAGATACATGGCCCAGATAACAGCAGCGGGGGAATTGATGGTCATCGAGGTGGTGACATCGGCGAGGGGGATCTGATCGAAGAGGACTTCCATGTCGGCCAGGGAACTGATGGCGACGCCGCATTTGCCGACTTCGCCTTCGGAAAGGGCGTGGTCGGAGTCGTAACCCATTAGTGTGGGGAGATCGAACGCGGTGGAGAGACCCGTCTGGCCCTGCGAGAGGAGATAGCGGAAACGCTGGTTGGTGTCCTCGGCGGTGCCAAAGCCGGCGAACTGGCGCATGGTCCAGAGGCGGCCGCGATGCATGGTGGCGTGAATGCCGCGGGTGTAGGGCGGTTCGCCGGGATTGCCGAGGTCGCGGGCAGGGTCCCATCCAGAGAGGTCTTCTTCGGTATACAGGCGGCGGATGGGGTAGCTTGAGACCGTCGTGAATTCTTTCTGGCGTTCAGGACTCTTTTCGAGAGTGGGGCGAAGGGTATTTTCTTCCCAGGCTTGCAAGTTGGAAGGGGATTTTACGGCACTGCTGGATTTCTTCAGATTGGCCGGATCACTCATGAAAAGACGCTCCCGGGATCAAATATAAGCAACTGGATATGGCGACCCCGCCTGAAACTAATGCTATGGGAAACGGAGGCGCGGAGCAAGGAGGGGAGTAATGAACCAACGAAGAAATGGAGCGGTAGTGAGTGGATGCGGGGGAAGGCAGCTCGTGGTCCCGGCTGGGGTGAAGTCAACTGCATCGCGTCCACCCTTCCTTCGTCAGGGCAGGCTCTGAAGGTGGACGCTACGGGTTATTTTTTGGCGAGGGAGCGCACGTAATTAACCACGTCCCAGATTTCATCGGGCTTGAGGCGGCCTTCTTCACCCATCATTTTGCCTTTGCCATTGTTGATGATGTTGTAGATGTCGCCGTCGGTCAGGTCTTTCAACACTGCGGCGTCCCGGAAGTCGACAAGCTTCAGGTGCATGTCTTCGGCCAGATCGCCGTCGCCAGCACCCTCTTTGCCGTGACACATGGCACAATCCTGGCCGAATTTCTTTTTGCCGGAGGCGAGGGAGGTGGGGGATGTCTTCACGGGGTTATCTTTTTTGGGGGCATCCGAGGGGGGCTTGGCGTCGGCAACGGGCTTTTCGTCGGCGGGCTTGGCTGGTTCCTGAGAGCGGCCTTGAAATGGCACGAAGAGGGTGGAACACACAAAGAGACTGATGAGCGCTACTTTCATGGCAGGATCTCCCTAAGCGACTCAACGCGTCAATCGAGCATAGGGCGCAGTTTGGCCAAGTATAGTCCTCCGCGGGCGATTTGCACTTTTTTTCTTGCGCGAGTGTTTATCCCGGAAGGAGGCCGGGCGAATGGGAAGAATCCCCAAGAAGCGTTCTGGAGTTCACAAAGCGTGTGGCCGCCACGAGCGGCTTCGCATGGAAGTATTTTCACGCAAGCGATAGCAAATTGTGGCCGTTCGGTCCAGCCGGGCATCTATGAGAGCAAAGTGATGATTGCGGCGTCCTGCCGCGCGACCTGACTGGATGCAAGGAGACTGTATATGCCAACGATCACGACCAAAGATGGAACACAGATTTTCTACAAGGACTGGGGCAAGGGACAGCCAATTGTATTCAGCCACGGCTGGCCGTTAAGCGCGGACGACTGGGACGGGCAGATGCTGTACTTCGGCCGGCAGGGATATCGCGTGATTGCGCACGACCGGCGGGGGCACGGGCGCTCCGACCAGACGTGGGACGGCAACGACATGGATACGTATGCCGACGATCTGGCGCAATTATTTGAAAGACTCGATTTGAAGAACGCGATCATGGTGGGGCACTCGACCGGCGGCGGCGAAGTTGCGCGCTATTTGGGCCGCCACGGCGCAAGCCGTGTTGCCAAGGCAGTGCTGATCAGCTCCGTGCCACCGCTGATGCTGAAGACCGAAAAGAATCCGGTGGGATTGCCCATCGAGGTGTTCGATGGACTTCGCGCGGCCCTCGCGGCGAACCGGCCGCAGTTCTACAAGGACATTACCTTGCCGTTCTACGGATACAACCGGCCCGGTGCGAAAATTTCCGAAGGCATCCGCGAACACTGGTGGCTGCAGGGAATGATGGGAAGCGTGAAGGGCCACTATGACTGCATCAAGGTGTTTTCGGAGACGGACTTCACGGAAGACCTGAAGAAGATCGATATTCCGGTGCTGGTGATGCACGGGGACGACGACCAGATTGTGCCCATCGTTGCGGCAGGATTGCTGTCGGCGAAGATACTGAAGAATGCGACGCTGAAGGTCTATCCGGGCTATCCGCATGGCATGCCCGCGACTAACGCGGATGTGATCAACGCGGATCTGCTGGCGTTCTTCAAGGGGCAGGCGCTGAGCGCGAACGCGTAAAGCGGATCCCTGCGAAAAGCCAACGTCGGTTGTCATCCTGAGAGGCGCGCTGTTTGCGCCGCGAAGGATCTCAACCTAACAATTTGCAAGATTCCAAGGTTGTCATCCTGAGGCTATCTCCGGTGAAATCACCGGAGTCCAAACTGCGGACCTCGCCGGATACCCTCAGGATGAGAATTTATTCTTGAAATTTGACGAATCGAAAAGTCATTCCTCCTGGCGAATGCCGGTTAAGCGTAATACTGAAAAGTGCGCCAGAACTGGGGCCAGCCGGCTTTTGGCGGGCCGCAGAGGAAGATATCGCGGCGCTCCGTGGTTTCTTCGTTGACGACGCCTAGCGCGTTTGTGTTTTGCGCTACGAGCCGGCAGGAATCGAAGTTGTCTTCCGCAAAAACGCGGGGAAAACCGACAACGATCAGTGTTTGCGGCGCGGGATTGCCGTAGCCGCGCTCCCAAGAAGAGTTGACGCCACTGATGGCGCGGGGTAGCCCACGACTTGGGCCGTAGAGATTGATAGCGCCGACTTCGCCGTAATTTTCGGCAAGGATGCCGAGCTGGGCGCGAGATTCTGACGGAAGAGAATCGCGAACGTGCGCCAGCGTCGAGACGAGATCCTCCCATCCGATTTCATCACGCAAGGTCATGTTCACTTGGTCGGCGAATCGGAACCAGGGAGAGTGTATGGGCGCCAGCGGCAGGGCCACAGCCATCGCCCCAAGAATGTTGAGCGCGAGCGCCGCTGTAACGGCGAGACGGACCGCTCTTGCGCGCGTCACGCTGAGGGCCGCAATCCATTTTTCACCCCACGCTCCCCCCGCCGCGTAGAGCATTGGATACGCCGGCGCGAGGTAATATCCGCGGCCTTTTGCGATCACGAAGAGAACCAGCGTTGCGAGAAAAGCCCAGGCCAGTGCACGGAATGTTCGGCCTTCGCGCGTGAGCAGACAGAAATACAGTCCGGCGAGCCAGAGAGGGAAAGACAAGAGGGTCATTTCCAACTGGTCGGGCAGGAAGGAGTGCGTCAATCCCTCGGCGACGTCGCGCTGGTGAATGAAGCGCAGGAAGTCGTAACTTACGAAGTGATGCCGCACCTGCCAAAGGAAATTCGGGGCGACGATCACAAGGGAAACGAGCAGGCCCAGCCACGGCCAAATC
Source organism: Candidatus Sulfotelmatobacter sp. (assembly GCA_035487095.1). Classification (GTDB taxonomy): domain Bacteria; phylum Acidobacteriota; class Terriglobia; order Acidiferrales; family UBA7541; genus Acidiferrum. The sequence continues at coordinate 10,998 of DATHMM010000143.1, forward strand.
GTGCGGAAATATTTGCGCGCATCGCTGAAGAGAAGACCGGCGAGTACGCCGACGGCGAAGAACAGCATGGTGTATTTGGCTAGCATTCCGAGGCCGATGGACGCGCCAATTAGAAGAAAAAAGCGCGGGTTGGATGATTTGAGAAGTCGGACGAGGAAATAAGAGGTGAGGACCCACGCGAAGCAATCGAAGGTCATGTACTGCATGAGAGCGCCCACGCCGAGGGAGAAGGGAATGGAAGCGCAAGCGGCGACGACCTGAGCCGCGCGCCCGCCGCCCATTTCTTTGGCCATGCAACCGGTCAGCACGACGCTGACGGCTTGCGCCAGTGCGGAGAAGAACCGGAAGCCTACCAACGAGGGGCCGAAGAGTGCAAGGGCGAGGCGCCCGAGAAATGGAGTTAGCGACGGGTAGGCAACGTAGCCCCAGGCAAGATGGCGCGCGTCTTCGAGGAAAGAGAGTTCGTCGCGGTTGAATCCGTAGCGGCCGGCGGCGAGGAGGTGAACCAGGAGAGTGGCCGCACCGATGCCGAAGAGGAGCGCAAAATTATGGCGGTCGCGTGAGGGTGCAGTCGCGTTACGCGCGGGGGCGGGAGGCGCGGGATCTGGGCGCACTGGGATTGGTTCGATTTTCGCCGCCACGGGAGCCTCTTAGGAAGCGCCATGATAGCAGAAGTAAGTTGATGGCGATGGGTTGGGAACTTGGATGGGTTGGGATCTTGCTCGGCAGCTGAAGAGATTTGGGTGGCCGACCTGAAGGTCGGCCACTACAAGTGCGAAGGAAAAACAAATTCCTCGCCCGCAAAAGGCGCGGACTCGGGATGACAGGCCGGGTGGAGTGCAGGGTTAGCGGTTGCCGGATTTGCTTTTGTCGTCGAGGGCCTTGAACAATTCTTCGGTGCCGACGACCTGGCCATCCCGCGTGCCGGGGATGAGGGAGTCGCGTTCGATGTCGCCCTTCTTCGCGCCGGCGATGGTTACGCTATTCACTTCCAGGGTGCGCCCGAGTGCGCGCTCGTAGTTTGCTTTGGCTTCCGCGAGATTAGCCAGAGCGCGAAGTTCGGTGCCCTGCGCGGTGATCAGGTCGCGTTGGGTGAGAATCACGTTGTAGACCGTGGAGGCGCCAAGCTGATATTTCTTCTGCTCGGCGTCAAAGGTCTGCTGCTGCAGTTCGCGTGCCTTGCTGGCGGCTTCGACCTGCGCGCGGCCCTGTTCCAGTGCAATGGAAGTGTTGCGCACGTCGAGTACCGCACTGTTCTTGATCTGTTGCATCTGCGCTTCCAGTTGGCGCTCGGTGAGTTGAGCGTGGGCGCTGTCAGCCTGCGCGGAACGGTTGCGAAGAGGCAGCGTGAAATTGATTCCGACGGTGTAGTTGGGGAAGCGGTTGTGAAATACCTGGCTCAAGCTCTCGGAAAGGCCTGTCTTGTTCACGCCTGTGACCGTTGTTGTTGCAGTCGGAACAAATATCGGAGTGGGAACGCTGCTGGAATTTAGAACGGTAACCGGATTTCCGTTCGCGTCCACGACCTGAGCCCCTGCCGCCAGGCCCGAAGCGGTTGCGAGGGAGTTCCCGGCCAAGCCCGTGCTGGTGTAACTGCCGGTGAGCGTGGCTAGAGGAAGCAGCGCATTCTTCGTGGCTTTGACATCGATTTCGCCATTCTTCAAGTTCAGGATCTGCTCCTGCACGTCAGGGCGTTTCACGAAAGCTTCCTTTACCGCGTCGGCGAAGGGCGCGAGTTGAATCGATTGCGGCGAATCGGGTTTGTCGGTGGGTATGATTTCCACGTCGATCAGATTGGACGCGGTGGGATCCTTGGAAATGAAATTCTTCAGGACCAATTCGTCCTGAAGCTGGGTGGTTTGGGCGACGATGAGGTTCTGGCGGTCGGTGGCCAGTTCGGATTCCGCGCGAGTCACGTCCAGCGGGGCCATGGTGCCGATCTCCAACTGTTTCTTGTTGTCGTTGTACAGCTTGTCCGAGACCTTGACCGCTTGCTCCTCCACGCTGACATTCGCGCGCGCATAAACAAGTTCCCAATAAGCGTTGATGGTGCTGGTGACGGTGGTGATGGCTTGCTGGGCGAAGGCCAGGTCGGCGATCTTGCGGTTGTTTTCTGCGATCAGGATATTGCGGCGGGTGATGTCGCGGCCGACTCCCTGCAAGAGTTGCTGGGAGAAACTGACGCCAATCGTGGGCTGCACAGCGGGATCAAAAAGGTTGAACGCGGAGGTGGAGGAGGAGCGGGTGTTGTCCCAGAAGACGTTGAGCGTGGTGCCGGTGGAAAAGCCCTGAGAAAACGCCGTGTTGAAAGTGCTTTGGTGGACTCCCAGGGTCGAGACTCCGGTCGCGCCCGTGCCAGAGGTGAGCGGGTTGTTAACGGCTATCAGGGCGCTGGTGATGGCGACGCTTTGCGTGACAAACGGGTCGAAAATCAAGGAAGGCAGGTTCGCGGTCGAGCCTGCGGACAAGCTGTTGGGGACGCCGTACCCGAAACCGCCGGCTTTCGTTTTGAGGATGCTGGTGTCGGCCATCCACGGGTTGTAGCGCTGGACGACGATGTCCATGCTGTTTTCAAGAGCGAGAGCGATGGCGTCTTGCAGTGTGAGATTCATCTTTCCGGATTGAATCAACTGCTCGAGCCGCGGCGAGTTCGTGAGCGTGCCCGGATTGACATACCAGGTGCGAAACGGAGCCGTGATGTTCGGAAAGGGGCCTGGCGAATTTGTGTAATGGGCCTTGCCCAGGCCCAAAGAGATCGGCACGCCACCTTGCAGACTGGCCTGCTTGGGGGCGGGTGCCTGGGCCGGATCCTGGGCCAACACCGGAGAGGCGGGGGCTCCCGCGAGAATACCTGCCAGAACTGCCGAAAGCAGGGACTTCAGGGACAGCTTCTTCATAAAGGTTTCCTCACCTCTGGAAAAGTAGCAATGCTGAACTCTTGGCAAACCAACCCGTTAAAAGGCTTCTCTCTTTAAAACGATGCAAGAGGGCAATTTGTTTCATCCGGGATGCAGCTTGGGGAAACGCCTGCAACGGACGTTCACCGGCCTGGGCGCTGGCTTCGAAGTCTAACAGGGGCCCTCATTCCTTGACAACGCGTTGCATGGAGGCTAGGCTGCTGACATTTCGACGTTTAGGAGCTCCCGCGGTTAGCGGGCCTATGTTTACGCGCGAAGAGCTGGATAGGATGTTTGAGAAGGCGGGAGCGATCCGCCGGGGCCATTTTGAGCTGTCGAGCGGCCTCCATAGCGGCACATACGTGCAGTGTGCGCTAGTGTTGCAGTACCCACGATTTGCTGAAAAGCTGGGGCAAGCGCTGGCCGCTTTGTTTTCGGATGCAAGAATTGACGCGGTTGTCTCCCCGGCGCTGGGCGGAGTGATTATCGGGCAAGAGGTGGCGCGGGCGCTGCCTGCGCATGGAGACTCGCTGGGCGGCGGTGTGCCGGCCATGTTCGTGGAACGCGACGCCGGTGGAGTGATGTGTCTGCGGCGCGGATTCTCTCTGAAGCCGGATACCCATGTGCTGGTGGTTGAGGATGTGTGGACGACCGGCGGCTCGACGCAGGAGGCTATCAGCGTTGTGGAAGAAGCCGGCGGGCGAGTAGTGGCGGCGGGTGCGCTGATTGATCGCAGCGGCGGGAAGATTGAGTTTCCCGTGGAATCGAACGCGCTGATCGAGCTATTGATTGAGAGCTACGAGCCCGATGATTGCCCGCTATGCCGGCAGGGCACGGTGGCCGTAAAGCCCGGAAGCCGCTATGTGAGGTCCGCCTCCTAGGGGGCCGGCCGATTCCTGCATGCGTTATTTCAAACTCACGATTGCGTACGACGGAACGGATTTTCATGGCTGGCAGATTCAGAAGGGCAAGCCGACCGTTCAAGGCGAAATTGTATCCGTGCTGCGGCGACTGACGCAGGAAGAGACGCAGTTGCTTGGCGCGGGACGCACCGACGCGGGTGTGCACGCGCTGGGTCAGGTGGGCAGCTTTCGGACACAGTCGGCGCTTTCCGCGCTGGAGTTTCACCGGGCGATGAATGCGCTGCTGCCGCCCACGATTCGGATAGTGGCGGTAGAGGAGATGGGGCCGGATTTCAGCGCGCGCTGGTCGGCGAAGGGGAAGATCTACCGCTACCGGATTTATCGAGGGAAAGTGGTGCCGCCGATGTTGTGGAGGTATGTGCTGCATTATCCGTTTCCGCTGGATGAAGAAGCGATGAGGGACGCAGCGGCACGTTTTGTGGGCATGCACGATTTCACTTCGTTTGCGGCTTCGACGGGTTCCGAGGACGACGATAAAGAACGCAACATGCAGCGGGAGATTTTTTCGACGGAGTTGAAGCGGACGGACGACGGCGAGGAGTTGTGGTTCACGGTGCACGGACGGTCGTTTTTGCGATACATGGTGCGCAAGATGGTGGGGGCGCTGCTGGAAGTGGGGCGGGGGAGACTGGCGCCGGCGGATATCGACAGGTTGTATGAGCTGAAGGATCGATCGAAATCGGGGCCGACTGTGCCGCCGCAGGGATTGTTTATGGTGATGGTGGAGCACGACGAACCGTATCGCGTCGGCTAGGATCAAATGCGCGGACTTAATTTGGAGTGCGGGAGCAACGCTCCCGCTTTAGCGATGTAGAGAAAATCTCTCAATTTGATTTGGGAGATACGTTTGCAACCGCCAAAAGCGGCGGCAGAGCCGCCGCACTCGAAGAAAGAGCAGAGCGGCCCGCCTCCCTTCCTTTGTCAGGGCAAGCAGAAGGCGGGCCCTACACAAGGTGGATGCGGCAGGGTAGAATCAACGCCATGGCCGCAACTTCTCCGCTGTTGGACACTTTGCCTTCGATTGATCCCGCGACCGGCAAGGTTTTGCAGTCGTATGAACGGACGTCGCCGAGGGCGGTGCCTCAATTGCTCGCCAGGGCGCGCGAGGCGCAAAGGGACTGGGCGAAGCGGCCGGTGGAAGAGCGCTGCGCGCAGATCGCGGTATTGAAAAAGAAAATTCTGGAAGCGCGCGAAGTTCTGGCTGATGCCGTGGTCCGCGAATCGGGAAAGCCTCGCGCGGAGGCCAAATTTGCCGACGTGTTCGTTTCGCTGGACTCGGCGGACTATTTTGCCGGGCACGGCGTGTCGCTGCTGGAGCCCGAGGCGGTGCCGCACCACAGTCTGGCCGCGAAATCGAAATCGGGGAAACTCTATTACGAGCCGTTGGGCGTGGTGGCGATCATCAGTTCGTGGAACTATCCGCTGGCGATTCCCATGGGGCAGATTATCGCCGCGGTGACCGCGGGCAACGCGGTGCTTTGCAAAACCAGCGATTTCACGCCGGAGTGCGGAGAATTGATTGGGAAGCTTTTCCTCGACGCGGGATTTCCGGCGGACCTCGTGACGATTGTGCAGGGCGGCGGGGAAGTGGGCCAGGCGCTGATTGATGCGCGTCCCGATAAAGTTTTTTTCACGGGCAGCGTTTTTACGGGGCGGCATGTTGCGGAGGCTTGCGCACCGCTGCTGATTCCGAGCGTGCTGGAGCTTGGCGGGAAAGACGCGATGGTGGTGCTGGGGGATGCCGACATTGAAGTGGCTTCGAGCGCCGCGGTGTGGGGCAGCTTCACAAATTGCGGGCAGGTGTGCCTTTCGGTGGAGCGGCTGTTCGTGGAGAAGTCGATCAGCGCGGCGTTCATCCAAAAATGCGTGGAGAAGACGCAGAAGCTTCGGGTTGGACCCGGAAGCGATCCGAACACCGAAATCGGCCCGCTGATTCGCCCGCAGCATGTGCAACGGATGAGTGAGTTGCTGGCCGATGCGGTGCAACGCGGGGCGCAGGTTTTATGCGGCGGGCGGCCGCGGCCGGAGCTTGGGCCGAACTTTTTCGAGCCAACCGTGGTCACGGGTGTGGATGCTTCGATGAAGCTGTTTCAGGACGAGACGTTTGGCCCGATCATGGCGATCCGCGTTGTCGACGACGCGGAAGAGGCCATCGCGCGCGCGAACGAATCCGAATTCGCACTTTCCGCCAGCGTGTGGACCAGCGATCTGGAGGGCGGGAAACGAATTGCCCACCGGTTGCACGCCGGTACCGTGATGGTGAACGACCTCATCAGCGGCTTTGCGATTGCCGAAGCGCCGCACGGCGGGTGCGGGTTGAGCGGCTGGGGGCGCACGCACGGCAAGGCGGGTTTCCAGGAAATGGTGCACGTGAAATATGTGGATGTGGACCGACTGCCGCGGATGGAGAAGCCGTGGTGGTATCGCTACGGCGGCGATCTGGAGAAGTCGGCGGATGCGTTTCTGAATTTTGAGTTTGGCGGTGGAATTTTTGCGCGTTTGAAGCACGCGCGCGCGGCGATGAAGACGATGTTTCGCGATCACGGATTGAAGTAGAGACAATTGAAGCAGAGGTAGTGGAGCGAGAGTTGCCGGACGAAACGCAGGAAGCGGCGCAAGCGAACGCTGCGCCTACGATCAAGACGCGCAAGCCGAAGCAGCGGGCCTGCGATGAGCGCAACGAGAAGGGCAAGCTTTGCGCGGGACATTTGAAGCGCTGGTACGACCTGACGCCGGAAGTCGAGGCGATTGTGGGCAAGGGCGCGGAGATTTACCGCTGCGAGTTTTGCAAGATTCTTTTTCGGCCCGACCCGAAGCAGCAGCCGAACAGCTACACGCTACGTTATTAAGCCGCGCAGGGAGATCGAGCTACAGTGAATCAAAACGAATGGATCCATGACTGGAATTCGGTTGGGCCGATGTCGATCCCTCCGGGCACCCGGGTGCTGCTGAACGATGAGACGTTGCGCGACGGGCTGCAGAATCCTTCGATTCAAGATCCGACCATTGAAGAGAAGATTGAAATTCTGCATCTGATGGAATCGCTGCAGATTGATTCGGTGAACATCGGGCTGCCCGGAGCGGGGCCGCGCGCCGTGCAACACGTGGAAGCGCTGGCCCGAGAGATTGCCACGAACCGCATGCGGATCAAGCCGAACTGCGCTGCCCGGACGATCGAGGCAGACATCCGGCCGATCGCGGAGATTTCTCAGCGCGTGGGCATTGCGATTGAAGCGGCTACGTTTCTCGGATCCAGCCCGATTCGGCGGTTGGTGGAAGATTGGACCGTGGAGCATCTGGAGCGGACCACGGAGAATGCGGTGAAGTTTGCCGTCGCGCAGGGGCTGCCTTGCATGTACGTGACCGAAGATACGGTGCGCACCGATCCCGCGACCGTGAAGCGGCTGTACACGACGGCGATCCGGTGCGGCGCTCGCGCGATTGTTTTGTGCGATACCGTTGGCCATGCGACGCCGCAGGGTGCTTATAACCTGGTGAAATTTGTGATGGAAAATGTGGTGAAGCCGAGCGGGGAAAAGATTCGTGTGGACTGGCACGGGCATCGCGACCGCGGGCTCGATATCGCGAATTCGCTGGCGGCTGTTGCGGCGGGCGCCGATCAGGTTCACGGCGTGGCGCTGTCGCTCGGCGAACGCGTCGGCAACACACCGATGGAGCTTTTGCTGGTAAATCTCCGCCTGATGGGCTTGATCGAAAACGATCTGAGCTCGGCGCGAGCTTATTGCGAAAAGGTGGCAAAGGCAACGCACACCGTCATTCCGCCGAACTATCCTGTTTTCGGCAAGGATGCCTTTCGCACGGCCACCGGAGTTCATGCAGCCGCTATCATCAAGGCGCTTCGCACCGGCGACCGCGATCTTGCCGACGCGGTCTACAGCGGAGTCCCGGCGCATCTCTTCGGCTTGGAACAATTGGTGGAAATAGGCCCGATGAGCGGCAAGTCCAACGTGCTCTACTGGCTCTCTCGCCACAACATCGCGGCCACCGACGAAGTGGTCAATCGCATCTTCGACGCCGCCAAGCAGTCCTCGCGGGTGCTCACCGAGCAGGAACTGCTCGCCCTCTGCCAGTCCTCCCGCACCACAGCGTAATCTGGTTTGGCCCGGAGTCATCCGAAAGTTTAGCTGTGAAGCAGTTTCCGTTATTCAACTAATTGGGCGCTGGGGCTTTTCTTGAAGATGGGCTCTGAGGTTCCTTCTCGCAGGCAAATTCCACTTTATTCACTCCTTGCATGTCCTGAAGAACAGTGCCGGGAAAGTCTCTGTTATCTTCAATGAATCCATCTGGCGATTTAGGCGTCTGGGTCGTCCCCCGAATACGAAAGCCTTCGCGGCAACCAAACCACATCACATCTTGGCCACCTGTCAGGAAGTAGTGCACGAACGACTGCCAGGGTTGGAGCAATTCATTGTTAGCATCCTGCCAGACGCGCACATCGACATGACCTTTGCCCCGGTAATCCACGGTTATAGACGCACGAAAACTTTTCAAGTTAGATGGAATCGGAGCGATAGACAGGTCTGGCTTGACTGGAAATGGATGACAAGAAGAGTCAGTCTTCAACTTTGGGTTGGAGATTGCAATTTCAGCGGAGTAGTAACCTGTCGGACTATCGAAAAGATTTCCCGTAGCAGAAGCGGTGCACCCACGCAAGGTTTCCGCACTTCGCATTGCTTTGATGTCAGAAAAAACGAGTTGAATTTCGGCCTGACCGCAGGCTGGTTGTTCAAGCTTAAGGCCAAGCCATTGTCGAAGCTCGTCGTGAAGCAAAATTGTTCCGTGTAGCGTCGAAGCTGTCGATGCTTCGGCAGGGCCGCGTTCGTCGCGAACTGGACAGTTTTGCGCGCTGGCCGCCAGAAAGGGGAATACCGACAAGAACCATATGAAAAGTGGCCGCACTTTCCACAAGGATACTCCAACTTTCAGAATTGCAAAATTGAAATGGGATTTGCCCGTTCTAATTCCTAAAGCCGTGATCAACGCACAAAGCGGAAATTGACCTACTATCGAAAACCGTCGCGAGTTACGCTGCTTCAAGCTAAAATGGCGGCGTGGATTATCCCGCGTCCCCGATTCTCTCCTGCAAGACGACTTGGCCCGCGCGACTGCCAATTGGTACAGTGAAACGCTTTGCCGTTTGCGCTATTCTTTTGTGCATGCCGATTCGCTCAGCCCTCTCGCAGGCCGCACGGCCACTCACTTCAGTTTCCGTTGCAGAGCAGCCGCAGGTGCGCGTGGCGCTGGACTGGTTCGCGAAGAATCTGAAGTGGATCAGCGACCAGCAGGTTGCTCTGACGGAAATTCCGGCTCCATCGTTTCAGGAAGAAAAGCGCTCCGTGGCGGTGAAGGCGTTGTTTGCGGCCGAGGGGCTGCCGGTGCAGACGGATAAGCTTGGCAACGTGATCGCCGAGCTGCGAGGCGCGAACGACAAAGAGTGCATCCTGATTGCCGCGCATCTGGATACGGTTTTTCCGGCGGACACGGATGTGAAGGTGCAGCACGAAGGCGAGCGGCTGCTGGCGCCGGGGATTTCCGATAATGGCACGGGACTGGCGGCGATTGTGGCGATTGCGCGGGCGTTTCAGGCGGCGAAACTTAAGCCGCAGCGCACGATTTTGTTTGCCGCGAACGTCGGCGAAGAGGGCGAAGGGAATTTGCGCGGGATGCGGGCGCTGATCGATGCTTACCGGACGAGGTTGCGCGCGGTGATCGTGCTCGATGGCTCCGGCACCGACCACGTCACGACAAAGGCGCTGGCGTCGCGGCGGCTGGAAGTTACGATCACTGGCCCCGGCGGGCACAGCTGGTCCGATTTCGGGATGGTGAATCCGATTAACGCGCTGGCGCGCGGCTCGGTGCGCTTCATCAATACAAAAATTCCGGTTTCGCCGCGGACGACGTTCAACCTGGGGCAGGTGGAGGGCGGCACCTCGGTCAATTCGATTCCGCACGAGGCGAAACTGAAAGTGGATATCCGTTCGGAGAGCGAAGACGAGCTGACGCGGCTGGAATCCGCACTGCGCGAGTGCATGGCCACCGGCGTGAAAGACGAAAACGACAACGCGCGCGACCGAAGCAAGGGTAAGCTGGATTGGAAAGTGGACCTGATCGGCAGCCGCCCCGGCGGGGAATTGGCGGCCGATTCTTCGCTGCTGGCCTCGCTGCGCGCCGCTGACGATTACCTGGGAAACCTCTCGAGAATCGAGCGCTCTTCCACCGACGCGAATATTCCGCTGTCCCTGGGCATCGAAGCGATTGCCATCGGTGCGGGCGGCAACGGCGGCGGCGCGCATTCGCTGCAGGAGTGGTACGAACCCTCCGGGCGCGAAATGGGGTTGCAGCGCGCAATGCTGACGTTGCTGGGTGTTTCTGGCGTGGTGCCGGAAAAGGGGCGCTGAGGATGCGCAAATCGTCTCGAACTTATCTCATAAATGAAGTTCGGACGAAGGAAGAGTTTCCTCAGGGGCTAAAGCCCGCTTTTTTTGGGCGCCAAATGTCGGAGCTAAAGCTCCGACCCCCTAGAACCATTTATCTGATGGCTTCTCGCGTTTTCTTTTCGCTGGGAATGGCTGTTCTTTCATTTTTAGCGGCGCGCGCTGCGTTTTCGCAAACAAGCGATCCGGCCCACAAGACAACGTATTACCTGCACGGGCGGATCTACACCAATGATCCGAAGATGCCCTGGGCGTCCGCGCTGGCGGTGCGCGACGAAAAGATTTTCTGCATCGGCTCGATCGAGCACATCATGCTGGATTGCGGCGGGTCGAATCCCGAAGCACAGGTAGTGCAGCTGAAAGGCCGCTTCCTGATGCCTGGGTTCAACGATGCGCACACGCATCTGGGCAGCGCGGGCCGCGACAAGTTGACGCTGGATTTGAAGGGCACGGACTCGCTCGCCGAACTTCAGCAACGCGTGCGAGTGGCCGCTTCACAGCACAAGCCCGGCGAATGGATTGTGGGCAGCGGCTGGGACCAGACGCGCTGGCCGGAGAAAACGTTTCCGCACCGGCAGGACCTCGACGAGGTCGCTCCCAACAATCCCGTATTCCTGGTGCACGTCTCGGGACACGTGGCCGTCGCGAACTCGATGGCGCTGAAACACACCGAAATTACGCCGGATACAAAGAATCCCACGGGCGGCGAAATCGAACGCGACGCCGACGGGAATCCCACGGGCATGTTCAAGGAAGGCTCGGCGATGGAATTTGTCGAGCAGAAAATTCCGGACCCAACGCCGGAGCAGCGCCGGCGCGGCATCGAGCTTGTGCTGCAGGAGTTGGCGCAAAACGGCGTGACCTCCGCGCAAGACAATTCCGCTTGGGAAGATTTTCTGGTCTATCACGACCTGAAGGAAGAAAAGAAACTCACCGCGCGGATTACGGAATGGCTTCCGTTCATGGCACCGCTGAATGAACTGCAGAACATGAGGTCAGAGGGCGGCACGACGGATCCCTGGTTGAAGACCGGCGCGCTGAAGATGGTGACCGACGGTGCGCTTGGCTCGCGCACGGCTGCGATGCTCGCTCCCTATTCGGACGAGCCCGGCACCACCGGCATTCTGACCATCGAGCCGGAGAAACTGAAAGCCATGGCGCTGGAGCGCGACAAAGCCGGTTTTCAACTGGCGTTTCACGCCATCGGCGACCGATCAAACCGCGTCGCTCTGGACGTCTTCGAGGCGGTTGTCCGCGTCAACGGTGCGCGCGACCGCCGCGATCGCGTCGAGCACGCACAGGTGGTGACGCCGGAAGATATCGAACGCTTCGGAACGCTGCACCTCGTCGCGTCGATG
>DATHMM010000144.1:0-25345 GCA_035487095.1 Candidatus Sulfotelmatobacter sp.
AGAGCCGGGTGCCCCACCCTCCGGTTTTGAGGGTGGGTCTTCGATCTCAGCCTCCACCCAGCCCGTAAAACACATCACCAAAGATCTCCTCGAATCCCTCCTCCAGCGCAAAATGCTCCGCTACGATAAAGCCGGCGAAGAGCACTTCAATCTCATCTCCGCCCTCCACAAATCCGTCCGCAATTCCGATCCCGACGCCGCCCTCTACTGGCTCGCCCGCATGCTCGAATCCGGCGAAGAGCCTCTCTATCTCGCTCGCCGCCTCGTCCGCATGGCCAGCGAAGACATCGGCCTCGCCGAACCCGGCGCCCTCGCCGTCACCCTCGCCGCCAAGGACGCCTTCGATTTTCTCGGCGCTCCCGAAGGCAATCTCGCCCTCGCGCAAGCCGCCGTGTATCTCTCGCTCGCGCCGAAATCCAATGCCCTCTACACGGCCTACGGCGACGTCCTCGAAGACGTCCACAAAACCGAAGCCGATCCCGTGCCGCTCCATCTCCGCAACGCCGTCACCGGCCTCATGAAAAATATCGGCTACGCCCAGGGCTACAAATACGCCCATAATTTCGACGACAAAGTCACCGACATGGCCTGCCTCCCAGACAACCTTTCCTCGCGCGCCTACTACAAACCTACTGACCAGGGCTTCGAAGCCCGCTTGCGCACCCGAATGGACGAAATTCGCAAAATCAAATCCAAAGCCACAGGCACCGCCAGGTAAACCGATGCGCAAACCAATCACCCGCGCAATGCAATTCGCTCTGCTCGCCGCTCTTCTCTGCGCCCTCTGCGCCTCCTCCCCTCTTCTCTCCGCGTTAAACTCTTCTCCTTCCTCAACTCCCGCTCGCCCCAAAATCCTCCAAATCCTCCAGGTCCGCATTTTCACAACCAATGCCCCGGTCGCAAACGACTTCTATTACGGCATCCTGCGGACTCTGGCTTTGGCGAATACCGATGCAACAAAGTGCAACTGGTGCGAAAAAATGTCCAAGGATGAAAACGGACCCGTGGCGCTCGATCCTGTTCGGGGATCGCTGCCGGATAGTCTGCTGAGCGCTATCATCTTCGAAACCGACGACGCCGATCATCTGCGAAAATTCTTGGAAAAGAATAAAGTGAAAGTCGAGAAATGGACGAAATGGCCCTCTGGCGCCATGTTTACGGTTTTCGATCCCGAAGGCCATCGCCTGATATTTGTCCAGGCCTCGGGTTACAACCAGCCATCATTAGGTATGCCCGGCGCGTACGCGGCACCCCTTCCCAATTGGCCACACATCATTCACGCCGGGTTCGTAGTTCACGACCGCGCAACTATGGATCGCTTCTATAAGGACATTCTGGGTTTTCACCTCTACTGGCAGGGCGGCATGCACGAAGGCGAAACAAACTGGGTGGACATGCAAGTCCCCGACGGCACCGACTGGATCGAGTACATGTTGAATGTTCCGCCGGATGCCAACCAACACACCCGCGGCGTCATGAATCACATTGCCCTTGGAGTGGCTGACATGCGCCAGGCCGACGATGAATTGTTGCAGAGCAAATTGCGCTTACCGATCAACGAAGCTCCCAAAATCGGCCGCGACGGCAAATGGCAACTCAACCTCTACGACCCCGACCAAACCCGCGTCGAACTCATGGAATTCACCCCAGTCGAAAAACCCTGCTGCAGCGAGTACACTGGTCCTCACCCGAAACCATGATCTCGCGCTCGCCCTCCACTTCCCCTCTTCTCAGCGTACTCTGCGCTCTCAGCGTACTCTGCGTTAGTCTTCTCTTTTTTCCCTCCGCGTCCGAAGCCCAAAACTTCGACAAGCCCGTCACTAACATCGACGAAGAAGTCACCGCCTTCGCCTACGCCCCCAACGGCAACGTCGTCTTCTCCGTCCGCCGCACCTTCAAAGCCAAAAAATACGATCTCCAGCGCGACGACATCTGGCTCCTCGAAGCCGGCGGCAAGCGCAAGCGCCTCTTCGAAGGCCAGAAATTCACTCACGACGAAAAGCTCTTCACCTACCAGGTCGAATCCTTCACCTGGTCCCCCAATGCCCACATCATCGCCGTCCAGCTCTTCACCACCAGCATGGACCCCGACGCCGGCGCCCGTGAAGATGCCCCCGCTCTCCTCCTCCTCGACGATTCCGGCCGCGAACTCCGCCCCAATGGGAAAGATTCGCTCGTCATGCACGCGCAAAATCCACTCTGGCTCCGCGACAACCAAACACTCGTCTACCTCAACAATGAGGACACGCCTCAAGGCCTCTACGCCATGCAATATTTGAATATTTCCACCGGCCCCGCGGGTAAAGCATTTGAGGGCCGCACCTTCGAAGGAGCATCGCGCATCTCCGGCAGCAACGCCGCGATCGCCGTCGAGCAAAATCGCAACTGGGACGGCCCTGCGCGCCTCCAGCGCCTCGATCTTCTCGCCCAGGAAGACAAGGAAGTCGCCACTCTTGACGCCTACTCCGGCGGAATCGTCGTCTCGCCCAGCGGCACGCGCATCGCTTATTTTCTCGACAAGGAAGTCCTCGAAATCCGCGATCTCACCGTCCCCGTCCGCATTGCCCGCATGCGCGTCGGCCTCGGAGTGCTCCAGTGGTCCGCCGACGAGTCACAAATCTATCTGAAGCGCACCGTCGAAAAGAAATCCGCCGACCTCGTCACCTTCCGCATCCCCGAACTCCGCGCCTACCCGCCGCACTCCGAAGTCCCCGTCCTCGAACCCGAACCCCGGATGCTCCTCCACGGCCTCACCATCCGCGAATATTCCCTCTCCCCCGACGGCCGCTTCCTCGCCATAGTCCTCCCCGGCAAGCGCAACCTCCAAATCTTCTCCTTCTAACTCCTGTCTCTCTTCCGTGTGGCACAAGCACTCCTGCCTGTGCTCTTCGAACTAAATTAAGTCACCCAACAAATGACCTTGAGGATGCCCCCTCCTTCGCGCCTTCCGCGATAGGTGGGTTCTTACGACCTAGCGCCACAACCCTCTTTTCTTCTCAGCGCACTCCGCGCTCTCAGCGAACTCTGCGTTCATTCCTTCTTCCGCACCAGTCACCAGTCACTATTCACCAATCACCCTCTTCTCCTCTTATGCTCCACCATCAAACACGAATCCTCCACCACCACCAATCCCGCCGCCCGCGCCTTCTCCGCCGCCTCCGCATTCTCTATCCCCAATTGCATCCACAAAACCTTCGCCCCAATCCCAATCGCCGACTCCGCCACCGCAGGCAACTCTTCCGCCCGCCGAAACACATCCACAATATCCACCGGCTCCGGCACATCCTCCAGCCGAGCGTAAGCCTTCGCCCCCAAAACCTCCGCCTCATTGGGGTTCACAGGAATAATCCGGTATCCCGCGGCCTTGAGATACTCCGCCACCCCATGCGAAGCCCGCATCGCGTTCGAAGACAATCCCACCACCGCAACAGTCTTCGCCCCGCGCAATATCTGCGCCACCACGTCGCTGCCAGCATTAAAGTTTTCCGGCATATGTAGTTTCATGCGTGTTCGATGAAACTCAACTCCAAGCTGGTACGCTTCTCCTCAGCGTTCTCTGCGCTCTTACCTCGGCGAACTCTGCGTTAAGTCCCCTCTTACGTAAAATCCAACCTACACTTTTCGCCCGCCCATTTTCTATTTTCCAATTTCCATTTTCCAAAATTAAACCGGCCGATTCGAAAACTCGTCCGCCAAAACCGTCTTACCCGCCGGCCGCACCAGCGCATGCGCCAGCGCCCCAATCAATTTCGTATTCTCCGCCGGACTCCCCACCGATATCCGTATCGCCTCCGGCAGTCCCATCCACCCCAGCGGCCGGATAATCACGCCCTCCTGCAACAACTCATCGCACAGCGCCTTCGCCCGCGGCCCGATCGGCACAAACAAAAAATTTGTCTCGCTTTCCACCGGCGCCAGCCCCAGCTTCTTCAATTCCTCGTGAAGCCGCTTCCGCTCCCCCCGGTTAATCTCCACCGACTTCTGCACATGCTCCTCATCATCCAAAGCCGCCAGCGCCGCCGCCTGCCCCACGCTCGTAACATTGAACGGCGTCCGCAGCTTGTTCATCTCCGCCACCAGCGTCGGATGCCCGATCCCATACCCGATCCGCAGCCCGGCCAATCCATAAACTTTCGAAAACGTCCGCAGCGTCAACAAATTGTTGTACTCGCGAAACAACTCCATCGCCTTTGGCAAATCCTCCCGGTCCGCATACTCCCGATACGCCTCATCCAAAACGATCAGCACGTCCCCTGGCACCTTCTTCAGGAACGCGCCAAACTCCGCCGCCCCAAACGCCGTCCCCGTCGGATTGTTCGGGTTCGCGATGTACACAATCCGCGTCTGCGGAGTCACCGCTCGCGCAATCGCCTCCAGGTCAAACCCAAAATTCTTCAGCGGAGTCAATATCAATTTCCCCCCGCTCGCCCGGATCGCAATCGAAAACAGCGCGAACGACCCCTCGCTCGTAATCCCTTCGCTTCCCGGCTTCAGCAGCACCCGCGAAGCCAGGTCAATAATCTCGCTCGATCCCAATCCCACAAAAATTTCGTCCGCTTTCACGCCAAATCGCAATCCCAGCACTTCTCGCAGCCGCTTGCTTCCTCCATCCGGGTACCAGTTCGCATCCCCCAAAGCCCTCCGCGCGGCTTCCATCGCTTTCGGCGAAGGCCCCAGCGGATTCTCGTTCGACGCCAGCTTCACCGCATGAATCTTCAGCTCCTGCTCCACCTCTTCCACCGGCTTCCCGGCCACGTACGCCGGCAGCCCCTGAATGTAGTCCGGGATCAGCTCTTCCAATGTGTGCGTCATAATCAAAGTTTATAGGCATTATCATCTTTTGCGAAGTCCCCTCCGCTCACTGGATAACCCGTCAGCTGCCTTCGAATTATCGTCTGCAAATAGTACAGTCCGCGCCCACCTTTTTCGCATCCTCGATTCTCCTCCACGCATCCAATCCGTCGATGCCCGCCCCGCACCAAACCGTAGCTTCGTCCGGTTTCACCCCGGTGCCTTTTTCGCAAACTCCCTTGCACTCTCTTCGTTCCATAAATACAATATATCGCATGGCGATATATTCCCGGAACCCTGCCTCCGGTGGTATGCTCTCTCTTCCGGTGGATTTCGCACGACAACCAATCTGTAGTGTCTAGGAGGACACGAATGAATCATCCGCACTCCCCGCTGCATCGCTCGCTTCTCATTTTCGCTTCAGCAGCTATTTTGATTGTCGCTGGCTGCCACAAGAAACCGACTCCACCACCTCCGACGCCCGCGCCTCCACCGCCGGCCGCCGCCAAACCCACCGTAAGTATTTCCGCCGATCCCACCACCATCAACAAGGGCGAATCCTCCAAGCTCACCTGGACCACCACCGACGCCACCAACGTCTCCATCACTCCCGAAGTCGGCGCCGTTACTCCGCAGGGCTCCACCACCGTTACTCCTGCTAGCTCCACGACCTATTCAATCACCGCAAGCGGCCCGGGCGGCAACGCAGATTCCAACATCCGCGTCAGCGTCAACGCCCCTCCTCCTCCGCCTGCTCCCAAGGGTCCCAGCTTCGAGGAACTCTTCGCCCAGGAAGTGCGTGACGCTTACTTCGACCTCGACAAGGCCGACATCCGTCCTGATGCCCGTGCAGCCCTCGAGAAGACCGCTTCCTTCCTAAAGGGCTATCCGAACGCGAAGGTCATCATCGAAGGCCACTGCGACGAACGCGGCTCCACCGAGTACAACCTCGCTCTCGGCGACCGCCGTGCCAACGCCGTCAAGCAATACCTTGTCAACCTCGGCATTCCTGCCGCCAATCTCAGCACCGTCAGTTACGGCAAGGAAAAGCCCTTCTGCACCGAGTCCAACGAAACCTGCTGGCAACAAAATCGCCGCGGCCACTTCGTCCCGGCCAGGCCCTAACTAAGCTTCTCGGGCTACAACACAAGGGCGGCTCGCCTCGTGCGGGCCGCCGTTCTTTTTTTGAGTGCGGAGGCAAAGGCTCCGCTTTAACGCCTTAATCACCGCCTCTCAAATCCTGCGTCGATCGCTCAACTTTGCATCGGCTGTTTTTCTGTCATCCCGACCGGAGGCCCGCGCCTTTTGCGGGCGGCAGCGGAGGGACCGTGGCAACCAACGCTCCCCATCTCGACTCGATGGGACGACCTCAGTCCCGTCGCCTCCTGCTATCTGTTAACTGTTATCTCGTATCCTCTTCAATCTTCCATTCCCCACTTGCTACCCACCCAATCTGCCAGTACATTTGATTATTGGGGCGCAATCCGCTCTTCGTCCAAAATTGTCCCCGTACCCATGCCCAATTTTTCGGAGGTCTTAATCATGCGTGTTCGCAACATTCTCTACTTCTCCGGCGCCATGCTTGCCGCCGCCGTCGCTGGCAGCCTTGTCGGCCCCAAACCCGTTATGGCCGTAGCCCGCGAGCTCATCGAGCTTCAGCGCGATGTCACCACCATCCTCCAGGGTCAAAAAGATATGCAGACCCAGCTCACGCAGGACCACACTGTGCAGAAAACCCTCATCGAGCAATCCGCCGACACCGTCAACAAGCTCAACACCACCATGAGTTCCCTCCAGAAATCCGTTCAGGACGTCCAGGCCAACTCCGGCACGCGTCTCGACACCATGTCCACTCAGGTCCAGGGACTCTCCGACAATCTCGAGGAAATCAAGTCCCGCCTCGGCAAAGTCAATCAGCAATTGGTGGATTTGCAAAACTCCGTTCAGAGCATCGACGCGCGCCTCGCCGGCGGCAATCCAACTGGTGCTCCCGCCGGTTCTGCTTCCCCGAGACCCGGCGGCGACCCCGGCGCTGCCTCTGTCTCTCCTTCCGGTCCACCACCTTCCGCCGATAACCTCTATTCCAACGGACTTCGCGACATCACCAGCGGCAAATACGATCTCGCCCGCTCCGAATTCCAGGACTACCTCAAGTTTTACAGCGACACCGACCTCGCCTCCAACGCCCAGTTCTATCTCGGCGAAATTGCCTACTCCCAGCATCAATACCAGCAAGCTGTCACCGAGTACGACAAGGTCCTCACCAACTATCCCAAGAGCTTCAAGCTCGCCTCCGCGCGCTATAAAAAGGGCATGGCTCTCATCGAACTCACCCAGAAAGCCGCCGGTGTTAAGGAACTCCGCGAGGTCGTCAAGCGCTACCCCGGCACCGAAGAAGAGCGCCGCGCCCGCGCCAAACTAAAAGAACTAGGCATAGCCGTCACCGCCTCCACCGCCCACTGACTTTTGAGTGCGAAAGCAAAGCTTTCGCTTTTACGCGCCCAGCCCCTCTCCCGAATTCGCCTCCAGTCTCTCCTCCCGCGTTCCAGTAAGCTCTCCGCCAACCGACTCCCCAGCGCCGGAGGTGCGCCAGAATTTAGCCCACTGTGTAAGCACTGGGTCAGTGGCGCACAAACTCCCAACAGCGCCAGCTGCGCGGCAGAATCTAGCCCAGCGCGTGAGTGCTGGGTCACATCGGCCTCAACGGCCTCAAGCGCTGTAGGTGCGACACATCCCTCCGATTCGCACAACGCTACTCCCCGGACACCGGCACCTGTTTCTCCTCTCTCTTCACTCTCCACTCATTTCATTTTTCTTCTCCGCCGTGCTATCTTCATCTTTTCCGTGGCTTCGTCCTCGCCGCTTTCAGCATCAAGGAGCAACTCAAATGTCCGTCAACAAAGTCATCCTCATCGGCCGCCTCGGTCGCGACCCCGAAACCCGCTTCACCTCCGGCGGTCAGGCCGTCGCCAATTTTTCCCTCGCCACGGACGAATCTTACAAAGACCGCAACGGCGAACGCCAGAAACGCACCGAATGGCACAAAATTGTCGTTTGGGGCAAACAAGCCGAAATCGCCCAACAATATTTGAAAAAGGGTTCTCAGATATTTATTGAAGGCCGCATCCAATCCCGCGAGTGGCAAGACAAGGAAGGCCAGAAGCGCACCAGCTTTGAAATTGTCGCCACCAATTTCCGCATGCTCGGCGGCCGCGGCGACGGCATGGCCGCTGGCGCCAGCGCCGGCGGAGGCGCCCCCGCAGCCCGCGGTGGCGACGACTTCGGGCACGAAGCCGCCCCCTCCGAAGATTTCGGACCCTCATCCGGGCCCGAAATCTCCGACGAAGACATCCCTTTCTAGTGTAACGGCGGCTTTACGCCGCCCTCTTTCATTCCCCACGCTTCTCCAACATTTGTAGGGCCCGTCCGCCACGGCGGAGGGCCGCTCTTCTCTTCTCCGCTTCCGTCATCCCGACCGGAGTGGCCGGCATTTTCTTCCGCGCCGTCTGCGGCGCGCCGGCCACGGAGCGCGCCTTTTGCGTCCCGTGTGCTTCACCGGGACGGAGGGACCACGGCAACCAACTGCCCCAATCTCAATTCGATGGAATCACCCAGGCCCTCCTCGCCTCCTGCTATCTGTTATCTGCTTACTGTTCTCCTCTCGCAAAAAGAAAGAGCGAAGAAGCCGCCAGGCCCCTCCGCTCATCCTCTTTTCCGAAAACTGTAAACTGTCAACTGTCGACTGTTAACTTCCGCTTCCTACTCCATCGTCAGCACCACCCGAAACTCCGCCTTCCCCGACGTCATCCGTTCATATGCTTCCTTCACCTTCGTCAGCGGAAACTTCTCCACCATCGGCCGCACTCCCGAATACGCCGAAAACTCCAGCGTCTCCTGCGAATCCATCGCCGTCCCCGAAGGCCATCCCTGAATTCCCCGCCGAGCCATCAGCAATTGCACCACGGAAACTTCCATCGGCTCGAACGGCGCTCCCACCACCAGCAATTTCCCTCCGACGCCCAATCCACCGATCATCTCGGACATCGCCTTTGCATTCGGCGCCGTCGCCAGGATCACTTTCGCGCCTCCCATCTTCTGCAGCGCTTCCGCCGCGTTCGTCGCCTTAGTATCAAGGTACGCGTGTGCCCCCAGTTTCTTCGCCAGGGCCGCGTTCTCCGGTCCGCGCCCGATTCCCACCGTCCGGTATCCGGCCTTCGCCGCAAACTGAATCCCCAAATGCCCCAGCCCGCCGATCCCCTGCACGGCCACCAGATCGCCCATCCGCGCCCCGCTGTTTCGCAGCGCGTTAAACGTCGTAATCCCCGCGCACATCAACGGCCCCGCCTCTGCCCAATCAATCTCCCCCGGCAGCAGCGCCACCGCCTCATGTCGCGCAATCATGTACTGCGCGAATCCGCCGTCCCGCGTCACGCCGGTGATCGGCTCGTTCACGCAGGTCACAAAATCCCCGCGCCGGCAGTTCGCGCACGTAAAGTCATGGCCGCCATGCCATCCCACTCCCACCCGGTCGCCTTTCTTCCACTCCGTCACTCCCGCGCCCACCTCATCCACCACGCCCACCGCTTCATGTCCCGGAACACGGGGAAACTGCAAGCCCGGCCATAGTCCATCCTTCACAAGGTGGTCGCTGAAGCAAATTCCGCAAGCCTTCACCTTGATCCGCACCTCGCCCGCCGCCGGCGCCGGAATCTCCCGTTCCACCAGCTCAAATTCCCCGCCCGCCTTCCCCACCTGCGCCACAAGATTCTTAGCCATCTTTCATTCTCCATTCGCTGAGCTATTTGATTGTTTGACTGAACCCTGAACCGTTCACAAACCTGTCATTCCGAGGGCGCTTTTTGCCCGAGGAATCTGCTTTATCGTGCCATTTCGCCCAAAGGCAATTCCTCGCCTTGCTCACTTCTTCACCACAGCCACTGCTTCCACTTCGATCAGCCATTCCGGCCTCACCAGCCGCTGCACAAAAACAAACGTGCTCGTTGGCGGATTCGTCGTGTTCACGTATTTGTCGCGCACTTCTCTTACCACCGGCATCTGTGAGGGATCCACACCCGCCGCACAGTAATAGTTCAATTTGATGACGCTGTTGAAATCGCCCCCGGAAGCCTCCACCGCGGCTTTCAGGTTCTCAAAAACCTGCTGCACCTGCGCTCGAAAATCATCCTTCCCAACCAGATTCCCGGACTTATCCAGTGCGATCTGCCCCGCGATGTATACGATCTTCCCCTCCCCGACTTCCGCCACTTGCGAATAGCCCGCGGTCGGTTTCGCCATCGTTTCCGGATTGAAAATGTGAAACGCCTTCTCTTCATGCATCTTTGCGCTCTGCGTTCCCATTGTTTGTCTCCTTGGCGCCTCAAAATTGGCAGCAAACAAAACGGTGGCAGCTGAGGCTAATGCCTCAAGAGCCAGCATCGGCATTCTCATGATTTCCTCGCTTGTGTCAGTCAGGTATTTCCGGGCGCGAAGTCGATTCCGACCTCGGAAACCGCACCTCGCTTCCGGCAGTCGTCATTTGCACTAACGGGATCTCACCAGGACGACCAGGTCAAACAAACGCATCCCCCGCCATCCACTCCCCAATCGGATGCACCCCACAACTTCCCGTTACAATATCCTTACCTTTCCCAGCACCATGCCCGCCAGGGCATTCCAGGCCTCCTGATCGCTGCTATCTGTTCGCTGTTATCCCTCCCCTTTATCGCCAAAAATAAATCAAACTTTTCCACGTTCCCTTCGTCTTTCTCTTTATAACCAGCGTAGTGGTCCCAGAGTTCTCGACTCCTTCGCCGAGGTGGCCGCGGCGCGTTCCCGCATTCGGGGCGCATCGCTCGACCACCTCCCGATTGGCCTGCGCGGAGCTCGGCCAGGTGTGTGCCAACAAGCCTCACCGGCCCCACATGTTCGATACGGGGGCCACATGCTCATCTCGTTCCGTCTCATTCGCTCGCTCTTCGCTCCGTTTCTCGCTCTTGTTCTTCTAACCGCCACACCCATCGTCGTTTCCGCTCAATCTTCCACCCCCTCGGAATCGTATCTTCTCGGCCTCCACTACTTCTATGGCCGTTACGTTCCCCTTGACTATGAGAAAGCAGCCGCCTTATTCCGCGAATCCGCCAATGCCGGCGATCCCCGCTCGCAATTTATGCTCGGCTACCTCTACTCGTTCGGTTTCGGTGTCCCCAAGGATCTCGTTCGTGCCTCCGAACTCTTCCGCGCATCCGCCCTCCAGGGCTTTCCCCTCGCAGAGAACAACCTAGCCTCCTTGTACGAGCGTGGCCAGGGTGTCTCAAAAGACCTTCGTGAAGCCGTACGCTGGTACCTCGTCGCCGCCGTCCAGGGCGATCCCGTCGCCCAGGCCAATCTGGCCTCTCTTTATTACACTGGCACGGGCTTGCCTCAAAATTATGCCCAGGCAGCGCACTGGTTTCGGGCCGCTGCGGAGAATGGCCAGCGCAATGCCCAAAACAATCTCGCGGTGCTTTATTGTCTCGGCCAGGGCGTTCCAGTGGATCATGGCAAAGCCGCTTATTGGGCTCGTCTCGCGGCTGACCAGGGCCTGGTTCCCGCTCAAACCAATCTCGCCTACCTCTACGAACACGGTTGGGGCGTCCCGCTCGATTACGTTTCTGCATTTGCCTGGTACTCGCGAGCTTTTCGCGCGGGAAATCACCCTGCCGGCGAGAGCCTCTCCGCCCTTCGCCATCTCATGACCCAAAAGCAGTTGGACCAGGCCGCCGGACTCCTCGCCGGGCAAACTCCAGCTCCGGATTTATCTGCCTCTGTCCCTGCACTCGCATTCGGCACCGGCGATCTGGTCAAATGACCTCCGGCTTCTCTTCGAACAAGGTGATCCGCTGCTTGGGAGGCGCACCCCCAATCGTGCGCTGTAAGGCTTGAAGTCTACACAAAACCAAAAAGATTGTAGGGGCGGGGCTCGCCCCGCCCCCTGTTGCAGCACCGCCCAAACTCAATTTGGGCGAGGATGTCAACTGAGCCAGTCAACTTTATCCTCGATACAGCCAGGCGCAGCCCCACGCACTCCCTCGTGAACATCCCTCTCCCCCGCCCTCTCCTCTGGTGTACACTCGATACACTGCACTTCAATTACCCGGCACGCCTCGCCAGCGTTCCTTTGAGGTTCGCTTGCTACCCCTCGGCAAGATTCCCAAGCTCCTCATCGCCTTCGCTCTCGTCATAGCGGCGCTGCTTTTGCTCGACCTCGAAGCCGTTCACGACTCCGCCAAGCGCCTCCTGTTCTCCAACTCCCTCGATTTCTCCATGGTTTCGCTGGCCGCCTTCGGCTCCTTCTTTGCCGCCCGGCGTTCTAGTGGTTACGCTCGGCAGTTGTGGACTCTTCTTTCCATCGCGCTCGTTCTCGCCGCCCTCGCCCAGGGCCTCACCACCTATTACCAAACCTATGTTCCCGGTTCTTCGCTGATGCCTGTGCCTTCCGACATTTTTTTCATCGTCTGGGCTGCTCCGGTCTTCATGATGTTTCTGCCCCCGGTTGACGCGAAGTCGCCGGGCTGGGACTGGCTCCGCACTCTCGACTTCCTGCAAATCGCCATTGTCGCCGTCACCGCTTATCTTTATTTTTTCTATTCGCCTTCCCGCTGGCTCGCCAACCCCGCCGACATCCCTCGCCAGATTCTCATTCTTTACATCTTGCGTGACGCCGCTCTCTCCACCGGCTTTTTCTTCCGCTCCCGCACTTCTGTCTCTGCGGGGCTTCGCTCATTCTCCCTCGGCCTGTTTTTCGTTTTTGTGGCCGCCTCCCTTTCCGACGCCGGCTACCTTCTCAATCTGAAAAACTCCCTCGGCTCCGCCACTTGGAGCGACTTCCTTTTCCTCGTTCCATTCTTCGGTGTCATCCTTATCTCCGTCCGCTGGCCCTCCGGTCCGGGCGACACCATCGTCGAACCTCCCTCACGCATCGGCGATCTCACCGTCACTCATCTCCTGCCACTCTTCATTCCACTTCTCGTCATCTTCATGGGTCGCGGCATCGCCCGCGATCAATTTGCAGCCGCCTGGCTCGCCATCAGCGCCTCTTTCCTTTGTTCCGCTGCCCGCCTTATCCTCACCAATCGCAAGCAGCGCCAGGTTTCCGATGAACTTCTCCAAACCGAGCGCGCCCTCGCCCACTCCGAACATCTCCTCTCCTCCGCTTTCCGCGCCAGCCCCGACGGCTTTGCCATCAACTTTTTCCCCGACGGCCCTTACATCGACGTCAACGAAGGCTTCACCCGCCTCACCGGCTACGCTCGCGAGGAAGTCCTCGGCAAGACTCCCGTCGAACTGAATCTCTGGACAAATCCCGCCCTGCGCGCCAGCGTTCTCTCCGAGCTAAACCAGCACTCGGAAGTCCGCAACGTCGAATTCTCTTTCCGCACGAAATCCGGCCAGCTTCGCACCGGCCAGCTTTCCGGCTCTCTCCTGGAAATCGACGGCCACCGCTGTGCTCTCGTCGTCGTCCGCGATATCTCCGAGCAACGCAAAGCCGTCGACGCCCTCCGCGAGAGCGAGGAGCGTTTCCGCTCTTTTGTCGAAAACCTTCACGTTGGCATCGTCTCCAGCAGTCCGATCGGTGAAATTCTCTACGCCAATCCCGCCGCCCTGAATCTCTTCGACCTCCGCATCGAGCAGGTCACCGGCAAAATGCTCATCGATCTCCACCTCGAGCCTCTTCGCGAAGACGGTTCCGTGCTCCCCGACTCCGAAGGCCTGATTCCCACCGTCGTCTCCTCCCGCCGCCCCATCCACAATCTTGTCGTCGGCTGGCGTCACCTCCATTCCCACAAAACCATCTGGACTCTTATTGACGTCGTTCCTCAATTCAACTCCTCCGCCGAAGTCACCAACATCCTCGTCTCCCTCACCGATCTCTCCGAGCAGCGCCGCGCCACCGAAGCTCTTCGCGAAAGCGAAGAACGCTTCCGCACTCTCGTCCGCGATCTCCACGTCGGCGTCATCCTCACTGGTCCCGACGGCACGTTTGAATTCGCCAATCAGGCATCGCTCAACATGTTCAATCTCACGGCCGCGCAGGTCATCGGCCGTTCCGCCGACGAACTTGAAATCGTTCCCCTTGACGAGCGGGGGCGCGACATTCCCTATGCTAATCGCCCCGTCCCCACCGTCCTCCGCACCAAGCGTCCTCTTCACCAGGCCACCTTGGGCTACCGGATTCCGGGCCTCCCGGAGATCCTCTGGATTTTCGGCAATGCCGTCCCGCAATTTCATCCCGATGGCTCCATCCTGCGGGTCATCGCCACCTTCACCGATATCACCGATCTCAAAAACGCCGAGCGCGCCATTCACCAGCTTTCCACCGAACTGCTCAAGCTCCAGGACGAAGAGCGCCGCCGCATCGGCCGCGAACTTCACGACGGCATGGCCCAAACCGTTCTCGCCGTCAATCTCAGCCTCGCCCAGCTCCGTCAATCCGCCCAGCCGCTCAATCCCGCTTCCCATCGCGCTCTCGAAAAAGCTCGCGAACTCCTCCAGCAGATGTCTCGCGAAATCCGCACTCTCTCTTATCTCCTCCATCCTCCGTTGCTCGACGACCTCGGCCTCGTTTCTGCCCTCAAGGAATATGTGAACGGCTTCAGTGAGCGCAGCGGCATCGAAACCTCTCTCGAACTTCTCACCGGTTTTCGCCGCCTCCCCCAGATCGCCGAAACCGCCTTCTTCCGCATCACTCAGGAGTCGCTGGCCAACATCCAGCGCCACTCTGGCAGCAAGCGCGCCAAAGTTGTTCTCTGCGAAGGTTCCGATTGCGTGACACTCGAAATCACCGACTTCGGCACCGGCATGGCTGTCCCCTCTAATGGCGCCCCTCATCGCGGCCAGCCCCGCCTCGGTGTTGGCATCCCCGGCATGCGCGAACGCATGGCCCAACTCGGCGGCTCCCTCGAAATCGATTCCACCGCCGGCGGCACCACAGTGCGCGCTAGAATTCTTTTCTCAGCCCCGGTTCTCAAGGACTCCATCTATGCCCCCACTCTCCATTCTGATCGCCGATGACCACGCCGTCGTCCGCGCCGGCCTTCGCACTCTCCTCGAGTCGCGCCCCAGTTGGCAGATTTGCGCCGAGGCCGCCGACGGCCGCGACGCCGTCGAAAAAGCCGCAAAGCACAAGCCTCACATCGCCATCCTCGACATCGGCATGCCTCTCCTCAACGGTGTCGAATCCGCGCGCCAAATCCGCAAATCCTCTCCCTCAACCGAAATACTCATTCTCACCATGCACGAGTCCGACGACCTCGTTCAACAAGTCGTCGAAGCCGGCGCTCGCGGCTACATCCTCAAGGACGAAGCCGACCGCGTCCTCCTCGACGCCGTCCAGGCTCTCAGCCAGCACAAACCATTCTTCTCCGTCCGCGTCTCCGAAGCCGCCGTCATCTCCGAAGCTTCCGACTCCGCCAAATCTTCCCGCTCCCGCCTTACCCCCCGCGAACGCGAAATCCTCCAACTCCTCGCCGAAGGCAAAAGCAACAAGGAAGTCGCCAATCTCCTCAACATCAGCGTCAACACCGCCGAAGCCCACCGCGCCAACATCATGCTCAAGCTCGACTTCCACTCCCTAGCCGAACTAGTCATGTACGCCATCCGCAATAACATCATTCAGACTTAAGCGCGGCCTCGCACAATCAACCCTGAGCGAAGCCGAAGGGCTCCTCTCCTCCTCTCCTCTCCTCTCCTCTCCTCTCCTCTCCTCTCCTCTCCTGATTTTCCCTTTTTTCCTCTTACCTTTTCTTCTCTGCTCCGTCCCCTCTTCTCAGCGCGCTCTGCGCTCTCAGCGAACTCTGCGGTATCTTCTTCTCTTGGTTTCCTGTTATCTGTTCGCTGCTATCTGCTATCCCTCTTACTGATTACTCACAACATTCCCCTCTAGTGAAAATTCACTACGCAATCCCCCCAATACCTTTCCTCCTCCCACTCCTCCAATATGAACGTGCCTTAACAATGGAGCAGCAATGCCGCACATCGACCCAATCCGCGTCCTCGTAGCCGATGACTCCCCCGTCGCTCTGCGTTCCGTCTGCGACTACCTGGATTTTGCCGGCGGCCTCGAAGTTGTTTGCACCGCCAGCGACGGCATCAACGCTGTCCAGCTCGCCGCGCAGCATAAACCCGATCTGGCCCTGCTCGATTTCCGCATGCCGCGCCTCAACGGCCTGCAAGCGGCGCAAGCGCTTCGCCGCGCGTATCCCACCCTGCGTCTCATCATCTATTCCGAAATCCAGGGCACCACGCTCGAGCAGGAGTGCCGCAACCACGGTGCCGACGCGTACGTTTCAAAGGGCCGCCTTCCCGACGGCCTGCTCCACGAAATACGTCGTCTGTTCCCAGGTGCCGCTTTGTAGCCTGTGGCACAGGCACTCCTGCCTGTGCTCTTGGTTTTTTTTACTTGCAGTAGCGGCGACCTTCAGGTCGCCAAACAACACCGGCCACCCTGTAGCACAGCCATTCTTGGCTGTGCTCTTGGGTTTCTCTTATCCGGTTGGGCCTTCAGCCCGAAGTTTCCGAGCAGTTTCCAAAGCCACGCCATGGCTTTAGACAAAAGATGAGGAGTGTTTAGCAAGACCGATGTCAAACGTAGGATCGCAAGTTCTCTTTCTGGGCGAACTGCCCTTCTGGCTCAAAATTTCTCAATCCATCCTCGAGGCGCCCGCTGCCTCGGTGAAGATCTGCCGCGCGCCTTCGTTCAACGATGCCCTTCGCCGACTCAATTCCGAATCGTGGCAAGCCCTTCTTCTCGATCTCAGCCACCCGTCCGCTCAGGAGCTTCTGGCCGCCCGGAAGCTCCATGACGGTCTGGAATGCCTGCCCATCGTCGCGCTTCTTCCCATTTCCGATTCCCAATATCAACAGGCCGCGCTCGCCGCGGGAGCCGCTTCCTCGCTGGTTTTCGCCGACGTCAACGCCGCCTCACTGCAGCATGCTCTAATCACCGCCATCAACACCGAAACTCTTCGCAATTCATCCAGAAAGGTTAGCTCCATGTCATCTCCGTCCGAAATGTCTTCCACTGATCGTCACCAGATTTCAAAACTCGACGCCATCTCTCACGCCGTCAACAATCTTCTCTGCGTCATCAACGCCAACGCCGACATCCTCACCGACCAACTCGATTCCGCTCACAACGCCACCCGCAGTGTCACCCAAATCAAAAAAGCCACCAAATCCGCCGCCGACCTGATCCGTCTCCTAAAAACTCCCTAGCACTTTTGAGTGCGGGAGCAAAGCTCCCGCTTTTGCGGCCTGATTTCCACTACCAGACTTACCGCTCCTCCGACCAACCCAAACGCTTGTCTTCCTGAGCGTCCCGATTCCGATCGGGATGCGAAGGACCTCAACGCCAGCCGACCCGCGAACTCAACCGCCCCGTCGCGATTTCTCCGTGCCCTCTGTGCTCCTTCTCTGTGTCCTCTGTGTGAACTCTTTCTCCCTCTTCTCAGCGTCCTCTGCGCTCTCAGCGAACTCTGCGTTAATCTCTATCTCCCCTCCTTTACCTCCTTTACTTCCTTTACCTCCTTCTCTACTCTTCTTCCATGCCAACCACCAACCGTCAATGGCTCCTCGCCAATCGTCCCACCGGCCTAATCACTCCCGACGTCCTCCAACTAACCGATTCTCCCCTCCCCTCCATCTCCGATGGCCAAGCCCTCGCCAAAGTAAAATACCTCTCCATCGACCCCACCATGCGCGTCTGGATGACCGACTTCCCCCAATACATGCCTCCCGTCCAGCTCGGCGAAGTCATGCGCGCCTTCGGCCTTGCCGAAGTGATCGAATCCCGCCATCCCAATTTCAAAAAAGGAGACAAAGTCTCCGGCCTCACCGGCCTCCAGGAATACTGCGTCCTCGCCGGCGAAGGAAAAGGCGCCTTCCAAAAACTCCCCGGCATTCCATTTCTGTCCGACACCAATTTCCTGAATCTCCTCGGCATCAACGGCCTAACCGCCTACTTCGGCCTCCTCGATGTAGGAAAGCCCCAATCCGGTGAAACCCTCGTGGTCTCCGCCGCCGCTGGCGCCACGGGCAGCATTGTCGGCCAGCTCGGCAAAATCCACGGCTGCCGCGTAATCGGCATCGCCGGCACCGATGAAAAATGTAAGTGGATTAAAGACGATCTCGGCTTCGACGCCGCCATCAACTACAAGCACCCCGATTGGAAAGCCCAACTCGCGGCCGCAACTCCCAAAGGCGTGGACATCAATTTCGAAAACGTCGGCGGCGAAATCATGCAAGCCGTCCTCGACCGCATGAATCTCCACGGACGCGTCGTCCTCTGCGGCCTGATCTCCGGCTACGCCAAGCACGATCCCGGCCTCGCCAGCTTCGGCCAACTCATCATCAAGCGCCTCCGCGTCGAAGGCTTCCTCATCATGGATTACATGCCAAAGTTTATGGACGCCGGCCAGAAACTCGGCATGTGGAAAATGACCGGCAAACTCAAAGACCGCCAAACCCTCGTCAAAGGCCTCGAAAAGGCCCCCGACGCCATCAACATGCTCTTCCGCGGCGACAACATCGGCAAGCTCATCGTCGAACTCTAACAATCCATCCGGCCCAAATTCCAAACAACGTCCCGAACCCGCGTGGTTTGCGGGTGAGGGATCTGCTTTTCTCCCCGCCCTGCCGCCCGCCGGACCCGCGAACACAGGTCTTAGTCCGTATTAACTCGCTGACCACCGCCTGTCCAGCAACAAGCCCGACTAGAAGTCGAGAGCACCAAAATAAGAGTGGTCGGCGCTTACATTCCGCTGCCGGGGTACGTCGAAAGATATATTGAGGCTCTGTTAATATGAATCGGTTTAGGCGAACCAGCGTTTTGCTCCTCATGCTTTGCACGCTTCCAATGCACGCGGCGGCACAAGCAACGGACACCAATCCCCCCTCGCCCCCGCCACTCGGAAAGCTGATCGATGTGGGCGGCTATAAAGTACATCTGTATTGCACCGGCGCAGGGAGCCCCACAGTCGTCATTGTCGGCGCAGGGTTTTCTTTCGATTGGGGTCTGGTTCAGCCGGAAGCCGCGAAATTTACTCAAGTGTGTTCTTACGACCATTCCGGAAGCGCATGGAGCGACGACGGCCCGGCAGATTCATGCGCGCTGAGGGTGCGAGAAATTCACGAAGCACTAAAGAACGCAGGAATCAAAGGCCCCTATGTCCTCGTTGGGCACTCACTCGGCGCAGTCGTCGCGCGGCTCTACGCTGGGCAATACCCGGACGACGTGGCGGGCCTGGTCTTCGTCGATCACGCATTTGCGATGATAAACCGGCGTCCGCCACCCGGCAGCGCGGCAGCAGCCCCACCACCCATGCCTCCTCCGCCCCCCGATGCCGCGAAGATTGTGATACGGATGGAAGACGACGCGAACTTCAGCAAACTCTCAGCCCGCGACCGTGAGCTTCATCTTTGGGGGACTACGCAAACGCACGCCAAAGCGTCTTCAACAGGCAACCCACTGGACTGGTTGTTGGATTGTGTTGGGCAGGCCGATGCAATCATCAAGGACCAAACTCAGCCGCTGGGGAACAAGCCGCTCGTGGACGTCAGCGCGGGTCTCACCCCACAGTTGGTTCTCCCGGCCCCGGAGAAGTGGCGAGCTAAATACGAAGAGCTTCAAACCAAGCTCTTGTCCCTCTCTGGAAACAGCAAGCGGCTCGTCGCCGAAAACAGCGGCCATTTCATCATCATCGACAGGCCCGACGTGATCATTGATGCGATCAGTCAAGTCGTGCAGTCCGTCCGCACAAACACTAAGCTCTAACGAAGCCTAAGGCCTGGCAGACATTCGTATGCTTGCTCGAAGGGCACACCCCAGTGAAGCGCCCCGATTTTCCCTTCCACTCACAGGATGTATTGGCGTATCAGCCGGGCTCCAGGCACGGGGCCAGGCATGTCACAAACTGAACGCGTACAACAGAAGCCGCGTAATAAATAAGTCCACGATCAGGACAACCAGCGAGCCCACAACGAATGAATTAATCGTGGCCCTCCCTACTCCCTCGGTCCCACCTTGCACTCGGAATCCCTTATAACAGCCGACTGTCGCGATAATGAATCCAAACACAACCGGCTTCGTGAAACCCATACAAAGATCGCCGAAAACCAGGATATGCAAGGCGCGTGTCATGAATTCCGCGGCACCGAGGTGAAGAATCAGATTTGCGACCACGAATCCGCCGAGCAGTCCCGCACAATCCCCCAATGCCACCAGCAGCGGCAGCGTTAACACCGTGGCAAGCACGCGCGGTGTCATCAGCTTCCGGATTGGGTCGATCCCGAACGCTCGTATCGCGTCCACCTGGTCGGTAACGACCATTGACCCAAGCTCCGACGCCATCGCGGTCGCGTTCCGGCCTGCCACCAACAGTGCCGTGAACACCGGACCCAGTTCCCGAAGGAGCGCGAGAGAAACTGCGTCACCCACAAGCACCGTCTCCCCAAACCGCGCAAATTGTGACGCGGCATTCAAAACAACTACTCCGCCGACACAAAACATCGCAACCACGACAATCAGCGACGATCCCACTCCAATCTGGTCCATCTGTTCCACCAGGTCCGCGAAATAACTCTTGCTCGCAAACATGTTCCGGACCGACCTGATGGTCAGCAGCGAGTAGTCCTGAAGTGAGAAAGTCCACATTTTCAATGTGTTCTCAATCACAGAAGAAACCGAACTTGAGTTCATGGTCATGCCCCTTATCACAATGATCTGCGCCACTGCGTGTGCAAGGTTATAACAGCAGTTGGCACCGTGAACAAATCCCACGGCGGGTCAGCCGCCTTCCGGTAAACCGCGCGGTCCTTCCGCAGCCCCAGGCCGGCCACCCTTCGACCCCAAGGGCCGCGCTTAAAATGACCATCGAACCCAAACTGAATCTCCTCTCTCGGTCTACAAAGTTGCTCCTAGGGGAAATACCTCTACTGAAATTACAGTCTTCCAAGGCTTGCCCAGACGCCATCCCCAAAGTATCAATAACCAGTATTTATGGCACTGCAACCAACTCCAATACCGTGCCTGCCGGGCCAAACCCAAGATGCGGCAAGGTTGGTTTCGATTGGAGAACCCATGCCCAAGCGCCCCAAGTCCCGAGGCCGCGCACAAAATACTCGCACTGCCCTGGCGCCGAACCGCTCTACAACACCGCGATTGCTCAATGTCTTAGCATCGCTCGCTCGGTTCGCGATTCGTTCCTCTGCTTCCACTTTTTTCACTCGCAAATACCCCGCCTCCGCGCCCCGGCGCTCCACGCTCGCATACATTGACACCGACAAGAGTCATCGCTATAAATATGGCCCAATGATGCGTTGGGCACGAGTCGCGTTGGCTCTGGTCGTTATCTGCGCCATTGCGTACGTCCTGATCACCCCGGATCCCAACGACGATGTTGACGGGGTCCTGCAGCCGAATCATCCAGCCTTGGGGCATAAAATCCCCGTGGTTTCGCTCTGGGAATCTTGGACTCCGGTCAACGTGCTGTTCCACGCCGTCATCCCGCCTGGCTTCGTCCGGCAACTGCTTACTTTGGAATTGCTCGACTTCATCTCCGTTTGCCGCTGTTAGTTCTTCTCTCCTCATTTAAAACAGCAAATCCCAACCAAACAAGTTCTGGCCCCATCTTCCAGTGAGTCTAGGGCTGGTTCCTCATTGGCATGTTCCTCCAATTTTTGTCGGGAGAATATTGTTATGTCGCATGAAAGGGAAGAGCGGAACACTCGTCAGGCGTTGGGGTGGCTGTTGGGTCAGGCGAGCGAGCTTCAAGCGCGTCGCGAGCCATCCATGTCCGAGAGCCAGGGATCTCCGCGATCGCTTTATGAGCGGTCCGAATCTTTTGCTGCAACCATCGTCTCCACCCCCGAGCAAATCGTCGACCTCACGACGACCGTGCGTGCTCTGGTCTCCCCACCCGGCATGCTTGACCCTCGGTTCTTTCTGGCAACGCTCTCGCCCCGGCAGTTGAGGCCATGTGTGGTCGTGGTTTCCCAGGGCTGCCGAATCGCGGGCATTCTCTATGCCCGAGAGCGCATGATTGCGGGAATTCCGACCGGTATCGTGCTGGGGGACGATACCCTCGGCACGATGGTCGCCGCCCATCCGCAGGAAATGGAATCCGTCCTCCACTGTGCCGTCGCGGCTCTCCTCGAACATAAAGCTGCCCTCAGGTTTCGCGTTGCTTTCGATCGGCTTCCATCGCTGCACATCGAGAGCGCGAAAGCAGGCACGGATATTCGGTTCTACCGTGAACAACACCACGCACATCTCGAGCTCCCGCGAACGTACGACCAGTTCCTCTTCAATGTTAGGCGTTCCACTCGCCACAACCTCTGCCGCTATCGCCGCAGGAGCGAGTCGGCGGGCAATTTCTTCTGCCAGGATTTACTGCTTTCGGACTTTTGCCTTGCCGCCAAACTTCTATTTCCAAAGGGCTCCTACCAGTCGCCGAAATGGGCTTTCCATCAAGCCCTCGCCATGATTCAGGCCTCGCCCTCCCGATTCTTGATTGGTTTGCGTCGAAGAACTGGCAACTGGATCGGCCTCGCCGGTGGTTGGTGCGCAGGCGACTCCGCTTTCCTCGCCTTGCAGTTGAACGATCATGCTTGCGCGAAAGAGTCCATCTCGCTCGTCTTGCGCTCCTATCTGATCGAACACCTGATCGGTCGCGGCATACGCAAACTTGTTTTTTGGGGTGGCACTTCGGCGCCGCTCAGTTTCTACACAGCTCCCCGTGAGGAATTCACCGTTTACATTGACTCCAGGTCTCACCCCTGGCGCCTCGTGCGGCTGGCATGCGTCACGCTCGCCAAGCTCGCTCCACTCAAATTCGGCAAGTGGCTGAAATGGGAGGCATCCGCCGCTCACGAAAAAACCAGCGCATAAGTCCGCCTGCTTTTCAGAAGTGAGTTCCTCACTGGAAGTAATACGCCGCAGTTCGCATATCGCTCGAGTCGTGCCCTTAAAGCTCTGTCGCTTCGCCGCCATTCGAACTATCATCTCTTTGTTGGAAACGCAGCCGCATTTTGTCAGAATCCCTGTATTTGAATCCAGTCCGGAGGCCTGAATGGACACGAAGTTTTTCCGCCTGTTGTTGCTCTCAGCTGCAATGACGCTTGTCCTGCCGCTGGCCTTCGCCGATTCCCCATTTCCAAAAACTGCCAACTGCCCCATCGATGGCGCCACCGGCCACGCTACCGGCAAAACACGAAAAGGCGTGGAATCCGCCTGCACCGAAGTCGAGTACAAGCATAAAGGCACCGACTACTCCGACCCGCGTCACCCGCAAAAATTCAACCACCTCTTCTGGATCGCCCACTGCACCGAATAAACCAGGGAAGCCATTTTCCCGAATGGCGTTTCGGCGACCTTTCACCCGGTTTGTAGGGGAGGGCTCGGTTGCCCTAAGCGGAGCCGAAGGGCCCCTCCCTCTTGGGTTCTCTTCACCCAACTCTGTCGTCGAATTCAACCTGCTCCCCCATCCCAGCCGTTGTCATCCCGAACCCGCACAGTTTGCGGGTTACTTTTTTCCCCCACTCTTCTCAGCGAACTCCGCGCTCTCAGCGGCCTCAGCGTTAGTCTTCCCTCTTCAAATGCAAAAACCTCCCCGTCATGATATAAATTCAGTGCTTGGAATCTCTGCAAAAACGCGATTTGACCGCCACAAAACCAACTGGCGATATGTCGAGCTGCCCACCGCAGTCCAAATCTTCCCTTTTTCTCTACTCAAACAAGTCTCACCCGGCCAACAGATTCCTCGCCCTTACCGCCGCGCTCCTCGCCGCTTTCTTTTCCACCCCCGCAAAAGCACAGCAAACTTCCCCCTCCGCCCCCGTCATCGTGCAACCCGGCGCCCCCGGCAAGCCCAGCAAAACGCTTCCTCCCTCCACCAAGGGCTCGGTGCCTCCGCTCTCCCAGGCAGATGTGGAGTTCATGCAGGGCATGATCATGCACCACGCCCAAGCCGTCGAAATGACTGCTCTCATCTCCTCTCACACCGATAACAAAGATCTCCACTCGCTCGGCGCGCGCATCAGCCGCTCGCAATCCGATGAAATCAATTTCATGAAGCGCTGGCTCGCCGCCCGCGGCCAACCCATTTCCATGGCCATGCCCGGGATGCCCGATATGGACAGGTCCGGCCGCCCCATGGCTCTCATGCCCGGCATGCTATCGCCCCAGCAGATGGAAGCCCTGCGCAAAGCCAAGGGCCCTGAGTTCGACCGCCTCTTTCTGACAGGAATGATTCAGCATCACAACGGCGCACTAACCATGGTGAAAGATCTGTTCGACACCGCGGGCGCCGGCCAGGATGCCGACATCTTCAACTTCGCGAACGATGCCGACAACACGCAGCGCGCGGAGATTCGTATCATGCAATCGATGTTGGAGAACAAACACTAGAGGAGAAATGATGAACCGACCGTCCGGTATTGCCCTTCGACTGGCGTGCGCCGCCTTCATGCTGTGTTCCGGTGTCAACCGGATGCTCGCGCAGGCTCCGGCCACTCCCCCTCCCGCGCAGGAACCCGCGAAAGAACCTGCCAAGGAGCCAGAAGAGGAACAAAATCCCTTCGCGCCTGTTCCGGCCCCGCCTCTCCCGGCAGGCATGACCGGCTCCGATGTCAACGATCCTCGCTACAAACTCACTCCGGGAGTCTACGACGCCGGCGAAGTTTCCATGGGCATGAAGCACCTCCTGCTCCTCAAAAAGCCGGACGCCTT
The DNA here is from genome assembly GCA_035487095.1 of Candidatus Sulfotelmatobacter sp. Taxonomy (GTDB): domain Bacteria; phylum Acidobacteriota; class Terriglobia; order Acidiferrales; family UBA7541; genus Acidiferrum. The sequence goes on from DATHMM010000144.1 coordinate 24,554, forward strand.
TCAACTCGGCACCACCGACCCCGATGACCCCAAGGTGGAAAAGACCGTCCGTCAACTGGGTGTCGGCAACATCGCCAAAATGCCCAAGCCGCTGCAATTGGAAATCGCGCAACTTGCTTTCGCCAATTCGGACTTCGCCTTCCAGGGCAGCCATCTTTTCCAGGGAAATTTTTATGGCGTGAATGTCTTTGACATCTCCAACCCGGCAAACACCAAATTGCTCACTTCGCTGGTCTGCCCCGGCGGCCAGGGCGATGTCTCCGTCTACAAAAATCTTCTGTTCATGTCCGTCGAGATGCCCAACGGACGCCTCGATTGCGGCGCGCAGGGATTTCCTCCCGAACCTCCGCCCACTCCCGAAGAGGAAAAAGAAAAGAAGCGTCGCCTTCCCGCTGCCCAGAAGGACCGCTTCCGCGGAGTTCGAATCTTCGACATCTCCGACATCCAGAATCCCAAGCAAGTCGCTGCCGTCCAAACTTGTCGCGGCTCGCACACCCACACTCTCGTCGTGGATCCGAACGACAAGGACAACGTTTACATCTACGTCTCCGGCACCTCCTTCGTGCGCCAGGCGGAAGAACTCGCCGGCTGCTCGGGCGAAAAACCTGACAAGGATCCAAACACCGCGCTCTTCCGCATCGACGTGATCAAAGTCCCCGTCGCCGCGCCGCAGGACGCGAAAGTCGTCTCCAGCCCACGCGTTTTCATCGACGCCCGCACCGGCGCGATGAACGGCCTGAGCAACGGCGGCACCCACGGCAAAAAGGGCATGGAAAAGCCGGAAGACACCGA
>DATHMM010000145.1:0-3574 GCA_035487095.1 Candidatus Sulfotelmatobacter sp.
CGAAATCCCGGCCAAAAACCCAAAAAGGCAATCCTGTCGGACTGAGAAAAGTCTGGGATAGAATGCGTCCGTGGCCAAGCTCGAAGAATATCGGCGCAAGCGGCGCTTCGACCGGACCCCAGAACCTTCGGGTGAGCCGCAACCCGTCCCCGGGAAGGTTCTGGACCAGCCCTCCCCAGTCGCTAAACCCGCCACGGCGGGCAGGCGCACACGCCTGCCAAAGCCGAAACTGCCGCAGCTGGAAGTTCGTCCCGGGGCCGAGCACGGAGACACCTTCGTGGTTCAGAAGCACCGGGCGACACGGCTGCACTACGATTTCCGGCTGGCGATCGATGGGACGCTGAAATCGTGGGCAGTGCCCAAGGGACCTTCCCAGAGCCATGGCGACAAGCGGCTGGCGGTGCAAACGGAAGATCATCCGCTGGACTACGCCAACTTCGAAGGGAAAATTCCCGAAGGCAATTATGGCGCCGGAACGGTAATGGTTTGGGACCGCGGGACTTTTCATGTCGAGGGCAATCTCGCCGCGCTGAAGCAATTGGAAAACGGAGAAATCAAGTTCAGCTTGAACGGGGAGAAACTGCGGGGCAGTTTTGTGCTGGTGAAACTGAAGCAGAGCGAAAAAGGCAACGAATGGTTGATGATCAAGCATAAGGACGCAGCCGAAGATTCCTCCTGGAACATCGACGACCACGATGGTTCCGCCCTTACGGGACGCACGCTGGAAGAGATTAAGGAGGAGCTGCCTCCTAAACGCCGGCAAATCCCCATTCAACCGGTTGAGTTGCAAGGCGCACGCAAGGGTGCAATGCCGTCTCGCGTGGAACCCATGCTCGCGACGCTTGCCGGCCAACCCTTTTCCGATCCCAACTGGCTCTTTGAGATCAAGTGGGACGGCGTCCGCGCGCAGGCTCGAATCGAGAATGGCGCCCTGGCGCTGCGTTCGCGTAACAGTATTGACATCACCAAACGCTATCCCGAGCTGACCTCTCTTCCCAATACCCTGGCCGCTCGCAAAGCAATTCTTGATGGAGAGATCGTCGCTTTGGATGCGCATGGTCACAGCAGCTTTGAACGCTTACAGGAGCGCATGCACGTGCGCGCTCCCAGCGAGAGCCTTGTCGCGCAGATTCATGTCGTTTACTTTGCCTTCGATCTTCTCTACTGCGATGGATACGACCTTCGCGGGGCCCCGCTTCTCGAGCGCAAGCAGCTCCTGCAACGTTTGCTTTATACATCCGACCGATTTCGCTACGCGGACCATCAGTTGGAACACGGGAAAGAGTTGTTCGCACTGGCGGAACAAAATGGTTTGGAAGGGATCGTCGCCAAACGCGCCGACAGCCCTTACGTTTCCGATCGAAGCCCGTACTGGGTGAAGCTGAAGATTTCCAAGACCGTTGACGCGGTGATCGGAGGCTGGACCGAAGCTCGCACCTCCGCTCTTCCCTTTGGCTCGCTGCTGCTGGGCTTGTATCAAGGCAATAAACTTCGATTCATCGGACATGTTGGCAGCGGATTCGACGCAAAGAAGCTCGCGGAATTGAGCAGCAAGCTGAGAGAACTCGCTGCTCCGGCTTCGCCGTTCGACGCCGTGCCCGAAACCAATGAAAAGCCAACCTGGGTCTCTCCTGCTCTGGTGGCGCGTGTCAAATTCAGCGGATGGACTCAGGAGAACGCGCTGCGTCATCCCGTTTTCCTGGCCCTTCGTGAGGACTCGCGTCCCACGGATTGCCAATGGGAAAGCGAGGTTGCCCCTGCTGATTCACCTGCCGCCCCTGCCGTAGTTCGCGCGCCCGAGATTGTCGGCCGCGTGCTCGGCACAAAAGCCGAGGTCGAGAACGAATTGTTCAAGGGGCGTTCGGAAACCGTCACGATCGAGTTGGATGACAAGCGGCTACGTCTGAGCAATCTGAACAAGGTCTATTTTCCAGAGTCAGGCCACACCAAGCGTAACCTCCTGGCGTATTACTACCGCATGGCGGATTTGATCCTGCCCTTTCTACGTGATCGGGCTTTGGTCTTGCGACGCTATCCCGACGGAATCAAGGGCCAGGCTTTCTTTCAGAAAGATTTGCGCGAGGGAGTGCCGGACTGGTTCAAGACGGTTCCGGTGGATTCCGACCATCGCGGCGAGATAATTCATTACGCGACCGCTGGCGATCGCGCTTCGCTGCTATTCTTGACCGGCCTCGGTTGCATTGACCATAACCCGTGGTCCAATCGCCTCGACGACCTCGAGCATCCCGACTACTTCTTCTTCGATTTGGATCCATCGGACGGCACGGAATTTTCTGTCGTCGTCACCATCGCTCGAGCGCTCCATGAAAAGTTGGAAGAACTGGAGCTGGCAAGCTTCTTGAAAACTTCGGGTGCTACGGGGATCCACATCTATATACCTGTCGAGCCTGTCTACACTTACGAGCAACTGCGCACCTTCGGTGAGATCATCGCGCGGATGGTGACTACTGAGCATTCGAATCTGGTCACCCACGAGCGCATCGTTGCCAAGCGCCCGGCGGGCCGCGTGCTGATCGACGTGCAGCAAAATGCCCATGGGCGTCCGCTGGCTGCCGCATATTCCGTGCGGGCATTCCCTGAAGCGCCGGTTTCCACTCCCATTTTGCCCGGTGAGCTGCGCCCCAGTCTGCAGCCGGCGAATCTAAACATGAAAACGATCTTTGCGCGACTAAAAGAGAAGGGTGATCTGTGGCGTGATTTCTGGAAGCAGCGCCAAAGGTTGGAGGGGGCCATTGAAGCTTTGAGCAGCCGCATACCGCCACGGGGGAAAAAAACGTCTTGATCATTCACCGGCATTGCCTTTTCCCCGTATCGCAGCTGTGATTAAATGCCAAACCAAGGGAGGTTCGCCATTCCTCACAAGGGTCAACTTCGTGTGGGCACTTCGGGATATTCCTATAAGGAGTGGAAGGGGAGTTTTTACCCGGAAAAGCTGCCGGACCGCGAAATGCTGAGCTTCTATGCCGGACAGTTCAAAACGGTTGAGATCAACCATTCTTTCTACCGCATGCCGACGGAGAATCTGCTTTTGCAGTGGGCGAAGAGCGTTCCGGGAGGATTTAAGTTTGCTTTGAAGGCAAACCAGCAGATCACCCACATCAAGAGGCTGCGCGGCTGCGAAGACACGCTAAAGCGTTTCCTGGAGGTGGCTAGCGTGTTGAACGATGGCGACCACCTCGGCCCTGTTCTTGTGCAGCTTCCACCCAATTTCAAATTTGACCAGCCGCTGCTCGAAGATTTTCTAGCACTTCGCCCACCCGCGTTTTTGTTCGCTTTTGAAGTGCGTCACCCATCCTGGTACACCGAGGAAACTTACGCCGTCCTTCGCCGGCACGGAACGGCGCTTTGTTTAGCCGAGACAGAGAAGGAAACGCCTCTGGAAGTTCTTACAGCCGATTTTGCTTATGTGCGCCTGCGGCGTGAAAACTACACTGCAAAGCAATTGGAGGCTTGGAGCAAGCGTTTTGAAGAATGGCTTCGCAAGGGAGTGAACGTGTACGCCTACTGCAAGCATGAAGATGCCGGCAAAGCGCCGGCCTACGCACATGTGCTG
>DATHMM010000146.1:0-44946 GCA_035487095.1 Candidatus Sulfotelmatobacter sp.
AGCGAGAGATCTTCGTAGAGATGGGCGATGGCCTTGATGCCGCCGTAGTAATTTTCCAGCGCGAGATGCTCGTCGGGGGCGTGGGCGTTTTCGTCGGGAAGTCCAAAGCCTATGAGCACGCACGGCACCTTGAAGGTGTCGTGCATCTGGGTAACGAAGGGGATGGAGCCTCCCTCGCGAATGAAGGCGGCTTTCTTGCCAAAGCCTTTTTGCAAGGCGCCCTGGGCCACCTGGAAAATTGGCGCTTTGTATGCGGCAACCCAGGGCTTACCGGTGCTCAGCACTTCAAACCGGCAGTGGACGCTTTTGGGAAGAAGCTTTCGGATGTGCTTTTCAACAAGCTTGGCAATTTTCTGGGGATTCTGATTGGGCACCAGCCGCGTGGAAAACTTTGCGAAGGCTTTTGAGGGGATTACCGTCTTTGCCCCTTCGCCTTGATAGCCGCCCCATGCTCCATTGAGTTCGAGTGTGGGACGAATCCAGAGTTGCTCGACGGTGGTGAATCCCTTCTCGCCATGGTATGCAGGCGCGCCGACGGCCGTCTTGAAGTCCTTCACTTTCCAGGGCAATGCGTTCAGAGACTTGCGCTCCGCGGCAGGGACTGCAGCAACGTCATCATAGAAACCCGGAATGGCCACGCGAAAATTCTTGTCGTGCAGTTTTGCGAACAGCTCCATCAAAACAGTGAGAGGATTGGGCACCGCGCCGCCATAGACACCCGAGTGGAGATCACGCACGGGCCCGGTCAGTTCAATCTCGTAGTAGTTGAGTCCCCGCAGGCCATAGGTGATGGAAGGAACTCCCTTGCCCAACATAGCCGTGTCTGACACCAGCAAGGCATCTGCTTTGAGCTTTTCTTTGTGACTTTGCACGTAATCCCACAGGCTGACGCTGCCGACCTCTTCTTCCCCTTCAATCAGAACCTTGATGTTGACGGGGAATTTGCCGTGCAACTGATGGAGCGATTCGAGCGCTTTCAGATGGATGTGCACCTGCCCCTTATCGTCGGCAGTGCCACGCCCGTAGATATTTCCGTTGCGCACTTCGGGCTGAAAGGCAGGAGAGGTCCAGAGTTCCAGAGGTTCCGCAGGCTGGACGTCATAGTGACCGTAGAACAGCACGGTCGGCTTGCCGGGAGCTTCGAGAGATTCCGCGTAAACGAGTGGATGAAGGCTGGTTGGGACGATTTCGACGGTCTTGAAACCGGCGTTCCGGAGGCGATCGGCAACCCATTGGGAGGCGCGCTCGATGTCGGGCTTGTGCTCGCGCTTTGCGCTGACCGAAGGGATGCGGAGAAATTCGTAAAGCTCCCCAAGGTGCTGCTCACGGCGACTTTCTATAAATTCAGCAAGGTTCATATGAGGCCCCCAGGCGCAATAAGAATGAGCAAGAACTGTTCGCTAACAGCCCAAATTTTGATGAAGAAAAACGTGGTAGCGGCTTGCTCCTGAAGTATGTCCGGCATGATGCCGTAGCCGCCTAGGACATTCTACGGCCAGCGCATTCGGACACACAAGTTGCGGGGCCAAAAAAGCATGGCGATTGGGCACACCTGCCCGAAAGGACAATTGACGGCTCCTGATGCCAGACCGATGATGGGCACACTATGCAAGAAACCGCCTTTGCCACCAATCGGCGCAGCCAACGCATGTTTCACCGGATGAAGCTGCAAGCTCTGGGGCGCAATCACGCTGGGAAGAAATTTCGTGAGGTATGCGAAACCCTGGTGGTCAATGCCCACGGGGGCTTGTTGATATTGAGGCATGAGGTTGACAACGATGAAATGCTGGTCCTGGTGAATCCTGAGACCCAGGAAGAGTTGGAGTGCCGGATCGTGTTCACCGGGGAAAGCGGATCAAAGGGCATACGGGTCGGAGTGGAGTTCCTGACGCCAGCCCCGCACTTCTGGGGCATTGATTTTGACGCCCCGCGCCAAAACCCCGAAAAGCAGGACCAGACACACTGAGCAACCGCACACGACATTTGCAGCCAAAGGGCGGCACGTAACCTCCCTGTGGTCATCCAGGGGAGGAAATGCTTCACAGCGGAAGGGCTAAGTTAAAGCCTGGCAAGGGGATGTGGGAAATTCGGGAATGGCAAAGAGTTGCACATAATCTAACCAATCTTAGTACAAACCAATCTGCGCCGCAGGAGACCACAAATATAAGGCCTGTATATTCAATGACTTAAATAATTGGGGGTTTGGATTATTACGTGCTTTTAATCAATTGGAGTTGCTTTCTATTCGCCCACGGGGCTCCAGAAGACGGGTAGTAATATGGTCAGTAACATACGGTCCAAAGGTCACCCAGATGATGTCAAAAAAATTGGTACTCGCGTTAGTGCTCCTGATTTTCGCAACGGTATTGAGTTGTCCGGCCCAGGCAGACAACATCACGATTGTAAACCCGTCCTTCGAATCCATCGCCGGCCCTCTAAATAACACCTGCGGCACAGGGTGTGCCTACAATGAGGGCCCGGTTCCCGGAATCCCTGGTTGGTCAAGCGTCGCCGGGGGATCGTGGCAGCCAGGTTCCTTTTTTAGCTCGATTCCCAACGGCAGCCTGATCGCTTTTGCAAACGCCCAAAGCTCGCTGACGCAGACGCTCAGCGGAACGTCCGTATTGACCAACTCTCTGTACACGTTCTCCGTCTACGTTGGACAACGGATAGACGACATCAGCGGCAATTACAGCCTTTCGCTGGACACGATCCTGGGCGGGGTAACAACGACGCTATGCAATGTCTCGGGTAATGCCGCCAGCATAGCTCCTGGAACATTCCAGCTTGAGAGCTGCAGCTACCTGAGTTCATCGAGCGTCCCGAGTGGGAATCTCTACCTGCAATTAACCGCGGTTAGCGGACAATTGGACGTGGATGACGTGAGCCTAACCGTCCAGCCGGCATCGAGCGTGCCTGAACCGAGTTCGGCGCTTTTCCTGGGGGTGGGCATCCTTTCTCTCGCGGCCATTTTCATGGCGCGGAAAAGGGGAGAGATTCGTCTCGCCGCATAACGGGAGTTTTTCGGAAGTTTGAGGCCCCATCCGACGTCCGGATGGGGTCTTTTTTATTGCATGAGGTTAATTTTTCACGGATTGCACACGGAACGGTGCGCGGGCTTTCCTTGCCCGGCAAAGATTGGGCACAATGTTATGGTGCCAGTGTTTGCAGGATATAATCAAAAACGGAGGAGTGGGTGAGCGGTTGAAACCGGCGGTCTTGAAAACCGTTAGGCTCGAAAGGGCCTCGGGGGTTCGAATCCCTCCTCCTCCGCCAGAAATGTGGTTGTTGGTTAATTGCCTCCAGCTTGGGTAATCATTACGCTATGGTCCAGCGAGTCGCTCCCGCTCCGTTTCCGCTCCCGCCCGTAAAATAGAGAGTAAGTAAAACTATGTCGGATGCCCGCAGAATCGCTTTGTTTGTGGCCTCCTGGGCCGTTTTCCTGGGAATTTACGCCGGGGCCTCTTTCTATTTGAAACCGGGCCCATCGCTGAGTTCGTTTGGCGACATCGTGCAATGCTTTGTGCCGTTGATCGCCAACGCCGGTTTGCTGATCAATGCGGGGACACCGCACTGGCGGCGAAATATATTCTGGATGCTGCTGGCGCTGAGCTGCTCCATGTGGATGATGGGGCAATTCGAGTGGACGTATTACGAGATTTATCTGCACCGTGAAGTGCCCGACCCTTTTGCGGGGGATATTATTTTCTTTTTGCGGGGCATTCCGATGATCGCGGCGCTGGCCCTGCAGCCCCATTTGAAACGCCAGGAGTTGCGGCTCGGTCTGGGTTACCTTGATTTTGCGCTGCTATTGAGTTGGTGGACGTTTGTGTACGCGTTTTTTGTGCTGCCGTGGATGTACGTCAGCTACTCAGCTCCGGTCTACAACTACGCGTACAACGTATTGAACACAGTTCAGCAACTGCTAGTGATCGCAGGCTTCGGCATATTCTGGCTGCGGACCCGGAACGCGTGGCGGTCGGTATACGCGTATCTTTTTGGCGCCTCGGCGTTGTACATGCTGAGCTCGCTGACCTCCAATGTGGCGATTTCCCGCCACGATTATTACACCGGAAGCATGTATGACCTGCCGTTGCTGAGCGTGTTTTTTCTCTACGGGCTGGCGGGATTTGTGGCATTTCAAAAAAGGAAGGAACTGGATCTGCCGTCGGACGGAAGTCTGGCGGGAGGAGCGGAACCAGCCAAGTCTGGCAATGTTTGGGCCGCCCGCCTTGCGATGGGGGCGGTGCTTTCGCTGCCGCTTTTTGCTTTGTACGCAATGCACCTGGAGCACGACACGCTGGCCGTGAGGGATTTTCGTTTGACGGTAACGCTGGTTGCAGCGGTGCCGCTGGTTCTGCTGGTGTTCCTGCGGACCCATCTGGCCGAGAAGGATCGCGCGCTGCTGCTGGCGAAATCCGAATCTTCAATCGAGAATCTGCAGCGACTGCAGACGCAACTGGTGCAGTCCGAAAAACTGATTTCACTGGGCCAGTTGGCCGCCGGCGCGGCGCACGAAATCAATAATCCGCTCACGGCAATACTTGGCTATTCGGATCTCCTGGCAGACGATCCCGCCCTGCCGGATCGCGCGCGAACAACCGCTGGCAAGATACGAGACCAGGCGCGGCGCACCCGCAATCTGGTGCAGAACCTGCTCAGTTTTGCGCGCCAAGTGCCGCCAGAGCGGACATTGCTCGACATCAATTCGGTGGTCACGAGTGCCGTCCAGCTTCGCGCGTTGGATTTGCGCACCGGCGGACCGCGCATCGAAACGGACCTCGAATCCGTATTGCCCGGCGTCCGCGGGGACCACAACCAGTTGATGCAGGTTTTTTTCAATATTGTGAACAACGGATTGGACGCCATGGGGGAAGGCAGCGGGGGCGTGCTGACGATCAAGACATTGCGGGATCGCGGCAGCGTGGTGATTCTATTTTCCGATACCGGGCCGGGAATCAAGGAGCCGCACCGCGTGTTCGATCCTTTCTACACCACGAAGCCGGTTGGAAAAGGGACGGGACTGGGGCTGAGCATCTGTTACGGCATCGTGCAGGAGCATGCCGGAAAAATACTTTGTTACAACGGCCAAACGGGTGGAGCCGTGTTTCGCGTGGAACTTCCGGCCGTGCTCGCGGTTTTGCCCGGCAAGGGAAACGTTCAGACAAGTGCGGCTCCGGTATCCAGCAAACAATCGTAGGCAACAAATTTGCGGCGCGGCAGTTGAAATTTGCGACGGCAGGATGCGTAGAAGCTCAAGATAGAGTTTGCTGGCGGGGTGTCGGCAAAGGGCTGGCATATGAATGAAATTGCGATCAGCACGGAGCAATTGACCCGGCGCTTCGGGGCGTTGACCGCGGTGGAGAACGTGGACCTTCGCGTGAACACGGGGCAGTTCTTCGGCTTTCTTGGACCAAACGGCGCGGGAAAATCCACAACGATCAAGATGCTCACGGGACTGCTGGCGCCGACTTCCGGCCGGATGGAGCTTCTGGGCCTGGATTTTCAACAAAACCCAATCGAGGTGAAACGTCAGATCGGCGTTGTGCCGGAGGGAATGGGACTTTTTGAGCGGCTAACCGGCGGGGAATATCTGCACTTCATCGGACGGATGTATGGGTTGGATCGGGCAACAACCGAAAAACGCACCGAGGAATTGCTGGATTTTATGCAACTGGCGGACCGCGAAAAAACGCTGATCGCAGACTACTCACACGGGATGCAGAAAAAGCTGGCGCTTGCGGCGGCGGTGATTCACGGTCCACGGATCCTGTTCCTGGACGAGCCGTTTGAGGGCGTGGATGCGCTTGCAGCCGGAGCGCTGAAATCGCTGCTGGGCCGGATGACCGAGCGTGGCGTGACCATTTTTCTGACCTCGCACGTGCTGGAGATTGTGGAGAGGCTGTGCAGCCACGTGGGCATCATCCATAAAGGAAAATTGGTGGCGCAGGGATCTTTGGAAGAGTTGCGCGCGGGAATTCCAGGCGAGGAAGGCGAAAAGAAAACGCTGGAACAGATTTTCCTTTCGATAGTAGGGCAGAGCGGGGGCGAACAGGCGCGGCTGGAGGAACTGACTTGGCTGACGTGATCCAGATGCCGGGAGTGGCGGAACAGCTGAAACTGGTTTTTGGCCTGCGCTGGAATCTCTTGAAGAACAGCCTGCAGCGCAAGAACAACCGGTGGGATTTGATCGGGATGATTCTGGCGGCAGGCGGGAGCGCCATCGTGGTGGTGGGCTTATGCGTGGCGTTTTACGCCGGCGCTTACTTTTTTCTGGCCCGGAATCGGCCCGGTTTGATGTCGGTTCTCTACTTGGTGATATTTATTTGGTGGCAGGCAATTCCCATTCTTGTGGCGGGGTTTGGAGCAAATTTTGAGTTTCGAAGCCTGCTGCGCTTCCCGTTGAGCCTGCGAACATTCTACATTCTGGGTGTGGGCTACGGTTTTGCGGACTTTGCGGCAGTGTCGTCGAGCTGCTGGATTGCCTCGATGGTTGTCGCTACGGCAGTGGCGAGGGCGAATCTTCTGCTTGCGATGATGCTGGTGAGCTTGCTGTTCATCCTGGTGAATGTGACACTGGAGCGCCTGATCGGTTCGTGGATGGAAAAAATATTTGCGAACCGGCGGGCGCGAGAATTGCTGGTCGGATTATTTGTGCTGTCCATGGTCTCGATGAATTTCCTGAACCCGGCGCTGCAGCACTGGGGGAATCCTGGGACACGTCCGGGGATCAATCTGGTAGTGCCGTATTTTTCGTGGCTGCCGAGTTCGCTGGCGGGAAAAGCCATTGCCTCCGCGAGCGATGCAAATCCCCGGGCGTTGGCCCTGGCTGTTGCGGGATTGGCCGTCTGGCTGGGAACAACCAGCGGGATGCTGTGGCTGCGCTACAAGGCGCAGTATCAGGGAGAAGAACTCAGCGACAGCGCGGCGCCGGTTGTCCGTAAGCGAGTGGCTCGCAAGCAGGCCGGTTCCGCGGATTTGCCGGCATTTTTGCCGGCTCCGGTTGCAGGCGTGATGCGCAAGGAATTTCACTATCTGACGCGAAACGGATTTGCCTTCATTACATTGATATTACCGCCCGTAATGGTGATGTTTTTCTCGATGCAGTTTGCGGGGAATCACTCGCAGATCAAGCAACACGGGCTGTCGCCACAAACTTTTTTCCCGGCGGTGATGGCGTATCTGATTTTGATGCTGCTGGCCCCTGCGTACAATTCGTTCGCGTTTGAAGGGCCCGGGATTCAGTCCTATTTCATGGCGCCGGTGCGCATGCGGGACATCCTGGTGGGCAAGAACCTGTTTTTAATCTGCGTGGTGACCGTTGAGCTGGCGATTTCCCTTGCGGTGCTCATCTGGCGAAACGGGTTTCCGGGCCTTTCGTTGTTTCTATCCACGATCACCGCGGCAGCGTTCGGGGTGACGGGGCAGTTGACGATCGCCAACTGGTCCGCGCTGAGTTTTCCCAAGAAAATGGAGATCGGGAAAATGAAGGGGCAGCGAAATTCGGGAGTGGCGGTGTGGACCGCGTTCGGGGTGCAGATTCTGATTGGAGGAATCGCCACCATCGTGCTGCTGGCGGGGCGATGGTTCGGGAATCCGTGGCTGCCGGGCGTGGTGTTCGCGGGGCTGACGGCGGCGGCGCTTGGCGGATACGTTGCCTCGCTTGATCCGCTCAGCGTACTTGCCGAACGCAAGAAGGAATTGCTGATCGAAACACTTTGCCGGTAGACCACCCCTTCCGTTACTATTCTTCCTCGCGATTCCAACTTGAGAGGATCAACGATGAATCGGTTCATCCAGACACTGCTCGTGGCGCTGCTACCGATCGTGGCTGCCGAAGCTTTGCCCGCGCAAAACGCAAACAATCCAGCGAAGCCAGCCGATACACCAGCGGTTTCCAGTTACGAACAGGAGCTTTCGAGGGCACTGACGCGTGACTTGCAGGAATTTTCCCCCAAGACGGACAACTTAGGAAATGTTTGGGTGAGTGTTGGCAGCGGAGAGCCGCACCGGCTCATCGCGACCGGGATGGATCAACCCGGTTATATCGTCAGCGCGATTACCAGCGATGGGTTTTTGCGCGTGCAACGCTTGCCCCAAGCGGCGCCGAATGGAGTGTTTGACGCGTTGAATTTTGCGCAGCCGGTCTGGGTGTTGACGCGAACCGGCAAAAAGGTGAGCGGCGTGTTTGCCGGGCTTTCCGTGCACCTACAGCCGGCGCGCGTGAATGGCCCGAAGATGACTCACCCCGACGAGATGTATGTGGACCTGGGAGCGAAGAGTCCCGAAGAAGTGCGCGCGGCAGGAGTGGACGTGCTGGACCCGATTGTGCCGCAAACGAACTGGATGGCGATTGGAAAAGACGGAGTGGCGGGATTGGGCGCGCTGAATCACGTGGACATCGGGGTGCTTACAGCGTTGATTGGGGGGATGAAGACGTCGAAGGTAAAAGGGACGACTACGATCGCTTTCGTGGCGCAACAATATAACGGCGGGCGCGGATTGAACCGGATTCTTACGGAGATCCAGCCGAACGAAATGATTTATGTGGGGAGAGCCCGTCCGGAACAGCCAGCCAATGGGAAGGTAGTGCCCGAGTCACCGAAACCGGGAGCGGGAACAGTGCTCGGTTTGCCATCGACTGCGACGGAGGCCGGCCAAAGCTTTTTAACGGAACTTCAGGGGATCGCGGAGAAGGAGCACATCAAGAGTGTGAGCGTGACCGCAGCGGCTCCGCGGATTACGAGTTATACGAAGGGCGCGGAAATTCCGGGGCGTTTTGTGGGATTGGGTGTGCCGACGATTTGGCCGGTGACGCCGGCGGAGTCTGCGTCGAGGCAAGACGTGGAGCAGATGCAAAGACTGCTTGAAGCGTATCTGGATGTTCAGCCACCAATCGGAGAGGGGAATGGCGGATTTTTTGGAGCAACGCGACAAGGCGTCTTGCGCGAACTGGTGGAGGCTTATGGGGTGAGCCGGCACGAGGAGGCGGTACGAAAAGTGGTGCTGAACCGGCTGGATGCGCGGCTCCGGAGCAAGGTGACGTTGGATGGTGGTGGGAATCTGGTGCTGCATTTGGGAGACGGGAAGAAGGATGCGAAGACACCGCGGATCGCGATTGTGGCGCACATGGATGAGATTGGGTATGAAGTGAAGAAAATTGAAGACGACGGGCGCTTGCAGGTGGACTCGCTGGGCGGCGGATACGCGCAATATTTTCTGGGGCACGTGGTCCTGATTCACAAAAAAGATGGAAGCAGGACCGGCGGCGTGCTGGAACTGCCAAATGGTTGGGAAAAAGCCGGGTTTGAATGGCCATTGAGCATGAGATCCATAGATGAACCCGCCCACGTATATGTGGGGACGCAATCGAAAAAAGAGACGGAAGAGCTGGGAATTGAGATCGGCGATTTCATTACAATTCCGAAGGAGTATCGCGAACTGCTGGGGACGCGCGCCAATGCGCGGAGTTTTGACGATCGCGTGGGTTGCGCCGCCCTGATCACGGCGGCAAATGCGATTGGACCGGACCTGCCGGGGCGCGACGTTACGTTTGTGTGGTCGACACGCGAAGAAGTTGGGCTGGAGGGCGCTGGGGCGTTCGCCGACCAGGCCGCGAAGGAAGGGCGCTCGCCCGATTTCGTGTTTGCGATCGATACGTTTGTCAGTTCGGACTCGCCGCTGGAGTCGAAGCGGTTTGCCGACGCGACAATTGGGAACGGATTCGTTGTGCGCGCTGTGGATAATTCGAACACTGTGCCGCGCGAGTATGTGGACCGCGTGGTGGCGATGGCTCGCGAGCATTCGATTCCCGTGCAATATGGGGTGACCGGCGGCGGAAACGACGGCGCCGTTTTCGTGCGCTACGGCTCCGTGGACGTGGCGATGGGTTGGCCGCTGCGTTATGCGCACTCGCCGGGAGAAGTGATCGATACGAAAGATGTGGATGCGCTAGGGAAAATTGTGGAAGCCATCGCCCGGCAGTGGTGAGAAGGCAAGCGTCCCTAGCGGGAATTTAGCAGGGCGGCGAACCGTTCGGCAATGGCAGGCCAGGCGAAATGGGCCTTATAGGCGGCTCGGCTGCGTGCCGCTTGTTCGGCGCGGAAGCTTGCATCGGATAACAATCGAACCAGTGCGTCGTTCAGTTCGACAGGGGCGCTGGAATTCACGAGAACTACACCGGCGTCCGTAATGGGCGGCGCCGTTTCCGAATTTGGATAAGCGACGACAGGAAGTCCCGCGGCAATTCCCGCAATGGCGCTGCTACGCCGCGTGGAAATTCCGTTGCGGACGAAGAGCAGCACATCACAGGATGCCAGACGCTGCACCACGTGTTCCGGTTCAACAACGCCCTCGACGGATAACTCAACCGGAAAATTGCGCAGCCCTTGCCGGAGAGCTTCTTCTCGAAGTTCGGAATGCCTTCCAAAGATGGATAACCGAACGCGCCCAACTTTCTGCGAAGCATGCTGGATGGCGGCAAGGATCAGCTGCGTTTCCCGAGCGCCTTGTTCCCCGCCCGTGATGCTGAAAACACCCACAGTAGGAATGTCCCCAAAAACCTTTGCGGCAATTGTTTCGGGAAAAGGAAGATTGGCCCCCACGGGAATGAATCTCGCGTTCGCAGGAACCGCGGTGACCCACGAGAGTTTTTCGGGCGGAACCGTGAAGATCGCGAGATCCGCTAGAGCCAGCGCGTGGCGCATGGTTCGTGACTGCACACTATGCCGAAGCCGGTCGATGAGTCGCGGGCTGGAGAACGGTTCTACGTCGTGGAAAACCACGGCGACACGAGCGCCCGCCGATTTCAGGATGCGAAGGACGCGCGCAAACCTCAGCGGGAAGCCGCGGGCGGACCAGGCGAGCGCCGTATATTGCACCAGCACCCAGGTATCGCGCCAGCCTGCGGCTTGAAGACGCAACGCGCGCAGCGACTGGCGCCAGCCATGCAGTTCCCATGGCACGCGGCGGATCTGCAACTCAAATCCGTGAGGCAGGAGAGCTGCGCCCAGATAGCGGCAGTATTCTTCGACGGCGTCTGTGGGCGCGTCTTTGCGGCCGAGCAGGGCGAAGCAACGAGTCGTCAAGGACGAACTCTTTCCGGCACAGGAGTTTCTGCGGAATCGGCCGCGAGGTGTGGTGGCAAGGGAGCAAGAAAGCTGCCGAGGCGCTGACTGAATTGTGCGGCACCGGGGGCAGAGAGATGGAGCGGATCTTCAAAGAGCGTATCGTCGCGAATCCAGTCGCTGGCATCCACGTAAGTCACGTTGAACGGCGCAAGCAAACTGCGAATATGCGTGTTGTATTGAGACCACCAAGGTGTGTTGTAAAAAAGCCTGCGGTGCTGGCCGCGCATGGGCATCTCCACCACGGCTATGGTCAAACCGAGACCGTGCGCCTGGCGAAGAAGTTCGTTAACGGAGGGGCTGAGAGGCAGGTTCATCGAAGCCTCACACTGCAGGCGAAAATCCTTCTCGTCAGCCGCTTCCAGTAGGGAAAAATCCGCGGCGCGGCCCATACGGCTGGTGCGCTCCGCAGGCATGCCCTGTTGCGCGATGCCACGGCGGAGAATTTCAATTTTCGCCCAGAGAGCGCCGCGATCCGCGAACATGGGAATTGCGTGCATGGCGGGAAACTGGAGGGAGTCGTGAAGGGAAAGCGAATAGAAGCGGCGCGCGTAAAAAGGTTCGACATAGTAAAGCATCGCATGATTGCCGATCAGGTCGCCGGTCGAGAACTGAACGGGATTGGTGAGCTGAAAATCATAAAAGCCATAGACGACCAAACCAGGGTGAACGCCGCGAGAGAGCGCGTAACGAAAGAGGAGAAGCTGTTCGACGGGAGAGGAAGCTCCGAGGCCAAGATTGGCGGAACCTTGAGGGGCGGAGATGCCGGCGCCAGAGTTGAAAGCCGCTTCATCGAAGCCTGAAGCAACAAGTGAATTTCCCAGGGCAATGACGCTGGCCGACTGAGACTGACGGGCATGTTGCATAACCCGCCGCGGCACCGAATTGCGGGTCAGAAAAGCTATCACCAGATTCATGGCGACTAGCCCAGCCACCAGCACCGAGACCGAAAGAACGAGTTGACGTTTTGTAAGCATTCCGCCGGAGAGCGACCGTTGCTAGAAATCAATATAGATAAATTTTGAACTCTGGCCTGAAAAAATGAGCACAATCCCAATCAGAATGCCCCACCAGATTCCCCAAAACAAGTAATTGGCGAGTTTGATCGGGCAGCCCGCGGGGGGAGTGTCGATTTCTCCCGCGAGGTATTCCAAAAGATTTTGACACCACAAAAGTCGCGACATTTTTTCACCCCAAAATAAGACGCCGGAAGAAGTAAAGTGCCGTGGGAAGATCCATGCAAAAGAACGCCCAGGCGAGGTTTACGCAAGTAAAAGTGAGCAACCAGGAAAACGCCCGCGCCGAAAGTCCCGGCGAAGGGACGGCACCAGGACGATGACGCCACCAGCGATGGGCGGCGAGCATAAGACCGTGCAGCAGACCCCAAAGGATGAAGTTCAAACCGGCCCCGTGCCAGAGGCCGCTTATAAACATGGTGACGAGAAGGTTCATATAAATGCGTGGAACGGAGACGCGCGAACCGCCGAGAGGAATGTATACATAGTCCATCAGCCAGGAGGAGAGAGAGATGTGCCAGTGGCGCCAAAATTCCGTGATGTTGGAATAAAAGTAAGGCCAATCGAAATTTTCCGGAACCTTGATGCCGAAGAGCCTGGCGGAGCCGATGGCAATATCGGAATACGCGGAAAAATCCGCGTAAATCTTGATGCCATAAGCGAGAAGCCAGAGGGGGAGAACGGCGCGCTGGGCAAAAGCGATGTCGTGCATGTTGAGGTGATTAGTGTAAGCGGTAAGCAGATCCGCGACAGCGAACTTTTTTGCGAGACCAACGAGAATTCGGGTGAAGCCGCGCTGGGCATCCAAAGCCCAGTCCGACGAAATGCTTCTCAGCTTCGGCAGGAAGTCCTGATAGCGCTTTATGGGGCCCGCGACCATGGTCGGGAAAAAGAGAATGAAGGCCATGTACTCGCCGACATTCCCAGTCTCCGTTTTGTCGCGGTAGCGGTCCCAGGCGTAGTGAAGGAATTCGAAAGTGAAAAAGGAAATCCCAAGGGGCAAGAAGGCATTTCGCCAGTAAAGAGGGTTCTGGCCAGGCGCCGGCCAGATCAATCCCGAAAGGAAATTGCGGTATTTGAAAACGACTAGAAACAGGATCGTCTGGACAACACCGAGCCAGCAAAACCAGGAAGCAGGTTTGTAGAAGCGACTGATAAACGATTCCCAAAGAAAGATGAGGAGGCATGCAGCACCGATGGCGCCGCCCAATTGGGTGTAGGAAAAATAGACGAAGAAAAGACAGCCGCTGCCGACAATGATCCAAGGCCGGAAACTCTGACGGGAAATACGGAAAAGAAAAGCGGCGGGAAATAAAAAAAGAAGGTAGTAGTCCCAGGTATTAAAAATCATGAAACGGAGATCGTGGCTTTCTCCACGCCGCGACACGTGCAGCGCCGCAAAGGATAGGCGAGTTTAACCAACCACCGGGCCGAAAGCAACGAATGGGCTGCGCGAGGCTCACTTCTCCACGAGGAAACTGCCGAGGAACAGGGCATCCATACCGGAACTGAAAAAAGTGCGAATCGCGTCGGTCGGTGTATGAACGATGGCTTCGCCACGCAGATTAAAGGACGTGTTCATTACGACGGGGACGCCGGTGCGCTTTCCGAATTCGTCGATCAGCCGGTAATAGAGCGGGTTGATCGCTTTCTCGACGGTTTGCGGGCGCGCGCTGCCGTCAACGTGCGTGACCGACGGGATGACCTCGCGCTTTTCCGGGCGGACCTGCGCCGTCAGAATCATGAACGGCGAATCGTAAGCAGATTCCAAGTATTCGGGGGCTGCTTCCTTTATGACAGAAGGCGCAAACGGACGCCACCATTCGCGGAACTTCACCGCGTTGTTCACCTTGATGTTCATTTCCGGATCGCGGGGATCGGCGAGAATCGAGCGGCCGCCGAGAGCGCGCGGGCCAAATTCCATGCGGCCTTGATACCAGCCGAGGATTTTGCCCTGCGACAACATTTCCGCGGCGGTGGCCGCGGGATCCGCAAGCCGGGAAGCGCGGATTTTGTAGGTTTTCAGCGCGGCCTCAATGGCGCCGTCATCGAAGGCGGGACCGAGATACGCGTGGCGCATAGCTCGCAGCGGAAGCCGCGCTTCACCATCGAGAAACGGGGCGAGTGCGGCTCCCAGGGCGACGCCATCGTCGGAAGCGGCAGGCTGCACGAAAAACTTTTCAATGAGGCCGGACGCCACGATTTTGCCGTTGGCTTTAGAGTTCAGGGCCACGCCGCCCGAAAGGCAAAGATTTTTGCTGCCCGTTTTTTGGAGCGCCATTCGGACGACGCTGAACATCGCCTGCTCACACATGTCCTGAACGGCGTAGGCGATGTTCTTATGAAGGTCGCCGATTTCGCTTTCCGGCTCGCGCGGCGCGCCGAGAGAAGCCGGAAAATTCGCGTAAGGACCGCTGCCATTACCGATCAGCCGATCGACGTGCACCTTGTACGGAGCGGCGTCCGTCTCCATGAACATTTTTAAGTCAACGCCAGGCCGGCCATAAGGCGCAAGCCCCATCACTTTCCACTCGTCGGCATTCGGCGTGAATCCCAGGAACCCCGTAAATTGCGCGTAGAAGAGGCCGAGCGAATTCGGCCAGTCGATAGTGAGCAGATGTTCGACGCGGCCATTCCTGCCGCGCCAGATGGAGGTGGCCTCCCAAGCGCCGCGACCATCCATGACGACCACTGCGGCATCGTCAAAGCCGGAGTACGAATAGCTGCTGAGCGCGTGGGCCAAATGGTGGTCGACAAAACGATAGCGCGCTTTCGTGGGGCCGAACTGCCGGCGAAAGGGATTTTCGCCGCCGTGCTGGTGCTGCATGCTGGCGAAGTGGCGCGTAGAATTCAGAACATTCAGATAAGAGACCGGCCAACGGCCCGTGGCATAAAGACTCAAGTCCCTGCGAAAGGCGGCGCCCGGGGGTTGCCAGCCCACACAAACTTCGTCCACCTGGGCTGCCGTGATTTTTCCAAAATCGAGACAAGCCTGAATGGCCAGAGCCGGGAAACGCGAATCATGTTTCACACGGCTGATGCGCTCCTCGGCGACGGCGAAGAGCAGCTCGCCATCACGCACGAGGCACGCCGAAGAATCATGCATCTGCGAATAGTTGAGGCCAAGGGTGATCATGCTACGCGTGATTTCTCCGCGAAACGAACACGAGCGAATCCACTTCTTCGATAATGGACCATTCGGGCTTATTTGAGAGTTGGCGGAAAGCGCGGTCAACGAATCGCACCGGCCCATAATCGGGGGTGGGCCAGCCGGATGGGAAAAGCCGGGCGTCGTGGAAGGCGACTATGCCACCGGGTGCCACGAAGCGCGACCAATCCTGCCAATCGCGTTCGACCGCATCTTCACGATGGTCGCCGTCTATCAATAAAAAATCGATTGAAGATTTCCAATCTCGGGCAGCATCCTGGCTGAACGATTCGATCCAGACGGTTCGCGCGGAGCCGGCTGCGCCGACGGCACGCCGGGCCGCACGTTTGAGAAAATTCAGCGCGGGAATTCGAGAAAGATGGAATGGATCGATCAGATAAAGTGTGCCATCAGCGGGCATCGCTTCACGGAGGCCCACGGCCGACGCTCCTTCCGCGACTCCGATTTCGACGATTGTGTTTTTCGCGCGAGCATGGCGCATCAGCGCCTGGTGCTCTGCCAGGGTATGCTGGGCAATTGGTGCTCGTACTCCAGCCCAGGCAAAGACGGGATGCTGCCACATCCGGGAAAACGACGGAGTAGGCTGCGCCCGATTGCCAGGAATTTCCACGAATTGAATCTGTGATTTCATGGCAAACGAAAACAAGCCCTGTCGAAAAGGATACTTGAACTTTGACGTCGCGCAAAAAAGGATTTCAAAGGGAGACTTCCTGGCGACGGGATTCCACGGCAAGCTGAAATACTTGTTCGAGTTGGCGAGCGATTAAATCCCATGTGAATCGCCGCGCATCCTTTTGCGCGCAAAGGCCAAGGTTTCGTCGCAAATTTGCGTCGTTCTGGAGACGCTCGATCGCGGCACCGAGCGTCGGCGCGTCCGCCGCGGGAACGAGCAAGCCGTTCCGTTCATTCTCGATCAGATCGGCCATACCGCACGTATTTGTTGTGACTACGGGCATCGCCGCGGCCATGGCTTCCAGCAGGGTCAGTGGCATGCCCTCCATAAGCGAGGGAAACACAAAAATATCATGGGAGGCATAGAGCTGGGGCATCGCGTCCCTCCCCAGAAATGGGAGCACGGAGATACGGTTGCGGATTCCCGCCGGAAAATGCGCCTTCACCTGCTCTTCCGGGATGATGCATCCCGCGACGGTGAGCTGCAGTTCGGGCGAACGAGCGGCCAGGGCTGTGAACGCGTCCGCAAGATAATAGATTCCTTTACGGTCAAGCCAGGTTCCGACGTAGAGAAGGCGGTTCGCAGCGATGTTTGAGAACTCCCGAGGCTGGAAAAAATTCTCATTCACGCCGTTCGGTACATACCAGATCCGCCCGGGCGGATGGCCGTACTTCAGCTCCGAAAGAATCCATCCCTCGCGGTTGGCCACGACGCCAAAATTGGCGGTGGAAATGGAAAAATCGTACATGCTCTGGTGATAGAGCCGGTGCCAAACACGATTTTTCCAGGCGAAGTTGGTGGCTCGGCCCTTCTTCTGTTCCAATTTCATGGCCCGCGCGTATCTTTCCTCGCTGCCCTGCATGGTGAACACGTACGGGGGGAATTCGGTGGAAGGAAACCACTTGCGGGAGAGTCCAAAGACACAGCCCCAGGGTGCGTGGAGGTTTACAACGTCGTATTGCCGGGGTTGCCGCCGGATGCGGGAGGAAATGGCCGAGGCAAACTCCATATCGCGGAATCGAGCCGGCCAGCGCGGTTGAGGCAAAACATCGTCGAAGAACCAGCAATCGACCTGGTGGCCAAGTTTTTGAAGTTCCTCGGCGTGGTTAAAGACCACACCGGCGGCACCGGCTTCACGCTTTCGAAGTACTCCAATGGCAATCAGAATTTTCAACGCGAAGACCCATCGCGTGCGTGGTCATCCATTTGGATGTGTTCCATCTCCGGGAACGGTAGCCATTTCCCCCGAAGGCGGCGGTACCAGTGACTTTGAGCCAGCGCTTTCTGCGTTCGGTAATATTTTTTTGGAGGGACGAACAGGGCGGTCAGCAGTGTCAGGGATTTGAAAAACTGGTGCGCCACGGGGGCGCTCGGGTGCGTCACGCGATAAACCTTCCACTCAGCGGCGGCGGTCTCCCAGGACCAGCCACCGTCCAGGCTTAGCCGCAACTGATCCGCGCTGGCTTGGGTGTAGTCGAGGAGCGCCCGGCGCACTTCCGAATTAATCCCAAGTTCGGCCAGGCGGAGCGAAAGTGTTTCCGCAAGGGTTGCGAGAGCTTCTTGTTTGTTGCGCAGTTTCTGTGGATCCGGGTTCCAGATGTGAAAACCATTGTCCGCATGCACCCGATAGCAGGTCAGCGCTTCCGGCAAAATCCGGATAGGCGTCAAAACGGAGGCGAGAGTGTAGATGTACTCATCCGCCTGGATTCGAATTTTGGTTGGAATCGGCCCAATGCGCTGCAGAAGGTTTCTGCGCAGTGTCATGCGGCTGGTGCCCATGAACGCGCAACGACGGCGGAACAAGAGAGCCCCGGAGAGTTCGTTGGCTTGGAAACAAAAGCCGTCGCGAAGAACTTCGGTTCTTTGCGATCCGTCGGGTAAGACGGTGATGATGCCGTGGCCAAGGAAACCGAGACTCGGCTCCGCAGCCATAACGTTCGCAACGCGCGTTAGTTTGCCGGGTGCCCACCAGTCATCTGCATCCAGAAATGCGATCAGCTCACCCTTGCATTCAGGAATGGCGTGATTAAAAGCGGAGGCTTGACCGCCATTGGGTTTGCGAAGAATGCGGATTTGAGGGGCGAACTTACGAAGGATTTCGGGAGTGCGGTCGGTGGACCCATCGTCGACTACAATGATTTCACGGTCGGCCGCGGGGAAATCCTGAGACAACACGCTCTGGATCGCTTCTTCGATGAAGCGTTCGTGGTTATACGTATCGATCAATACGCTGGCGAACGGCGTGGTCATCTGCGATCCGGAATCTTGCTGGGGAGCAACAACATTCAGTGTAC
Source organism: Candidatus Sulfotelmatobacter sp. (assembly GCA_035487095.1). Classification (GTDB taxonomy): domain Bacteria; phylum Acidobacteriota; class Terriglobia; order Acidiferrales; family UBA7541; genus Acidiferrum. The sequence continues at coordinate 18,279 of DATHMM010000146.1, forward strand.
GTCAAATGGAAACGGGGAGGCTAGAGGACGGGCGAAGGCCTACTTCAAATCGTAGTCGCCGATATACGTTTCGCGGCTGATGCCCAACATGCTGAGAAAGAATGAGGAGAAGATGATCTGGATGCCAAGAAAAAGCCAGGTGGACCAGAAGAGAATCTGGCGAATCTGATAGAGAGGCCCGAAGCCGCCGGCCGCCCATCCCCAGGTGATGCGAGCACATCCAATCAGGCCGGCGAGGAAAATCAGGCCACCGAGCAGCAATCCGGTTTCGAGGGTAATTCGCTTGAGAAGACGTTTCAGAGAAATGGTGCCGCGGTCGAAGCGCGCCGCGTAGCTGAATACCTTGGCAAAGGCCCCGATGGCGAGGATTTGCGCGCCGAGAAGAGTAAAGATAACGCCAAACACCATGGTGTGGACATCCAGCGTGACGTGGGAAGTGAGATGGCGAGGGCCGGGAAGAAGCCAGAAGATCAGGGCGAGCCCGCAAGTAAGAAACAAGCCGCCGGGCACAAGATAGAGCCAGTTCGGCGCGTACATCAGCATGAAACGGAGACTGCGCCAACCGTCGCGGAAGCTGCGAAGGTGAGGCGGACGGCCGCGTTTGTCTGGCCAAAGAATGATGGGGATTTCGGAGATGCGCGCGCCGATCTGACCGGCTTTGATGACAAACTCGAGGGCAAATTCCATCCCGGAGCTGCGGAGGTCGAGCTTGTCGTAGAGAGAGCGGCTGAAACCGCGCATGCCGCAATAGCTGTCGCCGACCCCGGCGCGGAAAAGGAAATTTACCAGCCAGCTCAATCCAGGATTGCCAAAATATCTGTGCAGCGGGGGCATGGCGCCCGGCTGGATGCCGCCGCGGAAGCGATTGCCCATCACCAAGTCATTGCCGCGGCGAAGTTCGTTGACGAAATTAGGAACCTCGCTGAAATCGTAACTGTCGTCGGCGTCGCCCATGATGACGAACTCGCCGCTCGAAGCGGCGATGCCGGCCTTCAATGCCGCGCCGTAGCCGCGTTCGGGGACACGGACGACGGCCGCGCCGTTAAATTCGGCAATTTCAATGGAGCCGTCGGTGGAGCCGTTGTCAGCGACGATCACTTCGCCACGGAGTCCCGCGCGGCGGATGGCGCTGAGGGCCTTTTCGACGCAAAAGGCGAGGGAATTGGCTTCGTTGAGGCAGGGTATGACGACGGAAACGTCCAGCGAGGGGCCGGATTGCCGTGTGGCGGATTCTTTTTGCTCGACCTGAAGCGGGGGCTGGGAGTTGAGACTCATGTTCTGTCCGGTCTGCTCCGTGGAATTTCCCGCTCAATCGGCGCGGTTGTGACCGTCCGCCAGATTTCCGCGACGTTCCGCAAGTGGACCGTGCAATTGAATATAGCATGACGGTCTGGCGGCAGAATGCGACGGGCGCGGGACCGCGGACAAAAACGCCGGGCAGGTTCCCCACCGTCCAATCTCCTTAAGAAGTCAGCATTAGAGGCGACAGTTCGCGGCCAGCAGTGTCCTCGTAGTTGTCACGTTACGTGAGTGCGATATCAACCCGGAAGTTAGGTCACAAAAACTGCGACCGTTGTGTTATTACTACTGGGGTTTTTCCCAGCACACGAAAATTTCATGAACCTTGGGGAGATTTCATATGGATTTAGGAAGTCTGAAGGGTATATGTGTGCTTTGCGTTATCTTCACGGTTGCGGGTTGCGGGGGGGGGCAACAAACGATCATCACGGTCTCCGGCGTCACCCCGCAATCGTCGGCCATCGCCACGAACCAGACCCTGCAATTTTCGGCCGTCACGAATGACACGATGGGGGTGAGTTGGAACGCCAGCTCGGGCACGATCGACGCCCAGGGAAATTACACGGCGCCAGCCGGGCCACAAAGCGTGACGGTGACGGTGACCGCTACGAGCAAGCGGGATGCGACCAAATCCGCGGCGGCGATGGTGAACGTGGTTGCGCCCGGGCAGGTAGCGGCGACGGCAAACCTGCAAGTGGCGCAGTACACGATTACCCCGGTGGCGGCTGGAAATGTCTCCGTGCAATTCGGTACCGACACGAACTATGGATTGACAACCTGGACGCAACCCGTGCCGATGGGAGGCGGGGCGGTGAGCTTGTTCGTGGCGGGAATGAGAGCGAACACGCTTTATCACATGCGAGGAGTGGTGGCATTCAACGACGGCTCACAATACATGGACGCGGACCAGACATTCACGACGGGCGCGATCCCTGCCACGTTCTTTCCGACGATAACAGCAACGACCACGGCCGGAATGACACCGCAAAGTGGAGTGGAGCTGCTGGATTTAGTCAATGCGGCTACGGCAGATAGTATGGTGGCGGTAACAGACCTGGGTGGCAATGTACTCTGGGCGTACGATGTAGGGATTCCTGCAATTGTTCCACAGCCGGCCAAGCTACTGCCAAACGGGCACTTCCTGATCAATTACGCCCTAAATGCTCCGAGTGGGGCCAGCTCAGTCATGCGGGAAGTGGATTTGACGGGAAAGGTGATCTGGCAGATGGTGGCTGCGGACCTGAATAAAGCACTGGCCGCGGCAACTTGCGCTGGATGCAATATCACGGTAATCGGGACTCATCACGACATTGCAGTGCTCCCCAACGGGCACTTGATCGTGCTGGCATCGACGCAGCAAATGGTTTCCGGAACAACGGTGACGGGGGACGTGGTCATCGATCTGGACCAGAACCACAATCCGGTGTGGCTCTGGAACGAATTCGATCACCTGGATATTAACCGGCGGCCGTATCTCTATCCGGACTGGACGCACACGAACGCGGTCCTTTATTCCCCCGACGACGGAAATCTGATTATCTCCATCCGGCACCAAAATTGGCTGGTGAAAATCGATTATGCAAACGGAGCAGGGGCGGGAGATATCCTGTGGCACCTGGGCTACCAAGGCGATTTGACGCTGGTGGGAGGAACGGACCCTACGGACTGGTTTTACGCCCAACACGGCCCCTCGTTCACGACTTCGAATACGACGGGAAAATTCGGGTTGGCGCTTTTTGATAACGGGGATGACCGGGTTTTTCCCAGCGGCGTTACCTGCGGCACGTCCGGCGAACCTCCGTGCCTTTACAGCACGGTTCAACTCTTCGAAATTGACGAGACGGCCAAAACCGCCACGTTCACGTTTCATCCGACAGCGCCAACGTATTCGTTCTTCGGGGGAAACAACGCGGTATTGAAAAATGGAAATGTGGAGTACTGCGAATCCGCAGGAGGACCGGGAACGGCAGGCACCATTTACGAGGTAACCCAAGGGAACAGCAGCCAAACCGTCTGGCAGCTGAACGTTGCCACACAATATATTTACAGGGGTCAAAGAATTGCGAGTTTGTATCCCGGAGTGCAATGGTAGCCGCGAAGGCAGCAAACGCGACAAAGGCCGAATTCTGGTAGCGGACGCCCCTTGCGCGCTAAATACGGATTTTCTCCATTCCCTCGATCAGTGCACATGAGGCCTTTTGCCGGATAAGAATGCGGAGTCTGTAGGCGAACATCGGCACACCTACCAGGTGTATTGCCATTCTCACCCTGGCAAGGCGGTGTGCGCCGAGCCGAGGATCTGCGGAGTTGCACACCTCTCGACAATGCTAAAAAATGATTAGAGAAGGTTTCGATATGCTGGGCAAGTTTTTCGGCTTGGCAGAAAATAGACTCCAAGGGATATAAGACCCGGCTTTCGTGGGACGACCCCAACCATGACTGATCATCAAGACGGCTTGAAGACTGAGTTGGCGTCCGGAAGAACGGACATCGCTCCTGCCAATCTGAAACCGCTGCAGTTGCTGTCCATCGTGATTCCAGCCAGGGACGAAGCAGGGTGCATCGCCTCGACCGCGGAACATCTTTATGTGGAGCTGCGCCTGCGGAATGTTCCGCATGAAATCGTTGTTGTCGACGACGGAAGCACGGACGACACCTGGAAGGTGCTGGAGGAAGCGAAGCAGAGGATTCCGACGCTGGCGCCGCTAAAAAACGCAGGCCCGAATGGTTTTGGCCGGGCGATCGTCCACGGGCTGGATCAGTCCAAAGGCGATGCGGTGGTGATTATGATGGCTGACGAATCGGACGACTGCCGGGACGTGGTGATGTACTGGAACGCGCTGAACGAGGGATACGATTGCGTTTTTGGAAGCCGGTTCATGAAAGGTGGCGGCACGATTGATTATCCGCGATTGAAACTTACACTGAACCGCCTGGCGAATTTCTTCATCCGGATGCTGTTCCGCATCCAGTTGAACGACACGACCAACGCTTTCAAGGCTTACCGCCGCACGGTGATCGACGGATGCAGGCCGTATTTATCTCCCCATTTCAACCTGACCATTGAAATTCCGCTGAAAGCAATCGTCCGGGGATACAGCTGGAAAGTCGTGCCGATCACGTGGCGAAACCGGAGGACGGGAGCGCCAAAGCTCAAGATCCGGGAGATGGGCAGCCGCTATTTATTTATTTGCCTGTACGTGTGGCTGGAGAAATATTTTAGCAGAGGAGACTATAAGAGGAGCAACAGCTAGGAATCACGGAAATATGGAATCAGGGAGTATGATTCTGCGTTCAGCCGCCAGGCGATAACACCGGAACAAGGGAGAGAACTCGTTTGCAGGCGCCACCGAAAAAACTGATTTATGGCCTGATGGGGTTTCTGCTGGTTTACGCAATTTTTCGGAGTGTGTTGGCGGCTGCCGGCAGGGCTTTCTGGTACGACGAGTTGCTCACCTTGACGGTCAGCTCTTTGGGGAGCTGGAAATCGATTCTGGACGCGCTCCGCCGTCCCCTGGACGGGCAACCACCATTCTTTTATGTGATCGAACATTTTGCCTCCGGCTTCACCCGGAACCAGGAGATTGCGCTGCGCCTGCCTTCGATCCTCGCCTTTCCATGCACCCTTGCTTGCGTATTCATTTATACAAAAAAACGCGGAGGGGAGCTGGTCGCGTTGCTTTGCGCAGCGTTCGTTTTGACGACGAGCGTGTTCCAGACTTATGCGATTGAAGCCAGACCTTACAGCATGGTGGTGGCGTGCATGGCGTTTGCGCTGGTTTGTTACCAACGGGCGCCGTCGCCAATATGGATGGTGCTGCTGGCGGCCTGCCTGGCACTGGCGCAGTCTCTCCATTATATGGCGGTCCTCGCGATGGTCCCCTTCGGCCTGGCGGAGGCGGTTCATTTTTGGATTAGCCGGAAATTCCGTTGGCCGGTCTGGGCTGCCCTGATTGTGGGAGCAGTGCCGCTGCTTCTCTTTTGGAATTTACTTGCGATCAACAAGGTGTATTACGGGGCTCACTTCTGGGCGAGCTTTCAATTCTCGGTTATTCCCGGCATATACACCCAACTCTTTTTGAGCGGTAGCGAGTACGGAGCGGGCATCGCGGGTGTGGTGTTGGCGGGAGTACTCGGCACGGTGTTGTGGCAACAGCAAGCAGGGCCCTCGGATATTGAAGAAAAAACCAGGCAACTGGCGGAAGCGACGCTCCTATTTGGGTTAGCTGCACTGCCGTTCGCAGGATATCTCCTCAGCAGCGTGCTGCATTCCGGGATGACACCGCGGTATGTTCTCTCGACGTCAATCGGAGTAGCGGTCGCGCTGGGATATATACTGACGCGGGCAAAACCGGGAGTGGTCGCGCTGTTTGCGGTGTTCGTTTTTTCCGCCGTCGGGGTGCAGGAACTTCATTTCTGGCGATCTTCCCGGGCAGATATCGAGACTGTGAAGTTGAGTGGGGTCGCCGCGGGAAAGTTCATTGAGAGCGCGGGACACAAGGAACTTCCGGTAGTAGTTCCCAATGGCCTCGCCCTGTTATGGCTCACTCATTATGCTTCGCCACCCGCGACAGACCGGCTCCTCTATCCGACACCGGATCATCTTCCGAGCGACCACACCTGGACGGATACGGTGGATAAAGGGTTGGAAGCAGCCGTGGATTACCTGCCGCTGCGGGTCTCTAATTTCACGGAATTTGCCGCCGCCCACAAAGAATTCCTGCTTTACGCGGTGGACGAGGATACACCCAGGGACTGGCTTACGATGCGATTGAGCCGGGAAGGGTGGTCGATGGAGACGGTGGCGCTCGATGACTCGCGGAGAATCTACTTGATAACAAGCCGCGGCAATTTTTCCCAGTAAGCTGAGGCGCGGGAAAACAAGGACGCCTGCGGATGAATACTGCGAAGGATGGGAGAAAGGACTCCGGTGACAGAGACTGACATCCAGGAGAGGAAAACCCTCGCCCGGCACCTGGGAATTTGCCTGGCAGCGGTTAGCGCAGCGATGGTGGTGATCTGGCCGGTGGCTGACCTGCCGTTTGGGGACGACACAGCGTACACGGATATGGCACTTAACCTGGCGCGAACCGGGCACATGGCATACAACGGCTGGGAGGCCGTCGTACAGATACTGCACACTTACTGGGCAGCGCTGGCGATCGAGTTATTCGGGTTTTCGTTCCTCACGGTGCGGCTGAGCACGATTCCCTACGCTCTTGGATCGGTGGCGCTCTGCTATTTGCTGGTGCGCCGGGCTGGACTTACGGCGAGGGCGGCACTGTTTGTGACGCTGTTGCTCGGCCTCTCGCCGCTGTTCCTGCCCGTTTCGCTGAGCTACATGACGGACGTCCCCGGCCTCTTTTTCACTTTTGCGTCGCTGTATTCGCTTGCTCGCGCCGAGGAGATCGCGGGCGAGCCGAAGAGTTACGGTTGGCTGGCGCTGGGCGCGGCCGCGGGGCTTATCGGAGGAACAGGGCGCCAGATTGTTTGGCTGGTGCCGCTGGTTGTCTTGCCGTATCTGGCCTGGGTAAGACGCAGCCACTGGTGGTTCAGGCTGTGCGCGGAAGCGGCGTGGGTGGCGGTGCTTGCGGGGGTAAATTACACGATGGCCTGGTTCAGACACCAGCCCTACACGGTGTTTCAGCCTTCTGTTTTAAGCGAGATGATTTTGACGGTTGAGAGACCTTTCCGGACAGCGGTGATCGCGGCCCGATTGAGTTTGATGCTGGTCCTGCTTATCCTACCGGCGACGGTGCCGCTGGTGTTTCGATCTGCGGAGGAGACCTGGCGAGGACCACGCGGCCGAAAAATATTGGTTGCCGCGCTATTGTTGATGGTAATGGCGGCGATTGCGATCCATCCTTCTTTGGCTTCGATCCCCTGGATTTCGAATACGTTAAATTGGGAGGGAATCTATGGATCGGGCCCTCTGCCGGGGCGTCCGATCGTACTGACGACACCGATTCGTGCTGTGGTCGCCGTCACGGTTTATTTTTCGGTTTGCATACTTGCGGGAGAGCTGTGGAATATCCGGAGAATGGCGCGGCGGATTTCGGAATTGTTGATCAAGCCTTCGAGCAGCGAATTTTTACTGGCGGCAATGTCTTTGTTCAGCGCCGCCTACTTTGCCCTGGTCCTGGTTCGAGGGGCAGACTTTGATATTTTCGACCGCTATCTTTTGCCGGTCATGCCGTGGGCGGCGACGGTCGCGCTGTTGTGGTTTGCAAAAGACAATCTGCGCGCTGAGGAGACCGTGCGAAGGGCGGCGCCTTATGCGTGGGTACTTTTGGGCGTGCTGGCATTTTATGGGATCGCGAGCACCCAGGACCTGTGGGCGCTGGCAAAGGCGCGCGTTGAGGCTACGCGAACACTGGAAGCTGCGGGCGTACCCCGAACCGCAATTGACGCGGGGTTTGAGTACAACGCCTGGACAGAATTGATGACGAGCGGGCATCTGAACTTCTACCTGGTGAAAAACCCTCCCGGCGCCTACCGGCCCGGGCTCTCACAAACGCCGAGCGTCGTACCGCAATACAGGCTTGAATATGAGCCAACGCCAGAAACCGCGGCGAGCAAGTTTGGCTCTGTGCCTTACAGCTCTCTGTTGCCGCCATTTCATAAACAAGTGAGCATCGATCGAGTGCTGCCCACCGCGACAAGCGCTCACTAAAGCTTAATTTGAGCCGGAGGCGTGCAGGCGCTGGGAGTGGTCGGCGATGATCTGGCGGAGGATTTCGTCGAGGCCGATAGTGATGCGCCAGTTGGGATAGTGCGAGCGGAATTTGGCGAGATTCGAAATGTAGCAGATGTGATCGCCGATGCGGTTTTGATCCACGTATTTCCATTGAAGCTTCTTGCCGCTCATTTGCTCAATTTTGGCGATGGCCTCCAGCATGGAGACGCTGTTTTCACGGCCGCCCCCAAGGTTGTAGACCTCGCCCGGCCGCGGATTCGCCGCGAACTCTTCCACCGCGCGCACCACGTCGTGGCTGTGAATGTTGTCGCGAACCTGTTTGCCCTTGTAGCCGAATACCGAATAGGTGCCGCCGCTGAGCGCAACCTTCACCAGATAGGATAGAAAGCCGTGCAATTCGACGCCGGAATGCGACGGGCCGGTGAGGCAGCCGCCGCGGAAGACGCCGACCTTCATGCCAAAATAACGACCGTACTCCTGCGCCATCAGATCCGCGGAAGCTTTTGACGCACCGAAGAGAGAATGGAGCGTGCGATCGATGCGGCAGTTTTCGTCGATGCCGTCGTAATCCTCGGGCCGAGCGTATTCCCAGCGCGTTTCGAGTTCTTTCAGCGGCACCTCGTTCGGAGCATCGCCATAGACTTTATTGGTGCTGATAAAAACGAATACGGCTTCCGGACAATGCAGCCGGGTGGCTTCCAGCAAATTCACCGTACCGAGAGCGTTGACCTCAAAGTCGAGGATCGGAATGTCGCGAGCCTTATCGTGGGAAGGTTGCGCGGCGCAATGGACGATCAGGTCAAACTTGTGATTGCGGAAAAGCTCTTCGAGGGCGACGCGATCGCGGATGTCCGCGTTGAAGTGGGTAAAATTCCGGGTGACAGTGCGGAGGCGTTCCAGATTCCAGGTGGTGTCACCGGGCTCGCCGAAAAAAACACGGCGCATGTTGTTATCCACGCCGATTACATTGTGTCCCTGGCGGTCAAAATGCTCCACGGCCTCGGAACCGATCAGGCCGCTGGAGCCGGTGACGAGTATCTTTTTCACGGTTGAAGACATATCGGATGCCAAACTCCCCTCAGGAAATCGCGAAACGCTGGGTACTGCAATATTCTCGCTTATTCGACGGCCGGAATGCCACAGAAGCAAACCGGGAAGAGTTCGGACCCGATCAAGGAGCGTAGCGTGCGCGCAATTCCGTTTCGTTCTGGCGAATCCACTGGAAGATTCGCTGGAACCCGGCCCGCAGATCAGTCTGCGGCTTCCAGCCAAACTGCGCCGCGGCCTTGCGATTATCGGTCCAGTAAAGCACGATATCGCCCTTGCGGGGCTGGTCCGAAACAGTGATCGAGGTGGAATGTGAGGAGATCTCCTGCATTGACTGGGTGGCCTCCTGCAGAGAGAGGGCGTTCCCAGAGCCGCCGCCGAGATTGAAGACCTCTCCACGAAAGCGCGAAATATGGGCGATCTGCATGTCCAAAATCGAAAGCATGTCTTCGACGAAAAGGACGTCTCGTACCTGTTTCCCCTGCCAGCCAAGATAAGTCAGCGGCAAACCGAACCAGTGGGCGATGGCCCACCAGACGACCCAACCCTGGTCGGCGTGGCCAAACTGACCCACGCCGGAAATCACTCCGAAGCGATTCACGACCACCGGAATATCGTAAGCCTGGGCGTACTCCTGGCAGGCGGTATCGGCGATCAATTTACTGAGGCCGTAAATGCTTCGCTGGCCGCCGTCGATCGAAAACTCTTCCGAAATGCCATGAACGGGATGAAAACCGGCGGGCCGCAGTTCGCTCGGCAGGCGGTTCCACGCGTCGGAATCGAAATCGAAGCGCGAAGGCAATTCCCGCCGAGGAAGTGCGTTGAGGCGATCGGCGCCGTATACCCTGTTGGAACTCCAGAAAATCAAGGGAATGCGGCGAGGCCGGGCGTACTCCAGAATGTGAATGGCGCCAAGCCCGTTATTCGCAATGTCAAAGAGGGGATTCGCGTAACCAGTAACCACCGAGGGCTGAGCGCTGGCGTCGCAGATCAATTCGATGCCGGAGGGGAGATTGGAAAGATCCTCGGGGTTGCGAACGTCACCATGGAAAAAAGAAGCGCCATGCTGCTCAAGCACCGCAATATTTTTTTCGCTGCCGCGGCGAACCAGATTGTCCATTACGGCTACCTGGTGTCCCGCCTCGCGGAGATGTAAAGCCACATGAGAGCCGATGAAGCCGCAGCCGCCAGTCACGAGGACTTTCAAGCAGTCTTTCTCCCTTCAGTTCGGGGATTCAGCGAGTCTTTTTGCTGCTCAGCCACAAGCGGAAATCTCGATACGGAAAATATACCGGAATGAGAAAATCGAACGCCGCAAGTTCCCAACGTCGCGCTTTGACGTCCATGCGCAAAGCGTTTAGAAAATTGTAACGGAAATGGACAAAAACTGCGTGGCCCAACACGGACCGAAGCCGCGGACCCTGGGCGTAGGCATTTACGCCGAACCGCCACCAACGCCAGTAAGTGGCCAGGATCGAAGCAGTGGTGTCTTGGCGCATGTGTGTCGCCTGCGCGGAAGGTGTGTATAGAAATTCCCAGCCTTTTTCGCGCAAACGCGCGCAAATATCGATGTCTTCTCCGTTGGTGCGCATTCTTTCGTCGTAACCACCCACGGAAAGAACCGCCGACTTGCGGAAAAGATTGTTGCAGCCAAACAGAAAAGCCGGATTACGCATGGGCTCGTCGCCCCAATGCTGGGGCATATGGATAGCGCGCCAGCGATCTGCCACGGTCCGTTGGATTCCCTCGGTCAGTTTTCCGCCGATGCCCGCAACACGCGGGTCCGTGAGGTTTCGTACGAGTTCCGCGAGCCAGGACGGATCCGCAACGCAATCCGCATCCAATGAGGCGACCAATTCGTTGCCAGCGGCGCGAAACGCGGTGTTCCGAGCGGCTGCTAATCCACGGTTGACGTCATGGCACACCAGGGTGACCCGCGGGTACCGGCGAGCGATTTCTGGAGTCTCATCCTTGGATCCGTCGTCGATAATCAGTATTTCGTCCGGTGGAAGGGACTGGGTGAGAAGACTTTCAATCGCCGGGGCCAGAAATTTGGCAACATTGTAGGCCGGGATGTAGACAGAGACATTCGTCACGCCAGGTTAGCCTGCCTTTCTCCGGCTAAAAAGAATGCGATTTGAGTGCTGAACGGGCTATGAAGCAAGTTCTGCCGAAACGAGAACAGATCTGGTGGAAGTTGGATCAAGTTATTTTTCCGCGGAAGCCGGAACAATTTCGAGTTTTGACGGTATATTCAAAAATCCGGCGGATTCGTCCCGATAGTGGGTGACCGGAAGAGAAATTACCTGCATTTGTGGGAGACATTCCCAGTCGTCGATGGGTTCACCCGCGTCATAGACGACGGCGCGCCAAAAGTACGGCCCCGGCCGGAGGGGCAGCGACGGCAGCGTGTAGCAAAATTCGTACAAACCGGGTTCCAGCGTCACCCCATCCACAGCATTTCCCCACAGAAGATGGCGGTGTTGATCATAAAGATTTACTCCGTGATGAACGCCATCCAGGCGTTGGTTCACTCTCAGAAGAAAACTGACGGAAGTTTCGCCATCGGAGGGAAGAATGTGATCCGCAGTGCGATTGGAGCCGGTCAGTTTCCAACGAAGGAACTGGGCCTTTCCATGCGCGGGGCGGCCGCCATCTACGCCCGATGAGGACATATCGGATTCGTAGGCGCTGACGACATCCGTGGTAAGGCCAACCTCGCGGAGAACCCCTCCATCAATCCATGCGACGCGCTGGCAAAGACGGCGAATCTGGTTCAACTGATGGCTGACGAGGATAATCGTGCGGCCGGCGCGGGCCACGTCTCCCATCTTTCCGAGACACTTGCGCTGGAATTTGATGTCGCCGACGGCGAGGACTTCGTCAACCAGCAGGATTTCCGGTTCGAGGTGCGCAGCGACGGCGAACGCAAGGCGGACAAACATTCCGCTGGAATAATGCTTGACCGGAGTGTCAATGAATTTCTCGAGCTCCGCGAAACCCACGATTTCGTCGAATTTGCGGATGATTTCTTGCCTGCCCATTCCCAAAATTGCGCCGCTCAAGAAGGTATTCTCCCGGCCGGTCAGTTCGGGGTGAAACCCGGTGCCCACTTCAAGAAGGCTTGCGACACGTCCATGAATTTCGGCCCAACCCGAAGTCGGCCGCGTGATACGCGACAGAATTTTGAGCAGAGTCGACTTCCCCGACCCGTTGCGACCGATGAGACCCAGCACTTCTCCTTCCATCACCTCCAGGTTGATCGAGCGCAGAGCCCAAAATGTTTCCGTATTTGACCGCCCGAAAAGTTGGCCGGGAGATCGCACCAATTTCATGAGGGAGTCCCGCAGCAGTCCGCTAGTCTCGACGCGGCCCCGCTGGTATTCCTTGCTCAAGTCTTCCGTTTGAATAATGGGCTTCATGTCATTCAACTTTCCGGCGAAGCAGGCGTAATGGTTGGGATCATCTTTCCGCCAGAAAGATATGGGTCGGAAATCCCAAAGAAGATGCCGTCAGCGGATGGGGGCATGAGCATTCTCCGCGGGTTCACGGTTTTTGTCGGCAACCACAAAGTAGTTCCCGCCACCCAGGAGCAGTTCAGGTTCGATGCCTAACACTTTTCGAATGAACAATGCGCGCAAACGGTTCTTCCAGTTGGGCTCATGCGCGCCGTCCATACTTCCCTCAGCAACCAGGTCATAGCCCGAACGCGCGAGCATTTTCCGGAGGACCCACGGAGAATAGGGTGACACATGAGAAGGCACGTTCATGTAGTACTGGTGGCCAAGCAAAGAATTGGTGAATGGCGTCTGAACAATCAGGCGGCTCGTGACAGGAAGAGAGTTCAAGACCAGCAGATTAAACTCAAACGGAACATGTTCGATGACGTCCAAATAGAAATACACTCCAGTCTTGAGACGCTCAGAGCGCAGATAGTCGCCGAGATCACTGCGTGTAACAGGTAAGCCGAAGGATTCCGCCAGACTGCAAAGCTCCGGATTCGAATCGACCCCCGAGATGTCCTCACATCCCAATTCGCGCAAAGCCAATAGAAAACCGCCCTCGCCACAACCGAGATCGCAAACTGGGCCCGGGCGGAGAAAGCGCTTATAGGTATCAAGGAGCCCCTGGCCCTTTCTGAGCGCCGATTGGCGGTCCGCTGCGTACCAGCAATGAAATTCGGCAGATCCGGTCTTCGACATATCAGTTCCACGCGCCATGTTTGTTTTCCGATGTGGAAGCAGAAATCGAGCTCATACGCGGTCGGCGATGCTCCCTTCCATGTAGTTAAAAAAAATGAGGCCGCCGAAGAGCACGCAGCACACGATAAGGGTGGAAGCGAGGAGCGTGGCGGCGGGAGCTTGGCCCGTTCCCGTGAGGGCCCAGCGGAATCCGTCAATCACGCCCGTCATTGGATTCAGGCCGTAGAGCCACCGATAGCGGTCGGGAACCATCGAACTCGAATAATAGACGGGAGAGGCCAGCGTCCAGAACTGGACGATGAATGGAGTGGCATATTTGATGTCCCTGTAAAGCGCATTGAGAGCGGAGAGCCAAAGCCCCACACCCAAGACAGTAAACACGGCGAGAAGAAGGAACAGGGGTAGCAGGAGAAGGGCCCAGGTGGGCCGGATGCCATACGAGAAGGTGAAAATCAGAAGGACGACGAAACCGATGGCAAAGTCCACCAGACCTGACAGTGCCGCGGAGACCGGGAGAATCAAGCGCGGGAAATACACCTTGGTAATGACTCGCTGGTTTTCCACCATAACGTTGGTGGCGGCAACGAGCGCTGTCGAAAAATATGTCCAGGGCACTACGGCCGCGAAACAAAAAACCGAGTAAGGAAGCCCCTGCGACGGCAACTTCGCCAGCTTACCGAAAAAGAGAGTAGCGACGAGCATCGTTAGAAGCGGTTGCACGATGACCCAGGAAACGCCGATGGCGGTCTGCTTGTAGCGAACCTTGACGTCGCGCCAAACGAGGAAGTAAAGCAATTCGCGGTACGCCCACAATTCTTTCAGGCGCAGTTCGAGCCAGGTGCGAGGCGGTTCGATGCGCACGGTCAGCGGGCCCGGCGCCCGGTTGGCCGGGGCGTCTACGACGGGCGGATTGGAAGTCACGGAAGCCATATTTTACCCGGAAATTGCGCTGCGATTTGGTGCTCCTGACAGAGTAACAGAATCGGATTCGGGGGACGGGGCCACAATCTGATTCAGACGGGGGATTCCGCATTCCAGCGGAAAGTTCACGGCTGCGTGTTCTGTTTCATCTGTTCGATATCCTTCTGCTCAATCTGCCGCATCAGATCGCCTCGGCGGAAAAAATAGGTACGGAGCTGCGAGGAAATTTGCCGCGGAACCACTTGAAACTGATTGAACGCGGCCTGCGAAAAAGAGATGGGCCCGCGCGCCGGAATTAAATGCGTACCCCATTGATAAATCATTCCCAGGTTCCAGAGCGCGAAGCACCCCAGGACGAGCGCGGACGCGAGTGTGGCTGCGCGTTGGCTGGGGAACCTGCCGGCTACGCGTTCCAGGCAAATCGCCAGCCCGAAGATGAAGAGAGCAGTCAGGGAAATAAAGAAGCGATTGCCAAAAGAGGAGATGCCCGCCCAATCCGGATAGATGGAGATGAAGAGATAGAATGCCACGGCGGCGGCGAGAAACGCGATGCCCACGCGGGGCGAGCGCCGGGCAAAGAGCATCAGGCCCAGCAACGATAAAACCAGCACCGGAGTCCAGGATAATAATCCGTGGTTGGCGGAAAACAACACTTTCAGGAATACCGGCGAACGCCACAGGAAATTACTGATGGGCAGATATCCCGTTTTGAGTGGGCCACCATACACGATCCATCGCGAAGCAAAGGTGGGCAGAAGGCAAACTATGGCGACTGCCCCAAACAGAAATTGCCGCGAAAGCAACTTGCGAATTCCGGCGCCATCGGGCCCCGGCGTTGCGCGTGAATATTCCCAGTATTGCCAGCTGGCTTCCGCCAGCACCACGGCAAGAATCATCAAATTGGGATAATAGACGTTCAGCATAAGGCCAGTGATGAGCCCGAGGACAATCCATTGCCGAGCCGTGCGTTCCTCGCGTGTTCGCTCCCAGTACCACAAAAATAATGCGGCGGTGAACGCAGAGTGCGCGTGCGACCACGATGGGTTGAAATACATGTAGACGGGGAGTGAACTTGCCCACCAGATCGCGAGCGTCGCGAGGAACGCCCACAAGGGATTCGCATATTTTCGCGCCAGCCGGAATGCGATGAGCAATGCCAGAAATCCATAGATTGCGGTGCCAATCGCCATCGCATAACGGTATGGCGCCGAGAAGCCGTCCGCACGGACCGACGAGCCCAATTCACGCGCCAGAAGGACTCCTCCATGCGCGACGAGCAGAAATGGGGACCAAAGTAAGGCGGGTCCAACGGTGAAATGATTGTCGAGATGACCTGTGATGGTACGGTAGCCGGTCTTAGGCTGGCCGGATTCGTCCAGGCGCTCCCCGCGAAAGCTTTCGTTCGCGGCCTGGTAATCGTGGGTGAAATCCAGGCTGTGCTCGATCAGCGGCGCCCGGGCGTAGGCATAGTAGCCCACGCCATCTCCACGAACCCAGGGATTCACCAGCGGAAGCGACAGGAGAAACAGAATCAACAGCAGGCGCTCAAGTACCCGTGGCTCGACCTGCAATTCACGATGCAACGATGGCTCTACCATCCTGGTGTGGAGAGCGGTGGCATCAACTGGCGAAACATCGATGGCTTGCTTCAACGGCATCCGGAAACCTTGCGTGGGAAAATGGAGACTTGCGTTTTAGCAAGCTGATTATAGCGTTGCGCAAATCACGCAAAAGATGCTTCCCGGAAGCACTCATCCAGCGGAGCGCTTAGCCACCATTGTCCCCGAGAGTAACCCTTCTTTTTGACGGAAGTATGCCGAAACGCGGTCAATGATATCAGGAAGGCTCGTTTGCGGACGGAAACCCGTCAACGCGTGAAGTTTATCGATGGACGGCACGCGCCGCATCATATCTTCGAATCCCGGCTCGTAGGCCTTGTCGTAGGGAACGAACTGGATGGCGGAGTCGCTTGCCGTGCGATGCTTCACGAGTTTGGCGAGATTTTCGATGGTCACTTCTTCCGTGTTCCCGATATTGATCACTTCTCCGACCGCTCGATCCAAAGGCATCAAGCGGAGAAGCGCTTCCACGGTGTCCCGAACGTCGCAAAAGCAGCGGGACTGCTGGCCATTGCCGTAAACCTCGATTGGGTCTCCATCCAGGGCGCGTTTGACAAAATTGGGAAGGACCATACCATAACGGCCGGTCTGGCGCGGGCCAACCGTGTTGAAAAAACGAACAACAATCACGGGCTGCCGTTTTTCCTTCCAGTACGAGATAGCAAGAAATTCGTCCAGGGCTTTGGATGCGGCGTAACTCCAGCGCCCCTTCGTCGTTGCGCCAAGCACCAGGTCCGCATCTTCGTGAAACGGCACATTGGTGTTTTTGCCGTAAACCTCGGAGGTGGAAGCGATCAGGACAAGCTTTTTCTTCTTGGAGGCGGCCTCCAAAACCATCTGTGTCCCGTTGACGTTTGTCTCGATCGTGCGGACGGGACTTTCCACGATCAATTTCACGCCGACGGCGGCTGCCAGGTGCACGATAACGTCGGCATCATCCACCAATTCCGCGAGCATGTGGCGGTTTTCGATTCCGTCCAGATGGTACTCGAGGCGGTCAGAGCCTTTCAGGTGGCGAATATTTTCCATGCTGCCGGTGGAGAGATTATCGAGCAGCACGACTTGCTCGCCCTGTTCCAGCAATCGTTCGGCAAGATGAGAGCCGATAAATCCCGCGCCACCCGTGATCAGATATCGCACACCACCTCCTAGAGTTTGTCCGAATCGTCCCGTTCAAAGGGCTTGGTGGGGACATGCTCGGGAGCTTCCTCGTGACCCATTTCCAAGGCTTCCTGAGGGCCATAGCCATAGGAATAGGGATAATAACGGTAAGAGTAGTAGTAATCCGGGGCGCTGGCATCCACGGCATTGAGGACTACCCCGAGCAAACGGCTCTTGACACTGACCAGCAGATCCCTCGTGCGCGTGAATGCCTCCTTGGGAGTTTCTCCGGAGCGCACCACCAGCAGCACGCCGTCTGTCTGAACGGACAGGATCACGGCATCCGTCGCCGCCATAATCGGCGGCGAGTCGATCACGACAAATTTGTACTTGGTCCGCAGTTCGGCGATCGCGTCCGCGAGTTTATGCGAAGAGAGAAGGTCGGCGGGATTCGGAGGAAGAGGGCCGGTGGGAATCGCGGCCAGATTCGGAATGGCCGGATGCTGCACGGTCACCAGGTCCAAGGTCGAAACCCCGGCCAAATAGGAACTCAAGCCGGCGTACTTCCCGGTACCCAGATTCAGCAATCTTCCAACCCCCGGCTTGCGAAGATCCGCATCCACGAGCACCGTCTTATCGCCGAGTTGGGCCAGGGTGACCGCCAAGTTTGCGGCAGCGGTGGTTTTGCCTTCGCGCGGGAGCGCGCTGGTCACGAGGATAACCTGAGGCGGGTGGTCCGGTTGCGAGAGCAGCAGGGCCGTACGCAATGCGCGGAAAGCTTCCGACATCTGGGATTTCGGAAGATGCTGCGCAACAAGTTCGATCCGCTTTTCGTGGCCGTTTTTCGACCCTGCGCCGAAGAATCCGATTCGATTTCTGGAACCCGCGAGATCCCCGAATGCCGGAACGACGGCCAGGCTGGGCAAGCGCGTCAACGTCTCGATGTCGTCCGGAGTCTTCACGGTGTTGTCGAGATATTCCCGGAGAAGGGCTAGGCCGATGCCCCCAACCAAACCGACCAGGAAGGCGAGCGCAATATTTCGCGCCTTTGCCGGCCGCGCAGGATACGAAGGAATCATGGCCGGGTCGACGACACGGAGGTTTGAAGATTTCAGCCCTTCGGAAATGCCGGCTTCCTTAAGTTTGGTCAGCAGGCCTTCGTAGAGGGATTTGTCCGCCTCGGATTCTCTTTTCAAAATGTTGTACTGCACCATTTTTTCCGCCATGTCGTTCGTGACGGCCTTCTGTTGCTCGAGCGCCAGGCGGATGAGTTCCTCTTTCTGCTTGGCCTCGCGGTAATCGCTCTCAAGCTGGAGGATGATGCCTTTGCTTTCGCGCGCGATCTGATCGTCCACTTCTTTCATCTGTGCCTGGAACCGAAGCACCTTGGGGAAGTTAGGGCCGTACTGGTTCACGGCTTCCGTATACTGAACGGAGAGGTCCGCGCGCTTCTTTTGCAAGTCCTGCAGCAGAGCGTCGGCTCGAATTTCCGGCACGGCATCGATGTCGCCGGCCTTGGCGTATTCGTACAGAGCCTGTTTTCTCAGTGTTTCGCCCTGCGCGTCGGTGAGTTGCTTATCCAGGTCCAAGAGACGCTGGGTGGTCATGTTGGACTTGTCGTCGACGCTCCAGATCTGGTTCTGTCGTTCGTAGTTGATGCGCGCATCCTCGGATTGCTTAACGGTCAATTTAAGTTCGTTGAGTTGCGAAGTGAGAAAACGAGTCGCTTCCAGAGTGGCTTCGTACCGGCTCTGGATATTCATGGCTTTGAAATTGTCGAGATGCGCGTTGAGGATTCTGGCCGCCAGCACAGGGTCCGTGGATTCGTAGCTTACTTCCATCAGGCGGCTCGAGGGCACCCTTCGGACGCTTAAGCTGCCCAGAAATGCCGCGACTTCCGGAGGGCGCTTCTGATTCGCCAGGGAACCTGTGGCGATTGCTTCCGAGGGGACTCCCCCAGCGGAAAATTCCGGATTGGCGGCGAGGCCCGTATTGCGAATGGTCTGCAACGCCAGAGTTTCGCTGGTGAGAACCTTGGATTGGGTCTCGATGTAATTGTCGAGATCCATCATGGAGTCGTAGGCGTCCGCGCCCTGAAACGGAAGAATGTTGGTGTTCTCGCGATCGATTTCGATCGTGGCTTTGGCGATATACACCGGGCGCATGCGAAACGTGGCGATACTGACGATGGTCACCACGGTAAGCAGGAACGACAGGATGAGCCATTGGTGTTTTCGGAGGATCAGCAGGTAGTCGTATAAATGGGGTTCCCGCGGCGATAAATCAATCGCGGGCACGCGGGTCGACGCGGGAATCAGCTCGACCGACCCGTTGCTTCCGGGAGTCCGCGGTATCAGTTTGGAGTCTTCGGTCATAGTCCGTTCTTACTGGTACGCCAGGCGGAAAACCGCCACGGCCGTACCGATAGCCAAGCCGATCTCCGCCGCCTTGAACAACGCCGCCTTGGTTCGATCGTCCGGGATGAAAAGAATGTCGCTCGGACGCATGGTGATGTCTTCGGACTCCCGCTTCATCACCTTCTTCAGGTCGACTGGCGTCTCGGTCTGCTTCCCGGTGTCGTCTTTTCGGATGATAACGGCTTGTTGGGTTTTGGCGATGGTCGTGAGCCCGCCGGCAAGGGAAAGCACCTTCAAGGTTGTGAGTTGAGTTCGGTCGTTGGAAACGACAAACCCGCCGGGACGTGTGACCGCGCCCAGGACATAAACGATTCCGGCGTGTGGCACGGTAACCACATCGCCCGCATGAAGCGCAATGTTGTTGCGGGTGTCGCCTGTTTCCAAAAGGTCATTCAAATTAATGCTGATGGTGGTGGAGTCTGGATCCGCGGAATTGGCACTCGCTTCGGAAGTGGCCGGTTTCGCCGGAGGGGTTGCATGAGCCAGTTCTTCCGCTGAAGGAAAGGACGGCGGCTTCGGCGTATTCTCAGATTGCTTCTCAGCGGGTTCCGGGGGCGCCGGAGCGTCGATTGGCGGTGGCTCGCCCGAGCCAGGCGCCTGAGTTGTGGTAACCGGTTGCGTGGCAGCTACTTCCGTAAAAGCGGGAATTCGACGTCGGGTCACAATGACGGTATCTCCGGCGTCGTTGGCGATGCCACCCGCCTCGGCTAGGACCTCAAGCAAGCTGACATCACGGTCGGCCTGATAAACCATCGGGCGCATTACCGCCCCGACCACGGTGATTGGCTGGCTGCGATGCTCTTTCACCGCCACCCCAACCTCGGGATGCGAGACCAATCCATTCGCTTCCAACAACTCGGCGATTTTTTCTTCCGCTTGAGTCTCCGTCAACCCCGCAACGCGCAGCCTTACGGGAATGAGAGGAATGCTGACCGTGCCGGTCTGGCTTACCCGCACTTCTTTCGAAAGTTCCGGAACATCGAACACCGAGATATCCAGCAGATCGCCGTTGCCGATCAAGTAGTCATGCGGAGCGGAACTCTTCGATCCCATCGTGAGAGTTCGGATGCGGTCGTTCACCTGTTGAGGCGTTTCGCCGACAGTGACATTTTGCTGCGCGAAGACAAGAACCGGCAGGCTGAACAGACTTGCGGCTACGGCGAAGACAAACCTACGTCGCCGTCCCAAGGTGGAGAATGGGACCATCAGAATGGGTGACCCCCCGTCGCTAGTATACAGTCTGGCATCATTAACTGGCTTCTACTTTTCCTAAATTCCTGCTGGGCGGGCTGGTTTCCGGATCACCCTGCGCCGGCCTCTCGAGGCGGGCGGTTGCCAAATGGGCCGAGACGAGGAACAGCAGGGCATTCGCCGGGATATGCAGATTAAAGTCTATTAAACTATGGACCAGCAGGCCACAGCAACCCACCAGCCCCGATAAGTTCAGTGCCGCCCCAAACGAACTTCCCAACTCCTTCAATCCCTTCACCGACTCCATAAATAGGACGGCCAGAAACCAGAGGCAACACAGCCCACCGGCCACCCCGGTTTCTGCCAGGGCTTCCAGATAGTCGTTATGCGTGTGGTTCACTATTTTTGCGTCGTACGAGGTCTCGTACGGTGGGAAGACAGTTTGAAGCGTCCCCAGCCCGGTCCCCAAAGCGGGGTGGTCCAGAAATATCCGCCAGGTGTCCTGTCGCATGGAAGCCCTTTTGCCGGCGGAGACATCCAGCGCCTGATATTCGGAAAACCTTTGCAGCACTTCCTGCACCCCGATCCATGAAACCGCAAGAATGGCGCAAAGCACCAGAATTCCACCCGCGAGCATGTACTTGCTATGTAAACGGCGGACCAGCAAGAGTGAGAACAGAATCACCAGTTGAACGGCGAAACTGACGATGCCGCCCCGGGAAGCCGACAATATCAGGGCCACGATCGGAACCAGCGCGAACAGGGCCACAAGAAAGAGCCGTTCGCGCCTGACCTTGCCGAGGACTAACGGCACCAGCGCCACGGGGATGAGAATTTCCGCAAATCCGGCGAAGTGATTCCGGTTCACATACGGCCCGAAGGGCAACCCGCCGTACCGCAGTACCCGAAACCAGTAAAGTTTCCCGTTGAACGTCAAGTGCTGCAGAATGCCGAACACCGATACGAAAAAACCCAGGGACATCAGAAACCAAAGCAAACCCCGCCAATGGTTCATGCGGTAATACGCTTGCGGGAGCAGCAACAGCAGGATCAGGTAGACGATCAGAAGTTGAAACTGCATGCGCGTTTCGTACACGGAAGCTGTACGGCGGAAAATCAATTGGACCAACACTACGAGGGCAAACGCAAGAAGCGGCGGCATTAATGGGGAAATCGCGATCGCTTCCTGGTTCCAGACGTAAATTCGCAGCGCCCAGAGGACAAGGAGCAACGCGAATCCCACTTCAAGGATCGCCTGCGACCACTCCTCTACTCCTCCGAAGGCCAGAACCGCAAAACTCAACAGTACGCAGAGGCCCACTCGCAAGGCTTTCATGGCCGGTGGCGCTCCGTTGCCTTCGGCACCAGCGTCACATCATCCACCCAGGCATCGCCGGAAATATGGATGTCCGGATCCGTGCTGGGCTCACGGCTTACGCAGACTTCAACGATCTGCACCCCGGTCCCGGCCGTCCAATCCTGCTGAATGAGTGTCCAAGGAGTGGTTCCGTGAATTTCCCTGGTACTTGAGACCTGGAAGCTATTGTGCTCAAACGACCGGAGATGAAATCGGACACCCTGGTCGCCGGTGATCATTTTTGTTTTCAACCAGCCCGAGAAAAGATATTTGCTGCCGGGAGTCACCACACCTGAGGCGCAAGCCACCTCCCCGCCGGGGTTGTGCTTGCCGTCGAACGTGAGACGCAGCGATTGTTTGCCCGACAGTTTTTCGGTCGTATCGAACTCCGTATGCACTCCCTCTTCGAGGGAATGAAAAAACCACGCGAAGGAAATATTACGAATGCCCGACTCGAAACTCGGATCCCATAGGACCGAATCGAGTGGCCGCAACAACGGCGGCAAGTTCATCGTAGACGTGCCCTGGTTCCAGACCCGGCTCGCAGCATCGAAGTCGCGATGGCTTTTCAGCGCCTCGACGAATTTGTCGAATTGCCGGATCTCCAGGTGCGGATTCAGTTTCATCAGCCTCATCCACATTGTCTGGGCGACCGCCAACTGCTGCGAATCCACCGCCTCCGCAATCGCATCGATATACACGCCGGGGAGCGGCGGAAGAAGATTGTTCAGAATTTCGTCGATATCTGGGTCCGCGCGATACGCGCGGGAAAAAACGGCCCCTGCGCGGCTAGGATCAGACTTCACCGCCAACCTGAGTTCGGCAAAGGCCCCGGAAAGATTGCCTTGCCGGAGAAGGAAGTTTCCGTAGCGCCAGGCAACTTCGGCGGACGCGGGATACGTTTGCTTCGCACGCAGAAAGGCGGCCTGCGCCGCGTCCGTCTTTCCATCTAATTCGTACGCCGTGCCAAGATCGAGCCATGCCGCGGTATAGCCAGGATTGAGCGCGACCGCTTTTTGAAAAGACTCGACCGATGCGACTATATCGGGTTGTTCCAGATTGAATTGTTGGTAGTGGCCCAGTCGATACCAATACTCCGGATTGCCCGGCTCCAACCGTACTGCCAAACGAAGATCGTTGGTCGAGTTTCCTTCCGCTACCCGCCCCGCGAAGCCGGAACGGACACCGAAAAAGGACACCCAAAGCGCGACGAGCAGGGATCCGATGACGAGCAGAGCTCGCGAGAAGGAATCAGATAGGCGCAGAAGCATCGCAAAAATACTGTGCCTATCGCGAACAGCAGAAGCAAGAATAAATTGGAACAGAAGGAAAAAAGGTTTGTTTCAGACTGGAACAGTTCACTTTCCCGACCAAGCGACCTGGCTTTCTTCCACTCGCCCCCGCCGCCTCACGTCAATCCCCAAGCGTTTGATTTTCTGATTCAGGGTGGAGAGAGGAATCAGGAAACGCTCCGCGGCTTCCGTTTGATTCCAACCGGTGCGTTCGAGCATATCCACGATGATGCGGCGCTCGACTTCGTCAATGATTTGGAACAGCGAGGGGTTCGGATTGTCGGCGGCCGTGCGAGAACCGGCTTCACCCGGCAGGGGAGGAAGAAATTCCGAAAGCTGCAAGCGGACGCCGCGGACGATTTCCTTGCTGCGCAGGGATTCGGGCAACAGGTCGACATCGACGCGCTCCTGCGTGGAAAGAACCACCGCGCGCTCCACCACGTTCTCCAGTTCGCGGACATTCCCCGGCCAGTCGTAATCCATCAGCAGTTTCATGGCGGATGGCGTGAACATCCGCAATGGCTTTGTATTTTCCGTGCAGAAACGGTCCAGAAAGTGCGCCAGCAGCATTGGGATATCTTCGCGGCGGTCGCGAAGAGGAGGCAGGCTAAGATGGATCACGTTGAGGCGATGATAGAGATCTTCGCGGAATCGCCCTTCCTTCACCAGCGAGAGGAGATCGATATTGGAAGCGGCGACGATCCGCACGTCCACCTTGAGCTGTTCCGTGCCGCCGAGTCGCATGAACTCGCGCTCCTGAATCACGCGCAGGAGTTTGGCCTGGGTCTCCGGGCTGACCGTAGCAATTTCGTCGAAGAAAATCGTTCCCTGGTCGGCAACCTCGAATAGTCCCTTCTTGGAGGCGACGGCACTGGTGAACGCGCCCTTCACATGGCCGAATAGCTGCGATTCCAGAAGGTCGACGGGAATCGAACCGGTGTTGACGGGGACAAAGGCGCGGTCGGCTCGCGTGGAAGCGGAATGAATCGCTTTGGCGATCAACTCTTTTCCCGTGCCGCTCTCTCCGCTGATCAGCACTGTCGAGCGGGAAGGCGCCACCTGCGCGACCAGGTCAAACAGCGCGAGCATTTTCTCGCTTTTCCCGATGATGTTAGGGAAATTGAATCGCTGCTTCAGCGCGCGTTTGAGCTGGACGTTTTCTTCGCGAAGGCGGTGCGACTCCACGGCCTGCGCCACCTGCGCCAGCAATTCGTCGTTGGACCAGGGCTTGGTGATGTAGTCCATCGCGCCGCTCTTGAATGCCGCACGCGCCATCTCGATAGAGCCATATGCGGTGATGAGAACGATGGGGAGATGGGGATTCTGACGCCGGATGTCTTTCAGCAACTCGATGCCGTTGCGGTCGGGCAAACTCACATCCAGAAGCAGCAGGTCGTAGGGTTTTTCTCCCAGTCGAAGAAGTCCGGATTGCGCGGTATCCGCCATGGAAACGAGGTACCCCTCGGTCTTCAGAAGGAGTTCGAGTCCTTCGCGGATTTCCGCTTCGTCGTCAATAACCAGAATCGAGCCTTTAGGCATGAACTGCGTTCCTCACGGCCGGAAACTCAACATGGAAGGATGTTCCCCGCCCGGGAGCGGAGCGCACATCGATCTTGCCGGCATGTTCTTTGATGATCCCGTAACTCACGGACAAACCGAGGCCAGTGCCGCGGCCACCGGGTTTAGTCGTAAAGAACGGGTCGAATATCTTATGGATGTGATCGCGGGGAATCCCGTTGCCCGTATCGGCCACTTCGATTTCCACGCTCCCGTTGTGGGCGCCGGTGCGGACTTCCAGTATGCCACCGGTGGGCATCGCGTCCCGCGCATTCAGGAAGAGATTCAGGAAAACCTGCTGCAATTTGTTGGCCGAGCCGCGCACCGCGGGGAGGCCTTCGGCGAGTTGCTTCACAACCTGGATTTGCGAAGTCTTCAGCGGATGGGCGACCAGGGAGAGTGTTTCCTCCACCACGCGGTTGACATCCACATCGGCCAAAGCGCTTGGACCCGTGCGCGAAAAATTCAAAAGGTTGTTGACGATTTCGCTGGCACGGAAAGTTTGCTTCACGATTTTATCGATAATGGATTGCCGCGGGTCGCCTTCCGGCATTTGCTTGGCCAACATTTGAATGTAATTGGAAATCACGGCCAGCGGAGTGTTGACTTCGTGGGCGACGCCGGCTGCCAATAGACCGAGAGACGTCAGTTTTTCAGTCTGCGACATCTGTTCTTCCATTCGCTCGCGCTGCGTTACATCGTCGAATAGCAGGAGACGCCCTATGCGCTCTCCGGACTTGCTTACCAGCGGCGTAATGGACACATTTACGACCATGGACTGCCCCTGATGCTGCAGTCTTTGTTTGTAGATGCCGGTAACCTGCTCGGCATCGCCACGGCTGGAAATTTCCTGCACCAGGTCGACTGGCAGTAAGCCGGCAAGGGGTTGGCCGACCGCGTCGTTCCGGGAAACTTGAAACAGTTGTTCCATGCGGCTGTTCCAGGCTTCGACCGAGCCATAAAGGTCCACGGCCAGAACGCCGACATTCAGCGATTCGACGATGTTTTCGCTGAAATCCTTCAACCTCGCCACCTCGAACGCCTTTTGCTCCAGCGATGTGTACAACTGCGAGTTGTCCAACGCGATGGCGAGATATCCGGCGATGGTCTGCACCAGTTCGACGTCGTCGCTCGAAAGGAAGTCTCCGTCCACCGTTTTGCCGAGCCCGAGGAAAGCAACGGTCCGCTCGCGAATCCTGCAAGGAATAAAGTAGTTGAGATCCAGTTGCTCGATCGTGCGCCGCACGGAATCCGCCACATCGGGCACGCTGCGCGAAGACTCGAAGAAAATCGTGTTGTTGGCCAGCTCAGGCGTGGCCGATTTCAAAAAGTTCAAGTCCAGCCGCTCGCTGAGGCGCACTCCCATCGAACGCGCCAGCCGCAGATCACCGGGATTCTGCGAATCTTCCACGAAAATGGCCAGGCGATCGACAAGCAGTGTTTGCGATACGCGGTCCATCACCGAACCCAGCATGGGCTCCAGGCGCACTTCGTTGGTGAGCGTGCGGCCGAATTCGATCAGCGTGCGGCGATAGTCCAGACGGTCGCGATAGAAGAAGCGATCCAGGCGGCCCTGAATCCACTCGCGGAATGGCTGAAACAGGAACGCGGCGATGACGATGGCGATCATGCCACCAACGGGGCCGGTAGTCTGGGCGTGAGAAATTTCAGCGATCAGCGCGATCAGGGCGAAATAGACCGAAGCTACCGCCGCGGTTGCCGCGGTGTATGCCAAGCCGCGCTTGAAGATGATGTCGACGTCCATCAAACGATAGCGAATGATGGCGTATCCGAAGCATAGCGGGATCAGCACCAGGCTGAGTGAGGAAAACTTCATCCATGCGCGCGGCGTCGCATCGAGAACCACAAACGGCACGATGTACATCAGCACGAAGGGCAAGCTGCCGGCCAGGGTGCCGCCGGTGAGCCACTTCAGCTGCTGGCGCAACACTCCGGAGGGAGCTTCAC
>DATHMM010000147.1:0-20796 GCA_035487095.1 Candidatus Sulfotelmatobacter sp.
GCGGACAGGTGCAGCAGCGCACCGAAGGTCGGCGTGTAGGCGGTGATCGTATAGAACGACACCGTGGTCATCGCGACCAGCAGGGTGCCGAGCAGTACGATGCGCGAGTGGCGCAGCAGCGAGTCGCGGATCTCGGCGCCCGATGGGCGCTTGGTGCGGGCGCTGAAGGCTGCCGTTTCAGGCAGTGAACGCCGCAGTACGAACAAGAGCGGCACGATGGCGCAGCCGAGCAGCAGCGGCACCCGCCAGCCCCAGGTGCTCATCTGTTCAGGGGACAGCGCGCCGCTGAGGATGACGCCGACCAGGGCTGCGACCATGACCGCGATCTGCTGGCTGCCCGACTGCCAGCTGACGTAGAAGCCCTTGTGGCCCGGTGTGGCGATCTCCGCGAGATAGACCGACACGCCACCCAGCTCCATTCCCGCCGAGAAACCCTGCAGCAGGCGGCCGCTGAGCACCAGTAGCGGCGCCAGAGCACCGATCGTGGCGTAACCCGGCACGCAGGCGATCGAGAGGATGCCGACCGACATCAGCGTCAGAGTGAGCAGCAGTCCCGCGCGCCGGCCGTGACGGTCGGCATAGGCGCCCAGCACGATCGCCCCCAGCGGTCGCATGAGAAAACCGGCGCCGAAGGTCATCAGCGCCGACATGAGCGAGATGAAGTGGTTTTTCGTCGGAAAGAACGTGCGGCCGATGGCCTCGGCGTAATAGCCGAACACCATGAAGTCGTACATCTCCAGGAAATTCCCGCTGGAGACGCGGACCACTGACCATATCTTAGATTTGCGTTCCACGGGAGTGATCATTTGGGCCTGTTCGAAGCACTCGTTCACGGTTTGGTTTCACGCCCGAAAGTGATGCTCACAAAAGTGAGTGTTGGTGCACACGGAAGCCCATTGAGCCCGTTCGAGGAACGGAGAGATCTGGACGGACGAGACGGCTGATAGAAAGCCAGTCTCGCCCTGTCGCGGGAATCGATATCACCAGACCAACTTGAGACCAAGCTGGATTTGGCGGGAAGTGGTAGATGTCTGGTTCAACGCAGTAGAGAGAGGGCTTCCATTAAAGTCAAACACTGAATTGTTTTGGCCGAAGGTGTTCAAGAAGCCCGGTGAAAGGAAATTAGTGTGGTTGAGAATGTTGAAGAACTCCGCTCTGAACTGGACGTTGAACGCGTCGGAGATCCTCGTGATCGGAATGTTTTTGAAGATGGAGAAGTCAACGGTGGTTAGACCCGGCCCGTAGAATTTGTTACGACCGGAATTGCCGAGGACGTTGGAACAATACTGCTGCCCGGCGGGAGCCGCAACCGGGGCACTCGTATAGGAGAGCGGGGCGCACCCGAAGGGATTCGCCGCGGTGGCGAGAGGAAGCGAAGCAGGCGCGGTTGGAGGCGTGAAGCAAGCGGTATTGAGATAGTTGACGCCCCCGTGGATCGCGTTGCAGCCCGGAATGAGGGTCGCGTAATTCATGGAGAAGTCTCCGTTGAATCCCGTGCCGAGTGGATCGTTGCCGTCACCAACCGTGACCGTGAAGGGAGCGCCAGTGGTTGCGGTGATGATCGTGCCGAGTTGCCAACCCCCCGCGACATATGCCTTCCAGCCCGTCTTTGGTCCAGGGACATCCCAAATGACAGTTCCCGTGAAAGTCTGGCGGATATCGAAGTCGCAAGCGCCGACTCTGGCGCTCTTGAGGAGGAGAAGCGGCACCGCGATTGAATTGAGATAGGTGTCGCCAGTGACGGGAGCAGAACTGGTGTCACGGCATTTGCCAAAGGTGTAAGAAGCCTGACCTTGCACTCCATTGGAAAAGGACTTCTTGAGTTGAGATTGAAAGGCGCTGTACGCAGCGGCCCCATCAAACAGCACCGGGCGAATACCCGCGCCGCCGCCCCAGTTGGAATCGATACGGGTGCCGGTCTGGTTGTTGGAACAATTGTTCGTGGCCGTATACGCGGGCGTTACCAGCGAAGGATTGCAAGGGAATACAAAACCAACACCGTTGACAAAAGTAGGTTGCACCAGGTTGATATCGTCGGAAGCTACCGAGAGATGAACCGAGCGGGAACCCACATAACCGACAAGCCCCGTCCAGCCATTGGCAAATTCGTGCTGGATGTTCAGATTCCAGTTCAACACGTCCGCACGATGCGGATTGGGATCAATCATGCGGTTACGAATGCTCTGGCGGTTAAAGTTAAGATTAGGGTCCGGAGCGCCGGTACCAAGGGTGGAATTCGGGTCGGCTCCAATAATTTGGAAGGGCGCTGTGGCCGCGGTATTGAGGCCGAATTCATACGGAAGTGGCAGCACGTCGAAAATTCCAAACCCGGCGCGAACAGCTGTCTTGCCATCTTTCCGTGGATCCCAGGAAAGGCCAATGCGCGGTTCATAGTTCAATGTCGTGGGGTTGTTGGAGAGCGGACTGCTCGTTCCGACAGGGCCGCAAGCAGTTGTGCCCGGAGTGCAATTGAGAATCGTCTGGATTTGCTGGAATCCAGCGGTGGCTACGGTATAGCCGTTGACGGTGTAACCGGGCACAGTATGAGAATCGGTTGGCCGCGTAGTCGCTTCGTAACGCAGGCCGATATTGAAGGTCAGGTTTGGCTTGAAACGCCAGTCGTCCTGGATGTACCCCGCAAAAAGGCTTTCGCGCAATCCAACTTCAAACGAGCCGCCAGGCGCCAGAGCGTTCAACTGGTGAGGCGCATTGGTCAGAAAAGCATCCAGCGAATAGCCGTTCATGCGGCCGTTGGGGCTCAATTGCTCAAGGATATTGTATTGCATGCGTTCAAACGCAAAGCCGAACTTGATGGAGTGCGTCCCGCGCGTGAAAAACGCGTCGTCATAGAGTTGGATCGAGTTCCAGGCGTGCGTGAAGCGGTTGAATCCGCCGAGACCGAATGCGGTTGTGATGCCCGAAATGGGGATCTCCGGGGGGCCGATGGCGCCCGGGGCAATCGCGAGTGTAGTGTCTTTGGAAACGGCGTCACCCGAAACAGGTGTATTGATATTGCCGAGCACCCGGCTGAATCCCGCGCGAATGGTATTTGCCAGAACGGGGTTGAAGATGTGCGTGTCCTCGGCGGTGACCAATTGCCGGCGAGAGAAGACCTCATGAACGGTATTGCCCAAAGGATCCGTCTGGCTTTGCGGCCCGGAGTCAAAAAAATAGCTGCCGGAGAGATTGTCCTTATCGGTGAGCTTATGGTCTATCCGGGTAATGAAATAATTTTCGTTGGCGTGATTTGGGGTGGTCGAGTTAAGGGCAACCGTGTCGGTGAAGGTTGCGCTCTGGCAAGAGGCCGGGCAAGGCCAAAGCGAAAGATAAGGGACTATCTGGGGATTCACGGTGACGGGAGTCAGTGAAGCACAAGGGTTGGCGCCGGCCGAGACGCAGAGCATGCCGCTGCGAGCCTCCTGCGATGGAACGTCAATCGTGCCCGAAGAAGAAGAGCTTTGGCGGATGCCCTCGTAGTTGGCGAAGACGAAAGTCTTGTCCTTGATGATTGCAGTGCCGCCGGAAGCGCCGAACTGAATGCGGCGGAAGGGAGCAATCTGCGGCCCATCGAAGAAGTTGCGTGCGTCGAAGACGCTGTCGCGATCAAAGAAATAACCCGTGCCATGAAACTGGTCGGTGCCGGATTTGGTGATGGCATTGATGACGGCTCCAGAAGTCCGGCCGTACTCGGCGGTGTAGTTGCTCGTGAGAACGGAAAACTCCTGCACGGCATCCACGCCGAGGTTGACGCCCGTTGCGCCTCCTGGCGCAGAGTTCGAATAGTCATTAATGCTGATGGCGTTCACACGGTAGCTGTTTTCGTTGGCGCGGTGGCCGCCATTGCTTAGCTGGTTGCCGAATCCGCGATTGCCTTTGTTGGCGCTGAACGAGGTGGTGGCCTGGTTGGGGATACTGACAACGCCGGGCTCAAGTGTGGCAAGCGAAGTCCAGTCGCGGCCGTTTAGCGGAAGCTGGCGGACTGTCGTCGAGTCGACCGTGTCGCTGATCGTGGAAGAAGTCGTTTGCACTTCGGGAGGCGCAGCGTTGACCTCAACGGTCTGGTTCAGTTGGCCGACCTTGAGACTTAAATTCAGGGACTGTTGTGCTCCGACGGTGAGGGTGATCTCCTTTTGGACGAGAGTCTGGAATCCCTTTGCCGTGACGCGTACTTCGTAATTTCCTGGAATGAGATTGGGGGTGGAGTAGAATCCGTCCGCGTTGGTCTTGAGTTCGCGGGCGACGCCTGTTCCCAAATTCTTCACAGTGACGTTGGCTTCGGGAACCGGGCCGCCGTTTTCATCGGTGATCAGGCCGGAGAGCGTGGCGCCGGAGACTTGAGCACGGGTTGGAGTTGCGGCGAAGAGAGCCAAAGCAAGGACGAGCGACACGTAAATCCATTTTGCTAAAGAAGAACTGCAACCACAATTGAACATTATCATCCCCCTAGCGCGCGTCCCCTGTGCGTCGACCGGGCCCTGACCCGGCGAGCGCTTGCGCGCAACAGCGCTCCGAATCGAACGGACCCGCCGAATTGGTGTTGCGCGAATGTGAGCGGAATCACGGACGAGTGCAATCCGCGATGCATCCAATCGAAAGCACTTCTACATCATCGGCTTCATCCCTGAAAAGACGGGAGTTAAGTTATGAGATGAAAAGTAGACTTTGACCGGCTCCGCGCCCAGGGCTATACTTTCGAACATTCCCGGATCCTTCATGGAACAAAACCACCGCTCACCGAGGAACATACGCTTCGGCGTGTTCGAAGCAGATATGGAAGCGGGGGAGCTGCGCAAGCATGGGTTGCGGTTGAAACTTTCCGAACAACCTTTTCAAATTCTGGCGATGCTGGTGGCGAACCCAGGCGAGATTGTGCCTCGCGAGGTGCTCCGCGAACGTCTCTGGCCGAGCGACACATTTGTGGATTTTGACCACGGCTTGAACAATGCCGTGATGAGACTACGCGAGGTGCTGGGCGATTCCTCCGACCACCCGAGATTTATCGAGACGCTGCCTCGGCGGGGGTACAGGTTCATCGCACCGGTAGAGCTGAAAGCCACGGCTTCGGTTCGCGCGACGTCAGATGCTGCCGGGACTAAGCGGATTACTGATGCTCCGGGTGTTTCCGCAAATGGCGGTTCCGTAAATCCAGAGTTTCTTCAAACTAATACGGAGGACCAGCATCCACGCCGATTTTCTCTCTCGCGGATTGCGCTGTTGGCTGCGGCGGTGCTGGCCGGAAGCGCGCTTATCTCCGGAATCACGGTGCACTACGTGAAGGGCGTGAATGCAAGCAAGGGGAAGGCGAACCGGAGCAGTTCGCTGGTGGTGCTTCCACTTGAGAATCTTTCCGGGGATAAGGAGCAGGATTACTTCGCCGACGGGATGACCGACGATTTGATCGCGAACCTGGCGAAAATCCATTCGCTGCGGGTGATTTCGCGCTCGACGGCCATGGCCTATAAAGGAACCCACAAGCCGCTGCCACAGATCGCCATGGAGTTGAATGTGGATGCAGTAGTCGAGGGAACCGTAATGCGGGTGGGAAACCGCGTGAGAATTACCGCGGAACTGGTGCAGGTTTCGACGGACCAGCATTTGTGGGCGGACACGTATGAGAGCCCGATCGGCGACGTCCTGGCGCTGCAGAATCGAGTCTCGTCGGCGATCGTGGACGAGATCCGGATCAACCTGACGAAAGAAGACAAAGAGCGTTTGGCGCAAAAGCCATCGGTGAGCGCGGAGGCTTACGAGGATTATTTAAAGGGGCGGTATTACTGGAACAAGCGGTCGGGCGACGGTTTCGAAAAGGCGATCGGATATTTTGAGGAGGCAACCCGAAAAGATCCGCAATATGCGCTGGCGTACGCCGGGTTGGCAGATTGTTACGGGATTATTGGCGCGACCATTTATGGAAGATGGCCGGCGTCGGAGGCGGCGCCGAAGGCCAAGGCGGCGGCGATTCGGGCGCTGGAGATTGATCCTTCCCTCGCAGTGGCGGAAACGTCGCTGGCCACGGCGAAGTTTAATTACGATTGGGATTGGGCCAGTGCGGCGGAAGGGTTCAAGAAGGCGATTCAGCTGGACCCGAGCTACTCCACGGCATATCAGCGCTACTCGCTATACCTGAGCGCGATGGGAAAATTCGACGACAGCTTTGAACAAATTAAAAAGGCCCGGGAACTGGAACCGCTCTCCATCAGTATCAACGCGAGTCTCGGCTGGCGGCTGTATCTGGCACGGGAATACGATCGGGCCATCGCCCAGCTTCGAGACACCTTGGAGATGGATCCCGCATCGGAGTGGGCGCATCTTAATCTCGGTCAGGCGTACGAGCAAAAAGGACAGTTCGGCCCTGCGATTGAGGAGTTGCAGAAATCTCTGGAGCTATCGCACTCCAGCCCATTGACTGTCTCGGCGCTGGCGCATGCGGAAGCGCTTTCTGGAAATCATGCAGCGGCGAACAAGCTGTTGGCACAACTGGAAGCGCTTTCCAAGAAGCAATATGTTTCGCCTTACTATGTCGCCATTGTTTATTTAGGCTTGGGGAAGAACGACCTGGCGATGGACTGGTTGGAGAAGGCGTTCACCGACCGTTCGAACGGGCTGGTGTTTCTGAAGGTGGAACCGGAACTCGATCCACTGCGCTCCAATCCCCGCTTTATCGCGCTGCAAAACAGACTCAACTTCCCGAATTGAGCAAGCATGGCTGCGCCGAGACTTGGAACCACGCGCCTTACCTAGGTTTGAGCGTAACTGGGAAACCACTGGGTATTTCTCACTCGGTTTCGCAGTTCGTCCAACGGTAATGTGGGAGCAACTCCACCTCGCTGGGCCTCCAAGCCAACCGCTACCGCGATCTCCGCGGCGACTCTCCGAATGTCCGTCAACGGAGGCAAGAGGGATGCGGAAGAGTCTTTGAGGGCGGGCGAATTCTCGGCGAGCGCTCGGGCCGCGGCCAACATCATCGCGTCCGTGACGCGGCGCGCGCCCGACGCGACAACTCCCAACCCCATCGCTGGAAATATGAAAACGTTGTTGCACTGGGCGATCGGAAATGTGCGGCCGCCGTAGCTGACTGGCGCGAAAGGCGAACCTGTGGCAACCAGGGCGCGTCCTTCGGTCCAACGAATCAAATCGCCGGCGTTCGCCTCCGATTTGGAGGTTGGATTCGAGAGCGGGAAGATAATCGGCCGTTCGACCTTGCTCGCCATCGCGCGAACAATCGATTCCGAAAATGCGCCGCCAACCGTAGAAAGACCGATCAGAATTGTGGCTTCGATCTTCCCAATCACGTCGGCAAGTCCGATGTTGCCGTTGGAGGTTCGCGGCCATCCGGTGACGCGGTCTTCCGGCTGGGCGTAGACACTCTGTTCCGGAGAAAGATCTTTTCGGCCCGAGTGCAGAAGCCCGTCTCGATCCACCACCCAGAAGTGGCTGCGCGCCTCCTGTTCGGACAACCCTTCATCTTTTATTGCGGCGCGCAATCCATCGGCAACGCCAATGCCGGCGGAACCCGCTCCGAGCATAACGATCTGCTGGTCCTTCAAACTTTTCCCGGTCACTTTGACGGCGCCAAGAATGGCTCCCAGGGCGACTGACGCCGTTCCCTGGATGTCGTCATTGAACGTCAGCAATTCATCGTGATAGCGCTGAAGAATGGGCCGAGCATGCGGTGTCGCGAAGTCTTCCCATTGCAAACAGGTTCCTGGAAGCTCCTGCTTCACCGCTTCAACGAATTGATCCACGAAGTCAAAATATTCCTGCCCTTTAATCCGCTCATGGCGCCAGCCGAGGTACTCGGGATCGCTGAGGCGTTCCTTATTGTTGGTTCCCACATCCAGAACGATAGGGAGCGTGCGTTCCGGGCGAATGCCGCCGATCAGCGTGTACAGGGAGAGCTTGCCAATCGGGATGCCCAGACCTCCCGCTCCCTGGTCACCAATTCCCAAAATCCGCTCGCCGTCCGTAACAACGATTACGTCAACCTCCGGATGGGGGCGATTCCGCAACAGTGCGGGGATTGAGTCGCGCAATGGGTAGGAAATAAATAGCCCCCTGGGCCGGCGGTAGATGTGACTGAACTGCTGGCACGCGAGCGCGACAACCGGTGTGTAGACCATCGGCGTCATTTCCTCGATGTGATCGAGCAGGAGCCGATAGAACAGGACTTCGTTGGTATCCTGCAGAGCGCGCAAATAAATGTGCCGCTCCAGATCGTCTTCCTTTCGTTTGTACGCCTCGTAAGCGCGGACGACTTGTTGCTCAAGGCTCTCGACCTGAGGCGGGAGAAGACCATCCAATCCGAACTTGCGTCTCTCATCCTCTGTGAACGCCGTACCTTTGTTCAGCCCCTGTCGATTGAGAAGATCCATCCCTCGGGGGAATTCCGGAAAACCTGACTGTGTCGCTTTCGGTGCGGTGGCCATCTTGGTAATCTCCTTTCTTTTCTCGTACATCATTTGACTTTGCAAACTGCTACCGGAACAGATTGGTCTTTGCGAGATCTACGATTTCGTCGCCGTGCCCGCTGAGCATGGCCCGGACCATAAATAGGCCGAATCCCTTCCTTTGTTCAAGTGTGATTGTGAACGGCATGAAGAGTTCCCGGCGCGCTTGCCTTCGCAAGAACTTCCACCAACTGATCCGCCACTTTTTTCTTCGGCATGGCGCAGCCCACCCACGTGCACTATCGGCACTTCATTGATTCTTCGAACCGGCCTCGGCTTCCTCGGGCCACGCTGTCGCGAAGAGCAGGGCCACCGCGATTCCAATGGACACCTCGCTAAAA
The DNA here is from genome assembly GCA_035487095.1 of Candidatus Sulfotelmatobacter sp. GTDB lineage: Bacteria > Acidobacteriota > Terriglobia > Acidiferrales > UBA7541 > Acidiferrum. The sequence goes on from DATHMM010000147.1 coordinate 8,789, forward strand.
CGATGAAATGCGATGATCCAGACAGGCGCAGTTCGAGGAATGAGCAGCACAATGGCGAGCGAAACCCCGCCAAACCGGTAGGCGCTGCGGTCAAAGTGAGCCAGCGGGCAGAGCAGCCCCAGAAGAAGAACGCAACCGCCAAACACAAGCAAATTGCTTTTGAAATAAGTAGCAACAAGCGCAGCGAGCAGAGCGCCTAGCGCCGTGCCTGCAAAGCGCTGGCGCGAGACGGTCAGCGCGGCCCCGAGAGACGATTGCGTGATCACCAGGGTTGTCACCGGCGCCCAATATATTTCCGGCAGACGAAACAGTCGGGCCACCAACACGGAAGCCACAGCCGCAATCGCTGTCCGCGTGGAGTGGACCACGACCGGCCAACCCTTCCAGCGGATGTGAGCACTCGCCAGTATGGAGCTCGGTTCGCCTGGCATTCAGACCCTCTCTCATCGACCCGGGCCGATGGCAGGTGGTGCACTCAATTTCAGAAGTAGCGAAAAAGAATCCGCGTCGAGGCAAACTCCCCCTTGACGATTCGATTCTTTGATGCAATGAGGCAACGAATTGGCCATGAAACAAAAACTTTCTAAAGGCTAAGGCTCTCGACTCGGGGTCCCCAGTACCAAGGAAGAGTTCGACGCCCGGTCAAGCCCTCTCAAAAATGCTCATGCGGCATCGCCGGCAACTGTCATGACACTGTCGTTGGCGCCGCAAGTGTTGAACGTGTCGCCACTGCTCTCACACTTCATGTGCGTGCAGCCAGTAGTTTGTGCAACTTACAGTCATCCTAGGATTGGAATCGGGCTTGCGTATCTAGTGGGCGTGAAGATGAGCCTTAGAGCGTCTTGCAAATCGCAAAGAGGAGAAATGAACATGTACACCGAAAATCTGGGAAAACTTGAAACCGCGCGGACGGCGCAGCGCACTCGCAACTCGCTGCCGTTTTTGTTCGCATTACTTGTCGCGACGCCGTTTTTCGCGACAAGTGCACACGCACAGATCATCGGGCGCGTGGAAGCGCAAATCCCATTTCAGTTCCACGTCGGGAACAATACGCTTCCGGCAGGCACGTATGTCATTCATCGGCTGGATAACAATGATGGGACAGTCATGCAGATCAGCACGAAGGACGGCACAAAGTCCATGTTGTTTGACGTCGAGTCTGCGCAACTTAACTCCACCCCGGAGAAGACGGAATTGATCTTCAACAAATACGGCGATCGCTACTTCCTATCGGAAATGTTTGACGAAGGTAATCCGGATGGAAGCCGGGTGTTCGCATCCCGTGACGAAAAGATGGCCAGCAAGCAAACCCAGTCCACCGTGGCAGAGGTAGTTGCCAGCCACCCGCAGCTGCAAGGCAAGTAAACCTTACCGGCGCGAACAGGCAAAAGGTGAACAATCCTCCCCCCGCAAGGGGGGAGACGCGTCGACGGAACTGGCAATCGAGAAAGAGTCAACTCCGACAGGATCAAGAGCTTGGCGAGGGCGTGCAAAGATGTTCCGCAGGTCCCTTCGTGCGAACCCAAGAATTAGGCGCGCCCCTATGGACGATGTGGAAGCGCGGTGTTTATTCCCAAAATGCTCCAAGTTCAATTGCCGTTGACGGCAGAGGCAGGAAGCGGAACTTCCTGTCTCTGCGATTCGCCAAGACGGCGAATGTTTGTGGGGGCAACGGCAGGCAACTACGCAGCGCGACTCAGCCGGCGGCTGATTGGGATCGATTTTTGGGTGCAAGCCTTCCGAAGAGCAACCCGGGCGTGGAACAAACGGCCCTTGGCTGCTGCCGAGGAAATGCCCAGTTTGCGGGCGGTTTCCTTGATGGAACACTCTTGTAACTGGCAGATTTCGATCGCCGCGCGAACGCGGGGCCGAAGCTTTGCAAGAGCGTCCCGGAGATGCTTCATGCGTTCCTGGTCAACATAACTGTCTTCCGGATTGGGCGAGCCGTCAATGAACTGATACCGGGGACGCTCCTTCCCTTCCTCATCCAGGAATTCCATCGGCACTTCACGCGAGTAACGATTGCGGCGAAGCTTCATCAGGGCCGCATTGATCGCGATGCGCGTAAGCCAGGTGGATAGCTGAGACCTGCCGTCAAAATCCTTCAGATGAACCAGGCCGCTCAAGAAGCATTCCTGGAGGGCATCTTCGGCATCCTCACGATTTCGGGTGATACGCAGTGTGGAGAGGAAAATCTTTTTTGCATGGCGCTCGAAGAGTTCACCATAGGCCGCCCGGTTCCCTTTCTTCGCGGCCGAAAGAAGCTGATTGTCGGACAGTTGTTGTGAGGCAATATCAGAGAAGTTGCCATTACTTGCCAAGCTGTATTGCTGTGTTGCCAAGTGCGTATCCTCCTCATCACTTGCGAAAACTCATTCGCGGATTCGAACGTAGGGCGGAATCAAGGTCACTTTGCCGGAGGCAAGAAGCAAAAGCATCCCGAGATGGAATAATTTATTGGTACGTCCCTGGGGGTGATTCGAAATACCACGATAGGTGGATTGACAAATTCTCACTTGAGGTGCACGGAACGCCGGGAGCGGCTGCGCCACTGGGGGGAGAGTACTTATTCGTCTTGGGGAAACCGAGAGGCAGGCGGAATCACTATTTCTTTCCACCCGAAAAGGCGGGCATCGATCGAAAAAGCCCCGGGACCAAGAAGAACTATTGCCGCGGAGATGGCAATCAACTGGGCCATCGCCAGTTTTGAACAAGAAAAACTCGACAACGGAAACGGGAACCAGGAAAGCGCACCACCAAGACACTCAAGGCAAGCAAGCGGACTGAATATGGGGGTTAGGAAGCCAATCAGTACAAAGAGCCCGCTCATCAACAGGAGCACGGCAATCAGCAAAACAAGTAGCGTCGAATGTTCATTGGACATCAGTGTAGCCAAACCCTGGGCAGCCAGACTGGCACCGACAGTCGCTCGTAAGAGCAGCAGTCCAACACCGGGAAGCCCGGACGGAAATGCGGGAAATAGCCTGTGCAATTGCATTATGCTCCGTCGACAATCAGACACCCGGTAACCAAAGCTACGGGGCGGAGCGGAATGTCGCTACCCTACTTTCCGGTATCTTTACGTAACGCCTTAGTGGTATGGGGACAGGTAGAACATCGGCGTTCTAGAGGTGGATAATTCCGCGACGGATGGCAATGGCGATGGCCTGGGTGCGGTCGCTTGCTCCCAATTTCTCCATGATGTGTTTGATGTGCACTTTCACCGTTTCTTCAGTGATGAAAAGTTTTTCACCGATGTCGCGATTTCGATTCCCCTCGGCGATCTGGCGCAACACCTCCAACTCGCGAACGGTCAGCGCCTCATCGCTCATATGTTCGGCTAGCCGCGCCGCAAGTTGCGGGGGGATCCGTTTTTTCCCGGCGTGGACCTGCCGGATAACCTCAACCAGTTCCTTGGGAGGCATGCTCTTCAGCATGTAGCCGCGCGCGCCGGCTTCCAAAGCCCGCTGGATTTCAACATCACCTTCAAACGTGGTCAGCATAATAATCCGCGCTTCCGGAAACTCCGCCAGAATCGCCACAATGGTATCCACGCCGCTTATGTCAGGAAGGCGGAGATCCATCAGCGTGACGTCTGGCAGGTGCTTGCGGAATTGCTGGATCCCGTCCTGCCCAGTCGCGGCCTGTGCGATCATCTCCATGTCCGGTTGGCTGTTGATGACGGCGGCGATACCTTCCCTGAGAAGAGGATGGTCATCCACGCTTAGCACGCGAATCTTGTTTTTTTCACTCATTTGCGCAGCTTCTGTTCAGCTTTAGAATTCCCATTGGTCGCCTTTCGGGAGTAAAACCGCGAGAACCACGAGCTTGCATGATCGGAAAATTCAGGCTCGTAGGCGAGGCGGCTGGGAACCGAGAGGTGAATCTCCGTGCCCGCGGACGCAAGGCTGAGGACCGTCAGTTTTCCGCCAATGCGTTCCGCTCGTTCGCGCATCCCCGACAAGCCCCAATGTCCCTCGCGGCCGCTGTGAATCACTTGCGGATCCATGCCGCAGCCGTTGTCGCGCACCAGAATCCGCAAGTGGCTGGCCGTGTACTCAATCTCCACGACGACCTCGGTGCCGCCGGAGTGGCGGAATGCATTGGCCAGCGATTCACGGCCGATAAAGTAAATTTCATCGCGAATGACGGGCCTCAACTCGCGGGGCGCTCCCTCCACAATGACACGAAATTCGCTTTGGGTGGAAATAGCCATGTCTTTTTGAATGCGTGAAAACTCCTCTTCCAGGCTTTGACGGGCGATTTCCGTTGAGCGAAGTCCGCGCACTGTGTGGCGGCCTTCGTCAATTACACGCCCCATCAAGTCCAACACCCTGCCCAGGAGCGGCTTGGCCGGCGAATCTTCGGGAAGCCGGTCGTCGGCAACGTGAAGCTGCATGGACGCGCTCATGAATCCCTGCAACAACGTGTCGTGAAGTTCTTGGGCGATTCGGGTACGTTCGGCGAGCCGCTCCTCGAACCGCATATTCATTCGAGCCGCCAGCGCGCGCATCCTAAGGCGAACAAACAGCAATACTGCAAGAATACATGCGGCCAGACCGGAAAGCCGAAACCACCAGGTCTGCCAGTAGGATGGCTCAATCCTGAAAGACACATCGCATTCGTCACTGTTCCAGAGTCCATCACTATTGCTGGCGAGCACGCGGAAACGATAAGGCCCGGAGCTGAGATTGTTGTAAGTAATCTGGCGCTCCGCGACTGGGCCGTTCCAGCCCTCGTCGACACCTTCGAGCTTGTACTTGTAGCGAATGCGTTCGGGAACGGAAAGACTCGACGCCGAGTAAGCGAAGGTAATTCTTCGATGGCCGCCGGGAAGCCGAATATTGTTTGTCAGGCTGACGGGATTTCCGTCGGAAGACAATTCCTCAATGTGTACCAAGGCGGGGGCAGAATTCAATATGGCGCGCGATGGGTCAACCACGGAGATTCCCCGGTTCATGGAAAACCAGATTTTCCCAAATGAATCGGCAAAAACGGACTTCTGGCGCTTTACGCCTTCGGTCCCATGCAAGCCATCTTCCAGTCCGTACTCTCGGACATCCGTATCGCCAACGGAATTCCTCAGCAATTTATCGCGTTTTATTCGAAGAACATGATTGGTGGTGGAGATCCAGAGCCAGCCCAGTTTGTCTTCGGCAATTCCCAAAATTTGTTCGTGCAGGGCCGGGGGCACCGCGGAGGGCACCTGGACCTGACCTGAAATGAGGTAGGCCAGGCCGGCTGAGGTGCCGATCCACAGCAGGTCCGCGGAGTCCGTCAGAAGGCAATTCACATTCTGGGAAGGAAGACCGTCGCGAGCACGCAACGCCCGAAAAAGCCCCCCGGATAGGGCATTAAGACCGTTCGGCGTTGCAAACCACATCGTGCCATCGGAAGTTTCGGCAATCGAGGTCACCGTGTCCGAGGTCATGCCGGTGGCTGTGGTGTAAGTTGTGAAATGCCCGTTACGAAGCTGACTCACGCCGGCGCTCAGCGTGCCGGCCCATACCGTTCCATCCCGGCTCTGAAAAACGGCGTATACGCTGTTTTGCGGCAAGCCATCCGCTTCAGTGTAGGTCCGCGTCGTCAGCGTGCCCCCCGCGTAACGCAGGTGCGTGAGCCCTCCTTGTTGCCTGCCAATCCACAATTCTTCCCTTCCCCCGGCGATGGAATAGACAACATCCTGGTTGAGGCGATCGCTGGTTACGCTCCCGCTTTGCTCACCCTTCAACCAGTGAAGCCCGCCTTCGAATGGAGCAAACCAAACGCGCTCACTCCGGTCGACGTAAACCGGTCCGCTGCTCTCCGACTGAAGACCTGCCACGGAATAGGTCACGAACGCACTATCACGCAGGCGCTCGATCCCCGAGGGACTGCCGGACCAGAGATCTCCTTCTCGATCCTCAAGGAGAGCAGTAACCGCCGTGGGCGTTCGCGGGTTGTCTGCATCGGCGTCGACTCCGCCTGCGCTTGCGCGAATGAGTCCGCCGGGAGTGCCGAACCAGATGTTTGAGTCGCGATCCCGGACCATCGAAAGCACGTGAAGATGGTGAAGGCCCGGAGGAACATCCGCCGAACTGACGTTCGTACCATCCCATCGTAAAACACCTTTGTCGGTGCCGATCCACAGTTCGTGATCACCGGCGACCAGCAAGCTGTTGATTGAGCCCCCGGGGATGCCGGTTGGGACGGCGACGACTCTGCCATCGCTCATGTAGAAGAGGCCTTTGTCGCGCGTGCCAAGCCAGATTTTGCCATCGGAGGTTTCGGCCATGGAAATGACGGCCGAATTGGGCTCGGCAAAACGATGAGGAGCCACGCCGGTTGCCCAACTGAGGCGACTGGAAAGCTCGTCGGTGGTAATTTCGGATGCGCCGGAGGCGGAGTTTGCGGGCCCCGAAGGCGGACTAAGCAATTCGAATTTTCCAGAGTTGTAGGTCAGCGGACCGTAGGCGAGAGATGCAAAGAGCACCGAGCCATCTTTGCGCTTGAGAAGCGAGGTGATTCCGAACTCCGCAAGTTCGCGGCCCAGTTCGAATTTACCCTCGTGGTAGCGCAAGATCTTGGTGCTTTGCAGAAGGATCCATAAATTTCCCTGTGCGTCCGAAGTGAGGGCCTGAACGGGCCCGATGGGAAATGTAGTGGGAGCGGCGAGCGGAAACGGATGGAAGTTCAGGCCATCGAAACGGAGGAGCCCTTTGTCAGTCCCGATCCACAAATAGCCATCGGCGGACTGCGCCAGCGCGGTTACGGAGCCTCCTGGAAATCCCTTTTCAATACCCCAATGCTCCCGCATGTACTGAGAAAGAATTCGATTTGGATCCAGCGCCTGTGCCACCGAAGCGCAGCACACCAAAGCCCATGCGGTCGTCAGGCTCCATCGGAGCCAACGGCACCTGATACGAACTTCAGGGGAGATATTCGAATTTCTCAACAACGACCTCATTTTCCTTTTGAAGCGGGTTCTTTTCGCTGGCCACAACATAAAACATCATTTGAAGCTTTTCCTGGCCCGAAGAGGGGACTCCTGAGGTGAAAATGTGCTCCGAAACAACCGGCGCTCCGGCTCTCATATCCGAGCCTCGAACGGTCTGGAAGCTCGCGCGTCCGGATTCCCAACGCATGGAATGCGTAAAGGTGCCCTGAGGCAGCTTAAAAGGGGCCACATTGCCGGGAACATAGAAGGGCTGTATGCCGTACTGCGCATTATTTTTGCGCCCGGCTTCTCCCCAACGCCCGAATTCGATATCCAGTTCGCGGTAATGCTGGTCGCCTCCCCAATCGTCAAAGGTATTGATGCTCAAAACCGCGGCAGGTTCCAGGTGCGTGGTATCACGAACGACGACGATATAGGTTCCGTAACCCAGACTGCGGCTCATCTCCAACTCCGCACACGACCACTTCTCACCCTTCTTCTTGATGCGGAGATGGAGTGCACCAGTCGAGTCAACCCAGGCATTGTCACCATCGTACAAATTATTCATCCCTCCGCGGTCACTCGCGATGGTGCGAACCTCCCAATCGTAGCCACTGAAATGGAGCGGTTTCACCGGTGCCAGTTGCGGGGCTCCCGTCCCCTTCACAAGCGAGACCGCAACCACGGAGCCGCCTTGTGTGGGGGCGACGTCCATCGTTGGAGGAGGATGATAGCCAGGGTCCACTAGCATTGCGGCGTACTCAAACCCGAGGTGCGTGGAAGTTCCCCAGGTCGCATCGGCCTGAATCGGGATAAACGGCTTGTCGGGCCATGGCTGCACCCACCACGGACCGCTCCTGGCGTACACGACAATCTGCTGGCCGGGACGCGCACCGGAGACGCGCCCCGCAATCGTATCCACCCGTTCGCGGCCGCCTTGCGCAGCTGGAGGAATTTTCGTGAATTCGATCGCAGGGCCTGCAGGCAAACTGTGCGAGCGGCAGCCCGTAAGCAGGATCGCCGCGGGGAGCACAATCTGCATCATGGCGGCGTAAACGCGATGTTTGATAAATAGTGCACGCTTGGAGGATGTGTGAGGGCTGTGTTTCACCTGATCTCCCTGGAATGAACCTTGTGGCCCGAAACCATGCCATTATCTGAAGTCGTTCGGAATCCACGATTTTAACTGGTTACGGCCGAAATTGGAGTCCTTTCCTAGTCGTTTACCATTTAGGATTGGATAATAGTCTGCTGGAAAGCGTCCCGACTGCGAACATTCTGGAAATGGAATCCGCCCAGCAGGCATTGACTGAAACTCGATCGGTCATTCATCAAAATACCTGGGGGTGGCCTGTTGCATCCAATGAGTGTGGCGGCGCGTTGAGAAACCTGGCGCGTTCTGCCGAATTAGAGGAGTCCATGGTGAACGATTCACGACTTGCAAGCACACCCCTCTCTATCCTGGACCTGGCGCATGTGAGGCAGGGTGGGACAGCAGCCGAAGCCTTCCAAAACTCGCTAGCCCTGGCGCGGCATGCAGAGGCCCTGGGATACAAGCGTTTCTGGCTGGCGGAGCATCACAACATTCGTGGCGTCGCGTGTTCCGCCACTTCGGTGCTCATCGGCTTCATTGCGAATGGAACCTCCAAAATTCGCGTAGGATCCGGCGGCATCATGCTGCCGAATCATTCCCCGCTGGTGATTGCCGAGCAATTTGGAACCCTGGAATCACTTTTCCCGGGTCGCATTGACCTGGGACTCGGCCGGGCTCCTGGCGGAGACTCAGCAGCAATGCGCGCCTTGCGCGGATCCTCTCTCGGCACGGGCGATGATTTTCCGGAGTTGGTCGAAGAATTGCGCCGCTATCTGGGCAAGCCGTCATCTTCGCAGCGAGTGCATGCATATCCCGGGGAAGGCACGAACGTACCGATATTCCTTCTCGGATCGAGTGATTTCAGTGCGCGCCTGGCGGGGGCACTGGGACTGCCGTTCGCGTTCGCGGCACATTTTCAGCCGCAACCGCTACTGCCCGCCCTCCGGATTTACCGGGCCTCGTTTCGTCCGTCCGAAGTTTTGGATAAGCCCTACGCCATGGTCGGGGTGCCGATCCTGGTGGCGGATTCGGACGAACAGGCGCAGTTTCTTGCAACCACGCCCATCCAGATGTTCTTGAACTTAATTCGAGGAGTACCCGGCCCGTTACCGCCCCCAACGAAGAGCATTGAATGGAGCGCCGATGAGCGGGAGATGGTCGCTGCCAAATTTGGAGCGGCCATAGTCGGCGGCCCGGAACGTGTTGCGGCGCGTTTGAACGATTTTCTGGAAGAGACCCAGGCGGATGAGCTGATCGTGGTTTCGAATGCGTTTGATTTCAAGGATCGGCTCCGCTCTTATCAATTATTGGCCGAAATTACGAAGCGAACGGATGACAAATCACAGCTAGCCACCGCCGTGAGAACGTAGCCGCACTCCCGCATCCTGGTGCAGGAAGAAATTCCGGGCCGGCTTTGTGCTATTGAATAACGCGCAACAACATCCCACTGGCGCCGCGCACAAGTAAATCCCGCTGTCCCACAACCAACGTGATCTCTCCGACAGGCTCGGTGCGTCCTGCATGCGCAATGCCGACTCCCTCTATGCCGTAAACCCCACAGGCATCGGAAGAGAAGACCCATAGGGCCTGAGCGCGGTCTTCAGCATCCAGCGGTCCGCGGCATTTTGATTCGGGCCGCGCGCGAACGTGAACCAGGACGCCGCCATAAACCCCTCTCCCCACCTCTCCACTATATTCGTTGGTGACTGGACCTCCCACTCCGTAAACTTCGTCGCCGCCGATCTGCCGCGTGTTCGCCCAATTATAGGGCGTGCCGAAACCGGGAGTGAATTCCGGGGTTTGCGCGGACTGTACTTCCATGAAGCCGGCCAGGGCGCGCAAACTGACAGCGATGGGAATTTTGCGGCCATGGATTTCAAGAGTGTCGAAGCGGAAAGAGATTTTTCCGTCTGTGCCGTTTCCTGCTCGCTGTACCGACACGATCTTGCCGGCCACCTTCGCTCCTGCATGAATTTCTTCATGGTTCGGCAGTGGCACATCCTGCATAATGCGGCCGGTCACATCCTGTCCTACCTGTGCGTTTTTCGAAGACAACGCGTGATTCAGCCGAACGGGGAGAATGGTTCCGACGGGAATCTTGAGCTCGCCGGGTTTCGCGGGTGGTTCTGCCCTGAACCCAGCGGATTGCCCCGCAATGGGAAGCGCGCCTAGCAGCGCGAGCAACGTGAAAACAATCAACGAAAGACCAAAGTGTGCAAACCGCCCAACGGACAGCTTCATGGCGAACTCCTGTGGCAACATCGCAAAAAACTTGAACCCCCGCAAAAGGAAGAGGCTAGCTAATAGTTTCCTCCGCGGGAATATCGAGTGCAAGTCGCAGAGAGTAGCCTTCAAACCTGAGAGTATCGACCCTATTTTCAGGGAGCCCCACTGGTTTCGCGTTCTGGTTACGCCAGATCGCACCACCGGGTGGGATAGGAAATCCTCGGACGCGTTCAGTGCAAGGAATGCACTTTTGCCAGAACTTTCGTCGTAAGCGATGCGGGCAATGGCGTGTAGCCGTGCTGCTCCGCGCTCTGTTCCCCCATGCTGAGCGCCCATTCCAGGAAGTGGGCGAGCGCCCTGGAACGTTCCGGATCACTCGATTTTTCCGGCACGTACAGCCATGTGAAGCTGACAATCGGATAGGCATCGTTACCCGAAACATTCGTCAGTGACGCGCGAAAATCCGCTGGGATGGATTTTTCGGCGGAACGGTAAGCATTTGCGATACTTGCCTGACTCGCGCCGACGAATTTTCCGGAAGCATTCTGGACATGGCCAACTCCGACCGAGTTGTCCGTTATCGTGAATCCCAGTTCGATATATCCGATGGCTCCTGAAGTGTTTTTCACTTTCTCCATCATGTCCTCACCGCGATTGGCGCTGATACCGACAGGCCAGGCCGGTGAGGGCGTCTTGCCAATCTGGCTGCGCCACTTCGAACTGGCCTTCGAAAGAAAATCGGCAAAGATATAGTTGGAACCTTTTCCTTCGGTACGGTGGACGACCGTAATTTCCAGATGCGGCAGAGCTTGGCCGGGATTAATTTCCTTAATCATGGGGTCGTCCCAGTTCCTGATGCTTCCGAGAAAAATATCGGCAAGAACGGGGCCCGAGAAGCGAAGATTCCCTTTTACGCCGGGAACGTGATAAATCGGCACGATGGCGACCAGCACCGTGGGAATGTGCAGGATGGGGAATTTCGCCGTTTTTAGTTCTTCGTCGTTCATCGGCACTTCACCTGCCGCGAAATCACCGACGCCGCGCGAGATGTCCTCCATGCCCTTGACGGTGCCCGTGCTGAGATACCGGACCTGAACCCCGGGACTCAGCTTGTTATACTCTTCCACCCAGTGGGAGTAGAGCGGCGTGGGAAGATTCGAACCGCTGCCCACCAGGGCAATGATGTTCTGCGAGTTTGCAATAAGGCTGAACCCGAAAATGAACAAAGCAACCACCGGCCAAACAGCCATCTTGCGCCCTGGTGAAGCCATAAGGGTGATACTCCTCCGGATGAGATGGGTTGGAGAGAATCGTGCTCTTCGGATGCTGTATTCGCAATATCAATAACTGGTATTTAAGCCTATTGGTTAACTGCGAACTTGACAGTGCGGCTTTGACTGCGAGAGGTCCCGCCCGTTAAGATGCGCGAGGTTTCACGACACTGATTCCTATTTGCAAGATCCAGTACGTTGCGTCTGTGGCGAAAGAAACGCCAGACGGGGAGACATAAGCGATGCGGAATGCACTTGCCTTGGCTTGCGCGGCGTTGGCGATGGCTTGCTTTGTTTTTGGACAGAATCAGCAAGGAACCGCCGGCCAAACCGCCAAACCGGCTGCCCCGCCGGAACTCACCAATCTGCTTGATGCAAGAATCAAAGCAGAATGGGAGGCGATCAAGGCCAAGGACCAGAAAGCGTATGGCAACCTCTTGACCGAGGAGTACGTGGCGGTCGAAGCAGACGGCGGAGGTGAACGCTACAAGTGGAAGGCTCT
>DATHMM010000148.1:0-19470 GCA_035487095.1 Candidatus Sulfotelmatobacter sp.
GATAGCGCACGATCGTTTTTGCAGTGAGGATTAAGCCGACGGTTGCGGGAGATTGAAGAACCAGCGCCGTCAACACGACAAAGCGTTCAAGCCAGCCGATATACATCCCCGCATTCTGCATTTCATTCGACGTTTCGCCCAAAATACTCATGTCCTGCTTGGTGAGGGGCTTGGTGAGGAAACGAACCGCGTAACCGCCGCCGAAAATTACGCCGACGTAGACGACCGACACGAGAAAAGGCTTCTCGATCGCAGACTGAGCCCAGTGGAGCTTTGCGAGAAATGACCAAAACGGGGGGCGGGTCATCAGCCAGGCGGCAAGAAAAACGGTGAGGGCATGGACGGCCTGATCGGTCAAAAAGGCTGCCGCGCCGTCCTCAACCATTTCGGAGCTAACCAGGCGAAGTTTCAGCCAGTCGATTGCCAAATGGACTACGGTCAGACCCAGAATGGTGGCGTAGAAACCGGCGCTGACCGCGAGGCCAGGAATTGCAAATCCCGCGAATGCGGAGGCCGAAACGAAGAAAATCGCGCCATGCCGGGCGTACGCCAGGGCCGCGCCTCGTTTTTTATTGGCAACCATCCGATCGGATTGCAGGACAAAGTCCGTGAGGAGATGGGCGAGGTAAAGGCCGAGAAAGGCAGTCAGGAACAAATGCATGATTTCATGCAATCCTTTGTTGTTTGACGGAATCGTGCATTCTTGAAAAGCATGTGGCGAAGAGCTTTTCCATCGTTTCGATCGTCTCCAGAGTCTGCCAGAGGTGGCTCCGGCTCAAATTTCGCGAAGCTGTCGACGCGTTAATGCGGAGAGCCTTAGCCGCGAGATCAACGCGCCCTTTCGCCAGGTAGGCATCCACGGTGCGCCACTGCTTTTCGGAGAGCCGGCCCACCAGGGCGTCATGGAGGTTGTAAATCAGATTTGCCAACAGGTCAAATTGTTCGTTTTGCGAACGGAAGCGGGTGACTTTCCCCGAATGCTGGCGGCCCTCTTTCGTCTCGGAGATTGCCACGCGGGCGAATTCGAAGGCCTGCCCACCCAGTTGATTGACAGGCCCGCGCAGGGGCCCGGAGATCCGTCCGATGCCGACGCCAATCCGCAACTGCAAGGGGCGCATTCGACGGCGCAAATCGAACACCAGCCCGGGGATCTGGCGAAGATCGGCGGCGACGGCTTGAAACTCGTCACCAGCGGTCACGGCGTACGGCAAACGAATCCGCCCTGCCTTGAGATGGGCGGCGGTGACGAGCCGAAGCCGGTCACTAAGCACGGCGCGCAGGTTCCGGGTCCGGCTGGAGCCAACCACATCGGCGACAATTACACCCCAAAGCTTTTCGGTCATATGCACACTCTTGTGCAATAATATACAATTGCATGTTTACGTGCAACTGTAAGTTTTGCCCAGGCCGCAAAACTGACAAGCGTGTGCCGCTCGCTGCTAATCCTGTTCGCCAAGGGATTGGACGTAGGTTTTGCCGTAGGGGTAGAAGAGGTCTTTGCGGCCCTGCTGCCAGGCGGCTTTTAGTTCGGGCGTGGTGATGTCCCAATCGGGGCGGCATTTTTTGGTGACGGCGCGCAGGTCCTGGCGGAGATCTTCGACGGTGGGACGGCCGAAGAACCAATAGCCGTTGTAGATCTTATAAATGACGAGGCCGGGCTCGAGGACAATCACATGGGGGATCATGGGATTGTGGAGAGGGTCGGTGTATTCGGCGATGTCGAGATCTTTCTGGATGATGCGGCCAGCGTCGGAGAGGAACGGCCATTGGGCGCCGATGCCGCTGCGATATTCATTCGTCTCGGTGATGTTGTCTGTGCTGATTGTGACCAACCGGCAATAGGCGACCTCGAGCTCGCGGTGGAGTTGCACGAGGCCTTCGGCCTGGCGGCGGTCCTTGGGACAGAAACCGCCACGGCTGAGGACAAGAACCATGGGGTGCGGCCCTTGCAGATCGGAGAGCTTGCGGCGTTTCGCGGTGTGGTCGGAAAGCTCGTAGTCGGGAAAGATAGCGCCTGGGACGATGTCGGATCGCATAGGAACACCTCGGCAGTTGGATGCGTGCCGCCCGGTTAGGTCTCACGGATTCGCGGACGGAGTTTTCCTTGTGGGCCCAGCGTACGTGCCGCATCGGGAATCTTCAATGCGATGAGCCGAGAAATCCCCGCACCAACACGGCGATTTCGTCGGCCGCGGTGTCCAACGCGAAGTGGCCGCCATCCACGATGTGAACTTCGGCCCTCGGCACATCGCGGCGATAGGATTCCGGTTCCGAGGGGTCGAACGACGACTCATACTTGCCCCAGATAACCAGAAGTCGCGGCTGCTTTTCACGCATCCAAGTCTGCCACTTGGGATAATTCTCGACGTTCGTGCGGTAGTCGTAGAAGAGATCGCTTTGAATATCGGCCTGGCCGGGCTGATTAAGAAAATAAAATTCATCGGTCCAGAGATCCGGGTCGTGGCGCTCCATGTTGGGATCGTTCCCTGCGTGGCGCGCTTTCGTCGTTGCCAGCGAAAGGAGATTGGTGCGCAGCGCGGATTCGTTGGCGGCACGATCGGCCCAATAGGCCCGACGTGTTTTCCAATTGGCACCGAGGCCTTCGTTGTGGGCGACTGCATCCTGGACGATGAGAGCTTCGACCCGCTCGGGATGCGCGAGAATCATTCGAAAACCGACCGGGCCGCCGTAATCCTGCATGTAGAGCGAATAATGCGCGAGGCCGAGGGTTTCGGTGAAATGATTCATGACCTCAGCGATGTGATCAAAAGTGTAAGCAAACTTCTTCGGGTCGGGCCAGTCGCTGTGGCCGAAGCCCGGGTAATCGGGCGCGACCAGATGATAGCGATCCGAAAGCCGCGTGAAGAGCGGATCGAACATGCGCGAGGAAGACGGAAGCCCGTGCAGCAGGAGAAGCGTCGGCGCTTCTTTCGGTCCGGCCTCCCTGTAAAAAATGGAAAGGCCATCAATCTGAGTGCTGCGATAAAAGATGGGATTTTGCACGGCAGGCTCCCTTCGTTGGGCCCGGGCCGGCGGGGCTTGCAGTGAGGCGAGCATCGCGGCGGCCGCTAGCGCCACGCCAGCGAGCAGCATTTGCCATCTGCAGCTGTGCCGGAGGAAAAGGTTCATCGCTCAGCTCCGTTCCCCGCGGGTTACCATTTGCCGGCGTGCGCGCCGCCATCCACGTGCAAAGTCTCGCCAGTGGTAAAGGTCGCGTCGGTGAGAAATAAAACGGCTTCCACGATTTCCTTGATTTCACCAATTCTGCCGACGGGGTGCAAACCTTTTAGAAACTCATGAGTTTCGGGTTTGTGCATCGGAGTATTGATGACGCCGGGCGCAACGGTGTTTACGCGAATGCCGTCCTTGGCATATTCCATGGCCAGCGCTCGCGTGACCGCATTCAATCCGCCTTTAATCATGATTTGAACGGCCGCAGACACGCCCGCGATCGGCTGGTCAACAAGCGTCGTCGAAATGTTCACGATGCTGCCGCATTTTTGCCGCAACATCTGCTTCACAGAGAGCTGCGAAACATAGAGAAAGCCGCCCAGAATCGTGGAAACCAGGGCATTTAAATCTTCGGTCGTGTACTCCGTGAAAGGTTTGGGGATAAAAAGGCCGGCATTGTTCACCAGCACGTCGATCCGGCCGAACCGGGATACGGCGGCCTCCACGATCTTCGCGGCAGTGTTCGGGTCGCCAATGTCTCCCCCGACGAGCGCGAGATTTGGCGAGGCCGGGAAGGGGTTAGTTTTGATAATGTTTCGCGAGTTCGCAACAACGCTATAACCGCGACTCAGATACGCTTCCACCAGTCCGGCGCCGATGCCCTGAGATGCACCGGTAACGATCGCCGTTTTCTGCGTGTTGGCCATGGCTAAGCTCCGTTCAATTGCCGTGCTATAGGATGTCCGGGAGTCGTTTTCGGTACTTCTAAACAACTCCCCGCCGCGTATTGGAGGGTAGCGCCGCCCTTGCACGCGCAAGCAGGCTGCACAATCCGCATTGATCTTGAGGTATGAAGGGCCGGACGCGGGCACGAGGCGCCTTTCGCCCCGCGCGAGGGCAGACGTTGGTCTGGACCACCTTGTGCAATCGCCGCGACAGATGCACCCGGGATTTGTTATTCTATAGCTCCCTTGCCTGGATTCATGCATCCAAATACTGTGAAAAGTCGCGTCCGCACCACGACTTTGCTCGGCGGCTTGTCGCGAGAAACCTAAAAGATCAGGCGCTCCGGCAGTCAGTAACTGCCGGCGTCGAAAAGAGAGCTGACAGCAGTGGAAACAGTCCAAATTCTTCGAGCGTGGGGAAAAATCCTCAAGGGTGAAAGCCCTTCCCTTTCGATTGAAATCACTCGCGAGTGCCCTCTACGATGCCCGGGATGCTATGCCTACGACGATGCTCACCTGGGCGGCGGCCGCACCCTGCGCGAGTTGAACGACCGAAAAGGGCAGGCCTTGGTGGAGGGAGTGCTTGAGGTTGTCGACCGGCTGAAACCCTTGCATCTATCCATCGTAGGCGGCGACCCGTTGGTCAGGTACCGCGAATTGGAACAACTGGTGCCGCAGATTCTGGCCCGCGGAGTCCATATACAGATCGTCACCAGCGCCTTTCGAACCATGGATCCTACTTGGGCGAACCTGCCTCACTTGCATGTTGCTGTGTCCATCGACGGGCTGCAGCCCGAGCACGATGCGCGGCGCGCGCCTGCAACCTACGAGAGGATTTTGAAGAATATCGTGGGGCAGAAAGTCACGGTCCATTGCACCATCACGGGGCAGATGATGAAGCGGCCCGGGTACCTTCGCGAATTTCTGGAATTCTGGACGCCGCGCCCTGAAATCAGAAAAGTGTGGTTCAGCCTGTTCACTCCGCAGGTGGGCGACCAGATGCCGGAAATATTGACCAAGGCGGAGCGGGCGCAGGCCATCGCGGAGATGAAGCAATTGCGGAGAGAGTTTCCCAAGCTGGACATGCCCGAAGTGGCCATCGAGCAATTCGCCAATCCGCCACATAGCCCGGAGGAGTGCATCTTCGCGCAGACGACACAAACCCTTTCCGCGGATCTGGAAACAAAGATCACTCCCTGCCAGTTCGGGGGCACGCCGGATTGTTCCGCATGCGGCTGCTACGCTTCGATGGGGCTGGCGTCCGTTGGGGCGCACAAACTGGGCGGAATCTTACCAGTTGGGAAGATTTTCAATGCTTCGGTGAAGATAGGCAGGAGCCGCGCCCGACGCAGCGGCGGAATCAAGCCCACGCAATTACCAATTCTACCCATCAAAGCGGAAGGCTGCGCACCCACGGAGCATGAGCGGACCTGACTCCGGGAACATACCCCGGCCCAATTTGCCTGGGGCCGTTTCGGCAATCGGATTGATTCGCCTACCGTGGAACCTGGCTCTCGATATCTTCTAATCTCTTCCGCACGTTGGGAGCGTCGGGGGATTTGGGAGCCACCTGCAGATAGGCCCGAAGCTGAGAAGCAACGTTCTTCAAATCGTTCCGATTGCCGTAGATTTGCGCCAGCAAAAGGTGCGCCTGAGGCAAGCGGTGCTGGTGGTCATCGTCGATTGTCTGCAAGGCATTTTTTTCCGCACCCGAAAACTGGCTGAGATGAAACTGCGCGACCGCCAGGTAAAAGTGGCCGTAGCAATTCTGCATAGGATTCAGCTTGAGCGCGTGATCCGCAAACTCCTGCGTCTGGTCCCAGTGGCGAAGCTGGCCGGAGGTGTCGGCGAGGCAAAGGTAAGCCGGAACAAAATCCGGATCCACGCCGGCAGCCTGAGAACACAGGCCGACTGCGTCATCGACGCGATTGTGTGCCGCCAACAATTGTCCCAGCAGAACCATGGCGTCGGCATACTTCGGGTAAAACTGGATGGCTTTGTGCAGGTGATTTTCCGCGGTTTCGAATTTCGCATCCCGTAAATCACCGCATGCTTTTTCGTATTCGGCGCGGGCTTTTCCCGGGATTTGCAGTGCCGCGGTGCTGACGGTGTTTGCTGGTGCGGAGGCCACCGTCCACAGCAGGCAAGAGCCGGTATTCTGGGATGATTTTTCGGGCGCTGTTCCGACCGCGTCGGGGAGGCCATGCCGCGGCGCGGAATCGTGCATGGGCCATCCCGGCGTTGCTCCGCTGGAGGAACTGCTTTGTTGAGCCGGAAGCGCACAGGCGGGCAGCGAGAACAGAAAAACGCATACTGCGAAGGTGTTCCGAACCATGCAGGCGTGCAACGCGCCGCGAAAATTCGGCTGGGCGCGCCGGACCGTGGAGTGGTAAGCGCCTACATGGAAAACTACGTTACTTTGCGCGGAAGGAGCGGCGAACTTTCGCATATCTGCCCTCCGATAACTTCGATTGTACATCCCTTTGCTGTGGAGTCCATCGTCAACATTGCTCGTATTGGCGGGAATCAAAATCGCCCAAAATTCCAGTAATTGCAATTGTTTTGAAACACACCTTCCTGTAAAATTCGCGGCACTAGAGACGGAGTGAGTAATCGGTTGATACGGATTGCGCGGACGGGATTGCAGCCATGTCTACACCGGATGCTCAACAATTCCAGAAATCGCCCCAGGCACAGAGCATTGCTCTGCCTGGTGATGCATCCCAGAATCTCGTTTCCACTCTTTCGGCCGCTCTGAATGACGCAAAATCCGTTTTGACGGGAAGCAGATGGCAGTTGGCCGTCAGCATCCTCGTGGTCAGTGTCGGTTACTTCGTGGTTGCCAAGACCACCCTGGATCTACGGTTGGGCGGCTCGACCAAGGCAGCTCTATGGCCGTCCAACGCCATCCTTGTGGCCGCGTTGCTGCTTACCCCCGTTCGCCGTTGGTGGATGTACCTGCTGGCAGTGGTTCCAGCGCACATTTTCGTCCACTGGACATATCAGGTCGGCGCCTTCTGGCTGGCTCTTCAGATCGGCCACAACACGCTGCTTGCCGCGACTGCAGCGGCCGTCCTGAAACGCTGGGAGCCTTCGCTTTTCAGTTTTGATCGCCTGCACGATGTTCTCGTTTTCCTCGGAACTGCCATCCTGGCGCCGGGCTTCGCCGCGCTTGCGCTCGTGACAGCGGTCAGCAAGATTTGCTCCGAAGACACGATCCGTCTGCACGGGTGGTCGGTGAACTTCTGGCATGCCCTGAGCCGCATCTGGCTAACCAACACCGTATCGTTCCTGGTATTTGTTCCCGTGATTTTGCTCCTGGTGTCGCGCGGGCGTTTCCTGATGAGGGGCATGAAGGTTAGGGAGTATGTGGAGGCGTCCGTTCTTCTCAGCCTACTGCTGGCAACCGGCTACCTGCTATTTGGGTCGGGTTATGCCAGCACAATTTGGCAGCCCGCTGCATTCCTGGTTCCGTTGCCTCTGCTTTTGTGGGCAGCAATTCGCTTCGGCTCCACGGGAAACAGCCTGGCGATCGCAGCAGTTGTATGCGTTTCCTTCTGGAGGGCATACCGGGGCGACGGTTCGTTCGTGCAGGACGCCTCCATCACAAAGGTAGAGTCCATGCAGTTGTTCTGGATACTCCTGAGTGTACCTCTGATGCTCCTCGCCGCCATGATGCAGGAACATAAGCTCACGCTGGGGGCGCTCGCCGAGAGCGAAAATCGGTTTCGCCAGCTGTTCGAGCAAGCTCCGGTCGGCGTGGCGCTGGAATCCCTGGAGGGGAAGCTTACGATTGTGAACCCGGCCTTTTGCTCCATGTTCGGCTATACGGAAGCTGAGTTGCACGAGATGAGTTGTGTGCAGCTTTCCCACCCGGACGATCTGGCGGCAGAAGCGCCGCTGTTCCGGGAACTCTGCGCCGGCACGCGCGCGAGCTACCAGATCGACAAGCGCTTCTTCCGCAAAGACGGAACGACGATGTGGGGCCGCGTGGGCGTGTCCCTTTTGAAACCGCAGGACGGCAGTCAGCCTTTCATCATCGGAATGTTGAAGGACATTTCGCTCCTGAAACTAAGAGACCAGGAACTTGTGACGCTGACCGGCCGCCTGATCGAAGCGCAGGAAGACGAGCGGAGAAGGATCAGCCGCGAACTCCACGACGACATCGGGCAGCAGGCCGCCGCGATTGCCGCGGATTCATGCGTCCTTCGCGAAGCCCTTTCTCGCGGTGCGCGGGATTCCGCAAGCACGATGGCGGATACGGTATCGCAACTGGCGGGTGAGCTGGCCACCAGCATCCATAAGTTGTCCCACGAGTTGCACTCCTCGAGATTGCAGTATCTGGGACTGGGTTCGGCGCTGAAGGATCTTTGCGACAAAATCGCCGCGCAGCATCACCTGACGATTGACCTCAGTGTAGATTGCCAGATCGATCGATTGCCCGAACCCGTGGAGCTTTGCATGTTCCGGATCGCACAAGAGGCTCTGACCAACGTGGTGAAGCATAGCGGGGCGAGCACGGTATTCGTGAAAGTCAGTATGCACGGCAAAGTGATCAGCCTTTGTGTGGCGGATGATGGGGTCGGATTCAAAGCGAGTGCCGCCCCTGCCGGAATCGGGTTGACCAGCATGCGCGAGCGCCTCCGGCTGGTGGGCGGCGAACTTTTCATCAATTCGTCTCCCGACTCGGGGACAGAGCTCATCGCACAAATCAACCTGCCAGCTCGCAAGTCAGCGGCCGCCCGCGCGTAATTTTCCTCCACCGTATATACTGCGGAGCTTCGTCGAACGGACGGAACAGACTCAGCCGTCCGGACGCGAAGCGAATCCCGCGGTTTGCTCTTTTCACGAAAGCGTGCGAAATAGAATGGGGTCGAAATTCCGCGGAGGACTTCCAAATGCTCTCACCCTGGTTCGGAGAATTCATGGGCACGCTGGTTTTGATTCTGATGGGTGATGGCGTCGTCGCGGGCGTCCTTTTGAAAAAATCGAAAGCGGAAAATTCCGGGTGGATCGTTATCACCACGGGTTGGGCCATGGCGGTGATTGCCGGAGTCTTCACCGCGATTGCCTGCGGGAGCCCGGGCGCGCACCTGAACCCCGCCGTTACCCTGGGCCTGGCAATTCGCAGCGGAGATTATTCGAATCTGCTCCCCTTTTTCACCGCACAAATGCTTGGCGGGATCCTGGGTGCGACGCTGGTGTGGCTGCACTTTCTTCCCCACTGGAAAGAGACGCCGGATCAGGCCGCGAAGCTGGGAGTGTTTTGCAATTCGCCCGCGATCCGCAACTTCCCTGCGAATTTCATGAGCGAAGTGATCGCTACCTTTACGCTGGTGTTTGTGGTGTTTGCGATTTTTTCAAAGAATGTGGCGGTTGCGGGTCCCGCTGCCGGGCTTGGGCCGTTTCTTGTGGGCAGCTTGGTTTGGGGCGTCGGGCTCTCGCTCGGCGGGCCAACGGGTTACGCGATTAATCCCGCGCGTGACTTGGGGCCGCGAATCGCCCACGCAATTTTGCCGATCGCCGGAAAAGGCGGATCAGGATGGGACTACGCGGCGATTCCCGTGTTCGGGCCGTTGGCGGGCGGAGCGCTGGCGGGGCTGCTCGTAAAGCTTCTTGCGTTCTGACATCCACGGAGAACCGATGGCCAAAAAAGTGAAATGGGGAATTTTGAGCGCCGCATCCATTGCCAGGAGGCGCGCGGTTCCAGGGATGTTTCAGTGCGAGATGGCCGAAGTCGCTGCGGTGGCCTCACGCTCTCTCGGCAAGGCGCAGGAATTCGCCCGCGACTTATCTATTCCCAAGGCTTATGGCTCGTACGAAGAGCTCATCGACGACCCTGAGATTGAGGCAATTTACAATCCACTGCCGAATCACTTGCATGTGGAATGGTCAATCCGCGCCGCCAGCCGGGGCAAGCACGTGCTTTGCGAAAAGCCCATTGCTCGAAGTGTCGCGGAGGCCCGGCGATTGCTCGAAGCCCGCGACGAGTATGGCGTGAAAATCGGCGAAGCCTTCATGGTTTGCACCCACCCGCAGTGGCAGCGGGCGTGGGAACTGATCCGCGGCGGCCGCATCGGCAAACTTCGCTCGGCTGTCTGCTTATTCAGCTACTTCAACTTGAATCCGGAAAATGTGCGCAATTCGCCGGAATTTGCCGGCGGGGCGCTGATGGATATCGGTTGCTACCCGGTCCGGATGTCGCGCTTCATTTTTGGCGAGGAGCCGTCGCGCGTTATGGCTTGCATCGAGCTTGATCCGAGCTTCAAGACCGACCGGTTGACCTCCGCCATCCTGGAATTCCCCGCCGGCCAGTGTATTTTCAACGTGTCCACGCAGCTTAATTACTACCAGCGGATGCAATTCCTCGGCACGGAGGGACGCCTGGACATCGAAATTCCGTTTAACGCGCCGACCGACAAGCCATGCCGAATCTTCCTCGATGACGGCAAGGATTTATACGGCGGAGCGAGCCAGACCACCGAATCGCTGCCGATCTGCAACCAGTTCACGATTCAGGCGGACCTGTTTTCAAAAGCGATTCGCGAGAATAAGGAAGTGCCGAATTCGATGGAAGACGCCGTGTGCAATACGGCGGTAATCGAAGCCCTATTCCGTTCGGCGCGATCGGGCAAGTGGGAGAAACCGGAGAGATTGTACGGGTTCGAGCGGGTAAGGAGGTAGCGTCCACCTGAAGGTGGACGCTACGCTTGCAGATTAGTCGTAGTATTCCTGGCCGAGATGCGTGATCAGATCCTCGCCTACCATCCAGCGCAGGGTGTTTTTCAGTTTCATCAACTGAATGAACAGGTCGTGCTCCGGATAAAGTTCCGGCGCGGTCATCGGCGACTTAAAGTAGAAGCTCAACCACTCCTGGATGCCCTTCATCCCGGCGCGCTGCGCGAGGTCAAGAAAGAGAACCAGGTCGAGGACGATTGGCGCGGCAAGAATCGAATCGCGGCAGAGAAAATCCACCTTGATCTGCATCGGATAGCCGAGCCACCCGAAGATGTCGATGTTGTCCCAGCCCTCTTTGTTATCGCCGCGCGGCGGATAGTAGTTGATGCGCACCTTGTGGTGGATCTTTTTATACAACTCCGGATACAGGTGCGGCTGGAGGATGAATTCGAGAGCGCCAAGCTTCGATTCTTCCTTGGTCTTGAACGAGCCGGGATCCTCGAGAACTTCGCCGTCGCGGTTGCCGAGAATGTTGGTGGAGAACCAACCGTTCAGCCCCAGCATGCGGGCCTTGAACGCGGGTGCGAGAACCGTCTTGATCAGCGTCTGACCGGTCTTGAAGTCTTTCCCGGCAATCGGCACGTTGTGCTTTTGCGCGAGGGCCTGCAGCGCCGGAACATCAACGCTCAGGTTCGGAGCGCCGTTGCCGTATGCTATGCCGCTGGTGATCGCGGCCCATGCGTACAGCATCGAGGGCGCGATGGAAGGATGGTTTTCCTTCATCGCCTTCTCAAATTTCTCCGGTGTTGTGTGCACGTCGTCCTGCGTCAGGAAAATTTCCGTCGAGCCGCACCAGAGCATCACCAGGCGCGAGCAGCCGTGCGTCTTTTTGAATTTCGCGATATCGGCCTTGATCTGCAGCGCGATTTCGTATTTGTTCTTGCCCTTCTTGACGTGCTTGCCGTCGAGCATCTTCACGTATTCGCGGTCAAACGCGGCCGGCATCGGCTTGATCTTGGAGAGAAACGTTTTCACCATCGCCAGGTGGTGCGGATCGAGCACGCCGGCTTTCGCGGCGGCTTCATACGAGCTGTCCGGGAAAATATCCCAGCCGCCGAAAACGATGTCATCCAGCTTGGCCAGCTTCACAAGATCCTTAATACGCGGCGAGCGTCCCTCAGTGCGCTTCCCCAGGCGGATCGTCGCCATCTGCGTCAGCGAACCGACCGGCTGCGCTTTCTTCTTGCGCACAAGTTCCACGCCCGCCATGAAGGTCGTTGCGACCGCGCCCATGCCCGGCAACAGCACTCCAAGTTTTCCTTTCGGCGCGGCAATACTCGTTGGCTTTTCCATGAATTTCCTCAGTTATTTCGTAGGTAGACCACACAAGGCACAGCCATCTGGCAGGAAAGCTGTAACCCAAACTACTAATAATGCGGGAAGCTTGGCGGATATGCAAATTAAAAGCTCGAAATCGCGGAGTTTTGCGCCGGTTTCCTGTGACGTGCGAACATTGCTTGTGGGGTTGGGCGTCGGCCCGGTCGGAGCCACAATTCGTCGGATTGGATCAGTGTGCGTCTTTTGTTGAGCCGGAGAGTTCCATCTCCACGTTTACGACGGGTTTCACTTTCAGCATGAAATTGCTGGGGTCCCTGATGCCCCACTGGATGTAGGGAACGTCAAACTTGGCGGTTCCCTTCCAGTGGTTCCCGGTGAATTCGGAGTGAACATCGGCGACCAATTCGTGATCCGTGCCGTGCAGCGTAATGATGCCCTTCACTTTGAAATCGCATGGCCCGGTCATTGAAACCTGCCCATCGATCTGCGTGGGCCGGAAAGTCGCATCCGCAAACTTCCAGGTTTCCAGAATTTCCTTGTGCAGGCGCTGGTCGCGGGAATTGTTTCCGGTTTCACCACTGACGGCATTCACTACAATCGAGCCGCCGGCTTTTCCCGTTTGAGGATCGAATTGCAGGGAGCCGCTCTTCACTGCGAACGAACCGTGCACCATGTGAAGGGTGCTGTCCACATGGAAATGAACTTTGGTTTGAGCTGGGTCGAGCGCCAGCGCGATTTCGTGTGTCGCCGCCGGCGCAGATTGCGGCCGGGGCGGCGATGGCGCCGCGGAAAGCAGCATTGCCACAGCCAAAGTGAGCGCCGCCGTGCACGCTATCGATCTCCACCCGGATTCGCGCATGTTGTTCGCTCTCCTATGTTGTCAAAAACCGCCAGCCAAGCTGCGCGCCCGTGGAAAGCCAATCCCGCATAGCAACCGGCCCGGCATGAACGGCAAGCAGCCTGGCAAAAAGCCGCGGGCGTCGGGACAGCGTTCGGATGGCTCGCGTTCGCAGGCTGTCCTTCCTGGCCAGCAGCAAAAGCAAGTCTCCCATCAGCGCGGGCTTCCGCGCCTGCTCCCGATGCGCGCGTGCGTAAATCGACAAGTCGTCCCGTTCCATGGCGTCAGCAAGCGCAATCGCCTGCCGAAATGCGAGCCGCAAGCCTTCGCCAGTGATGGCGTCCACTCCGCCGGAAGCGTCACCAAGCAACGCAACGTTACCCGAGTGGACCTCGCGAAGCGAGTGCATCTGGGTGATCGCGCCCCGTTCGCGGCTGGCGAGCTCCGCCCCACACAAGCGCTGCGCCAATTCCGGGCAATCTCGCAACATCGTTTCGAACGCCGCGTCTTCCACCCTCTCTGCCACGACTACGATGCACACTTCTTCGCTACCAATGGGCGTCACGTAAGCCTGCGCCCGAGGCCACCAGTAAAACTCCACATAGTCGGACCAGGGACGCACGCGATAGTGGCGCCGTGTGGCAAATCTTTGCGATTGTCGCGCCGCCGAATCCAGGCCGCTCCACCGCCGAACCCGCGAGCCACTGCCGTCGGCACCTACAATCCAGTGAGCCGGCACAAATTCTTGCGGCAACTGCACACCCTCTTTCGTAATCGCGGAGACGGGCGTTCTCCATAACATGCGGACTCCGCACTCTTCCGCGCGGGCGATCAGCCATTCGTGCAGAATCGTTCGCCGGATGCCGACTCCCACGCCATCGGGGAACTCTCCGCTTACCTGCGCGTCTTGTTGAAGGAAACGAATTCCGCGGAAACGATATCCCGCGTCAGGCGGGACTTCAACGCCGAGTTCACCCAGCGCCGCAACCGCCTCGGGCATCAAACCTTCGCCGCACGCCTTGTCAATCGGCGGCCCAATCCCGTCGGCTACGGCTACGGACATTCCCCTCTGCCGCGCCGCGATTGCCGCCGCGAGCCCGGCCGGCCCGGCCCCAATCACGAACACATCCACCTTAGATCTGCCGGAAATCACTCCTAGCCCCCATTCCCGTGATTTATTTTCGAACCGACCTTCGCTAGCTCACCTTCACACTTTAACCGCGCGGCGCGCCAGGCCCAGCGCTTCACTCCAGAATGACGCCGAAGTGTGCGCAAGTTCCATGACACCGCAAATGGCGGCGACGAACTCGTTCAACTGCTCCGCTTTCACCACCAGCGGCGGCGCCGCCTTCAGCACCATAAAATTGTTGCCGCAGATTTGCGTGAGGATGTTTTTCTCCCGGAACATCCGCATCACCACGATTTGCCCGAACATCGCCGGATGGATCCGGTGAAACGCTTCGAAGGGCACTCGCAGGGACATTTTTTTCGGAGCGGCAAACTCGATTCCAGAGAGCAGGCCCATGCCGCGCACTTCCTTCACCATTTCGAATGGCGCGAGTTCCTTTCGCAGCTTCGCGCGGAACGCCTCGCCGAGTTCCATCGCCCGCTGTCCGAGATTCTGCGATTCCAGCACGTCCAACGAGGCCAGGCCGGCTCGCATGGAAAGGCTGTTCTCGCTAAATGTGGAGGTGTGCACGATCGCGCGGCGGAGGGAGGAATAGACGGCGTCATAGATTTTGTCGGTCATCAGCGTGGCGCTGACGGGCATAAGGCCGCCGCTGAGGGCTTTCGCCAAAATCACGATGTCCGGGCGGAGTTCGAACTGATGGGAGGCGAGGAAAGTTCCCGTTCGGAACATCCCGGTCTGCACTTCATCCACCACGAACAACGTCCCGGTTTTGCGGCAAATCTCCTGCGCCTTTTGCAGATAGGCCTTCGATGGAACCAGGATCCCCGCCTCGGACTGCAACGGTTCAAGCACCAGCGCTGCGTGGCGCCTACTTTGCAGAGCGCTTTCCAGCGCGCTCGCGTCGCCGTAATCCACGCCCACGGTGTCCTGGAGAAGCGGCCCAAAACCTTCGCGCCAGAATGCATCGTTCATCAGCGAGAGGGCGCCGGCGGTAAGGCCATGAAAGCTGCTTTTGGCGTATACGATCCCGTCGCGTCCCGTCGCGGCGCGCGCAAATTTAATCGCCGCCTCCACTCCTTCGCTGCCGCTGCTGCCGAAATAAACCTTCTCTAATCCGCCGCCAGCAAGCTGGCACAATCTTTTGGCCAATTCCCCGGCGATCTCCGGCACATGGCTTTGCAGCATCGCAGGACCACTTTTGTCCAACTCGTCTTTCAGTGCCTGCACGATATAAGGGTGGTTGTGGCCGGTGTTGTGGACGCAGTAGCCGGAAAGAAAATCCAGGATGCGCCGCCCGTCTTCGGTAAAAAGTTCGCTGCCGGCGCAGCGTTCGTACCTCACGTTCATATCGAGAATATTCAGGAGGGCGACCCACTGCGGGTTTACGTACTCCTCGTAGGAATTGCTTGCCGAGCGCACCGGAGAAACCTTGGAAGCCTGAGTTGCCATGGGGTTATGGATGCTCCTTTGTCCGGCAAAGATGCCCTCGTAACCGTGATTGTACAAGAACCGTACACAGAGGCCGGAAAGGAGGGGATGGCCTGAGGGAGGGGGCCGCTGTTAGAGATGGGACGTACAAGAACGACCATACGTTACACTTATGTTGTTTAGCATTTCTATTAATTTGACTCATTCAGCCGGGTCGCTCATCCTTGGTACTTCCATGGGCGAAGGGTCAGTTGCCTGTTGCGCCGTTGGAATTGTGTCCTGTCGCAAGCCATTGTCCAGAGGGCGTGGCAATTCGGTACAGTCGCGGCCTGGAAAAAGATCGCGGGCAAAGTTTGCGGGCGGGTGATGGCGGGCGGTTTGCATCTTCCGAAAAATCTTCGGGCCATCATCCAGTGCTGGGTGATGGCCGCGCCTGTTTTAGAGGCAGAACAAGTTTCTGGGGAGGGATCCGGAAGTGTCCGACAGTTCTTTGAAACCCCGCAGTAGCGTTCTAACCGATGGCGCGCATCGCGCCCCCGCACGGGCCATGCTGCGCGCGGCCGGCCTAAAGGATGATGATTTCACCAAGCCGCTGATCGGCATCGCGAATACCTGGATTGAAATTGGCCCTTGCAATTATCACCTCCGGGAGCTCGCCGTTCATGTGCGCGACGGCATCCGCGCGGCAGGTGGGACGCCGTTGGAGTTCAACACTGTTTCCATTTCCGACGGAATTACGATGGGAACGGAAGGGATGCGCGCCTCGCTGATCAGCCGCGAAGTGATTGCCGACTCCATCGAACTCGTCACCCGCGGAAATCTGCTGGACGGCCTGGTCGTTCTCGTCGGCTGCGATAAAACCATTCCCGGCGGCGCCATGGCCCTGGCCCGCCTGAATATCCCCGGCTTGATTCTCTACGGCGGTTCCATCGCGCCGGGCCAGTACGAAGGCCATTCCGTCACAATTCAAGATGTGTTTGAAGCGGTGGGCGCACACGCTCGCGGGAAGATGAGCGACGCACAGCTCAAGGAACTCGAATGTGCCGCTTGCCCCGGCGCCGGCGCCTGCGGCGGGCAATTCACCGCGAACACCATGGCGCTCGTTTGCGAATTCCTGGGCCTGGCGCCGATGGGAATTTCCAGTGTGCCTGCCACCGACGCCGGAAAAGCCCAAGCCGGCGAGATTGCCGGCAAACTGGTGCTCGATTTGCTCCGCAAAAACACCACGCCTTCCCAAATCATCACCAAGGCTTCGATTGAAAATGCCATCGCGGGGGTTGCGGCCACCGGAGGTTCCACCAACGCCGTCCTGCACCTGCTGGCCATCGCCCGCGAAGCCGGGCTGCCCCTTTCCATCGACGATTTTGACCGCATCAGTTCGCGGACACCGATCCTGGCCGATCTCAAACCTGGAGGACGTTTTGTCGCAATCGACCTTTATGCAGCAGGCGGCACTTCGCTCGTCGCAAAGCGCATGCTTGAAGCCGGCCTGCTCCAAGGAAGCTGCCTCACCGTTACCGGAAGAACGCTTGCCGAAGAAGCAGCACGCGCTAAAGAAACGCCGGGACAGCAAGTCGTCCGCGGCAAAGACAATCCACTTAAGGAAACGGGCGGCCTAGTTATTCTCAAGGGCAACCTGGCGCCGGAAGGCTGCGTGGTGAAAGTTGCGGGGCATAAGACGCTCAATTTCACCGGGCCGGCGCGGGTGTTCGACAGCGAAGAAGCCGCGTTTGCAGCGGTGGATCAAGGAAAGATCAAAGTTGGAGACGTCGTCGTGATTCGTTATGAAGGCCCGCGCGGCGGACCGGGGATGCGCGAAATGCTCGCGGTCACTGCGGCAATCGTTGGCGCAGGGCTCGGCGACGATGTTGCGCTGCTCACCGACGGCCGGTTCTCCGGCGCTACGCACGGGCTGATGGCCGGGCACGTCGCTCCTGAGGCCGCGTACGGCGGCCCAATCGCCGCGGTTTGCGATGGCGACAAAATTACGTTCGATCTGCCCAAGCGGACGCTCAATGTGGACCTGACCGACGCCGAAATTCAGAAGCGCATGGCCAACTGGAAAGCGCCAAAGCCGCGATACACCCGCGGCGTATTTGCAAAGTACGCGGCACTGGTCTCTTCCTCTTCACTCGGGGCCATCACCACGGTGCCTGCAAGTTTTGCATCGGACAACGCTCCGATTTCTTCGGGGAGAACTCTATGAAGCTGACGGGTGCCGAAATACTCTGCGAAACGCTCACGCGCCTGGGCGTGAAACACATTTTTGGCTATCCGGGCGGCGCAATTCTGCCCGTTTACGACGCCCTCGGAAAATCCAAGCTGCATCACATCCTGGTCCGCCACGAACAGGGCGCCACGCACATGGCCGACGGCTACGCACGCGCCACCGGCGGCGTTGGCGTGGCGATGGCCACCTCCGGCCCCGGTGCCACCAACATGGTGACCGGAATCGCTACGGCGATGCTCGATTCTTCTCCCGTCGTCTGCATCACCGGCCAGGTCAGCAGCAAGCTTCTCGGCTCCGACGCCTTTCAGGAAGTGGACATCACCGGCATCACTATGCCGATCACCAAACACAATGTGGTGATCTCCAAGGTGGAAGATATTGCGCGCACGGTGCGCGAAGCGTTCATCATCGCCAACTCTGGCCGGCCCGGGCCGGTCTTAGTGGACATCACTAAGGACGCGCAGCAGGCCACCGCAGAATTCGACTGGGAGGCGAGCGCGCCGCAACTTCCGGTGAAGCGGCAGCGCAACAATCATGATCAGGAAGAGTTTGACCGCGCTATTGAGCTGCTGAACTCCGCCAAGCGGCCGCTGATTCTTGCCGGGCGCGGAATCATGCTCTCCGGCGCGACGCGCACCTTTGCGGAATTCGTCCACACCAGCAACATTCCCGTGGCCATGACGCTTCTCGGCATCGGCTGCTTCCCTGCCAGCGATCCGCTGAATCTTGGCATGATGGGCATGCACGGCGAGGCCTGGGTCAACAACGCCATTCAGGAAGCGGATTTGCTCATCGCCGTCGGAATGCGGTTCGACGATCGAGTCACCGGCGACCTGCGCGTCTATGCGCGCAACGCAAAGAAGATTCATATCGAAGTGGACCGCGCGGAGATCAACAAAAATGTGAAGGTGGATGCCGCCATCATCGGCGACGCCGGCGAAACTCTTGCGGCGCTTCTGCCGCACGTTCACCAACGCGATCACGGCGAATGGCTGGCGCACATCACCGGCCTCAAGGGCGATTCCGCTGTTCGGGACATTCAATCGTTGCCGGACAGTGGACATCTCTATGCGGCGCACGTCATCAACGATCTCTGGAAAGTCACGCACGGCAACGCCATCGTGGTCACCGACGTCGGCCAGCACCAGATGTGGGAGGCGCAGTATTACCATCACGACGCGCCACGCACGTTGATCACTTCCGGCGGACTTGGCACCATGGGTTTCGCTCTGCCTGCGGCGATTGGCGCGAAAATGGCGCGGCCCGACGCGGAGGTTTGGGTGGTCGTCGGCGACGGCGGTTTCCAGATGACCATGTGCGAACTGGCCACCATCGTCCAGGAAAAAATCAACATCAAGATTGCCATCATCAATAACGGTTATCTCGGGATGGTTCGGCAATGGCAGGAGTTTTTCTACGACAAGCGCTACGTGGCCACCCCGCTCGTTGCGCCGAACTTTGCCGCTCTGGCAAACTCGTTTGGTATCCGCGGCGAGACAGTGACCGCGCGTAAAGACGTGGTGCCGATGATCGAATCCGCGCGCCAATCGGAACAAACGGTGCTGATTGATTTCCGCGTTGAGCAAGAAGATTCGGTCTACCCCATGGTGGCCGCGGGCGCCGCGCTGAACGACATGATTCGCCGGCCGAATAATCCGCTGGTGGAGACGGCGACGGAACCATAAGAAGGCGGCCTAAAGCCGCCCCTACGGAATCACAGGCTAAAGCCTGAGCTAGCAGGAATTGAGGACGTTATGCAAACGATTGTTGCTTATGTGCAGAACAAGCCCGGGGTGCTGAACCGGGTGGCCTCGCTCACGCGGCGGCTGGCGATTAACATCGATTCGCTCACCGTCGGTCCCACGGAAAATGTTGAGATCGCGCGCATGACGATCTGCGCGCACACCGATGAACGCGGCGCGACTCGCCT
>DATHMM010000149.1:0-138971 GCA_035487095.1 Candidatus Sulfotelmatobacter sp.
TCGCCATCACCGCGCTGGGCGTATATGGAATCGCGCTGGCCGGGTGGGGATCCAACAACAAATATTCGCTGCTCGGCGGGCTGCGCAGCTCGGCACAGATGATCAGCTACGAACTGGCGCTCACACTTTCGGTTGTGGGAGTGCTGCTGATCGCCGGGGATTTGAGCCTGAAACATATCGTTGAGAAACAGGCCGGGGATTTTGGTTTGCTCAGCTGGAACATCGTTGGGTTGACCAAGGGCGGCGGAGGCTTCACGCAAATCATCGGCTGCATCTGCTTTTTTATCGCGGCCATCGCAGAGACGAATCGCGTGCCGTTCGACCTGCCGGAAGCGGAATCGGAGCTGGTGGCGGGCTTTCATACGGAATACGCTTCGATGAAATTCGCGATGTTTTTTATCGGCGAATATACGAGCATGATTGCGGTATCGTCACTGTTCACGATTTTATTTTTTGGCGGCTGGCTGTCTCCCTTCCCCGCTTCGTGGACGCTGACGCACTATCTGCCGTCGGTTATTCTGGTGCCGCTTGGGCTGTGGGTGATCTTTGACGGCATACGTTATGAAACGATTCTCGGCCGCCTCATTCTGCCCGGACTTGGCACGGTATTGACAGTGCTTGGCATTGCGCTCTTTCTCTTCCCTCCCGCGAACGAGGTGATTCAGGGGCCGTTCTGGTTTTTCGCGAAGGTCGGCTGGGTGCTGTTCTTTTACATCTGGATGCGCGGCACCTTGCCGCGGTTCCGGTATGACCAGCTGATGGATTTCGGCTGGAAATTCCTTCTGCCTGTTTCGATTGCCAATGTGGTTCTGACCAGCGCGGTCATCATGTGGAGAATGAAGTGATAAGCGGCGTCCTGGTTATTTTCTTCGTGCTTGCGGCCCTGGCGGTACTCGGGGCGGTGAGCCTGATTCTGCAAAGCCACCCGATTCACAGCGCGCTGTCGCTGATCCTGGTGATGGTGTCGCTGGCGGGACTGTACCTGCTGATGGGCGCGGAATTCATCGCGGCGGTACAGATCATCGTTTATGGCGGCGCGGTGATGGTGCTGTTTATCTTTGTGATCATGCTGCTGAACGCAGGCGTGGAAGAGCGGACGAATTTTTCGAAATTGGCGACGTTCGGAGGAGTTCCGTTGGCGCTGGCGCTGGGCGGGATTATCGCCGCGGCGATCGCGCGATCGAGCGGGCATCTCCCGGTGCCGACCGAAGGGGCGATTTCGTCCACCCGAAAGCTCTCCATGCTGCTGTTTTCCGAATTTGTTTACCCGTTCGAGCTGACCTCGTTCCTGATTCTTGTGGCTATCCTGGGCGCCATCGTACTGGCCCAGCGGGAGAACTGACATGGTCCCGACGAATTACTACCTGATCTTGAGCGCCATCCTGTTCGGGCTGGGCGTTCTGGCATTCGTATTCAAGCGCAACATCATCACCATCTTCATGGCCATCGAACTGATGCTGAACGCGGTGAACCTGGCGTTCGTGGCGTTCAGCCAGGCGCTGCACAAGCCGGATGGCGAAGTTTTCGTTCTGTTCGTAATCGTGGTGGCGGCGGCGGAAGCAGCTGTGGGGCTGGGCATCATCATCCTTACGGCGCGCAACCGGCGTTCGCTGAACGTTGAGCGCGTGGACCTACTCAAACTCTAATGCCGATACTTGAAAATCTCTGGATAATTCCGCTGCTGCCGCTGCTGGGCTCGGCGATCAACGGGCTGTTTGGCGCGAAGTGGTCAAAAGCCGTCGTGAACAGCGTCGCACTCGGCTCTACGGGCGTTTCGTTTCTCTGCGCTTTGGAAGCGGTGCGTGAGTTTCTCACCGGCGGGTCACAGCCGTTTCGCAAGGAGTTCTTCGATTGGATCGTCGCCGGGAACTTCCGGGCGGGCTTCGATCTGCAACTCGACCAGTTGACGGTGGTGATGCTGCTGGTGGTCACCGGAGTCGGCTTCCTGATCCACATTTATTCGACCGGTTACATGGCGCACGAGGAGGGTTACTACCGGTTTTTCTCGTACCTGAATTTGTTCATGTTCTTCATGCTGATCCTGATTTTGGCGGCGAACTATGTGCTGCTGTTTGTCGGCTGGGAAGGCGTCGGGTTGTGCAGCTACTTGCTGATCGGCTTCTACCTTGTCAAGAAGTCGGCGGCGGATGCGGGGAAAAAGGCGTTCATCGTCAACCGCATCGGCGATTTTGGTTTCATGCTGGGCATGTTCCTGCTGTTTCGAACGTTTCATTCGCTGGATTTCGCCACTGTGTTCGCGGCTGCCGCCAAGCCGGAGGTTGCCGTTGAACCCTTGGGGCAGTTCGGCGTCCTGACCGTCGCCTGCCTGCTTCTGTTTGTGGGCGCAACGGGCAAATCGGCGCAACTGCCTTTGTACGTGTGGCTGCCGGACGCGATGGAAGGTCCCACGCCTGTCAGCGCGTTGATTCACGCGGCGACGATGGTCACCGCCGGTGTTTACATGGTGGCGCGCTCGCACATTCTCTTCACCCATGCGCCCACGGCGATGTACGTGGTGGCGATTGTGGGCTGCGCGACGGCGTTTTTTGCGGCCACCATCGGCCTGGTGCAGTCCGACATCAAAAAGGTTCTGGCATATTCGACGGTCAGCCAGCTTGGCTATATGTTCCTGGCCTGCGGCGTGGGCGCGTTCGGCGCGGGGATTTTCCACCTGATGACGCACGCGTTCTTCAAGGCGCTGCTGTTCCTTTCCGCCGGCAGCGTGATTCACGCGATGGGCGGCGAGCAGGACATGTGGAAGATGGGCGGGCTCAGCAAGAAGATCAAGGTCACTTACTGGTGCATGCTCTTCGGCACGATTGCGATCGCGGGGTTCCCCCCGTTTGCTGCGTTTTTCTCCAAGGACTCGATTTTGTTTGCCGCGTATAACTCGGAGAACGGCGGCAAGGTGCTGTACGGCTTAGGGCTGCTGGCGGCGGTGTTCACCTCGTTTTACATGTTCCGGCTGATCTGGCTGACGTTTTACGGGGAGCAGCGCTACGACGAGCACAAGGTGCACGTACATGAATCGCCGGGAACCATGACCGGGCCGCTGATGATTCTGGCATTTCTTTCGCTGACGGGCGGGTGGTTCGCTCTTCCGGCGCTCTTCGGCGGCAAGGATTACTTCGCGGAATTTCTTTCGCCGGTGTTTGGCGCGGCCGAAGCAGGCGGCGGAGAGGCGGCGCAATCGCTCGAGCACATTCTCTCGGTCGTGGCGGTGGTCGCGGCGACGGCGGGCTTGCTGGTGGCCTGGCGCATGTACTCAAAGAAGGTTGAGCGCGGCACTTCGGAAGGCTTGCACAAGCTGCTCTACAACAAATATTACGTGGACGAGATCTACGCGGCTACGGTGGTGCGGCCGCTGATGTGGCTATCGACGAATGTGTTCTGGAAGGTTGTGGACGCCGGAATGATTGACGGTGCGGTGAACGGCGTAGCCGATGGAGCGGCGGCGGTCGGCGACAAGGTTCGCCACACGCAGTCTGGCAACACGCGAAGTTATGCGGTCTGGGTGGTGGTCGGCGCTCTCGTGGTGCTTGGCATTGTGTTCTGGCCGATTTTGCAGCCGGTGGTCTTCGGAGGGGGACGCTAATGGAACTGAGCGGACATCTCCTCTCGATTCTGATCTTCTTCCCTGCGTTTGGCGCGTTGGCGCTACTGCTCCTGCGTAGCGAAGACGAATACTGGATCCGGCGCCTGACCTTCGTCGTCTCCGTGGTGGAATTTCTTTTCTCGTTGATCCTGCTGCGCGCGGTGGCGATCGGCGCGCCTGGTTATGCATTGACCGAGTACAAGGCGTGGATTTCTTCCCCGCCGATCAATTACCACCTGGGCGTGGACGGCATCAGCATGTTTCTTGTGATCCTGACCACGCTGCTGACGCCGATCTGCGTGCTTGCATCGTGGAAGGGCGTGGATCACCGCATCAAGGAATTCCACGTGATGCTGTTGATGCTGGAAGTGGGCATCATCGGCGTGTTCCTGGCGCTGGACCTGTTCGTGTTCTTCCTGTTCTGGGAAGTGATGCTGATTCCCATGGCGTTCCTGATCGGCATCTGGGGCCACGGGCGGCGGATTTATGCCGCGGTGAAGTTTTTCATTTACACGATGTTCGGCTCGGCGTTCATGCTGGTGGGCATCCTGTGGCTTTATAACCTGACCGGCACGTTCGACCTGCCGGCCATTCAACTGACGCTGCAGAGCGCCGCATACCATCTCGCACCACGCACGGAGATGCTGCTGTTCCTGTCGTTCTTCATAGCCTTTGCAATCAAAGTGCCGCTCTTCCCTTTTCACACCTGGCTCCCGGATGCACACGTGGAGGCGCCGACGGCCGGCTCGATCATTCTGGCGGGCGTGCTGCTGAAGATGGGCACCTACGGCATGATCCGGTTTTGCCTGCC
Organism: Candidatus Sulfotelmatobacter sp.; assembly: GCA_035487095.1. GTDB lineage: Bacteria > Acidobacteriota > Terriglobia > Acidiferrales > UBA7541 > Acidiferrum. The sequence continues at coordinate 4,407 of DATHMM010000149.1, forward strand.
GCTGTTTCCAGAAGCGTCCCACCGCGCTGCCCCTTATGTGGCGGTGCTGGCACTGATCGGGATTATTTACGGGGCACTGGTGGCGCTGGTGCAGCCGAACCTGAAGAAAGTTGTGGCCTATTCTTCGGTAAGCCACCTTGGGTTCGTGGTGCTCGGCATTTTTACGTTCCATACGATTTCCATGCAGGGCGCCGTGTACCAGATGCTGGCGCACGGAGTTTCGACGGGAGCGCTCTTCTTCCTGGTCGGGATGCTGTACGACCGGCGGCACACGTTTGAGATCAGCGAGTATGGCGGGCTGGCGGTGCCGATGCCGAAGTTTGCGGCGTTCTTCCTGTTTATTTCGTTGAGCTCGATGGGACTGCCGATGCTGAACGGATTCGTGGGCGAATACCTGATCCTCCTCGGAACCTATCAGGTGCATTGGGGCTGGGCCAGTTGGGCGGCCACCGGCGTGATTCTTTCGGCTTGCTACCTGTTGTGGGCCTACCAGCGGGTTTTCTTTGGCGACGTAACCAACGAAAAGAACCGCGACATTTCCGACATTGATGCGCGAGAACAGTGGGGGCTGGTGGTCTTCGCCGTGATTGCGCTGTGGATGGGCATCGCTTCGCCGTATTTCACGCGCCGCATCGCGGCGCCGGTGAATGCGGTGATCGAGCAGACGAAATCGAGATATGCCGAAGAGGCTTCGAAGCCCGCAGCTCTGCCGCAACCCGCGGCGATGGCCGGCGAAGCGCAGCAAGATTCCCTGAGAAGGACGGTTTCCCGTTAAATGACTCCGACTGCCGCAGATATGGTTCGCGTGCTGCCTGAAATTATCTGGTGCGGCTTTGGCGTGCTGCTGATGCTGCTGCAACCGTTCCTGAAGAACCGCCAGGGGCTGACGCTCTTCGCCATGGTGGGAGCGGCGGCTGGCACGCTTGCAACGTACTTCGGGCAGATGGGCAGCGGATTTTTCGGGCTGATTCAGTTCGATACGTACAGCCTTTTCTTCCACTGGCTGTTGGGCCTGGTGGTGTTCCTGGTGATTCTGGCTTCGGACTCGTACCTGGAGCGGGAGAACCTGGCGCCGGCGGAATTTTATGCGCTGATTCTTTTCGCGACGGCGGGGATGGGCGTGCTGGCTTCCGCCCAGGAATTGCTGACCGCGTTTATCGGGCTGGAAATGTCCTCGATTTCGAGCTATGTGCTGGCGGGCTACCGGCGCGATGCGGTGAAGTCGAGCGAGTCGGCGGTGAAATATTTCCTGCTCGGCTCGTTCGCGACGGCGTTTTTCCTGTACGGCATCGCGCTGGTTTACGGTGCCTCCGGCTCAACGAACCTCATGCAAATCGCTTCAACCGATCCGTCGAGCACCTTGCTCCGGCTTGGATTGACGCTGATTCTGGTCGGCTTGGGATTCAAGGTGGCTCTTGCACCCTTTCAGGTGTGGACGCCGGACGTCTATGAGGGCGCGCCCACACCGGTGACGGCGCTCTTTGCCGCGGGGCCCAAGGCGGCGACGTTTGCGCTGCTGCTGCGGATTTTTACGACGATTCATGCGGCCACGGATTTCTGGTTCTGGGCATTCTGGATTCTTGCGGTGGCCACGATGTCCGTCGGCAACCTGGGCGCGCTGGTGCAGACCAACGTGAAGCGCATGCTGGCGTATAGTTCGATCGCACACGCGGGTTACACGCTGGTGGCGTTCGCCGCGGTGACGACCATGAAGCTGGACCCGGAGACGGGTGCGGCGCCGGCGTATGCGGCGGTGCTCTTTTACCTGCTGGGCTATTCGCTGGTGAAGGTGGGCGCGTTCACGATTGTTTCGGAGATTGGCGGGAAAGGCGAGAGTTACCAGACGCTGGACGACTTTGCCGGCCTCGGGACGCGGCAGCCGTTCGCGGCCGCGGCAATGAGCCTGTTCCTGCTTTCGCTGCTGGGCATGCCGATCACGGCGGGATTCTTCGGCAAGTTTTATGTGTTCAAGGCGGCCATCAATTCCAAGCTGATCTGGCTGGCGGTGCTGATGACGATCAACAGCACGATTGGCGCGTACTACTATTTGCGGCTGATCGTGGTGATGTATATGCGCGAACGCACAGGCGATGTCCCTGCCGAAGCGGCCACCAGCCTGAGCCCGACGGCGGCGATGGTGGTGGTGGTGGCGGTGCTGGCAACGCTGTACCTGGGGCTGCTGCCCAACCATGTGCTGGGGATTGTGCTCTCGCAGAATTTGATACTTTCCGCGCGTTAGGGTCGGGACGATTCCCGATTCCCCGCGTCCTTGCCTGCCTTCCTGTGCAGTGTCCCGCGTTCAATTTAAGCTGGTTTGCAAAAGCTCGCGCGTAAAAGCGAGAGCTTCGCTCTCGCACTCAAAAAAAGAACCGCTCCGGGGTGGCCGGAGCGGTTGGCGAAATATAGAAACTCTTGCTGGTACTGCGGATTACATCTTCAAGTAGAGAACGATCGCGATGACGAAGGTCAGAAGAGATAGAGTCTCGACGAACACCAAGCCGAGAATCATCGCAGCGCGAATCGCTCCCCCCGCACCGGGATTGCGCGCCATACCCTCGCAAGCGGCTGCTGCAACCCTACCCTGGCCGAATGCTCCTCCGAACGCCGCGAGCCCCATACCCAGGCCCGCCGCAATCGCGAGCAATCCGGTGTGCCCCGATCCGCCCTTTGCTCCAGCTTCTTGTGCAAACGCAGCAGGCGCCAACAGCGCGACCACCGCCAACATCATCAGTACAACCGCTAACTTCTTCATCCTTGCCTCCTTGAAATTGCCGCCAGGAGGTGGTTCCCGGACACCGTGCAGCCGGACTCACACTGGAACGGCACAGCCAATCTTTTAGTGTTCGTCCGCAGTGGCAATGCCCAGGTAAATCGATGGCAGCACTGTAAATACATAGGCCTGGATAATTGCGACAAAGATATGAAGCCCGATGAACGCCATGGGGACGGCAATGGGAAGAACCGCCAGGACGGCGCCGAGCACGGCAAATTTACCCCAGGCGAAGAAGGTCAGCTTGACGAGCAGACTGAGAAATATCGTATAAAGCATATCGCTCGCAAAAATGTTCGCCCAGAGACGTACGGTGAGCGAGAGGAGTCTTGCGGCAGTGCTGATCAACTCCACTGGAAACAGGAGGAAAGCAAGTGCATAATCTGCAGCGTTTTTGGGAGAGCCGGCAAACGTCAGCAGATAGTGGCCGACACCGTGATGCCTTACGCCCTGCCAATTGAAGTAAATGAAGGTGAGCGAGGCGCAAGCTAACGGGACGTAGACGAACGCTGTGGGCGCGGAGAAAGCCGGGAAAACACTAAGAAGATTAGCCAGCAAAATGAAGATGGAGATCGACCCGGTGAACGCGATATATTTTTCGCCGCCGTGGCCCACGTTTTCTTCCAGAAGATCCTTGATGCCGAAGCCGAGGGGGTTGGTGAGGAGGAGTTCCGCGGTCTGCTGGAACGCACCGGGGCGCTCGACGGAAAGCCGCGCACGCAGAATCAGCGCCAGAACTGTGCAGAGAATCAGGACCACGACGGCCATGACTACGTATTCAGGAATGGGGGTCTCGTAGTCCTTAGGCTGGATGTGCAGGGCGTGGAGCAACCAGAGCGCTATCGGGGCGAAGAGGTGGTTAAACCACTGGGTTATTGGGCTTACGTGTTCTTCCATTCGCTATTCCTGAGGATGCAGGATTTCGTACACACTGACTGCCATTGTGGCCGCTCCCAGGGCACACAAACCAAGAATCATGCTCAATATGGGAACGTTCAGATACTTAAAAATAACATAGACGGCGAGGGCTATCAACCCGTAGCGGAAGAGAGCTTTGAAGTAAGTGGCGATGGGCACGCTGGGGTCCCGTTGGCCAGCGCCGGTGGTGACGGCCGTGGTTAGGGCGTCAACTCCCTGCCGCAGCCAGCGGAAGTTGAACCAGGCGAGGATCGCGCCGGCGAAGATGCCCGTGCCCCAGTTTGTTTCGTAGATGCAGGCAACAGAGACGGCAGCGATGACGCCGAGGAGCAATGTGAGACGGGCGATCCATTTTTCGGATTGGAGGTAAGGGGCGACGTTGACGGGAGTGGTGGACATGGGATTTGGGCTGGTCGTTGTGAAATTTAGCATGATTTTGAGGTTGAGGTTCTTCGGGCATCTCCGGTAAACATCACCGGAGTCCAAACACCGGACCTCGTCGGATGGCCTCAGAATGACAATCTCGATTTTTATTTGATAAACAGAGGTGTGCTCCCCCTACGGAACTGGAAAGGCAGCATTAGCTTTTGGCGAGGCGGCGGAGGATATCGCGGAGACCGGCGACGAAACCGAGCGCACCGAAGACGATCATCAGGGCGGGTTTTGTGTGCAGCCAGGCATCCAGGAAATAGCCGATTGCACCGCCCACGACGATGCAGCCGACGAAAATGAAGGGCAGTTCCATGGCCATTGCATTCTGCTGCGAGAGGTTTCTCGCCTGCTTTGCGGCAGGAGAAACTTCCGGGTCCGGTTTATCGTTGGATTCCGAGGGCATAGTGAGCAAGCCGAGTGAATGGCTCAGGATACAACCCCGCGGCGAGAGTTACAAACAGGGCCGCGCCGAGGGCAATGGCTTGCGCGTTGGTCATAAGCGGTGCCGGCGCGTCGCCGGGCTTTTTGAACCATGCATGAACTACGACGCGGAGATAGTAGTAGAGGGCAGGAACGATGTAGAGGGCCGCGAAAATCGCCAGCACGGGATGATGCGATTCGATGAGCGCGAGGAAGATGAAGTACTTGCCCATGAAGCCGGCCGTGGGAGGAATGCCCGCGAGCGAGAGCATGAAGATAAGGAGCAGAACGGCGGCGGCGGGGTTGCGCTGGTAGAGGCCGTCGAGATCAGCAAACTCGTCGCCGATGATGCCGCGCTGGCGAAGCACGATGACGACAGCAAATGCACCGATGGTCATGAAGGCGTAGGCAATCAGATAGTAGATGAGGCCAGTCAGGCCGGTTTCGTTCCCGGCGACGAGACCAAGCAGGATGTAGCCGACGTGAGCGATGGAAGAGTAAGCGAGGAGGCGCTTGATGTTGGTCTGCGTGAGGGCCGCGAGATTGCCCCAGGTGAGCGAAGCGATGGCAACTCCGGCAACGAGGCCTTGCCACATGGGTTGCGAGCCGCCGAATACCCAGATGAACAGGCGAACGAGCAACGCGAAGCTGGCCGTCTTGGAGGCGACGCTGATGTACGCAGCGATGGGCGTGGGAGCGCCTTCGTAAACGTCCGGCGCCCACTGGTGGAAAGGAACCGCGGCGATCTTGAAAAAGAGCCCTGCGGCGACAGTGACGAACGAAAGGATGAGAAGCCAGTCGGCCATGCCGCGGCCGGCGACAAATTGGAATCGGCGGTCGAGGGTATTGCCAATTTCCCAAATGCTGGTGCTGCCCGTTAGGCCGTAGAGCAGCGAGAAACCGTACGCAAGGATGCCGGTGCTGAAACCGCCGAGGAGCAGATATTTTAGAGCAGCTTCGTTGGATCGCTTTTCGCGGCGGAGATAGCCGGAGAGAACGTAGAAGCTGAGGGCCATGGTTTCGAGGCCGAGGAAGAGCACGATCAGGTCGCTGCCGGAGGCCATGAAGATCATGCCGATGCAGGCGAGAAGGAGCAGCGCGTAGTACTCGCCTTCCTGCTCGCGCTCCAGGTCGAGATAGCGGACGGAGAGGAGGATAACCAAAGCGGTGGCGGCGAGAAAGATTGCGGAGAAGAAGAGGGCGTAGCCGTCGATGACGACCGTGTTTTGAAAACCGAACAGGCCAGGCAGGTCGGGGCGGGAATCGTGCTGTAGATTGAAACGCCGCGCCTGCATAAAAAGACCGAGGGCGCTGGCGGCGACACCCAGCAGGGCGAGGCCGGCGTTCCAGTGCTTTTCTTTTTTCTCGAGAAGAAAATCAAAGATCAAGATTCCGAGAGCGAACAGGAGCAACTCCATCGCAGGCAGTACGGTGATGCCGTCGCCGTGAATGTAGCTGATGACCGCGTCAAGGAAGGAGGAGTGCATCGGAGGAAGCTATTTGACCTCCGGTGGAATGGGGCTGGATGAGGTAAAGGGAGCCGAGACTGGAGACGCGGCTTGCTGGTAAAAACCGGGATTGACCTGCTGGACGATGCGCTGGACGGGCTTTTCGATGTAAGCGAAGAAAGGCTTCGGGTAGATGCCGATCCAGAACGCGAGAACGACGAGCGGAAGCAGGACGGCGTACTCGCGAAGGTTGAGGTCAGGGAGGGTTTTGTTCACTTCGTGCGTGACCGGGCCGAACATGGTGCGCTGGTAGAGCCAGAGAAGATACGCGGCGCCGAGAACGATTCCCAGCGAGCCCCAGGCAGCCCAGGCTTTGCTGACGACAAATGTGCCTTGCAGGATGGTGAACTCCCCAATGAAGCCGTTGAGCAGCGGCATGCCGAGCGAACTGAGGCTGACGATGAGGTAGATCGCGGCGAAATTGGGCATCGGCGTAGCCAGACCGCCGAACGCGGAGATGAGACGGGTGTGGCGGCGTTCGTAGAGCACGCCGAAGATGAGGAACAGAGCGCCGGTGGAGATGCCGTGATTGATCTGCTGGAGGACGCTGCCGGAAAGTCCCTGCGGCGTGAGGGCGAAGATGCCGAGGGTGCAGAAGCCGAGATGGCTGATGGAGGAGTAAGCGATGAGGCGTTTCATGTCTTTCTGCATCAGGCAGACGACGGCGCCGTAGATGATGCCGATGAGCGAAAGGGCGATCAGGGTGTGGACGATTTTTGCGCGCAGGGCCGCGTCGGCGGGCAGCAACGGAAGCGAGAAGCGCAGGAAGCCGTACGTCCCCATCTTCAGCAGGACGGCGGCGAGGATAACGGATCCGGCCGTGGGGGCTTCCGTGTGTGCGTCAGGCATCCAGGTGTGAAACGGAAACATGGGAACTTTGATGGCGAACGCGAAGAAGAATCCCCAGAAGAGCCAGATTTTCAGCCTGTCTGGAAACTGCTGCGCTGCGGCGAGCAGCGTGGGAATATCGAACGTGCCGATCGCGCCCTGCGGCAGGGTTTTTGCGTAGTTGAAATAGAGCGCGAGGATAGCCAGCAGCATGATGACGGAACCGGCGAGGGTGTACAGAAAAAATTTGATGGCGGCGTAGAGGCGGCGCTCGCTGCCCCAGACGCCGATGAGGAAGTACATCGGGACGAGCATGACGTCCCAGAACACGTAGAAGAGGAAGAAATCGAGAGAGAGGAAGACACCGAGCATGCCTGTCTGGAGCAGGAGAAGCAGGATGTAATACTCCTTGGTGCGCTGCTGGATGGCGCTCCAGGAGGAGGTGATGGCGATCATGCCGACGAGGGTGGTCAGCATGACGAGCAACATGCTGATGCCGTCCGCGCCGAGGGAATATTTCGCGCCGATGGAGGGGATCCACTCGACGCTTTCCTTAAACTCGTAACCGCCGCTGCCTGCCGGAAAATGAATCATGAGAGGGAGCGAGACGACAAAGCCGAGAATGCCGAAAAGATTCCCGACAAGGCGGTGAAGAAGCTGAGAATCGCGCGGAATGAAAAGCAGGAGCAGTGCGCCCACAAGCGGCGTGAAAAGGATCACGCTGAGGAGATGGTTTGACGAATTCTCCATTCAAATCGCCTTTCAGTGCAAAGTGCGCACAAACGTCTGCACGTGGCGGCCGTAAAACCCGAGCAAAATTGCCAGGCCGATGAGGATGAAAACGGCATAGGTGGAGAAAACGCCGGTCTGGAACATCCGCACGGGCATGCTGAGGAATTTCGGGAACCAGCCGAGCAGGTCGACCAGCGCGTCGACCACCCACCTGTCCCACCACATGGAAATCCGGGAAAACACTCGCACGAGCCAGCCGGCACCGTCCACGCCGAGGCCGTCGATAACTTTTGCGTCGAAGATGCCAAGCGCGGTGCTGAGGTCCTTGATGCGGTTCACGAAAAGAGCGTCGTAAATTTCGTCGACGTAGTATTTGTGGACGAGGAGATTGTGGAGGCGCGGCCAGGACGCGGCGAGTTTTGTGTGCAGCTTGGGATTGTCGAGATAGAACTTATAGGCAAGCCAGGCGCCCAGAGCGACGAAAGCCACGGAAGTGGCCATGAGGGCGTACTCGGCCAACAAAGTGTGATTCCCGAGAGTAATTGCCCTAGTATCCGTTTCGACTCCTCGTAAGGACGGTTCCAGAAAACGCTCGAACGGGCTTTCTTCGCCCCAAAGAATGGGCAGGGCGAGCCATCCCGAGACGATGGAGAAGAAAGCGAGAATCATGAGCGGAACGGTCATGGTCTTCGGCGATTCGTGAATGTGACCTTCCATCTCGATCGGGAGCCGGGACCTTCCGTAAAAAATCTCGAAGAGCAAGCGGAACATGTAGAACGCGGTCAAACCCGCCGTCACGATTCCGACGAGCCACAGGACGAAATAGCGATCCAGCATCAGGTGTCGATTGAACGCGTGGCTGAGAATTTCGTCTTTGCTGAAAAAGCCGGAGAGGCCCGGAACACCGGTAATCGCCAAGGTCGCGATGTAGAAAGGAATCCAGGTTACCGGAATCGTGTAGCGCAGGCCACCCATTTTGCGAATGTCCTGCTGGCCGGAAAGCGAATGAATGACGCTGCCGGCGCCAAGGAAGAGCAGGGCTTTGAAGAACGCGTGCGTCATCAGGTGGAAGATGCCCGCGGCGAATGCGCCGACGCCAAGCGCCAAGAACATGTAGCCGAGCTGGCTGATGGTGGAGTAAGCGAGGACTCTTTTGATGTCCGTTTGTACGACGGCGATGGTGGCGGCGAAGATGGCGGTGCTGGCGCCGACTATGGCAACGACGTCCATGGCGGCGGGAGCAAGCTGATAGATGGCGCTCATCCGCGCGACCATGTATACGCCCGCGGTGACCATGGTGGCGGCATGGATGAGCGCGCTGACGGGTGTGGGACCTTCCATCGCGTCGGGTAGCCAGACGTAGAGCGGGAATTGCGCGGATTTTCCCACGGCTCCGACGAAGAGAAGCAGGGCAATGGCGGTGAAAACGGAAGAGCCGTAGGCGAGTTGGTGCTGCGAGACCATGCTTATGAGCGATTGCAGAATGCCGGTGAAGGCGGCGGGATCGGGAAGGCCTTGCGAGGTAAAACGCACAGTGCCGAATGTTGTTGCAATCAGCAGAAGACCGAGCAGAAAACCCGTGTCGCCGATGCCGTTGACGATGAAGGCCTTTTTACCGGCGTCGGTGGCGGATTTTTTCAGGAAATAGAAACCGATGAGCAGATAGCTGCAGAGGCCCACGCCTTCCCAGCCAACGAAGAGAAACAGAAGATTGTTGGCGAGAACGAGCGTGAGCATGGAGAACATGAATAGGTTGAGATAACCGAAGAAGCGGTAATAGCCGCCCTCGTGCGCCATGTAGCCGATGGAATAGACGTGGATAAGAAACCCTACGAAGGTGACGACAATAACCATCACGCAGGAGAGAGGGTCGAGGAGATAGCCCCAGTCGGCAACAAAATTTACCATGCCCGTGGCGGCGGGCATGGCGCCCGGCGTTACCCATTGAAAAAGGATCTGCTGGTAAGCGCGCTGGTTCGCGGGGAGACTGAACAGTTTCAGGACAGCGCCGAGGCCGTGCAGGAAAGAAAGAAACACGCTGCCGACGCAGAAAAGGTTGACGGCTTCTTTGGATAAACGGCGTCCGAAGAAAAACATGATGGCGGCGCTCGTCAATGGAAAGAGTGGGATCAGCCAGAGGTGAGAAAGGAAGTAGCCGGGTGAGTTCATCGGCGAGCCCCGGAAATGCGGCGCGATGGAGCGGGGGCTACCACTTGAGGAGGTCCATTTCGTCGGCGAGGACGGTTTCGCGGTTGCGGAAGAAGGCGATGATGATGCCCAGGCCAACGGCAGCTTCCGCGGCCGCGTCGGCAATGATAAAGAGCGCGAAGACCTGACCGGCGACGTCTCCGAAGTAACGGGAGAATGCTACGAGATTGATGTTGACGGCATTCAGGATCAGCTCGATGGACATAAGCACGATGATGACGTTGCGGCGCGTGATGACGCCGATCGCTCCGATCAGAAAGAGGGCGAGGCTGAGGAACAGGTAGTGGCCGATGGGCATCATGCGTCGGTCCTCTTTTTGGCCATGACCACGGCTCCCACCATGGCTACGAGGAGCAGGACGCTGGCGATTTCGAACGGCAGAAGGTAGGAGCCGAACAATCCCTTGGCAAGTTCCTCCGTATTGGGCGGAAGTTTATCAGCGGGAGCGGGATTCGGAATAAGGATGCCCTGGCCGGGAAGTTTGCGAGCGAGCCAGATTACGGCTCCGGCTTCCACGCCGACGGCGAGGGCGACGAACAGGGCGATCCACTTCTGCGCGCGGGAGCGAATTTGTGGAAGAGGGATGTCCAGCCGGACAAGCATGATCACGAAGATGAACAGCACCATGATGCCGCCGACATAAAGAATGATCTGCGAGATGAAGACGAATTCCGCTCGGAGCTGCAAAAAGATTCCAGCCGTCGCGAGAAGCGTGGTGATGAGAAAAACCGCGCTGTGGATGGCACTGCGGCGCGTAATCATGAGCGCGGCGCTGATCACCGCGATACTCGCGAAGAAGTAGAAAATCACGCTATCCAGCATGGGTGTCCTCCGCGACGGAGGAATCCGCCAGGAGCGCGGCGGAGGCGGCGGCCGAATACTTGTCGTTCCAGCGAAGCAGGAGCATCGCGGCCCCGAGCGTGATCGCGGTGGTGATGACCATGGCCACCCAGCGGTTTAAGCCAAACTCGGAAGCGAGCGCCTGGGCGATGGCGACATTAACGACATTGATCAGGGCCAGCGGGATCAGAATGTGCCAGCCGAGGCGCATCAACTGATCGAAGCGGAAACGCGGCAGCGTGAAGCGCAACCACATGAAGATGTAAATATAGGCGGAAACCTTCAGGAGGAACCAGAACGCACCATACAATCCGTCATGCATGAACTGGAGCGGCAAATGAACGAACGGTGCCGCGAGTGCAAAGATAGCAGCGACGACGAAACAAGCCAGCGCCACAGCCCACATGAAGAGGGATTGCACGCGGGCGGGCTGCTTCCCTGCCCTGAACACACAATAAGCGCTTACGGCAACGAGCAGCAACGTGGGAGCGGCATCCAGCCAGGCAAGCCAGTTGGCGTTTGGGAATGGCCGCAGCCAGCCGCCAAGAAACAGCGTGGTGCCGACGGAGGCAACGACGATCATGTTGGCGTATTCGGCGAGGAAATAGAGCGACCAGCGGAATCCGCTGTATTCGGTCATGTAGCCGGCGACGAGCTCGGACTCGGCTTCAGGAAGGTCGAACGGCGCGCGATTCGTTTCGGCGATGGAGGCGATCAGATAGGTGAAGAAGCCGACGGGCGCGAGAAAGACGTACCAGGCGTGGTCGGTGCGCTGGTTTTCCACGATGGTGCGTACATTCAGAGTGCCGGCGAGGAGGAATCCACTGACGAGAGTGAAGCCGGCGGTGGTTTCGTAACTGATGAGCTGAGCGGTGCTGCGAAACGCGCCGATGATCGAATAGTGATTGTTGGAAGCCCAACCGCCGAGCACGATGCCCAAGGGCCCAAGAGCGCTGACGCCAACCACGAAGAGCAGGCCAATGTTTATGTCGCGCGCCACCTGGAACCACGGGCCGAAGGCGATGGCCCCCATGGAGGTGAGTACGGCGGTCATGGAAAGCACCGGGGCAAACCAAAAGATAAATTGGTCCGCGTTATCGGGGATCAGGTCTTCCTTGATGAGAAGTTTCAGAGCATCGGCAATGGGCTGCAGCAGACCATGCGGACCGACGCGCATCGGGCCCAGCCGCGCCTGCATGTCGGCCATGACTTTGCGCTCGACGAGCACGATGTACCCGGCGATCAGGGGAACAACGAGCACGATCAACACGGCGCAGAGCAGTTCGACCCACCAGGCCTGCACAAACGCGAGTATGGAATGGAGCGAGGCGCTCATCGCTAGCGATCCACCTCGCCGAGGACGATATCGAGCGTCCCGATGATGGCGACCACATCGGTGACCAGATGCCCGCAAATCATTTTATCGAGGGCCTGGAGATTGATGAATGACGGAGGCCGAATGCGGACGCGATAGGGCATGACGGAACCATCGCTGACAATGTAGTAGCCGAGGATCCCTTTTGGGCCTTCGATGGCGTGATAAACCTCGCCTGCGGGAGGTTTCAGGACTTTGCCGACGCGGGCCATGATGGGCCCCACGGGAATCTTCTCGATGGCTTGCAGGCAGATGAGGCGTGACTGGCGCATTTCTTCAATGCGCACCATATAGCGATCATAGGTGTCGCCGCGGGTGCCGACGGGAATTTCGAATTGGTATTGATCGTACGCGGCGTAGGGCATGGCCTTGCGCAGGTCCCACTTCACGCCGCTGGCCCGTAACACCGGGCCGCTGGCGCCGAGAGCGATGCAGTCGGCGGAATTCAGAAGCCCGACGTTGCGGGTGCGGCCGATCCAGATACTGTTGCCGGTGAGCAGGTCCGAATATTCCTGAATCCGGCCCTCAAAATCCTTGCAGAAGCGCTCCACATCTTTTTCCAGTGTGTCGTAGGTATCGTACTGCAATCCGCCAATGCGGAAGGCGTGCGTGGTCAGGCGCGCGCCGCAGTATTTTTCGAAAATCTTCAGGACTTCTTCGCGTTCGCGCATGCAATAGAAAAGCGGCGTCAACGCCCCGATATCAAGTGCGTGCGTGCCAAGCCAGAGCAGGTGGCTGGCGATCCGCTGCAGTTCGGTGAGAATGGTGCGGATGACGCGGGCGCGGGGAGGGGCTTCGACGACCAGAAGTTTTTCGACTGCCTCGCAATAGCCCAGGCCGTTGCTGACGGCGGCAACGTAATCCATGCGATCGACATAGGGAGCGAACTGCTGGTAGGTACGATTCTCGGCGATTTTCTCAACGCCGCGATGCAGGTAGCCGATGACGCACTCGGAGCCGACGACGCGTTCTCCGTCGAGCTTCAGCTTCACCCGTAGAACGCCATGCGTGGAGGGGTGCTGCGGCCCCATGTTGATGACGAGTTCATCTGCGCCGAGGAGCGTGTCGGATTTCTGCGCGGCGTTTTCGCGTACGGTATCAGCCAAAATATTCACACCCTACTGACCGCTCTCGATGCCGAGATTTTCCCGGACCCAAGCGGTGTCCTGCTGAAGAATATCGTAGTCTTTGCGCAAGGGATGGCCCTGCCACTCATCGGGAAGAAGGATGCGTTTCAGATTCGGGTGGCCGTGGAAAGATATGCCAAAGAGGTCGAAGATTTCGCGTTCGAGCCAGTTGGCCCCGGGCCAGATGGGAACAAGTGTCTCCGGTTGCTCATCGGCGGACAGAGGAATTTTCAGGCGAAAACGCGCGTTGTGGGTGAAGGAATAGAGTTGCGCAACCAGGTCGAAACGTTTTTCGCGGCGCGGCCAGTCGACGGCGGTGTAGTCCTCCAGCAGCTCAAATCCTTCTTCGTCGCGGGAATAGCGGGCGATCTCGAGGAGGTGCTTCGCATCAAGGATGAGGATGGATTGCTTTCTGTCTTCTAGGGCGTCGAGAATTGCGGCGCCAAAGCGTTCTCGATAGCGGCGGGAGAGTTCGTTGTCCAGCGGAAGCTGCGGCGGGGCGGGAGCCGCGGCTTTGACGGTGGAAGACGAAACTGCGCCCGCAGCGGATGGCGCCGGGGTAGAGCCAGAGAGGTCCGGTTGCGAACCTTGTGGCGATTGGGGTGCCTTGGACTCGTCTGCCATGGACCCTGGAACCTTGGGCTGCACTTGGATTGCCTGGCCGGAAACGGACACAGGCACGGATTTCGTTCCCCGAGAATACCGAAAAAACCAAAAGCCCCCACAGGGTAGGGGCGAAGTACACGAACTGGACTGCAAACTTAACCGTTCGAGCAACGTGGCGACTGCTCAAAAGTTTCTAACACACGCCCGGAATGCCGTCAATGCGCCGGGGCGCTAGGAAAAAATGGCGGCGCCGAACGGAAGACGGCTCGAGAGAATAGCGTTCAAGCCAGATCGAGCGCGCCTTTTTTATAGAGCCAGACGTATCCGACAAGCAGGATGCCGAGAAAAACGAACATCGAAGACATTGCGAAGGCCGCGAGATGATGCGCCAGCCAGGAACGGAACAGGATTGCCCAGGGAAAAAGAAAGATGGTTTCCACTTCGAACACCACGAAGAGCATGGCAATTATGTAGAAGCGGGCGGAATAACGGCCCCGGGCGGTGGTTTCCGGTAGGATGCCGCATTCGTAGGGCTCAAACTTCGCGGGCCCTCCGCGGGAGCCGGGGCGAATGAACTTGAAGACGATGAGGGTCACGACGGGGAAAGAAAGAACCAGCAGTGAAAAAAGCAGCAGCGGGATGTAGGCGGCTGGCATCGGGTGCCCAATGGGCGAATCCTAGCACAGATATTGCTGGGTTTGCCCTAAGGCGATCTGATTTAACGCTTCGATCAGATTAACGCTGAGATCCTTCAGCTATCCTTGTCGGATAGCTTCAGGATGACAAACTTTTTCCCGCAACTTCGAAGCTATTGAGGATGGGCGAGGGTGATCTGTTCAGCTACGCAAACCCACTGGTTATTGCGGAGAACCCAGACGTCGGTGAAGCGCTCGTAGCGGTGGGTGATGGAACCATCACGCTGGCGAAGGCTGATGTCGTCGAGCCCGGTGGCAACTACCGTGTCGTTGCTGACCGCATGGGAAACGAGCAAAGTCATGCTTATCGTGGCGACCGAGGGCGCTTCTTCCTTGTAGCCGGCGATCATGGAATCGCGGTCGCCGAGGCGTCCGTCGGATTCGATCAATTGGAAATCGTCGCCCAGCAGTTGCCGCATTTTGTCCCAGTCGTGGGCAAGCTGGATCTTGAACCAGTCCTGCTCGAGCTTGGTGACGGCTTTTTCCGAGGCTGCCCATCCGGCATTTCTCGCTGCCTTGGGCGATGGGGTGTCCTTAGCTGTCTGTGCAAGCGCAAAACTCGGCAGGCAAAGACACCAAAACAATAACGGGGAAAAACGCCTGGCGAACGAACTCATTCGCGAATACCTCCTGAATTGTAAGCAGTGGCCGAAGATCCGCGGACAAGCGACCTTGTTATTACCGTACAACGAAGAGGTTACTTTTCGAAGAGAAGTTCGCCTGCGCGTTGCGTAGCCTTCACTACGGCCTTGATCAGAGTGACGCGGAGCTTCCCTTCTTCGAGTTCCATGATCCCGTCGATGGTGCAGCCGGCGGGGGTGGTGACGGAGTCCTTGAGCAAAGCGGGGTGGTCGCCGGTTTCAAGGACTACGCTTGCGGAGCCTTTCATGGTTTGCGCAGCGAGAAGCGTAGCGACGTCGCGGGGCAGGCCGACCTTCACGCCGGCTTCCGCGAGCGATTCGAGGATGATGTAGGCGAATGCCGGGCCGCTGGCGGAGAGGCCGGTGACCGCGTCCATGTTTTTTTCGTCGACAACGACGGTGCGGCCGACCGCGTCGAAGAGGGCCTTGGCGATTTCGAGGTGTTCGGCGGAGGCGTGCGCGCCCTTGCAGATGCCGGTCATGCCCGTGCCGACGATGGAGCAGGTGTTGGGCATCGCGCGAATGACGAAAGCTTTTTCACCGAGGCGCTGTTCGATGTAAGAGGTGGGAACCGAGGCGGCGACGGAGATAACCAGAGCGTCCTTGCCTAGCTCTGGCTTGATCTCTTTCAGGACGTCGCCAACGACCTGGGGCTTTACACCGAGGATGACGATGTCGGCGCCATGGACGGCTTTGCGATTGTCGGTGGACGAAGCGACGCCGAGTTCTTTGGCGAGCGCGGCTGCCTTCTCGTCATGCCGGACCGTCGCGGTTACGTTTTTCGGATCGAATAGCTTCTGCTTCAAATAGGCGCGGAGAAGAATGCTCCCGAGCTTGCCCGCACCGAGCACGGCGAGTTTCTTGCCGGAAAGTTTGTTGGTCATGGTGCAAACATTGTTACGGAGGCGCGGCAAGGGGTCAACAAGCGAATGGAGAAGGCTTGGGATAGAATGCGTGGCGCGATGAGAAACCGTAGAGCGGTACATAGGGCTGTCCTGGGGATGGTGATTTTGTGCGGCGCGTGGCTTTGGGGGATTGCGAGAGAAAAAGGCCAAAGGGATGCCTCGCGAGTGGTGCTGAACAATGTGGCTGTACCGATGAGGGATGGGGTGGTGCTGCGGGCGGATGTGTGGCTGCCGACGGCGGGAAGACGATTCCCTACCCTGGTCTATCGGACTCCTTACGGAAAGGAAGATGCACCCAATGAATGGAGCACGTTCGAAAAGCTCCCAGCGCGCGGGTATGCCGTGGTGATTCAGGATGTGCGCGGGCGATACGCTTCGGGTGGAGAGTTTTTGCCTTATCAGAACGAAGGAAAGGACGGATACGACACGATTGAATGGGCGGCGCGGCAGCCGTGGTCGGATGGAAATGTCGGGACATTCGGATTGTCGTACCCCGGAGCGGTGCAATGGTTGGCGGCGGTGGAGAGTCCCCCGCATTTGAAAGCGATGGTGCCGGCGATGACGTTTTCGACGCCGCGAAACTTCTTCTATTCGGGCGGATTGTTCGATGGCTCGTGGTTGGAATGGGTCTGGATGAATATCGCGCCAGATGCGAGAAAAAGGAAAAACCTGCCGGGGCCGCAGAGGTACGAGGAAGCCAAGGTGGCATGGAAACTGGAACATGAACGCATGGAGGGCTACCTCCCACTGCGCGACCTGCCGGACTTGAAGCAGGCGGCGCCATTTTATTACCAGTGGCTCGCACATGCACCCGCGGACCCCTGGTGGGACTGGGCGGAACTCCGGAACAAATATGATCGCGTGCATTGCGCGGTGCTGAATTTTTCCGGCTGGTATGACGAAGCGTACGGGCCGGACGGGGCTACGACGAATTTCAACGGTTTACTAGCGGCGCGAAATGGCGCAAAAGATTTGGCGACGCGGACAATCATTGGGCCCTGGACGCATGGCGCGCAGGACAGCCAGAAGAGCGGAGAACGCGAATTTGGGCCAACGGCACCCGTCGATTACGACGAATTGATCATACGGTGGATGGATCACTATCTGCGGGGCATGGACAACGGGATCGATAAAGAAGCGCCGGTGCGGCTTTTTGTGATGGGGACAAACGCCTGGCGAGAGGAAAAAGCCTGGCCGCTGAAGCGAGCGCGCGCGACGCCACTTTTCTTGACGTCAGATACAGAGGACAGCCGAATTGGAAAACTTTCGGCGGCCGGTGGGAAGTCAATTGGAAAGACCAGTTCGTTGCTCTCCGACCCCGCACACCCGGTTGCGGACTCTTATGACGCTTACGGGGCGCATGATTACCGGGCATTGGCCGGGCGCGAAAACGTGCTGGTGTTCGACAGTGAGCCGATGGCGAAGGATACGGAAGTGACAGGGCCGATTTCGGCGGAAATGTATGTTTCGTCGGACGTGAAGGATTTTGATTTGTGGGTGAGGCTGCTGGATGTGGGGCCGGATGGCACGGCATTCAATTTGATGAGCCCGGGATTGGATGTGCTGCGAGCGAGTTGGCGGAACGAAGCGGCGGAACCGGAACTTCTGGAGCCCGGGAAAATATACAAACTGACGCTGGATCGAATGCTGACGAGCAATACTTTCTTGAAGGGCCACACGATTCGGGTGCAGATCAGCGGGGCGTTTTATCCACATTTTTCACGGAATCTGCAGACGGGTGAGTCGGAGACCGTGTCGAGGGAAAGCCAAATTGCCCGCATCGTGGTGCATCACGATGCGGATCATGCGTCTCGAATCGTTTTACCCATTGTTGAAAAATAGCTCCTGGCGTGGCCAAGCGCCATCCTGCCAAGGAGCGTAACCGGAGAGAAACTTGTGTGGATTTGGAAATCTGCCCGGGCCGCGCGGTGGGATAATTGGGCCAGGATGAGTCCTCAAACACAAGCGAACCCCAAGGCGGAGGAAAAGCGCCGCATATCGGTTGAGGAACAGCCGACGGGCGTGCGGGCAGCGGTGTACTCGATTTTGGGATTGTTGCTGCAGGTGTGCATCGAATGGCTGGTGCGCCTGACGGGAAGAAAGATTCGAAAGAGCGAGGAGCCGTGGCTCGATTGCGTGCTCGGGAAACCGGGGGTAATCGGAACGGGAGTTTATCAGCGGATTGCGGAGGAGGAGAATCTGGAGGTCAGCCAACCGCCGAATGCGGGACTCATTCCCAGCTTTGAAACCCTGCGCGGACCGTCGTTCGACCCCGAGCGCGTGGACCCGCGCATCCGTCATTTTTACGAGCATACCGCGCTCTACAAGCTGGAAGTTTGGAGCGAGGTATACTTCGCGGGAAAATTTGTGCTGTGGCTGCTGGTGGAATTCATCAGCCGGCGCATGGACCAGCTGAATTTTCCGATCTCGTCGCTGGAAGTGGCAAAGGGGATGACCAGCGAGATCGTGCAACTGCGGGAGCCGCATTCGGGCCGATTGGCGTACACCGGATGGCTCCGCCGATTCCGTTCCACGGGAAAAGTGATTTATGCGGGGCTTTACTCGGAGTCGCAAATACCGGGAGAAGCGAATCCTTGCGTAAAGGTGACCTTTCCCTGTTATGGAAGCAGCAGCGTGTACCTGCGGCCCTGCGCGTACGCGGACGGGACCTTTGGATTGGTATCCACTGGAGCTGCTTTTGGAAGATCGGGATTTTACCGCATTGTGGAATCCGGCCCCGAACACTGGCGAGTGCGAAACTTCACGACCCTGCATGAGATTTTCCATGTTTATGCGGATGAGGACGGCGTCCTGCGAACGGATCACGAGATTACCTTCGTCGGACTCACGATCCTGCGGCTGCATTACAAGATGACGTTGGCGAAAAACGTTGATAGCGATGTCGCGAGAGAGGTTCCTAAATCCCTTCAAGCCGTTTGAAAGACGCAGAACGGCCCGCCTCGGAAGGCGAGCCCTACGAGAATATTCAAATTCTGGCTTGGAAGTGGAGACCCAACTAAAGGCGCCCGCCTCGGAAGGCGGCCGCTACAAATGCCAGCGGGGATTAGTCGTGGCGGGCGCCGTGGAGTACCTGGATGGCGTGAGGGAGAAGTTGCGCGAGGGTGTCGAGAGATTCGACCGCGCCTTTGGGGCTGCCGGGAAGATTGAGGATCAGGGAAACGTTGCGGACTACGGCGACGCCGCGGGACAACACGGCGTTGGGAGTTTGCTCGGCACCCTTGCGGCGCATCTCTTCGGCAAGGCCGGGGATCACCTTTTCGGCGACATCAAGCGTGGCTTCGGGCGTGTTGTCGCGGGGACCGAGTCCGGTGCCGCCGGTGGTCAGGATCAGATCAACTCGGCGCGAATCGGCAAGCTGGCGGAGATGGGAACGCACCTGGCCGGGGTCGTCAGAACATTTCAGCGAAGAGGTGACTTCCCAGCCGAGTTCGCGGCAGCGCTGGACGACGGCGGGGCCGGAGAGGTCGATGCGCTCGTCGCGGGCCACAGAGTCGCTGATGGTGAGAACGGCAACGCGCATAGGGGCGGTCAATTTGAAGGAACCGCGTCGCGGCTGGCTTCGTCCATCAGGCGCATGGCTTCCATCAGGAGGCCGGTGGTGTTGCGCGTGGTGGTGGTATTAGACGAGGCATTGGCGGCGTTGAAGTCGATTTCGAACTCGCCTTCGGTCCACAGCAAAACTTTGTAAACAGCTTCGTCGCCGACAAGCGCGCCGATCTTCGCGTCGCGGCACTGGCCGCTTGCGAAATAGAGCTCTCCGGACTCACCGGCTTTCTGCACTTGCAGGCGGCAGGATTTCTGACCCATCTCGAGCGACTGCATCAGGTCGATCATGCTCATCTCTTCCAGGCGTCCCTGGATGACACCCGGGCGCGAGGCGCGCTTCTGCAGCTTTTCAAGATGCAGGCGATCGACAATTTTTTTGGCCATGCGAACCAGATCTTTGGCCAGAAACGGCTTGGCAATGAAGTCTTCGACGCCGTCCACCAGTGGGCGAAGCTTTTCCTCGATATCGGTGCGGCTAGCCATGAACAGAAATGGGATGTGGCGCGTGGCTTCGCGGCCGCGAAGTTTTTCGAAAAGCTGGCGGCCATCGAGGCCCGGCATTTTGTAATCGCAAAGGATCACGTCGGGAGGATCGTCGATCACCTTCAGCAGGGCATCGCCTCCGTCAGCGGCGATCACCACTTCGCAGAATGGCTCCAGCGATTTGGAGACGAGGTCGCGCATCAGCGGATTGTCGTCGGCAAGCAGGAGCTTAACGGTTTTTCCGGCAGCGGCGGTCATTTGCAGCCTGCCCGCCGTTTCCGGCTGGCGGCGCGCACGTAATCGCCGCTTTTCCCGCCCGTTTTTTCCAGCAGGTGAATGTGTGCGATTTCAATTCCCTTGTCGAGTGCCTTGCACATGTCGTAGACCGTGAGAGCGGCACAGGTGACCGCGACCAGCGCTTCCATCTCAACGCCAGTTTGCGCCGTTGCGGTTGCCCGGGACTGGAGTTCCACTCCATCTTTGCACAGGCGCGGGGTCACATCAATGTGGGTGAGGGGGATGGGATGACAAAGAGGTATCCACTCCGCAGTGCGCTTGGCGGCGGCGATTCCGGCGATGCGGGCGATTTCGAGAGGATTGCCCTTGGGGTTTTTCAGGCTGCGGATAGCACGGAGGACCTTGGGAGACATTCGGACGAAGGCGTGGGCCACGGCAGTTCGGGTGGTGACGGCCTTGGCGGAGACGTCGACCATGCTGACTTCGCCGCGGGTGGTGTAGTGAGAGAGTTTTGGCATTTTGTCCAGGAGATGACCTTTACGCCGTAAAAGCTGCCCGCCTCGGAAGGTGGCCGCTACAAAATCGCAGGAATTAGATTACGTCGAGGCGCGGCAGAACGGAAACTTTCTCTCCGGCGGGAATGTCCTGGCGGTCAGCGGGGACGACGATGAAACAATTGGCTTGGGTGAGCGCCGCGATGTCGCCAGAGCCTTGCCAGGTGAGCGGACAAACTTCGGGAGAGATGCCGGTCCATTCGAAATGAGCGGGAAGGAAGTGGGCGAGGCCGGGCTTTTCGTGAAGCGTTTTGGTGAGATTTGCTTCCAAAAGCGGCAGGGGCCGCGGGCGGGCGCCGCCGAGAACGTCGATTGCGGGGGTGACGAAGAGTTGAAAAGTGACCATCGTGGAGACGGGATTGCCCGGGAGTCCGAAAACAAAGGTGTCGCGGCAGCGGCCGAAAACGGCGGGCTTGCCGGGGCGGATGGCGACGGCGTCGAAATAAAATTCGGCGCCGAGAGATTTTAAGACTGTCTCGACCAGATCGTATTTGCCCATGGAGACGCCGCCGGAGAGGACCAGGATGTCTTCCCTGAGGCCGAGTTCGATTTTTGCTCCAAGATCATCGACGCGATCGAGGGCGTTGCCGAGGGGCACGGGTTCGCCACCGGCCAGGCGGACTTGCGCAGTAAGGGAGACACTATTGCTGTTTCGAATGTGAAAGGGGCCAGGCGTTTCGGTGACGGGGACGACTTCATCGCCGGTGGAAAGAATCGCGACGCGAGGACGGCGGGCGCAGAGCAACTCGGCGGCGCCGACCTGCGCGGCGAGGGCCAGTTCGGCGAACCCGAGCCGGAGGCCGGGCCTCAGAGCGATGTCTCCGGAATGGGCTTCGCTTCCCTTTTTCACAAAGTTCTGGCCGGCCGCGGCGGCGCGCTGGAACGTGACATTGTCTCCGGTGCGTTCGGTGAACTCGATCATGACCACGGCGTCGGCGCCCGCGGGCACGGCCGCGCCGGTCATGATCTGGATGCAAGCGCCTGGTGTGAGCGGCTGCGTGACAGAGTCGCCGGCCTTGATTTCGCCGGCGCAGCGAAGGATCGCGCCCTGTGCAGCTTCGTTCGCTCGAACGGCATAGCCATCGCGCGTGGAGCGATCGAACGGAGGATAGTCGCGGTCCGAGCGGACTTCCTGGGCGAGGGCGTCGCCGAGCGCATCGGCAAGATTTTTTTTGGTGATGGCCCGTGGGTGGGAGGCGATGTGTGGCTTCGTCTTATCGATGACGAGTTTGCGGGCGTCTTGAAATGGGAGCATTTAGGAGTCCTTGGTGAGAAACAGTATTGTAGCGCGGAGGGAGCCGGGAGAAGAGCAAAGCAAGGAGCGGAATGTGCGGAGGCCGGGCCAACGTGACGCCAGGGAAAATTCGAGGTGAGCAGAGAGGTTGGGAGGCTAGGACTACACCGTAAAAGCGGTGGCTAAGCCACCGCACTCCAAAGTAGGAGCGGAAGGCTAGAGCCAACTGGCGAGGAGTGTGCCGGGCTGGACGATGGTGGCGTCACGCTCGGGGCCGGTGGAGATCATGCCGATTTCGACCTGCAGATAGTCGGAGATGAAGCGGAGATAGTCCATGGCGGCTTTGGGCAGTTTGGCGCCGTCTTTAACGCCATAGGTGGACTCGCACCAGCCAGGGAGCGTTTTGTAGACCGGTGTGACGCGCTCGTACACCTCGGCGGAGGCGGGCATTTCGTGGATGGGCGAGCCTTTGTAGGTGTAGCCGACGGCCACACGGATTTCGCGCTGGGTGTCGAACACATCGAGCTTGGTGATGACGAGCGAGTCGATGCCGTTGATCATTTTGGCGTAGCGGAGTTCGGCGAGGTCCAGCCAGCCGCAACGCCGCGGGCGTCCAGTGACCGCGCCAAATTCTTTGCCGCGCTCCCGAACTTCCTGCGCCTCGAGGTCGGGCATTTCGGTGGGGAAAGGTCCGCCGCCGACGCGTGTGGTGTAAGCCTTCGAAATACCGAGGACGTGGCGAATCTTGGTGGGGGGAACGCCAGTGCCCGTTGTAGCGCCTCCGGAGGTGGCGCTGGAGGATGTGACGAAGGGATAGGTTCCGTGGTCGATGTCGAGCATGGTGCCTTGCGCGCCTTCGAAGAGGACGGACTTGCCTTCGTCGAGCCCGCGATTGGCAAGTTCGGCGGTATCGCAGATGTAGCCCTTGATTTTTTCGCCGAGGCGCAGCGTCTCTTCGACTTCGTGCGAGAAATCCACGTTTGCGCCGTAGGCTCCCTGGGCGATGCGATTTTTCTCGGCTACGACGCGGGCGGCTTTTTCGCGGAAGAGAACGGGATCGAGCAGGTCCACCATGCGCAGGCCGCGGCGGGCCATCTTGTCTTCGTAGGCAGGCCCAATGCCGCGCGAAGTGGTGCCGATTTTATTTTCGCCGCGCGCGGATTCGGCGGCTTTGTCGAGTTCGCGGTGATAGGGAAAAATCAGGTGGGCGCGATTGCTGACGTGCAGGCGTCCCGCGACGCTGACGCCGACTTTTTCGAGCATTTCGATTTCGTTGACGAGGGCAGAGGGATCGACAACCACGCCCGGGCCAATGATGACGTGCTGCTTGGGGCGCAGGATGCCGCAGGGGATAAGCTGGAGAACGTAGCGGTCCTTGCCGATAATAACGGTGTGGCCGGCGTTGTGGCCGCCCGCAACGCGCGCGATGTAATCGAACGAGCCTGCGAGATAATCAACGACTTTGCCTTTGCCTTCATCACCCCACTGCGCGCCAACCACCACGACCGATTTCATTCGGAGATTCTCCTGGACGACCTGGAGAGCGCGGGAATTGCATTAAATCGCCTGACGGGACACACGAGCCCCCTGTGCAAAATCCACGCGACACACCAATTTGAAATCGTACGATGGGCAACAGTGGAACGCAAGCTAGGAGTAAAACGAGCGATACATCAGTCCCCGATGACCGGTCACTTCACTGCACGGTTAGAGCAAATGTAACAGACTGCGTAGCACTTCCAGAAGTAGCGGTGACCACTACCTGGGATGTTCCTGCGGGAGTGCCAGTTGATCCCGTTGAGGAACTTCCTCCACCACAACCCGTGGCCGCCATTGTGATGAGAAGAACTAAAGACCAAACCACACCAGCCCAGGCCGGCCTCCGAATCTTTTCCCACTGTTTTGCGCGTATCAAAACAAAAACAAGCCCAAGCTGAAAAATGAGGCTGAGCGGCCGAAAGTAAGCCCACGGGGCGGGGAACCACGGATCTACTGGCAACAAAACCGAATGACGTGCTGTCGTCGTGATCGTGGCCACCGTTTTCAGCGTTGTTCCGTTCGGAGTCAAAGAGGCGGGCTGAAATTGGCAACTGGAACCCGCTGGCAAGCCGGAACAACTGAAAGCTACCGGGGTTGTGAAACCCGGTATCGAAACTAAGGAGATCATGAACGTAGCTGGTTGACCAACCGGCACAGTTGCACTTGTCGAACTGGGAGTAATCGCAAATGGTGCCGCATTTGTGCCAATGATCTGGGTAAGAACGGGAGATGTGCTAGCCGCAAAATTGCTGTCGCCGCTGTAGCTCCAGGTAATCGAGTGCGTGCCCGTGGTCAAGGAGGAACTCGTGAAGCTTGCCGATCCGGCTGCATCGAGTTGTACAGAAACAGAAGGCGTTCCGTTATCAGAGAAAGTCACCGATCCTGTCGGTACTCCCGAAGTTGACGGCATAACTGTGGTCGCAAATGTAACGGACTGGCCAGGAGTCGACGGGTTCGGCGACGAGTTTATCGACACGCTCGTATTCGCTTGAGTAACTGTCTGCATGATTGTTGCTGAGGTACTCGGGACAAAATTGGTGTCACCCTGATACGCAGCGAAAATACCGTGCGTGCCAATCGCAAGGCCGGAATAGGTAAACGTTGCGGTTCCGGACGACAGTGTTGCCGGCCCCAACGTGATGGGGGGAGTGCTGGTTCCGTCCTGAAAAATCACCGAACCCGTGGGCTTTTGCGTAGCTTGGGCATTTGCTGGAGTAACTGTGGCCGTAAATGTCACGGATTGATTGAACGCCGAGGTTGTGGGAGAGGAACTAAGGGCTATATTGCTGCACCGAAGTCCGCAGTTAAGCACAACCGTGACTGCATTGTATCCAAGGCCTGTGGCAAAACCAGTATTGGTAGCGAGCACCAAGTCCAGGAATTTGTCGCCATCCAAGTCCGCAGCCACCACCGTAGTAGCGCCAGACATGGTGCCAATTGAACCAACACTGGTTTCCAATGGACTCGCGAAGGTTCCGTCGCCGTTTCCCAAAAAAATCAACAGGTCAGGAAATGCGGGATAGACATCGCCGACAGCCATGGCTAGATCGAGTTTGCCGTCTCCATTGAAATCTCCGGCGACAATAACGTTGGCACCGTTAACGCCTGCAAACGCAGCCCCCGACTGCAATCCAGGCGTCCGAAAGGTGCCATCCCCGTTTCCAAGAAGAACTAACACACCTCCAACGAAGCTGACGTTGACAGCCAAGTCCAGCTTTCCATCACCGTTAAAGTCTCCCAAAGCAACGGTTGTCTGAGGCCCACAACCGTCAACGCAATCAGGACCCGAGATGATCCAGTTGACTGCGGTTCCAAAGGTACCGTTCGAATTTCCAAGCAGCACGCTCACAACAGGGTTATTGCCACTTGCTCCCACGACGGCCAGATCCAGGTTACCGTCGTGATTCACATCTCCAATTGCAAATGCGGCTGGCTGCGAGGTGGTCGGATAATCCACGGACGGCTGAAAGCTGCCGTCTCCTTTTCCAAGCAGGATGCTTACACTCGAGCTCGCAATATTCAGCACGGCGAGATCTTCCTTCTGATCATGGTTGAAATCTCCCGCCAGGATGGAGATGGGTTGTGCCCCGTCTAGTACGATCGGTGTCGGAGCGCTGAATGTGCCATCACCGTTGCCGAGCAAAATGTTTACGGTGCCTTGAATATTGGCCGGGGTCTGAAAGTTCGGACTATTACAGAGCACCGCCAAGTCCATCTTCCCGTCGCCGTTGAAATCGCCGATAGCCACGGATTCGGTCAGGTAGGCCGAATAGGGTCCAGTGGCCGGGACAGCGGTGACCGTATACTGTTGTTGAAAAGTTCCATCGCCATTCCCAAGCAGAATACTGACCGTTCCGTTTTGATTCGCGATCACAATATCAGGCTTGTTATCTCCGTTGAAATCTCCAATGGCCACTCCGCCTTGGCCGGGCACGGCATAGTTTACACCGGTGGGAAAATTGCCGCCTTGCGCCTGCGCGTTTGGGCCCGAGATGAAGCAGAGGAGCAACAAGCTTAGAATTTTTGCTAAAAGCATGCTACTTGCGCTACTTGCCGGCCGTCCGGAGGAGGCACAATTCATTGGGAGACCCCGTGGATGAATTAGGTTAACGACGGGAGTATACAAATATAAGGATTAACTGTAAACATACTCAGGCCGATTTCAACCTTGCTTGCTTTCAGGAAAGCTTTGAACGAGATAATCCAAATATGGCTGGACCCGCATCGGGACGATTCGCGCAGAAACTGGACATCTGGATACAGCCACCACCGATTTCGGATACCAACCAGTGGCACTCATTTCTGGTAAACGCACTAATCGCAAATTGTTCCACCCCGGACGAGCGGCGGGCATTGGCGAATGCGCGGCGTGGAGGCGCGGGCGTTCTTGATTCCGGGGGCGGCGTCGGATAGCGTCGAAGATGCGGGATGCCTCTCCATCTCGCGGACCAACTGCATTTTTGAGAATCCAGAGGGAGAGAGACTTGACGAATCCGATCATTACGTTGACGACCGATTACGGGACGAACGACCACCTGGTGGGCGTGCTGAAGGGCGTCATCCTGAAAATCAATCCCGACGTGCAGATTGTGGACATCACCCACGGGGTGACGCCATTCGATTTGCTCGATGGCGCGACCGCGATTGCCAACGCGTACCCTTACTTTCCTCCCCGCACGATTCACGTGGTGGTTGTTGACCCGGGAGTGGGGACGGACCGGCGGCCGCTGATTGTGAGCGGGCAGAATCAGTATTTCCTGGCGCCGGATAACGGCGTGCTTTCCGGCGTCTACGAGAAAGAGCAGAATTTTCTGGTACGGCACCTGACCGCGGAGCATTACTTTTTGCATCCGGTGAGCAAGACGTTCCACGGGCGCGACGTTTTTGCCGCTGTGGCGGGATGGCTATCGAAGAACTGGCAGCCGGGCAGCATGGGCGAAGAGATAACGGACTTCAAGCGATTTGCGCTGCCGCGGCCGAAGGAAGCCGACGGGCTGCTGAAGGGCGTGGTGATGAAGGTGGACTCCTTCGGCAACCTGATTACAAATTTCCGCGAAGAGGATTTGCCAGCGGGAGCGGTTGAAAAGGGCGCTATCAATTTGCAGGTGGGCACCCACGCCGTGAACAAGCTGGTGGCGACGTTTGCCAATGGGGCAGCCGGCGAGGCGATTGCGTATGTAGGCTCAAGCGGCAACTTGGAGATTGGCGTAAACAAGGGGAGCGCGTCAAAGACGCTGGGATTGGGCCGCGGGACGCCGGTTTTGCTGAATAAAGGGTGATAAACGGAAAGACTTCCCTAGGCAGCGGTTGGCGCCGGTAATTTCCGCCTGTGCCAGTAATCCAATGCCGCGAACAGAAGGACACCAGGCACACCGGTCAGTCCGCAAACGAGAAAGAAAATGCCATAGGCGTGAGTAAGGCCGTGAGTGGTGCTCAGGCGTTCGACCGCAGCACCGGAAAATCCCTTCAAGATCTTTCCCAGCCAGGCATAGGTTGAGGTCAAGAGCGCATACTGCGTGGCGGTGTATCCCAAATTGGTGAGACTCGACATGTACGCGACAAGCGCAACGCCGGCAAAGCTGATGCCGAAGTTGTCACCTACCATGACCAGTGCGAAGAGGCGGATGGACATGCCCGCGAACGCGAGAGTCGCATACGCGGCAATCGCAGCAGCCTGCAGAATGCCCCCGATGATAAGAGCGCGCATGTAGCCAAGCTTTAGCGAACAGAATCCGCCCGCTGCGATGCCGGCAAATGTGGCGATGAGTCCGATTGAGCCGCGCACCGCTCCCACTGTTTCTTTCGAAAGACCCATATCACGGTAGTAGGGATTGGCCATGGGACCCATGACGAAGTCGGGCACGCGGTAGAGACTGATGGCCGCCAACATCACAAGTGCGAGCCAGCCATGTGCGCGGAAAAAAGCGATGAACGGTCCCACGACAGCGTCGAAGAAACCCCGCGGCGTCCAAAGCGGCGCTTCGCGCTCCTTTTCATCCATCACCGTATCCGCGCGTTCCGGTTCCTTCGCAAACCAGGTTGCAACCATTCCAACGGCCATACATGCGCCGTAAATACCGTAGGACATCCGCCAGCCCAAGGTCGCCGCCACGATGAGGATAAGGGAATCCGAAGCCAGGAGCGCCAGGCGGTAGCTGAACTGATAGGCGGACGCGAGGAGGCTTTGTTCTTCTCCGTCGTCTGCCGATTCAATTCGCCAGGCATCAACCACAATGTCCTGCGTTGATGAGGCAAAGGCGACGACGAGCGCAAAAGCACCCAGCCGGCCGAGCCCGGCTTTTGTGCCGATGCCGCCCATGGCAGCAAGCGCGAGCCCGACGGCGATCTGGGAGAACATCAGCCATCCGCGCCGATGTCCAAGCCGTTTGAACAACGGCAAGTCGACGCGATCCATCAAGGGCGCCCACAGAAACTTCAACGAATAGGCAATGCCCACCCAGGAAAGAAATCCGATCGCTGTCAGGGAGGTGTGTTCATCGCGCAGCCAGTAGCCGAACGTATTGCCAACCAGAAAAAAGGGAAGGCCTGAAGAAAACCCGAGCAACAACATTGTAAGCGTTTTGGGCCGCAGGTAATCGGCGATCCGATGCTTGTGCGGACTTTGGGGCTTCACGAAACTCAACCCTCCGGCAGCGCGTTCAGCTAGCGCCCCTTCCCTTTTGATTTTTCTTTCGAAGCCGCAACGGCGGTCTCCGCCGCCGCAGCTTCGACCTTTCTTTCTTCCGGCTCGCGGAGGCGCTGAATTTTCACGCGGGCGACCCTGCGTCCATCCATTTCCATTACAGAAAAACGATATAGACCATATTCGAAGCTTTCGCCCCCGCGCGGGATGAAACCCAGCTGGTCCATGACGAATCCGCCAACGGTGGCGTACGCGGGATCTTCGGGCAACGTGATGTTGTATTGCGAGTCGAGATCGCGAACGTTGAGGCCGGCGTCGAAAATGATGGCGCCATCGGCCAGAGTGAGGGGGCGCTCGACGACGTCGAACTCGTCGTGAATTTCACCAACGAGCTGCTCGAGCAGGTCTTCCTTAGTAACCAGGCCGAGGATGCTGCCAAATTCATCCACGACCATGGCCATGCCCACGTGACGTGCGCGGAGTTCCATGAGCAGTTCGCTGGCGGGCTTGGTTTCCGGAACAATGAGGATTTCCCGAAGGACGCGGCGCAGGTCAAACGGCGGGCCGGGAGGCAACTGTTCTTCCAGGCGGCGTTCGCGGTCGAGCAGCACCCACATCATGTCCTTGATATGCACGAACCCCAGAACGTGATCCACCGTGCCGCGATAAACGGGGATGCGCGAACGCTGCGTGGTGGCGAAAACTTTCATGACCTCGTCGAGCGACGCCTCGACGGGAAGAGTGTGCATGTCCGGCCGGGAAACCATGATTTCGCGGACCTGCAACTGGCTGAGCTCGATGGCGCTGAGAATAAATTTCTCTTCGCCGACCGCCAGCAATCCCCTTTCGCGCGCCTGTTGAATCTGGATTTGAAGCTCTTCGGTCGAATGGGCGACGCCATGTCCTGTCGGCCTCACGATTCCAAGCGCGCGGACGATGGCGCCGGAAATGCCGTCAAGAAAGTCGATCGCCCAGCGAAACGAGTTCAGAAACCAGGCGAAAGGACGGGCGACCATCAGGGCGATACGTTCGGCACGCGCAAGACTGATGGTTTTGGGAACGAGTTCACCGAACACCACGTGAATCGCGCTGAGGATCGCAAAAGAAAGAGCCAGGGCCATCGCATGGGCGAGAATCATCATGCGCACGCTGCCATCGGAAGGAAAAATGCCCTGGAAGAAATTCGCGAGCGTGGCCTGGCCCAGCGCGCCGATGGCGAGGCTGGTCAGGGTGATGCCGACCTGCACGCCGGAGACAACCCGGTGGAGATCAGTAAGGAGTTGCTCGACGATCCTGGCCTGCGCGCTTCCCTTTGCCACCAACTGGCGAACACGGGAGAGGCGCACGGCGACCAGCGAGAATTCAACCGCGGCAAAGAACCCGTTCAGCGCCACCAGCACGAGCACGCCGATGATCCGGACAAGGAACATAGGGCGGAAGAAACCTCCCAGCCGCATTGTAACAGCAGATTTGGCGGGGAAGAGGAAGGGTTGGCAAGAGGTTGTCGAATGATGAGAATCGAAAATTCGGATGGGCGAAAAAGGATAGGTGCGACCACTGGGAAGTTGCGCGGGGTAACAGCGTTTACTAAACTGAGGACTTCAACCTCGAGGTGAAACTCGCTTTGCGCACCGTCCTGCGTTTCTTAGCTGGCATCTTCGGCATTCTAGTGATCATATTCGCCACTGCGGTTTGGTGGCTGGTGTACCGTCCATTGCCGCAATTGAACGGCATCGCGAAATTGCCGGGACTTCAGAACGAAGT
This sequence comes from Candidatus Sulfotelmatobacter sp., assembly GCA_035487095.1. GTDB lineage: Bacteria > Acidobacteriota > Terriglobia > Acidiferrales > UBA7541 > Acidiferrum. The sequence goes on from DATHMM010000149.1 coordinate 34,933, forward strand.
GACGGTGGAGAGAGATAACTGGGGTGTGCCGCATATTCGCGCGAGCTCGGTGGAAGACGCCGTGGAAGCCCAGGGATACGTGGTTGCGCAGGATCGTTTGTGGCAAATGGATCTGTTGCGGCGGGCTTCGCGGGGGCAATTGTCGGAGATTCTGGGTCCGCGAACTTTGAAAATCGACAGGGACTTTCGAAATTTAAACTTCGGGCGTGCCGCGGATCGAGACTTGCAGGAGATGAATCCGGAGTCGCGGAAGCTTTTGGAAGCGTATGCACGCGGCGTCAACCGGTTTATCGAGCAGCATCAGCAGACTCTGCCGATGGAATTCACGCTGCTGAAGTACAAACCGCAGCCGTGGCAGCCGACCGATTCCCTGGTGCTGACGGGATACATGTACCGAACTCTGGCAGACACGCGCGAAAGGGAGATCCATCGTGCGGTCGTGGCCGCCAAGGCGGGACCGGAACTCGCGAAAGACCTTTTCAGCGATGAATCCTCAATGGATCATTTTGTGGTCGGCGATCCCAATGCGAAGGAACAAGCCAATGCCGACGCGGATGACGAGGATGATGATGAAGACGAGATGGACAGCGAGGACGTTCTGAAAGCGGGCTTGATCGATCCGGATTTGCTCGATTCCATTTCCAAGCCAGATCTCACTTCCCTGCTGGCCGGCCAGGTGGAGCATTGGTTGCGCGCCGGGCAGCACGACATTCGGGGGACGCTGGGAAGCAACAACTGGGTGGTGAACGGCGCGCACACCGCGACGGGCAAGCCATTGCTGGCGAACGACACTCACCTGGAGTTGACCATCCCTCCCATCTGGTACGAACTGCACATCACGGCGCCGGGATGGAACGTGAAAGGAATCACCTTTCCCGGCGCGCCGCTGGTGATTATCGGGCATAACGACCGCATCGCTTGGGGCTTCACGAACAACGGCGCCGATGTGCTGGACCTCTATATCGAGACTTTTAATCCCGCCAATCCGGACGAGTATCGCGTGAACGGCAAATGGAAAAAGGCGGATGTGTTCGACGAAGTGATCAAGGTGAAGGGCGCGGCGGATGAACATATGCGACTGGTGGTGACGCGCCACGGGCCGGTTTTGCAGAACGAGGGCGATAAGTCCTATGCGATGCGATGGACCGCGCTCGAGCCCGGAGGACTGTCGAACAGCTACAACTGGCTGGGAAAAGCTCGGAACTGGAAACAGTTTCGCGAAGTGATGCGGCAGGTGTGGGGGCCGGCGCAGAACGCGGTGTATGCCGATGTGGAGGGAAACATCGGATATGTTATGGCCGCGCGGGTGCCGATCCGAAAAAAGGGACACGGGGAGGTTCCCGTGCCGGGAGATACGGACGATTACGAATGGACGGGCTACATTCCGTTTGAGCAATTGCCGCAAAGTTTCAATCCGGAGAGCGGATTGATCGTCACCGCAAACGCGCGAGTGACTGGCCCGGAATACAAACCGTATCTGACGGACCGTTGGGAGGAGCCGTATCGAACAGCGAGAATTTACGACCTGCTCCACGACAAGCATGACTTGCGTCCCGAAGACATGCTGAAGGTGGAGACAGATACTTACAGCTTTCCTCACGCGTTCATTGGGGAGCAGCTGGTTGCCGCCGCGCGGATTTCCCCGCCGAAAGATCCACGCGCGCAGAAATTGATTCAGCAGGCGAAGGATTGGAACGGGATCGCGGATGTGAACTCGTCCGTGGTGACGTTTCTGGATACCGCGATGTACCAGTCCCTGAATTTGATTCTGGAGCCGCACCTGGGCAAGGATACGGAGCTTTACTCCTGGCGGAAGCTGGCGTTTCTGCAGAAAGTGCTGACGGAGCGCCCGGCACGCTGGTTGCCGGTAGAGTTTAAGAATTATGACGAACTTCTCACCGCAGCCGCGGACCGCGCGGTGAAGCGCCTGGAGGAGCAGACGCGCAGCGGCGACCCGGATGATTGGGAGTGGCGGCGGTTCAATTACCTGGAAATGTTTCACCCGATCGGGCGCGAAGGCATTCTGAAAAAACTGTTGAGTAAGGCCGGACAGGCGCAAGCGGGAACGCTCTTCAGTCCACGCGCGGCTTCGCGGCACCATGGGCCATCCGAGCGCTTTGTGGCGAATCTGGCGGATTGGGACAATTCCATCTTGTTGATCCCCGCGGGGCAGTCCGGGCAACCGGGAAGCGAGCACTACTCCGACCAGTTTTCTTACTGGCTCGAGGGCAAGCCGATCTACGAACCATTTAGCGATGTGGCCGAGGCTAAAATGAAAAAGCATCTGCTCACGCTGAAGCCCGCGAACTAAGCGCGATTCTTTACTCTCATGCCGGAACTTCCTGAAGTTGAAGCCGTAGCCCGTGCGCTGCGCCCGTTGGTAAAGGGGCAGCTAATTCGCTGTCTGCACGTTTTTCACGCCATCGCGCTGAAACCTCAGTTGCCAGCCGCGGCAGCGAAAATTGTGGAAGGGCGCCGGGTCCGGGAAGTGTTTCGCAGGGGGAAGTATCTTTTCCTGGCGCTGGATCGCGGACTTGTGGAGATGCACTTCCGATTCGACGGGCAACTGGTCTGGTTTTCGGCGGCGAAGGAACTGCTGGAACGAGCGAACGCAGGCGAGGATGGAGTTCACGTTGACGTCGCTTTGGAGTTTGGCAAAGGCGTGCTGGGGTTTGCGGACCAACGGCATTTCGGCCGGGTGCATGCCTGGGAATCGGAAGCAAAATGCCCTCCGCTGCGGAAATTGGGAATGGACGCGTTTGCGGGTGAATTCACGGCGAAAGAACTTCACGAGCGACTGTCACACTCCAAACGCCCATTGAAAGAGTTCCTGCTGGACCAGACCCGCATCGCGGGTATCGGGAATATCTATTCGACCGAAGCGCTTTGGCATGCGCGGTTGGACCCGTGGCGGCGGGCCAATTCGCTGGACAGGAAGAAATCGGCGAAACTTCATAAAGCGATTGTTTCCGTTCTCCGGCGTGCACTAGAATGTTGTGAGCATCCCGCACCGGACTTTCGCGATCCGCAGTGGTGGTTTCGGGGATTGGAAGAGATTTTGCGGGCGTATCAGCGCGAAGGTTTGCCGTGCCGGCGTTGTGGACGGCCGATCGTGCGGGCCGAGCAGGGCGGGCGATCAACGTACTACTGCAAACATTGCCAGAAGTAAGCTGGCGGCCCGAAGCTCAAATTTAATTCAAGTACGATTGGCGGATGGCGTGAACCAACCTGTTGCAAAAAAACCTGAACCGCAGAAAAAACCGGATTTCGAGCGCTCGCTCGCGCGACTGGAGGAAGTGGTGCGCCGACTGGAAAGCCCGCAGCTTTCGTTGGATGAGGCGATGAAGCTGTTTGAAGAAGGCGTCGGGCTTTCACGGGAATGCCAAAAGCAGCTTGAGGAAGCCGAAGGCCGCGTGGAAATTCTGCTGAAAAAGGCCGACGGCAAGATGGCCGCCGAAACGTTCGAGGCCGAAGGCGAGAACGAATCGTGAACGAAAGCCCATGGCTCACACTGGACTCTCCTCCAATCCGATGAAGCTCCCTCCCTTTTTTGAAGAAGATCGTGTTGCTGTCGACGCACAATTGGAGAAGCTGTTGCCTGCCGAGTCGGTGCGGCCTTCCTCTATCCATACGGCTATGCGCTATTCCGTGTTCGCCGGCGGCAAGCGCATCCGGCCGATCCTTTGCCTGGAGGCCGCGCGCATTTTCGAATCAGGAGTTTCGCCGGCGCTCTATCCTGGGTGTGCGATCGAATTCATTCACACCTATTCGCTGATTCACGATGACCTGCCCGCGCTGGACAACGACGATTTGCGCCGCGGAAAGCCGACGAGCCACAAGAAGTTTGGAGAAGCGGCGGCGATACTTGCCGGCGACGCGCTCTTGACGCTGGCGTTCGAAACGATTGCTGCGGCGCCTGTCACGTCGGAGCGTCGCGTGGAGATGGTGACGGAAATCGCCACGGCGGCTGGCACCGTGAATGGAATGGTTGGCGGACAGGTGGCCGACCTGGAAGCGGAAGGCAAGCCCGTCGGACCGGAGATGCTCGAGTACATTCACCGGTCGAAGACGGCGGCGCTGATACGCGCATCCATCACCGCCGGTGCGCTCTGCGCGGGGGCGCCGGCGGACGAAGTGGCGCGACTGCGGCGCTTTGGCGAGACAATTGGCTGGGCATTTCAGGTTACGGACGACATTCTCGACGTGGAAGAATCCTCGGCGGCGCTTGGCAAGACGGCAGGCAAGGATATCGCGCAACAGAAAGCAACCTACCCGGCCGTATATGGTTTGGAGCGCTCGCACCAGATTGCGAAGGAACTGGCGGATAAAGCCATCGCCGAGCTGGATGCCTACGGCGGACGCGCCGACCGGTTGCGAACGATCGCGGAATTTCTTGTTCTTCGCCGCGCCTGATCACACTTTCCATGAACGCCAAAATCGAACGCAAGCGCCTGGACGTGCTTCTTGTGGAGCGGGGTCTGGCTGAATCCAGCCATAAGGCCCAGGCGATGATCCTCGCGGGCGAAGTGGAAGTGGAGCAGCAACGCGCGGATAAGGCTGGATTGATCCTGCCGGAGACCGCGCACATTGAAGTGCACAGCCGGCAACAGAAATACGCCAGCCGCGGGGGCGTAAAACTGGAAGGCGCGCTGGAGGATTTTCACGTCGTGGCCGCGGGAAAAACCTGCCTGGACATCGGCGCCTCCACGGGCGGGTTTACGGATTGCCTGCTGCAGAGTGGCGCGGCGCGCGTTTACGCAGTGGATGTGAACACCGACCAGTTGGCATGGAAAATTCGAGGCGACTCAAGAGTGGCGCGCATCCAAAAAAACGCCCGCGAGTTGCAGCCGGGCGATTTGCCGGAGCTTGTTGACCTGGTGGTTGCCGATGTTTCGTTTATTTCCGTCGCCAAGATTCTGGCCGGGGCGGCGGCATGTGCAAAGCCTGCGGCGGATCTGCTGATCCTGGTGAAGCCGCAGTTTGAACTGGAGCGCGAGGAAGTGGGAAAAGGGGGGATCGTGCGCGACACGAGCCTGCACGAGAAGGCCGTTGCAGGAGTTCGGCGTGCGCTGGAATCGCTGGGGTTGAACGTTCTCGGCTCGGCTGCCAGTCGTCTGCCTGGAGCCGAAGGCAACCAGGAGTATTTCCTTCACGCTCGAAAAGCGACTGGGGTAGAATCGCGGTAATCCATGCGGCCTGAACCCACCTTTAAAAGAATCGGCATTATCTCCCGTCCAAGACGCTCGAACATTGCGGAAGTGGTTCCGCCCTTGCTGAAGTGGCTGGCCGACCGCGGCTTGCCTGCAGTGTATGACAGCGAGACCGCGACGGTCCTGAAAAACGAGTCCCCGGGAAAAACGCGGCACCAGGTAGCGCAAGAGTCGGACCTGTTGCTGGTTCTGGGCGGCGATGGAACGATTCTCGCGGCCGCGCGCGAGGCGGCGTACCACGGCATTCCGATTCTCCCCATCAATATGGGCAGCCTGGGGTTTCTGACGAGTTTCACCGTCGAGGAGCTTTATCCGGCGCTGGAAAGCACACTCGCGGGAAAAGCTACGATCGAGGAACGCGTGCTGCTGCTTGTAGAACGCACGCACAACGGCGAGCTTTTGACGCAGCAACGGGTATTGAACGACGCGGTGGTGCACAAGGGAACGCTGGCCCGCATGATTGAAGTCGAACTGCACATCAACGGGGCGTTTGTGTGCAGGTATCGCGCCGACGGATTGATCGTGGCCTCTCCAACCGGTTCGACTGCGTACTCGCTTTCGGCCGGCGGACCCATCGTACAACCCGGAGTGGAATCGATTCTGATTACGCCGATCTGCCCGCACACGCTGAGCGACCGGCCGGTGGTGGTGCAGGACACTTCGCTGATCGAGCTGTATTTGTCGCAGAGTTCAGATTCCGTGTTTCTGACGCTCGACGGGCAGACGGGCGTGCCGATGCAGATTGGGGATCACGTTCGAATCACGCTCGCAGCGGAGAGATTGAAGTTGATCCAGCCGCCGAACAAGACCTATTTCGAGATTCTTCGCAACAAGTTGAAGTGGGGAGAAGCTTAGTTCTCACGCAAGCATGTCGGTGCGCAACAGGTCCCTGCGAGTTTCACGACGACGGATGAGTTTTGCCCCGGAGCCGTCGACGAGGACTTCAGCAGCGCGGCCGCGGCCGTTGTAATTGGACGACTGAGCGAAACCGTAAGCGCCTGCCACCCAGATGCCGAGCAAATCCCCGGTCGAAATATTTCCGAGCGGCCAATCGAACAGGAAAGTGTCACCGGTCTCGCACACCGGCCCCACGACGTCCACACGCTTCGCGGCATTCGCCTGATGGGAGCTGCCTTGCACAACTGCGGTGATCGGATGGGGAGCATCGTAGAGCACTGGCCGCAAGAGATCGTTCATCGCAGCGTCCACAATGACAAATGATTTCCGCGCATTTTGTTTCGTGTAGATGACGCGAGAGAGCAGCACGCAGGATTCGGCAATGATCGAGCGGCCGGGTTCGAGGAGCACTTGAACGCCCAGCGGGCGGGTGACATCGGCAATCATCTTTGCGTAGGCTTCGCGTGAAGCGGGGCGTTCCTTTGTATAGCGCACACCGAGGCCGCCGCCGACATCCAGAATCTTCAGAGCGACGCCCTGTTTACGCAGATCGAGCAGGTAACCGGCCAGACGCTGTAACGCGCGGCGGAATGGCGCGAGTTCGACAATCTGCGAACCGATGTGCGCGCTGATTCCCTGCCAGCGAATCGCCTTTGTATTTCGGTGCGCGAGATAAAGTTTGCGGGCTTCCGGCCACGCCACGCCGAACTTATGGTGCTGCAGGCCGGTCGCGATGTGCGGATGTCCTCCGGCTTTCACGTCGGGATTCACCCGGATGGAGACTCCCGGAGGCGTACCCTGCCCGTGATGGAACCGTGACGATTCCTCAACAAGGATTTCCAGCTCCGCCGGCGATTCGACATTGAATTGCAGAATCCCTGCATCGCCGGTTCGAGAGTTTCGGTACTGCAACGCTTCCCGGATTTCTTCACGGGTCTTTCCCACTCCGGAAAAAACGATGCGCCTGCCGGGGATGCCAAGATGGCGAAGGTGTTCTAGTTCGCCTCCGGAGACAATGTCGAAGCCGCTACCGAAGCCCGCCAGGAGTTTGAGAATAGAAAGATTTCCGTTGGCTTTGACCGCGAAGCAGACGAGATGAGGAACGCATTCGAGGCCGCGATCGATTTCGTGGAAAGCATCGGCGATGGCGTGCCGGCTATAGACATAGGTGGGCGTTTCAAAGCGCCGGGCAATTTCGGAGAGCGGCACGCCTTCGCAAAAGACCTCGCGCCCGGACTTGCCAGCCTTTTTCCAGGAAAAATGCGGTGTGTGCGTTGCGGGATCGACGAAGGGCAATCCTCGCCTGGCCTTGCCTGGAGCGCTCATTTTACCTTCATGACCACGAGCGTGCGGTCGTCGGAAAGCGGCGCGCTTTGCGAAAACCAGTCCACTTCGTTCAGGACACGGTCTGCCATTTCCGCGGCGGACATTTCGTGATGCTGCTCGATGAGCTTGCGCAGACGTTCGTTGCCGAAGAGCTGGCCTTCGCTGTTGTAGGTTTCGGCGATGCCATCGGAATGAAATACGAGGATATCGCCTGCCTCGAGAGTTACGCCCCACTCGTCGTACGAGACATCTTCGAAAATACCCAGCGGAAATCCCGTCAGCTCGATGCGATCGCAGCGGCCTCCCTTGTAAAGGAGCGGCTGTGACTGGCCCGCATTGGCGACGCGAAGCTTTTGGCGCCCTTTTTGCCAAGTCGCGAAACACGCGGTCATGAATCGGCCCTCGATGCGGCGCTCGCCAACCAACTGGTTCATCTGGCGAAGCATCTCCGCCGGCTGCAGTTTTTGCGGCGCAAGACTCCGCATGATGCCGATGGAAACGGCGCCGTAGAGCGCAGCAGCGGTGCCCTTTCCGCTGACGTCGCCAAGCGCAATGCCGAGCTGCTGAGGGCCGTAGCGCAGGAAATCGTAAAGGTCGCCGCAGACTTCGCGCGCGGAAAGATATCGCGCGGCAACGTCCAAGCCGTAGTCGTCGGCGGGCACAGGGCGAAGCAGTGCGCCCTGGATGCGTTTGGCCGCCTGAAGGTCGCGCTCCATGCGTGCTTCATCGCGGGCGACCTGTTCATAAAGGCGCGCGTTTTCCAGCGAAACGGCGAGATTGGCGGCAAGAATCGTGAGCGTTTGCACGTGCTCTTCGGTGAAGTAATTCAGTTGCGGGCTTTCGAGATCGAGCACGCCTATCACTTTGCCCTTGAAAATCATCGGAATCGCGAGTTCCGAACGCGTTTCAGGATTCACCATCAGGTAGCGCGGATCGGTGGTCACATCGGACACGCGAACCGGCTCGCGCAAGGTGGCCGCCGCGCCAACGATCCCCTCCGTGGCGGCGACGCGCAGCTTTCCCTGAACGCGCTGGCCGTGCTTCACGTCCAGGCGGTGGCGAAACACTTTCTGCTCCTCGTCGTAGAGCATGATGCTGATGATCTGGTAGTCGATGACGCGCTTGACCAGCTCCGCGGCACGGCGAAGCAGCTCTTCCACGTCGAGGATGGAGCTGATTTCCCGGCTGACTTCATTGAGAACCAGAAGCGTTTCGGCCTGGGTCCTGACTTTTTGAAAAAGCCGCGCATTCTCGATGGCCACCACCAGGCGGCTGGCGAGCAATGTCACAATTCTCTGCTGATCCTTGGTGAAATAGTTCAAGTGGCGGCTCTGGATGTCCAGCACGCCGACGGCTTTTCCCCGGAACAGGAGCGGTACGGCGAGCTCTGATTTCACGCTCTCAATGGCGTTGATGTAGCGCGGATCCTGGGAAGCATCGCTGACGCGGACAGGTTGGCCGGTGGAGACAGCGGTGCCGGTGATTCCCTGCCCCACGGGTACCCGCAGATTCTCCGCCAGCCCCGGCGGATAGCCGATGGCGAATCGATGAGTCAGATAGGAGCCCGTCTCATCGAGCATCAGCACGCCGAAGAATTCGTAGTCAATGTGGCGCTTGATCAAAATCGCGGTGTGAGAAAGAACCTCGTCGAGGTCCAGCGAGGCATTGACCTCTTCCCCGATTTCGGAAAGGGTCGCAAGGACTTCGGCCGAGACGTCGTGCTGCTCCGTGGTCGCTTCTATTGGTTGATTCGAGCCTGTCGCGTTCATGAATGTATTTATTATAGCAGGCGAATTCGGGTCCGAAGAATAAGCGAAAAGCCTTCTCAGGCCTCGATTTTCGTCTTGCCGCGGGGACCGAGGCGGAGCACGCAAACGTCGGGAAGATTGCGGTAACGCTCGTCGTAGTCGAGCCCATACCCAACCACGAATTCATTGGGGATCGCGAAGCCGGTGTAGTCGGCTTTCACGTCCGCGATGCGGCGCTCCACCTTATCCAGCAGCACGGCCACGCGAAGATGTTTTGGCTTGCGTTCTTCGAAGAGGCGCAACAGATACTTCAGGGTTAAGCCGGTGTCCAGGATGTCTTCGACGACGAGGACGGAACGCCCCTCGATGCTTACATCGAGGTCCTTATTCATCTTCACTTCGCCGGTGGAATCCATGCCCTTGCCGTAGCTTGATACGGAGATGAAATCGAAAGAGACTTCGCCGCCAAGTTCGCGGGCCAGATCGGCCAGGAACAACACGGAGCCTTTCAAAACGCCGACCAGGTGCATTGCCTCGTTGGGAAAATCCCGGCGAATGTCCTGTGCCATCTGCCGCACGCGTTCACGGATGCGCTGGTGCGAGATGAGAACGCGCAAGGTCTCTTCGGCACGTTGGCCGGGTTTTACCCTTGAAGTTCGTTTGGTCGCCTTGGTGGGCAAGGATGTAATCCTCCTTTGAGTAAAACTGGCAACTTTCTATTCGATCCAATCGGCGATGAAGATATTGGTTTCGTGCGGTGCTTTTCCGTTGCGGTTCGAGGCCCAAACGAGCCGCCTGCCGTCAGACGTAAACATCGGGAACGCGTCGAAGTCCGGGTGAAACGTGATGCGTTCCTGTCCGGTGCCGTCTTCATTGATGCTGTAGAGATCGAAATCCCGCCCGTTCTTCGGGTCCGCTTGATTGGAAGCAAAGATAATTCGTTTGCCGTCGGAAAACCAGTAGGGGGCAAAATTCGCCGCGCCATTGCGTGTGACCTGATGCTTGTTGCTGCCGTCGGCGTTCATCACCCAGATTTCCAGGTTGCCGGGTCGAATCAGGCCCTGGGCGAGCAAATCTTTGTAGTCCTTGATCTCCTCCGGCGTTTTGGGATGCTCAGCGCGGTACACGATTTTCTTCCCATCGTAGGACCAGAAGGGCCCGCCATCGTAGCCCAACTCATGCGTGAGCTGCTTCACGTTGGAGCCGTCGGCGTCCATCGTGTAGATGTCGAGATCGCCGTTGCGCGTGGACGTAAAAACGATGTGCTTGCCATCTCGAGTGATCGTGGCTTCCGCGTTGTATCCGGGCGCATTTGTGAGCTGTTTCAAATCGGAGCCGTCGGGCCTGGCGGTGTAGATCTGATAGGTGCTGTAAATGGGCCAGACGTAGCCGTGCGAATAGTCCGGCTTCGGCGGGCAATCCGGGCTGGCGGCATGAGTGGAGGAGAAGAGAATTTTGTCCCCCGCGGGGAAGAAATAGCTGCAAGTGGTGCGGCCTTTTCCGGTACTGAGAAGCTTGGGCACGGCCGGTTTGCCGTCCGGCGGGTCAACCACGATCGAATAGATCTGATCGCACGGAACATCCGCGCCCTGGTGCTGAAAGATTAGTTGCTTGTCGTCCGCGGAAAAATACGCTTCGGCGTTCTGGCCCCCGAAGGTGAGTTGCCGAACGTTCTTGAGATGTTTGTGTTCCTGCGGGAGGAGGATTTCAGGCCCAGAGCCGGTTTGCGCAAAAAGCGGCAGCGAACGAGTGCCGTAAAGGGCACAGAAGGCGACGAGGACTCCCGCGACCAGGCCGAGGATCTTTGTCATGCGCACGATTGGCGGACTCCACCGCAACGTGTAAACCGAGATTTACTTTCGTTGTTCCAATTTTACGTCCACTTGCAATTCCTTGCCGTCGCGAAGCACGGTAACGTGCACCACATCCCCCACCTTGCTGCGGCGGAGGGCGTCGGTGAAATCATAGAGGTTCTTGATGGGCTTGTCGCCGAACTGCACAAGGATATCGCCGGCTTTCAGCCCAGCTTTGGCGGCTGGCGATCCAGGTTTCACGTCGGAAAATTTCACACCGTTCTCGGTTTCACCGAAATCGGGAATCGAGCCGAAATAGGGCCCGTACCCACTGCCGCCACCCGGAACGCCGCCCGCGTGTGGATTCGATTCGACGACATTAATAAATGTAGGACGTTCCTGAGCGGACGCGATGGTCACCGTTGTGCCCGCCACAACATTCAGCAGGCGGGCCGCCGCGTCAGGATTAATTTTCTCCCATGTGTCCGAGGGCTTGTGGTAATCCGCATGCAACCCGGAAAAGAAAAAGAGCACGGGGATTTTTTGCGTGACGAAGGAGGTGTGATCGCTGGAGGCGTAGCCGCCCTGCGAATAATCGAATTTCAAATGCGAATCATCCCAAGATGTTTCCAGAACGTTCTGAAAACCGGAACCTGTTCCAACGCCCCCGATGTAAATCTTGTCGTCCTTGATGCGCCCAATCATATCCATGTTGAGCATCGCGACGGCTTTGTCCAGCGGCTTAGTGGGATTCTTCACCCAGGCGGCAGAACCGAGCAGCCCCAACTCTTCGCCGGCGAAGGAGGCAAACAAAATGCCGCGCTGCAACTGGCCCTTCATGGGCACAAGAAGCCGCGCGAGTTCGAGTAGGCCCGCGGTGCCCGAGGCGTTATCGTCGGCGCCGGGATGAATCTGCCCGATCTGCGAAGGGGCCAGCGAATCGAAATTGCCCCGGCCCAGATGATCGTAATGCGCGCCGAGGATCACATACTCGTCGGTCTTCCCGGGCAGATAAGCCAGAACATTGTTGACGGTGGCACGGGTGGTTTCGATCTGGATAGAAAGCGTCGTGTGGAGTTTGTCGGGAAAACTAAAGGAATTCGGCTTCCCTTCCGCGTTGATCCTATCCTGAACATCTTTCAGCGGCTTTCCGGCGTCCAGAAACCATTTTTCCGCGATATTATTTTTGACCTGCGCAAACGGGATGCCGACATTTTCCGGGCCGCTGACGCTTCCGAAACGCGTAAGCAGGTCTTCTTCGCCGTCGCCCAGCTTCCCATTGACGAGTATCAGCCCCTTTGCGCCATGATTCCGCGCGTTAATCGCCTTGGTGATGAGTTGCGCATGATGCGTTAGACCCTGGTTGCCTGTTTTTGCAGCGAAAGAAGCAGGTTCGTAACGGAGCACGACCGAGATTTTGCCTTTGACGTCGATGCCCGCGTAGTCATCGTAGCCGAATTCATCGGCGGAAACGCCGTAACCTGCGAATACCAACGGTGCGTCGACGCTGCCAGACTCGGAAAAACTGAATGGAACGTAGTCCTGCTCCAGCTTGAGTTCCATCTTATTTTCGCCGAGCACAACGGTCAGATGATTCCTGCCCGCCAGTTTGGCGCCGGTCGTAACCGTGAACGGCTGCAGGAATCCCTGAGATCCCGCCGGCAAGAGCCCCAGGCTCTTGTAGCGCGATTCGAGGAAATGTTCGGCGCGGACCAGGCCCTTTGTCCCATCGCCCCGGCCTTCCATTCTGCCCTCCGTGAGCGTCTTGATGTCGCTCAAGTAGCGTTGCGCATCGGCCGTGCCGATGGAGGCTGGCGCGGCGAAACATAATGCCGCCGCTAGAAAAAAAATGGCAGCGGAGCGAAGGGGTGAAGGTGCAAGTTTCATGGCGCGAAAATCCCTTCGGCGCAAAGAGCGGATTGTATCTTTGCGGGAAGTTTTCCATCCTATGTGGAGGACTATCGTGTGTCAATTCGCGTGAACTCGGCTCTCGGAGGTTAAACAGAGTGATTCCCGGATTGAAATTGCCGATGGCGGCGCTGGCCCGTACCGCGGATATTTTGAGGAGTTAGCGATGATCGATGAAGAACCGGCCCTCCCTGAACCGTGGTTGAGGGGAACTCTAGTCGAGGTGCCTGCCGTTGCCCGCGGAGTTCTGCATGCGCTCGAACTGGCACAAGAGGACGCCAAAAAGTGGTGTGGCCGCCTGAGCGACGAACAGATTCACGCGAGGCCGGCAGGGCTTCCTTCCGTGGCATTCCAGTTGCGCCATATCGCCGGGAGCCTTGACCGGTTGCTATCGTACGCGGAAGGAAATGCGTTGTCGGCCGAGCAGTTGCAGACGCTGCGAACCGAGGCAAACCCACACGGTTCGACCGGGGAAGTCTTATTGGAATTGGAAGCTGCGCTTTCCCGCGGTTGCATCCGCATCCTGGCGCTGGCTTCGCAGGATTACGAACTGCCCCGGGCTGTGGGAACGAAACGGCTCCCCACGACCCTTGGGGGACTCCTGGTTCACATCGCCGACCACACGCAGCGTCACGTCGGGCAAGCGATCACCACGGCGAAACTCGTTTCAGCTTCGAAAGCTTTGTAGTTATACTTTTTGCTGTGCCCATGCCCCAACTGCTCAAGTCCACTCTCCTCGTTCTCACCGCGCTGTTCCCGATCGTAAATCCGCTCGGAAGCGCGCCTCTGTTTCTTTCCCTCACCCGCTATTACGCCGGAGATCAGCGCAAGATACTTTCGCGGCGGATTGCCTTGAACAGCATTGCGCTGATCGTCGCCTCCTATTTTATCGGATCGCATATTCTGGATTTTTTCGGCATTTCCATACCGGTGGTGCAGGTGGGCGGTGGACTGGTGCTGGCTTCCACAGGCTGGGCCTTGCTGAAACAGAAGGACGAGGACGACACAAAGGCGGGCGTTCACCGGAATGTGGATACCCACGACCTCTTTCAAAAGGCCTTCTATCCGCTGACTCTGCCGCTGACCGTCGGCCCGGGGTCGATCTCCGTGGCCATCACTCTGGGCGCGAACGAGCCGCACTCAGGACATTCGATTCTTTTTTCGATGCTTGGGGCGGTGATCGGAGCGGTGCTGGTCGCGGCCAGCGTTTACCTTTGTTACGCGTTCGCCGATCGGCTGGCGGAGGTTTTGGGCGCAACCTCAATGGCCGTGATCATGCGGCTGTCTTCGTTCTTGCTGGTATGCATCGGGACGCAGATTATCTGGAACGGCCTTTCGGCAATGCTGAAATCGCTGCCAGTGGCAGGCCATCCGGGATAGGGCCGGCCTAAACCTCTCTCGCCGGTTCGAATCCAGCTACTTCCATTTTGGCAGTTCGCGCTTTCCAAGAAGCGCTTCCGCGGCCCACGCGCCGAGGTAAACGCTCTGCGCGACTCCATGGCCGGAGAACCCGCCCAAAACAATCGCGTTCTCGCTTTGCGGGTGCCGCTCGAAAATGGGGACCCAGCCTTCGGAAATCGCGATGGGGCCGCCCCAACGATGGGTGAACGTTACGCCGTGAAGCTTGGGATGCAGGTTGCGAATGCGACCTTCGAGACGGGCGAAGGCTGAGGCGGCCTCGCCGGTTTCAATATTCAGCGAATGCAGTTCACGCCAATCCGCGACGTGGACGAGCCCGCTGCCAAAGATGACCTGCTTCCCGAGGAGGCGGCCCCAGAGATACGGCAGATCGACGGTATAAAAAGGTTTGCCTTCGCCGAGGCCGATTCCCTCCAAGGCAGCATCCGTGAGTGGTTCCGTCGCAACGGCTATCGTGAAACACGGCTCCGCCCGTTGCTTCCACTCGGTCAGTTCGAGGGAGTAAGCGTTCGTGGCAAACAAAGCCTGCTTGGCACGAAGGATTCCGAGAGAAGTATGAACTCCAAGAGGGCTGCCGAATTCGCAGCGTTCAACATCAGCGTGTTCAAACAGCACAACACCTGCGCGCTCCGCCGATGCTGCCAGCCCGGTGACGACCTTTCCAGGATCGATGGTGCCGCCGGCCACTTCGTTCACGGCGCGCAACTCGCCCGAATCACTCCAGCGAATGGGCGCGCCACTCAGCGGATTGGTGCGCCCCAGTTCGTATACGCCGGGCAGGTGCACGTCGCCGTCCACCTGCAATTCACCGAGAATTTTCTGATATCCGGATAAGACATCGCCAAGTCCGCGAAGATTTCCAGCGGCGGATTCGGCCAGCGCCAACCCTCCGGTGTGCCCGCTGGCGCCCGCGCCGAAGGTTTCGCTCTCGAGAAGAGTCACCAATTTTTCCGGGGCCAGGCGCTTAAGCCATACGGCAGCGGCAAGACCCGTGAAGCCCCCTCCAACTACGGCGAAATCCACGGTTTCGGGAAGAGGCTGCGGCTTTGAACGGAAGTTGACAGTCCAGGGTCGATTGCCCCAATTCTTCAAATTCTTCGGCGAGATGGTTGGCGTGGAGCGTTGGGCGGACACTTTACACCTTTCTTGGTTTTCGTCCCCTCGCGGGGCGATGCAAGCTTCCCAAATATGATTTGATGCGCACCCGCGGGGTTTGGTGTAGCACAGGAGGACGATGCCGGATTGGGCCAAAAGCTTGGCGGGCTGAAGCCCGCCGCTACCGGGCGGCAACCGCTTAGAGGTACTTGATCAGGACGACTTCGTTGCGGGCCTCGTTGTAGACCAGTTCGTCGACCAGTTGTTGCGTCAGCATCAGGCCCAGGCCGCCGGGCCGAAGGCCTTTCTGTTCGCGGATAGTCATGTGGGCCATGGGATCATCGATGGGATTGCTCACCGCCGCATGCTTCAGGTCCTCCATCTTGAACCCAGGACCCGGATCATCCAGCCGGTACATCAGCAATTTTCTGGTGCGGATGTAGGAAATACGCACTTTCAGGTTCGGGTCCAGGTGCCCGCCCCACTCGATGGCGTTGTTCAGCAATTCGCGAAAAGCATAGCCAACTTTCTCCATCACGTCGGGAGGCAAATCGGTTTCCAGCCGAGAAAGAAAACTTTGCACGCGGCTGACCACCGAGCGCTCGCACGGCACCAGCAACTCCACCCAATGCTTGTTGGCGGAAAGTACTTCGATGGGAGGGATTGCGGGGTCTTCCGAAAGCGCATTGTCCACAGTGGTAATCAGGGTGCTCGCATCCACCGGCTTCGCAAGAAACTGATACACCTGGCCGCGCAGCGAATTCAGGACGGTGTCGGAAGTCTTATCCGAAGTCATCACGATGATTTTCGGAATGTGCTTTTCCCCGTGCAGGACGCCGATCAGGCCCAATCCGGACATTTTTGGCATCCAGATGTCCAGCAATACCAGATCACATTTTCTTTTCTGGAGTATGCGGAGCGCGCCCATTCCATCCGCCGCGGTGCTCACATCGTAGCCTTCTTTCGTGAGGATGCCGCGGATCATTTCCCGTGTTGTGGCGTCATCTTCCGCTACCAGAATGTGGGGCATGCCGAAACTCCCGTTGATGGAACCCGGAATCGTGGTGCGCAAACTTACCGCCGGCGTTTACCCCGTTTCCGGGGAGGCCGTTGTCGCGTGGATGGATTCGACTTGGGCCTGGCGGGGGTGTGATTTGCGTATCCTCTCAGGTTTGCTTGCAGCTTCGCAATCTCTTCCTTCAAGGAAGCGAGGGCTTGCGAAGCGGCGGAGAACGCGGAGTTTCTGCCGAATTCCTGAAGGTCTTGCGAGTGCTCTCGCGCCGCCTTCGCTCCGAAAATGCTGACCGAGCCTTTCAGGGTATGTGCAAGCGAAGCGAGCGCTTCCGGGTCTTTCCGCCGGATTGCCGCGGCAATTCCGGCCAGACGTTTCGACGTGTCTTTCAAAAACATGCGAATCATGCGCTTCAGAAGCTTTTCGTCGCCGCCGACCCGAGCGGTGAGTTCAGCGAAGTTCGTCACAAGCGGCGCTGCGGACGCGGGAAGCGCTTTGGAAGCGCGTTGAGCGGCGGGAGAGGAAGAGAGCACGAGATTCAAGTCTTCCACGCGAAATGGCTTTCCCAATACATTGTCGAACCCGGCTGCCATCAATCGGCGGACGTCTTCTGAACCCGTATTGCCGGTGGAGGCGATTAGAAAAGTACGCGTCTTTTTCCCTTGTTCGGCCAGCCGGACCGCGCGGGCCACTTCCTCCCCGGTCATCCCAGGCATCTCCTGGTCGAGCAGGACCACATCGAAAGCGGCCGAGCGGAAGGCTTTAAGCGCCTGCTTGCCGTCCTTGGCTATAACCACGTGGTGGCCCTGGCGCTTGAGTTGGTGAGTCGTGAGAGTTCGGATGTCTTCGTGGTCATCGGCGAAAAGAATCCGCAGTGGCCGCGGGGACGCCAGTTTGGGCTTGGAGCTGACTGGCTCTGAAAGGTCACTTTCAGTCGCTGGGATTGTTGCGGATTGGCCCGAGTCTCGCGGAAGCCGGAACCAAAACCGCGATCCCCTTTCCGGGAGAGTTACACACCCGATGCTGCCGCCCCAGCGCTCGACCGTAATCCGGCAGAAATACAGTCCCAGACCGGCTTTCCCCCCGCTTTGCTTCCCTTTCATGAACAGGCCGAAAATCTGCTCCGGGCGCAGATCCGGTGGCAGGCCGGGACCCTCGTCGTCCACAAAGGCTTTCAGAAAATCCCCTTCGTCCTCGACGCCGACCGTGACGCGGCGGCCGGCCGGCGTATACCGTAGAGCGTTTTCCAACAGGTTCGAGTAAATGCGCAGCAGGCGAGACTCTTCCGCCACCACAGGCCATTTGGATTCCAGGTCAACGCTGGATGAAACGGCCAGCCGCACTCCCTTGACTTCAAACGTCGGCCCTAGCATGGTCATGATCTTGCGCGCGCATTTAAGAAGATCCGCAGAGGAGTTCCCTTCCGTGCCCGCATCGAGAGTGGCGCGGAGGTCCGCGGAAAAGGTCTGCAGGATTTGGCGAATCATTGTTTCCTGCTGATTGCTGGCGTGCTTCCCGAGGGTTAGATATTGCCTGGAGCGTTCGCTGATGGATTCTTCCGACAGCGAGTCCATCGCGACGTGCATGACGCTCAGCGGCTGAGAGAGGTCGTGCACGATGCAATGAAGGAGAATTTCTTTTTTCTGGATTTCCCTCGCCAGGCGTTCGTGGTCCAGCGAAGCGTTGCGCGCGGTTTGCAGAACCTTCACCTGCTCGCGGAATTGTGAAACAGGGCTGTGGAGCGCGAGGATCCGCTTCTCTTTCAGAAGTAGAGCCCGCGCCTGGAGAGGAATTTCACGGCCGGATGACGATTTCTCGACCCAGGTTTCGGACTGGCAGCCCGTGCCATCCGGCGATTTCCAAAACGCCTCCGCGTCCAGCAGAAAATTCTCAACGAACGGTGAAAGTTGCGAGAGCGGAATCGGATGAGACGAATCCCCGGCGCTGGCCCAAATTTCGGAGAACCACGCGGGGAGTTTTGCGATGGCCAGGAATTCGCCATTGCCCCGGTAGTCCAGGAGCGCGAATCCCATCTCAGTGAGGGCATTTTCCAGAACGTCCGGCATTTTCATCCCAGCATTTTCTGCGTGAGCAGAGAAAAGGATTCTTCCACGCCCTCTCCGGTCTTCGCACTGGAACGCAGGACGCTCCATCCCTGCGCGGCCATCTGCGATTCTATCGCGGAGTCCAGTTCCCAATCGCGGATCAAATCGCTCTTATTGATTACAAAGACAAACGGTATCGCGCCGGCTCCTTCGCGGACTTTCTGCTCAAGCTGGAAAGCCTTTTCAAGCGTGGCCTTGCGCGTGCCGTCGGCGACCAGCAGATAGCCCGAAGCTCCGCGCAAATACGTCCAGCGCATTTTCTGAAAGTCGTCCTCGCCATAAATGTCCCAGAGGACCAGGGACACTTCCTTCTCGCCCACCTGCACGATTTTCTTGTCGATTTTCACGCCAACGGTTGTTTGATAGACGTCGGAATAGATGCTTTCGACCAAACGCCGAACGAGGCTGGTCTTTCCGACAGCGAACGACCCGAGCATGCAAATTTTTTTCTGGAGCATGGCTGGGGATCAGGGGGCAACCGCACTGATGCGAAAGGTGGCGCTCCGGTTGAATTGCCGATTCTCCTCATTCTCTTCGGTCCGAAGCGGATTTGTGGTGCCGACTCCGCGGGCGCGCAGGGTCCGCTCGGGAACGCCGGCCTGGCCCAGTTCCCACGCGACGCGATCCGCGCGCCGCTGGCTCAGATCCAGGTTTACCGCCTCCGCCCCGGTCGAATCTGTGTGGCCCAGCACTTCCACAGTGGGGCTCTGGTGCAGGGTGTCCGCCGCTTGCAGCAGCGCCTGGATACTCACCGCAAGATTGCGAAGCGCGAGTGCTTCCCCGGAAGAAAGCGCGGCGCTGGCAACGGGAAACTTGACCACTGCGCTTTCGATTTCGCTTTTGGCCTGATTGAACGCGAGGCGGCCGGGATTAAGTTCCGGCGAAAGCTCCACGGCGCGAATTCCCGGTACCAGCAGGGCCCTGGATTGAATATCCTTCACCCAGTTCGCGGAAGCGGCTCCCGAAACAAACAGCACGCCCGATTTGACCGCGAGTGTTGCCGTCGGGGGTGGGGACAACGTGGACTTTGCCCGTTGCTGCACGATGCTATCGTCCAGCGCGTAGTAACCGCCCCAATGGAACTCGCCATCCGCGGGATTCACGTCCGATGCGTTGATGAATTGTGCCGGATCGGCCGCAAGCGGGTCGCGCATGCCGCGGACGACAAAATGGCCGCGGTCCCTGCCAAAGGACGTGATAACGAATCCCGGTTGCTCGCGGAGCGTATTCACCAGGCGGTCCCACCGCGCGTATTGCACGGCCCGCAATCCGACCCAAACGGCGACCAGTAGAAAGAGCAGACCCGCAGCGGTGTAGACGAATCCAAAACTTTTTTTCTTTGCTTCTTCCTTGTAGCGAAGCTCCAGGCAGCGGGAAAGCTCGCCACCCACTTTCACGAACGAAGCAGTCTCGCCATCGAACGCATCCAGTTGTGCTGCGTATTCCCGGTGAACGTTTTCGAGCACTTCGGCCATGCGGTCTCGCAAATCCCGTGGCGCAATGCCGCGAATCACGCAGGCCAGAATCGCGTAGGGCCCTTCCTCAATCCAGACGTCCAGGTCACCCACGTTCATCCGGTTGATGCCCTGCCCTTGCGAAGTGTGGAACGAGTCGCGTACGAAGTCCTGGATCGCAGAGAGCATTCCCGAAACCAGGCTGGGATCCTGCATCGCCACCGCCGAGGCCACCGCGTGGCCGATCGGCAGTCCTGTCTTCTTATGAATCAGGAAGACCTGTTCGACGCGAAACACCAGGCTGTGAAGCAAGGCGACTTCGGTAAAGGAACGGCCGGTGCGCAAGGCCTCCAGTCGCCATTTCAAGCCTTTCACGGAAAGGCTCTGATCGAGCACCTGATTGAACGATTCGAGGAACGAGCGAAGCGTTTCCAGTATCGAGCGCCGTATCGCGGGGCCCATGACCGGGAAGAGCGCGTCGGCCAGCGTGCCCGGGTCTTTCCGAACGGATTCGCGCAACGCCGTCTCGATGGTGGGCGCAAGCGCAACACTCAAGGCTTCGTCGCCACCCTGGCTGCGGCGAAGCTGGATGGCTTCCGCAACGACGCTACCGACGTCTTCGGTGCGCGAGGCCGGATCATCCACGCGCTGGTGCAGGCGCTCGAGCGCTTCCTGCTCCGGAGCCAAAATCAACTGGCGAAGTTCGAGGTAGGCCTGTGCCTCCGGCTCACGCGGTGGGTCGTCGGATTCCGGCACTGGTCGGGTTGGTGGCGTTTCGGCCATTTTGGGTCGAAATTCGAGAGGATCCCGGGAGTGTCGTGGGGCGGATCCCATAATGGTTAAACCTGGCTATTTCTCGGGGAGCTCTAATTCGTCCTTCAACCGCATGGAGAGTTCCGTGAAGAGATCGGCGAGCATCGCGCGATCGGTCTTGTCGGTGCGCAAAGTTTCGGCTTCGTGCTCCAGTGCGGTCTCCAACTCTTCTTTGGATTTCTGGATTTGGTTGCCGAGCGATTTGGACTGCTCGAGAATCTTGGAGCGCAAATCCGCCTGGGCCGAGCTGAGTTGCTCCTCCTGCTGCGAGAGCTTTTTTTCGAGCGCCTTGGAATTGTCGCGGGATTCGCGGGTAAGCTCCTTCAAGCTGTCGGCGCGCTCGGATTTTTCGGCCTTCAGGCGCTGGCCGAGGGATTCAAGTTCTTCGCGAACATAAGATTCCAGGGAATCGAAACGCTTCTTTAGGTCCTCGCGCAGAGCCTCGGAAGATTTGTTCAGGCGCTCTTCCAGGCGGGCAAAACGCTTTTCATATTCCCGCATGTTGGAACCGAATAAAATGTCCCGGATTTTGTCTACGTTTGCGCCCTCTCGCAGTTCGCCATTGGCGGCATTTTTTTCATCAGGATCGGCTGACATGGTCGTACGGCCCCCCTTCGTGCGATTCTTCGGCTTCCTGGCCATGCGGGGACACTACTACGCATACATGGGGATGGCAACATGGGGTTTTGCCAGGCCGGTGTAGGCGGCAAAGAGCAGATTGGGGTGCGTTAGGAATTCTTAAGCGGGCTAGTACTCGTCCGTCTTGCGGCTCCACATTTTTTGCTCGCCCTTGGGAGCGCGGGCCGCACGATACGTCTCAAGCTCCGCGCTGCTGATTACGAACCGTGTTTCGATTGGATGGTTTTCGTGCGCGGCAAGCTCCGCCTGCAAGCGTCCGGCACAAATCGCCGGCGCATCCTGATAGCGCGCGCGATGAGAGACGAATGCCTCGTTGGCAATATTCACGGTGAATTCGCGGTCTTCACCGTCGCCACGAACATTGAACGTGTACTCTCGTGAGAGGCCGTTGGTGCGAAAGCCGATGTACTGCACGAGAATACTCCCGGTCATTTTGCACCGGGTACGAAAACGCGGGCATTCATCGTGGGCGCCGGCTTGGGCGGCTTCACGCGTTTGGCGCGGCGCCGCTTTGGCGGTGTGCCCTCGGCCATCTCCACAACCATCAGGCTGGTGACGAAGATTTTAATCCCGTGCGCGTCGAAATCGATGGTCGTGCGGTCCGATTTTGATTCGGTAATCACGCCGCAACCATATTGAAAATGCTTGATATACTGGCCTGTCGAGAGATTCTCCAAAACTTCCTCCTGTTCGTCTCAGCAAACAACCCGCGACACAATCCGGAGTTCCGTCGTTTCCGGGGAGCGGCGCCCAATGGGAATCGGCGAATCAACTAGCCACCTGCTGGCGCTTTATTTAATAGTTACGACGGCCGCCCCCGCCTGAACGTCCGCCGGAATAACCACCGCGGCCGCCCGAGCGATCTCCTCCGCCACCGCCACCGCCACGCGACTCCTGGGGACGAGCTTCGTTCACCTGGAGTTGCCGGCCATCTACGTCGAGGCCGTTGAATTCTCCAATGGCTTTCGTCGCATCATCGCTTCCGCCCAACTCTACGAAGCCGAAACCTCGCGAGCGCCCGGTTTCCCGGTCGGTGATCACCCGAGCGGAAGATACTTGATAGCCCTTGTCAACGAACAACTGTTGCAGGGATTCGTCGTTCATACCGAAAGAGAGATTGCCAACATATAGTTTTGTCATACGTGTTTCCTTTTCGAGTTCTTTACCGAGGATAAAATTCCGCTACTTTCTGACGGCCCTGAGAAAGGTTGGGCGCCCTTCAACCGGGTAAGTCCGGAAACCTTTATGCGGCCATGCGGGCCCCGCCCTGAATGTGCCGCCGGTTCGCCGAAATGCTGATAAAGGCCAGGCCGATGAAACGTTTCAGGTCCACCACGGTTATCTCAAGAGAGTTGAATTTTTTTCCATGCAACCTCGTCAAGATCCGGGCGATGCCTTTGCGGAGAGTGCCGGAGTAGGCCCGCCCGACCACCCTGGCCTTGTGCTCCCCTGTGAGCCGAACGAAATTCCAGTTTGCCTGGCTGATCTTCCGGTTCAGAGTGTAACCATCGAAATTCTTGACCATCCGCCAGCCGGGCAAAAACGCTTCGCTCTCCAGCTTGAAATCCGGCGGCAAGAGCGCGCCTTCACGGATCAGGATCATGCTCGACTCATTCATTTCGTCCATCGTCTTGACCGATATGGAAAACAAATTTCACCGACGCGGACAATTAGAACGCCCTGGCGCGGACGGTTCTGCCGTTCACCAATGCCACCAGCACCGTCAGAAGCGCTGCACATCCGATCGCCATGAAGGTGGTTACAAAGAGCCCGCCATAACCGGGGAAGCCGACCGATCGGGTCAGGAGGCCGCCGACGACCGCTCCCACGCCCCCCATGGCCAGATCCATCCACATGCCGTAGCCTTTTCCTTCGAGGCTCTTGCCGGCAAGCCATCCGGCAGCGAGTCCCACGAAGATCCAGATTGCAATTTGCATGTTTTCTCCTCTGCCGAGAACCTGCGAAGAGAAAAGCGGGAAAGGCTCGGCGCCTGCCCTCTCGGAAAAATCAGCGGGCGTCAGCCGGCGACGGCCTTGTCCGGCGAATCGCCTGCGGGCTCAGGAAGCGACCGCGGCGGCCATCTTGTGGAATGTGGAATTGGCGACCATGTAGGTGTGGATGCGCAGCGCGCCTTCAATCACGCCGCCGAGCATGCTGGTAACCTGGGCAAATTCATTTTTGTCGTAATTCTCGGCGTCGGTGCTGCTCTCCCAGAAACTGAAGGCGTAGACTTCCTTGCCGCTTTGCGCGATCAGGGTCATCTCGTCCAGGAAGCCCTTCTGCTTTCGCAGCAGGGGAATGATCTCGCCTTCCATTTTGCGGATGAATTCCGGGGCGGCTTCAGACTTGAGGCGCATGGATACTTTGCGAACAAACATGGGAGGCTCCTTCGGTTCATGAACAAGGGGGTAGTTCAGGAACCCTCGCGGGTTTTCCAAACCTGAAGGCAGCCTTGAGTTCACAGAACCAGCATGGGACACTTTACAGTTATTGTCAAGTATTATCGATTCGCTTACACTTCACTTTACTTCCACAGTTAATCAGGAGGATATCTTTCGTGGACGTCAGCTTCATCATTCGCCAAAGACTCAAGGAACTGGACCTCGAGCAACGCGACCTTGCGGCCGCGGCGCAGGTCACGGAGTCCTACATCTCGCAACTGCTTACGCGGAAAAAGGCCCCGCCCGCGGTCGAGCGAACGGACCTCTACGACCGGATGGACTCGTTTCTGCAGTTTCCCAGGGGCCACCTCTCCACGATGGTGAATGCGCAGCGTCACGAAGATCTGAAGAAGAAACTGGCCGAGCCTCCCACTCCCCTATTCCAGGAAGTGCGGGAACTGATCATCCGGAAATGCAAACCCGGGCAGCGCAGCCAGATTCGGGAAATTTTCGAAAATCAGGCTTTCGGGGAATTAGAACGGCTGGTGAGCCAGACTCTTCTTGAGGTGGCCAAGGGAATCGCCCGGGAAGAGCTGAAAAACGAGAATTGGCTGCGCAGCGTGGGAAAAGTTCGCCGGCAGTCTTACGAAGAGACGCGCGCGATGATTCTCGATTTTCTCGACACCGATGTTTTCAACATATCCATCGAGCACTGCACCGCTTTCCTGGAGCCGGTAATCGAATCCTGGGACATCGATCTAAAGACCTTCGCGGTGGAGGTTCTGTTGAACAAGCGCCTGGCCTCCGCGCGGACGGTGCAATTCCGGTTCGTGGAAACCAGCGCCTCGCCCGCCGCGGAGGAAGAGGCGGGGCTGCAAGAGTTCCTTCGCAACCCGGGGATGAGCGGCGACGCAAGCGACGCTGAGATCGCATTTCTAAAGGCTCTGAAATTCCCCCGGATGCGGCCCAGCGCACTCTACTACTATCGGGAATTGCAAAGCCTGCGGGATCCGCTGCACTTCCCTTCTGATCCCTCCGCCCGAAAGCTCTCGCGGCGAAACACACCTCTGTCCGAGAAGGCCAAACGGTCCGCATCGAGAAAGCCGGCGATCCGGCTGTAGACCTGGGAGACAATGTGCCCCACGTATCCCTGCCCTGTCGCCAGGGACGCGAGCGAACTCAACCCGCAAACATACAGGTAGTGTATGATAGAGCCATCTGATTCTAGAGCTGCAAATGCCGCAGCACCCAAGAGCATCGGGATACCCGGAGTCCTGTCCACCGAACGCAGCGCAGGTAGCCATAGCTGCAATCCGCACAACAATTCTAAGCGAGCCAATCCTCGTCCAAGTGTGCCTGCCGGGCCAAGGTGTGCAGCGAACCAAGCCCGGGCAGAACTGGCAGTGGATGAGGGGAGAAATCATTGTCACGGGAAATTCAAGAACAACAAGATCAAGTCCGGCTGCTCATTAAACTGGGCAAGGAACAAGGCTACCTGCTCTACGATCAGGTGAACGACGCATTCGCCGCCGAAGAACATACCAACGAAGAAATCGACAGCGCCTTTACCGCGTTCGAGAGCGAAGGCATCGCGCTATATGAAGATGCTTCCGACGCCAAGTTGGCGCACGCCACCCCCGACGTCGCCGAAGTTTCCGACGTCAGCCCGCTGCAGGAGGCCGCGGCCAGCGAAGATGCGGAACTCGACCGCACTGCATCGCCTCCCGAAAAGACCAGCGATCCAGTCCGCGTGTACCTGCGGGAAATGGGCCTCGTACCACTTCTGACGCGCGAACAGGAAGTGATTATCGCCAAGCGGCTCGAGCGTGGAAGCCTGCGTGTGTTGAAAACCGTTTCCCGTTCTCCGATCGTGCTGAAGGCATTGATTGGCGTCGGCGAAGATTTGCGCTCCGGAAACCGTTCCATCAAAGAAATCGTCCAGATTGACGAGGAAGACCTGACCGAGGAGAAAATCGAAGAGAAGACTCGGCAGACACTGCGCACCATCGACAAGATTGCAAAACTGCATGAGCTAGGTACAAAGCAGCGCGCGAAGCTGGAAGATACCGGCCTCTCCGACAAGCGCGGTTTTCGCCGCGCCAAATGGAAGTTGTCCCGGACCCGGGTGGAAATGTCGACGCTCGCCCGCTCCATCGAATTCAAGGAGCGCGAACGCAAGCGGCTGATCGAATTGCTCCGCCATACGGTCGAGCGGTTGGAGTTCCTGGAACGCGAAGCGGCCCGGCTGGAGCGTCGCGTGAAAGCCGCCCACGGCGAAGTTTCCCTGGAAGCGCGGAAAGAATTGCGATCCTGCCGCACCAAAATAAAAGAGATTGAAGAGTCCAGCGAAGTGGGGGCGAGCACGCTGAGGCGCGCGCTCACCCTGATTCACAAGGGCGAAACCGAGGCGCAACTGGCCAAGAGTGAATTGACGGCGGCGAATCTGCGCCTGGTCGTCTCCATCGCCAAAAAATATACGAATCGCGGGCTGCAGTTCCTGGATCTAATCCAGGAGGGCAACATCGGCCTAATGCGCGGAACCGACAAGTTTGACTGGCGGCGTGGATATAAGTTCTCAACCTATGCCACCTGGTGGATTCGCCAGGCGATCACCCGCGCCATCGCCGACCAGGCCCGCACCATCCGCGTTCCCGTCCACATGATAGAGATGATTAACAAGCAGGTGCGCACCAGCCAGCAACTGGTGCAGGAATTGGGCCGCGAGCCCACTTCCGACGAAATCGCGCGCCGCATGGATATTCCGGTGGACTCGGTACGCAAAACCAAAAAGATCGCGCAGTTGCCGATGTCGTTCGAGACCCCGCTGGGCGACGAAGGCGAGTCTCACCTGGGCGATTTCATCGAAGACAAGGGCGTGCTGTCGCCCTCCGACGCGGCGATCGACCTGAACCTGAAGGACCAGATTGCGTCGATACTCAGGACGCTGACGCCTCGTGAGGAACGTATCATCCGCATGCGCTTTGGCCTGGACGACGGCAGCCAGCACACGCTCGAGGAAGTCGGCGAAGTTTTTGCTGTTACCCGCGAACGCATCCGGCAGATTGAAGCCAAGGCATTGCGCAAGCTGCGCCATCCCTCGCGTTCGGGAAGGTTCCAGATATTTATTCGGGGCTCATATTGACGGGGAGTCGTTGTAAATGCGGCGGCGGGCGGCAATCACCGCCAACTGCCGCAAATCTTTAAAGGAGAAGCAAGGATGAAGAGTCTATTTGTTGGCAATCTGAGTTTTCAAACCACGGAAAGCGAATTGAACGATCTATTCAAGCCGTTCGGCCAGGTGGGTCGCGTTAACTTGGTGAAGGACCGCGAGACCGGGCGCGCCCGCGGATTTGCGTTCGTCGAAATGCCCAACGACGACGAAGCTGCGAAGGCGATTGCGGGCCTCGATGGCAAGCAGGTTGGCGGCAGGAACCTGAAAGTGAACGAAGCTCGCCCCAAGGAACCCGGCCGCGCGCCTCAATTCGAGAATCGCGGCGGTCGCGGCGGAAGCAAGGAACGTTTTTCAAACGAAGACTACCGGGAAGCCGCACGGCAACCGCGCGAACCCCGCTGGTAAAGTTCGCGTCGCGGTACGTTCGCCGGAACAAGGACCTGTTGTGCGAGTCTAAGGAGATTCTATGGCCATTACATTCCAAAAGCGCCAAAAGGAAATGAAGCGCCTGGAGAAACAGCGCGAGAAAGCCGAGCGCCGCGAGCAGCGGAAGATTGCCAAGAAAGCGGAAAAGGAAGCCGGCGTCGAGCAGGTGGAAATCCCCGTCGAGCCGGAAACCCAGGAGTAACCGGGCGTCGCGGCAAAAATCAGCTATTCCGCCGCCTGCAAATTCAGGGCGATTCGGACTCCGTTCACCAGCACCTGTCCTTTGTCCAGGAGTTCCTGGTTCGTAATTTCGGCATTGGCGAATTCCCATGTGAGTGTGTGTGCGGAAACAGGAATTCGATCGCCTCCGATAGCTCTTTACCTTCTGCACCGGATTCGAGCGAGTTCACCGCCAAGAAATCGCAATAGTCCACCGGCGAATCCGTACGCGTCACAAATCCACCGTTCGCAATTACCGTCCCTGCTTTGCCGCGTGGACTCGAAATTCCCTCTTACCGGAATGCACCAGGACTGGAACCGGGATTTGTCCCTGGAGACACCGCCTCTCGAAAACTTCTTTCTGGGCCCTTGACGAGGGCGCGCGGCAACTCGATGACTCTTGATTACACGCGAATGAAATTCCGAGGTTGCACCGGGCATGCTGATGCAGGAAAAGACAGCGACAATAGCGTTCGCATGGACGATGGGAACTGCGGCCGGCTTAGCAACTCGAGCGCTGCTGACGTCCGAGGACACGGGGTGAAAACGGCCAATGAAAATGTTCAACATTGCTGTAATTGCGGGTGACGGAATCGGAAAAGAGGTGGTGCCCGAGGGCATTCGCGTGCTCGAGGCGGCCGGAAAGCGCTTCGGCTTTGGATTCAACTGGCGCCAATTCGACTGGAGTTGCGAAACTTACGCGCACACCGGAAAAATGATGCCGGACACCGGCTTGGAGCAACTCCGCCCCTTCGACGCCATCTTTCTCGGCGCAGTCGGATTTCCCGGCGTTCCCGATCACATTTCCCTCTGGGGCCTGTTGATTCCGATCCGGCGAACTTTTCGCCAGTACGTGAACCTCCGCCCCGTGCGCCTTCTCGAGGGCATCGACTCGCCGCTGAAGAATTGGAAGCCCGGCCAGATCGACTTCACCATCGTTCGCGAGAATGTCGAGGGCGAGTATTCGAATATCGGCGGTCGCATTTATCAAGACACCGAAGACGAGATGGCCGTGCAGCAGGCGGTGTTTACGCGCCGGGGCGTCAATCGTGTTTTGCGATTCGCGTTTGAGCTTGCCCGCAAGCGCAACAAGCACCTTACTTCGGCCACAAAATCCAACGGCATCATCCACACCATGCCCTTCTGGGATGAATGCTTCCGCGAAATGACCGCAAACTATCCGGACGTTCGAGCGGACCAATATCACATTGACATTCTTTCCGCACACTTCGTCCGCCATCCCGATTGGTTCGATGTGGTCGTGGGTTCAAATCTTTTCGGCGATATTCTGTCCGATCTCGGCCCCGCAGTGGTCGGCTCCATCGGGATAGCGCCTTCCGCAAACCTCAATCCGGAAAAGGAATTTCCTTCGATGTTTGAACCCGTTCACGGCTCTGCGCCCGATATCGCCGGCAAAGGCATCGCCAATCCCATCGGCCAGATCTGGTCCGGTGCGATGATGCTGCGCCATTTCGGGGCCAACGAAGCTGCCGACTCCATCGAGCATGCGATTGCCGCGATCCTCGCCAACGCAAAAGTTCGCACGCCGGACATCGGCGGGAACTCTTCGACACAGGAGATGGGTGAAGCGATAGCAATGCAGGTCAACGCCGGCTGACAAGATTTTCGTAGGATTCAAAAAAGCAGGACGAACATTCTGGGGCGAGATTGACAAAACGAGGGGAAGATTCTGCGGCGCGTTCGGTAGTTTCGACCAGAAGAGTTACCCGCTCCCATCTTCCGCGCAGTTGATAAAGATTAGGCGCCCTTCTGGTCGACAACCAACTCTACCTTGAAGCAAATCCTAAATTGTCACGCTCGTGTCACGCGCTCGTCATTTCTTACCCCTCAATCCGGCGAACTCTTGATTTCACGGTACAGTAAGCAAGGCAGTAAAAGCGGCCAGGAATCGTGAAATGGATATGAAGGATTTGATCGATTGCACCGCATACCCGCGCGGCTCCGCTCAATCCGCACCGGGTCGCGTGCAATCATGAGTCATCAGGCGGTGAGAGGGGGGTATGATAATGAGACTGATCAGTGAATCACCTTGGGCTGCGACTGAAGTCGCCGAAAGAGACATCTTACGAGGGGGCTCGATCGCCATGTCTTTGGACACAGTTTTAGTCGTGGAAGACAGCCGCCCGATGCAGCGGACCCTGCAGCGGCTATTCGAGTCCGATTCACTCCAGGTCCAGATCGCCTCCGATGGTCCCAGCGGGCTGGAGCTTTTCCGCAAGCAACTTCCCTGCGCGGTGGTTCTCGATCTAAAACTTCCGGGCATCTCCGGGAAAGAACTCTGCCGGGAGTTCAAGGCGCTCGCAGCCTCTGTTCCCATCGTAGTGCTCAGCGCAAATTCCGAGGTCGAGGACAAAGTGCTGCTGCTGGAACTGGGCGCGGATGATTATGTAACCAAGCCGTTCAGTCCAAAGGAACTTCTGGCCCGGGTTCGTCGCGCCATGCGCCGCACAGGGACCACCTCGCCCTCGGTGACTCACGTTGCCGCAAAATCCGTCCAGCACGAAGTTCTGACTTTTGGCGATGCGCGAATCGACTTCACCAGCATGGAAGCCAGCCGCGCCGGAAAAGCCATCACGCTGACTTCGCAGGAATTCAAATTATTGAAATATCTCGCCGCCTCCGCCGGGCGCGTTGTCTCTCGCGAGGAACTGCTCAACGAAGTTTGGGGCTATCAAAATTATCCCTCCACGCGGACGGTCGACAATCACGTGCTCCGGCTTCGCCAGAAACTGGAGCCGGACCCCGCTTCGCCCCGCTTTCTGATGACCATGCACGGGGCCGGATACAAATTTACCCCCGGAGGTTCGGCCGCCGGATCGACTGCCTAAATAGGCTCGCTGACGCTCCATGACTACGTTCCGATTACGCTCCCAGCTCTTCGTCGCCGCCCTGTTGATCATTCTAGGCCTCACGGGCTCGCTCCTTTTTTTCATCCGCCATACCGTGGATGCCGAAATTCAAAAACAGGTGAAAGACGGAACCGAGGAGTCCGTCCGCGCGTTCGAAAGTGTCCAGCGGCAAAGGGAATTGCAGTTGTCGCGCATGGGGGCCATGCTCGCCGATCTCCCCACGATGAAAGCCTTGATGTCCACGCAGCATGCCCCAACCATTCAGGACGGCTCCGAAACCTTCTGGAAACTCGCGCAAAGCGATCTATTGGTATTGGCAAGGCAAAACGGAAGCATCGTCGCCCTCCACATGACCAAACCCGGATGGTCTGCCCAGACCGCCGAACGCGACCTGACACGCTCCATTGATTCCGGCGAAGATGCTTCCTGGTGGTACGACGACGGACGCCTCTACTGGGTTTTCCTTCACCCCATCACTTCCGGCGAGGGCCCAACCTTGCAGCCCCAGGGATTTCTCGCCGTTGGCTATCAGGTCGATTCCGCTGTGGCTCAGCAACTTTCCATTGCGGCCAACAACCAGATTGCCCTGGCCACCAGCGACACCGTCATCGCCTCCACGTTACCCGAACGGGACGCGGCTGAATTGCAGCGCCGCATGCGCTCCGGCGCGTTCTCTTCCTCCAATGCTTCCGGCGAAATCGCGCTGGACACGGACCAGTATGTTTATTCTTCCGTGCTCCTCCACGGATCCTCGCCTTCGCCTGTCCGCTGCTACGTGATGATGCCGCTGGTCCCCGTAAGCACTTTTATCAAACGCCTGAATTACTCGATTTTTGTAGCCGGGGGGCTCGCTGTGCTCTTCGGCGTGATCTTGTTTGGATTTGTGGCTCGCACTATCACGCGCCCCTTGGACAACCTTGTCGCTGGCGTCAAAGCACTGGCTGCCGGCGACTTCACCTATTCGATTACGCCGCGCGGCAGCACGGAGCTCGTGGAACTCAGCACCTCGTTCGCCCTGATGCGGAGCCAGTTGCTCGCGCTGCAACAGCATCGCATCGAGTCCGAGCGCATCGCCGCACTTGCTCGTGCCGCGGGCTCGCTCTCCCATGACTTGCGTCACTATCTTGCAACCGTCGTTGCCAACGCTGAATTCCTTTACGAAGCGGATGAACTCAAGCTGAAAAAGGACGAAATCTACGAAGAGATCAAGACCGCGGCCAACCAGATGACTGACTTGATCGATTCTCTCCGCGAACTCTCTTACCAACGGAGTACGATCACCCCCACTCGCACTCGTCTCGATCTGGTGCTCCGCCGCGCCATTGAAGCCATCCACTCGAAACCTGAATTCCGAGATACGCGAATCGTGCTCTCCTCCACCAGCGAGCTGGAGGGTATGTTCGATGCCCGGAAACTGGAGCGGGTTTTTTTCAACCTGATCCTGAATGCATGTGAAGCGATGACGGAGGCCGACGGCTCCATCGTCGTCGATGCGAAACACACAGAAGCTGGATTTGAGATCCGGGTCCATGACAAGGGGCGGGGCATTCCCAGCGGCATCCGCGATTCGTTGTTCGATCCCTTCGTCAGTTACGGTAAGCCCAACGGGACCGGTTTGGGCCTGGCCATCGTCAGCAAAATTGTTCAGGACCATTCGGGCAACGTGTCCGTCGAACAGACCTCGGAATCCGGTACCACGGTGCTCGTTCGCCTTCCGCTCGTCGAACAGAGCGCCGCCGACCGCGCTATCTCTCCTGCTCATTAACGCGCGCTCGGCTTTCTCGATGTGCAATCAGGGATGCTGGTAACTTGGAACGGGAGGCGGCTCGTAATCCTGCCCATACTTGTTTTTGTGCGCCGTTGTGAAGCTCGGATTCTCTGGAACTTTGATGAGCCCCAGATTTGTCGATGGCGCAGAGATCACAACGTTCCGGGTCAAGGCTTTCAGGTCCTCTGGGAGGCTGCGTTCGTACCAGACATGGAGCTCATACTTCCCGTCCGGCACATTTTGGAGCGTGATGTTCCCTTTTCGATCGGATGTCCCGTAATAAGGCGTATCCACCGCGACCACCACCGCGCTCATTTCCGGATGAATGTTGCAAAAAAGAAAACTGACTCCCACACGATCGAATCGCACGGAGTTGGTCGCTCCGGCTTCATAAAGGCCGAGATCAAACCGTTTGCCGTCGAACAACGAGAACACATTGTGAAAAAAGGGATCGCGATTCGGGAAATCAACCACCGACCCGACAGGAACCGCCAGCACGTGCGGCTGAAAACTCTTATTGTGTTGAACGAGTTGAAACTTCCCGCCCTTCGCGGCGTCCAGCGCTTCACTCCTCATCCCCGGCTCCAATGGCTTCAACCAGACCACGATATCCGACGCATCCAACGGCACCTTGCTTGTTTTTCCCGGTTTCAGGTCGGCCTGGCGCTGAACCGCCACGCGTATATTCACATCGTAGTTTTGCCCGCGAACTGGAATGGCGATGCTCGCCGAAAGAACGCAAACGGCGCTGAGCCACCCGAACTTCCGAAAGACGTCGAGCATTCGCACTAGAATAAGTAACCCACGCTGATGCTAACTATATTAGCAGCGTTCGCGCCGCCATCCAGCGTAAAGGTCTTTATCCGCCGGTACTCCATGGAAAATGCGATATCGGACCGCGGTTGATAAATGAAGTTTCCGAATCCGCTTTCGTTTTTCGAGAGCGGCACTGGATAGTATGTTGTATTTCCTCCCTCGGTGCGCAATTGGCCCGCGTACGGATTGTCCAGGCCAAACGCTCCGTTGAACTGTAATTTGGATGTCGCCTTGAGCTTCAATTGCGACCACCCGCCCACGGAATTCAATCCGTAGACTGGTGTCGCGGGGTCGGCCAGGGACCCGTTCCAGATCACGCTCTGGCCAATCCCGCCGCCCAGGCCCCCAATCGCCCGGCCGCGAAAGAATTCAGTCGCGAGTTCAAATCTTTTCCCCAGCGGTATGCTGGCATCCACTGTGCCCGCCCAGCCGTCCACGTGGCGCCCGAATCCCCACGCCTGCCGGCCGTAATAGCCGCCCGCGCCAAGCGTAAGATTCTGGCCAAGAATGTCTTGCGTCCACGAAAGTCTCGCGGCATACGCGGGCTGTCCGGAATTCTCCCCCCATGTTGGCAGTCGAAAATAAGGAGACGCAGGAGTGTCCCCCGACAATGAGTCCAGAATCCCGCCTTGCACCAGGAACGACCCAGACTCCGACATCCTGAATTTGTGTTCGACACGCACTTGCGGCGCCCAGTTCCAAAGCGTTCCCGAGTACGCCAGCGCCGGCACCGCCAACGTCGCAAGTGATGTTGGAGTGTTCGGCACGAAAAACAACGTATCCTGTCCTGCCACAACGGAAGTCTGTGGCCAGTCAAACCGCACCGTTCCCGTCCTGAGCCGCATGATCCCGAAACTCGACCCGTTCGGCACTTCCGGGAACCCGCCCGCAAAATCGAACTGCACATTGGCGCTGGTTTGCGCCCCAGCTACGGTTGGTCCGAACGCCTGAATGCCTATCTGCGATTGGCGCAGCGAACCTCCGAACGAGCCTCCGCTGGAGAATGGCCCGGGTTGCTCGGCCAACAAAGGGAAGTCCAGATTTTCAACCGTGCCTCGATTCTCGAACATATTCAGAAGAACCAGCCCGGTCAGCCGCAGCCGGTATTTCGATCCGCTCTCCACCTTCGTCTGGCTCTGCTCGGCAATTTTTGAATCGGCGAGTTGCTGATTTTCCTCAAGCCTGCTGATACGCTCGTCCGTCGTCGGAATCTTACTGGCAGCAAGTGAAACTGGTTGAGGTTGCAAACCTCCGCCCGCGGGAACCGCTATTGCCGCCAGTTGCGATTTCGCAGCATCCAATTCCCTCCTCAATATCGCGGACTCTGCTTTGGCCGTCTGCTGCTGCGCCTTCAACTCGTCCATTTGCGCGTGCAAGTCCTGGACTTGCGTCTGCAGCTTTTGCAGTAAGGCCCCAACGGCAGCGGGGTCCAGTTGCTGCCCGGCGGGTTGCTCCGCACCCTGTCCCCAACTCGGGTTCGTCTGGGCTAATAACGCACCCAGAAGCGCGCCTGCCTTCGCAATCCGCTTCGCCCACACTATGCCTCGCATAACTGCCTCCTGTTCAAGCAGCAGTTCGCCCCATGGCGGGGGATAAAAGAACCAAAACCTTCTGGCCGCTGCGGTATGTCGGACATTTCCACCGGCATGCGATCGGAGGGATTGCTGTTAGTTAAATGCATGGCCTCCGGCACGATTCAAGCAGGGTAATTCGGGAGATTGCCTCTTGTAAAACGAGAGTTTGCCTCGCACGCCAGGATAGGGCCGTCGCAGGCCCCCGGGAAGTCAGATGCCGATTCCAGGGCTACAGGTTCTTCAGTAAAAACGATTTATCCTCCCGCTTTAGCGCGCGCCAAAAGCACCCGCTTGCGAACTCACACCAGTCGACTGGAACACGCGTCAGTTTTCCACAAATTCGCTTTTCAACGATGCGATTTTCTGGAATACAGAGACACATTGGCAACTTTCGATTTTCGACCGGAAAAGTTCCGGCAGAATCGAATGTCACCGCCCGCCGCTTTGAGGGTCCTAGTGAAGTCGATTCAATGTATTCGTGGCATCATCCACGAAAATCACCCCATTTTCCGGATCAAAAACTACGCCAAAAAGGGCGCCGGCTCCGGGCGGATTGCCGTTATTGTCGATCAGTTTACTGGCGATCTGCGTCCCACGGGGGGTGATCTCCGTGATGAATCCATCGTTTCCGTTCACAACAAGAACATGACCGTTCGGCGCGACGGTCAGCCCCAATGGGTCGTTCAGGCTTCCTCCACTACTGAGCAACATGCCAGGCCCCGACGGCCTGGTTCTCGTCAGCGGATCCCTGATAATCACCACACGGTTGTTCAGGCTGTCGGCTACATAAAGCACTGGTTCATCCCCGCGCTCATGAGAGTCGCACTCCTCTTCCTCGTGACTGCAACCGGGAGACAATCCCAATCCTGTCGGTCCAATGACCAGCGCGGCCGGATCGGTGCGTTCGGCGAATCCGGCTCCCACCACCGTCAGCGACTCCAGAAATGGCATTGCGCTTTCAGAAACCCGAAGATTCACTCGGACGACGGTCCCTTGATTCACAATATTTCCATTCGCCGCCACGGTCCCATTCAGCACATTAGTGACAAACAGCGCCGCCTGCTGCTCGTCATCGAGCCACGTCATATCCCAAGGTCCATTGATCAGGGATCCCTGAATCGTTTCCACAGCATTGCCCATATTATCCAGCACGATCAGGCATCCGGCCTGTGCGGTTGCGGAGGTCCCATCCGCCGTCGGCAGGCTGCCAACGATTACCCAGCCTGTTTGCAAAACCGCCAGTGCCGTCGTTAGGCCGACGCCACCGGGGCACGGCCCGGGCAAAGAGGCTGAATTGAGTTGCGCGAACACGGAAAGCGCTCCGCTGGGTGACACGTCCACAATGGTGGTGCCCGTTCCCTGTAGATTGGAGCTCGCATTGAAGTTGCTCACCAGATAATGCCCTTGCCGAAGGTTCCCGATGCTCCTAGGGACGCGGACGAGTCCATATGGATTTACATCTCCATTTGCGGGAACCGTGGAGGAAATGGTGTCGATAGTGTTGCGATTCTTCAGAATCGAATCGTTGTCGGAACCTCGCAATGGCGTGGAAAGGAGTGCCACGGCGAACGACAATCCAATCAGCTTGTAGATGGAATCTCTGAAACGGCAGTTCATCACACCCTCCTTCGAGACAACTGATCAGCCAGCCGGGCAAATCTTAGGGAGTAATGACTTAACGAGTCGCCAGGTGGCTGCGGGGATTTTTACGCCTGAATGCTAACCTGCGGAGGTTCTCAAGACATTAGAGAGATGCTGATTTTGCAAACTGTTGACAAATTATAGATGAAATCGAGACAGTCGCCCCGACTAGGCCTGATTGGAACAGTAAATCCCTCGCCTCGACCGTAGCTTCCGTGGCCGTAATGAGCCGCTATGAAAAAGTCCCATCGCGCCTGGCAACAGGGCATAACGAGCTAAGATGGTGAAAGGTGCGCGACACAAGCGAAACTACTTCGATTTCGCAGCTTCTCCTGCCACCTCCGCCAACAAACGATCCAGATCCTCCCGGGGAAAATAGCGTCCCGCCAGCACCACGCTTCGGATCTTCCGAGTGTTTTTGATGTCTGCCAGCGGATTGGAATCCAGCAGCACCAGGTCGGCTCTCTTTCCCTTCTCGATTGTCCCCGTATCGCCAAGTCCCAGATACTTCCCCGCATTCAGCGTCGCTGCCTGCAACGCCTCCATCGGCGTCAAGCCTGCCTTCACCAGCAGTTCCAATTCTTCGTGCAAGCTGAATCCGGGATACACGCGAACTCCTGCCGCCGTGTCCGTCCCCGCAAGGATCGGCACTCCCGCCTTGTTCATCTCGCCGACCATCTTCAGTTCCGCCTGAAAGAATTTCTCGCGGTCCGCGACGGGGTCGGTCGACCAGCCGCTGAAGATGTCATGCGTGAACATTGGCCAGGTTCGCTCTCTCCACGCCGCCGGCGCGTATTTTGCCAGCGGATCAGCTTCCGAGTTCGTCTGCTCGATCAACCACTCTCCCCGCTCCCAGTAGAGCGTCGGCGTTTGCCACGTCTGGTTCTTCACGAAAAGCGCGATCAGCTTTTGCGCCCGCCCTGGATCGTACGTCGAAATAAATCGCCCGCGTCCCGGCCCCCGTGGCGCCGCCATCAACTCATCCTCCACGGTCGAACACCCCTCGAACACGCCCGTCAAATGCTCGATGCTCTTCTGCCCGGCGTTCGAGGCTTCCGTCGCCCGCACTTTATCGGGCACGTGCCCGGCGAAGACGATTCCATCCTTTTTAGCTTCCTCGGCGGCCGCGAAATACCCATCGCGCGGAATCAACGATTGGATCTTGATGAAGTCCGCGCCGTTCTTTTGCAGCTCATCCACGATTCTCCGGCCATCCGCGGCATCCTTCACCGGCGCGGAACTCGGAAATTGCGGCACCGGCCCATCCAGCATCGGCCCGGCAATGATCATGCGCGGACCCAGCATTTTGCCGTCCGCGATCCGCGCGCGCCACTTCTTCAAAGGCTCCAGGTCGCCGCCCATATCCCGCACGCCCGTCACGCCGTTGGCCACAAACAGCAGCGGGGTAATCTTTTCGTCCTCCGGCAGCCACGCGCCGAAAATTTCGTGCACGTGCATATCCCACAGCCCGGGAATCAGATACTTGCCGCTGGCGTCTACCACCTTCGCCGTCTTGGGTACCGCCAACTCGGCGCTCTTGCCAATTTGCGAAATATGCTTTCCTTCGATGAGCACGGTAATGTCCGCCCGCACCGGCGCTCCCGTAGCGTCAATTAAATTGACGTGTGTGATTGCGAGGATTGGCTCTTGCCCCGCCGCCATCGAACCAACGGAGATCATCGCAACAATCAACAGCAAAATACGGGCAATTTTCCGCACCAGGCTCCTCACCAAGTCGCGATTACTATTCGGACCATCATGGTAATACAAACCTCGTCCGCGTCCTCGCACTCTGCCGCTCGCCTGAAAGAATGCGGGTCAGCGGGTTGTGACGGATCGCTGAAGGATGGCCATCAGCGAAGTTCCAAGCCACTTTTGTGGTAACGGCTCGCAGCGCGAAAGGAGGCTCAGCATGTGGTTGATGAAACCAGAGCGGGAATCGAAGCCGCTGGAAATCACCTTCGACTGATCATGCTGGCCGCTCAGCCAGAGCTTGCGAATGGCAAGAGTCGGAACCAGCGGGAGCCCCCAATAAGTCCAACTCTGTATTTCCAGATTGCTCCGCTGCGCAACCTCGCCCAACCGTCCAATGGAATACCGGCGGATGTGCCCCGCGGCAATGTCATATGCCGAAAATGCCCACTGGCCGGCGGGTACGTTGATAATCAGTTTTCCTTGTGGCGCCAGGTGGTAGAGAACGGCGCTGAGAAATTGAGTTTCGTCCGAAAGGTGCTCCAGTATGTCAAATAGGAAGATCAGATCGAACCGCTGATGGAGCGCTGGCAATTGTTGGCGGACGTCGTAACAGCAGAGCCTGCTTCTGTTGCTTAGATTCCGCTTCAGGGCATACTCATTCAGGTCGAAGCCCGTCACTTCCCTGCCGTAGTTATCTTCCACCTGCCGTTGCAGAAGACCATGGCCGCATCCGATTTCTGCGATTTGCACTGCGGCGGGAACCGCCCCGTCGTCGAGCCGCCTAAGCACCTCAAATCGACGGCGAACCCAAAAATGCTCTGCGGACGCAATTTCGAACCAGCGATCGGCCATTCTTACGGGTGCCGGCGGAGAGAGATACTCAATCTGCCGGGTTTGAGGCTCGGTCACTGATGGGGTTGCCGAGGGCATGGCCACGATTTGGTTCATCCCCGATTCTTGAGAATTCTGGATGGGGAAGCCTCTTCTTCGGTGGCCGCGTGGCTTCTCAGCTGATTCAGCGGGTGGTCCGGACTGCGAACGATCTGGCCTACGATGTAAATTGGCCGGCGCTTGGTTTCCTCGTAAATGCGCCCCACATACTCGCCAATCACGCCGAGGAAGAACAGAAGAGCGCCAGAAAAAAAGGTGATCACCAGCAATAGCGATGTGTATCCCTGCGGCGAGCGATGGAAAACAAGTTTTTCCTCCACGGCGTACAAACCAAACAGAAAGGAAAGCGAGCTTGCAATCGCGCCAAGCAATGCGGCAGCCCGGATCGGAACAATGGAGAAGGCGAATAGCCCATCGGCGGCAAGTTTCAACAATTGAAGCAATCCGTACTTGCTGTTGCCAGAATGGCGTTCCAAACGTTCGATTGGTATCCCCGTCTGCCGGTACCCAACCCAACTGCGCAATCCCCTGAGATAGCGGTGACGCTCAGGCATCCGGCGTATTTCCTCGACCACGCGGCGCGACATCAACCCGAAGTCCCCCGAGTCGAGCGGCAATTGGATATCCGAAAGTCTGGCCATCAACCGGTAAAAGAGGAAGTACGAAAGCCGCAATGGCCACGGTTCCTTGCGCCCCGTGCGCTGCGCATACACAACGTCATAACCCTCCTGGAAACGCTCCACCAATTGCGGGACCACTTCCGGCGCATCTTGCAAATCGCCATCCATCACCACGACGGCATCTCCCGTTACATGATCGAGGGCGCAGCTCAGGGCCGCTTGATGGCCGAAATTTCGAGAAAGTCTCACAAGGACGATGCGCGGCTCCCTCTCCGCCGCTTCTTCCACCAGCGCAACGGATCCGTCTGTGCTGCCGTCATCCACAAGCAGAAGCTCATGCGGGCCGCCAGGCAGCGAATCGAGCATGGTCAGTGTGCGTCGGAGAAGCTCAGGGAGAACGCTCTCTTCATTGTGCAAGGGGATAGCTAACGATAACCGGAATCCTTCGCTCATGGTTTTGCCTTGGCCTTGAACTACATCATATCCCACGAGGAGATTCGTCAGTCCAAAATAGCTGGCGGCGCCTCTCCTCAAACCGCCTTCGCTATCTTTTTATTCCACCACGGGGGATGGAAGAAGAGAAGGGGACTTGCCTCAGGTGTTCTCATGGAATGTGGTAAGACCCCGCTACAGCCAGAAAATCCCGCTTCAAAAACAAAACGGTGACGGAGACTCAAATATTTTGCATCCGACGACTGCCTATTTACATCGCACTGGCACTGTTTAATATGCTTGGCCTGCGTCAGCACCGCCCCCAGCGCCAGATCAATAAGTGCGGAGGCTCTGGAGATCAAAGTACAGGCACGGCGACTGGCGGAGCCAAGAAGTTACAACCTGGGTGGCTTCAAGCTTGCAGTCGGGTTGCGGGGTGTGAGCTTCACAAATCAAAACTTAGAGAAGTGTAACTGTGGGCGCAGATCGTAATCACATGCTTATGGCCGCATTGATTCTGGGGGGATTGTGTTGCTCGTCGGCTGTTGCTCAAGAAGAATCTGCGGCATTGAGTGGCCGGGTCACGGATCATAGCGGACTTGCGGTGCCTCGAGTAAGGGTGGAGGCGCTCAATGTCGCAACCAACTCTTTGTATTTAGCGAGTACAGCCCAGACCGGCCTTTACAATTTTCCCAATCTGCCTGCCGGAACTTACATCGTGACTGTGGCTAAGGATGGATTCCGGAAGGCGGCAAGACCCGGCGTGGAGCTTCACGTTTCCGACGTCATCAGATTGAATTTCTCGCTACAGGTTGGCTCGGTCACCCAAAGCGTTACGGTAGACGGCGGAGCGCCGCTGGTAGAGGCCACGAGCAGCGTGATCGCGGGATTGGTCAACAGAAAACAGATTGAAGATCTGCCGCTGAACGGCCGCAATTATATCGACCTCACCCTGCTGCAAGCCGGCGTAACCAATAGCCTGAACAGCACCGGCACAAACGGTTTTGGAGGGATGACCGGCACCGTTTATAGCGTCAATGGCGCACCCGTGATATCCAACAACTTCCTGCTGGACGGCACTCAGATCGCCAACCAATCGAATTGGGGCACCGCCAGTTTCGCAGGAACCACCCTGGGTGTGGATGGCATACAAGAATTCAAGCTGCTGACCAGCGCCTATGACGCCTCCTATGGCGTGAGCATGGGCAGCGAGCTGGTGATGATCAGCAAGGGCGGCACCAATCAATATCACGGGGATGTCTTCGAATATTTCCGCAACAGCGCTTTGAATGCGCGCAATTTCTTCGACGGTCCCGGCATTCCACATCTCGAGAAGAATAATTTTGGGGCTTCCTTGGGCGGCCCCATCAGGAAGAACAAAACTTTCTTCTATTCGGTCTACGAGGGATTGCAGGAAAATCTGGGGTTTACCGCTAATGACTTGGTGCCCGCGGCCGGATGCCACGGTGCGGCAGGCGCAGTGATAACAGAAGCCGATTGCCCCACGCTCGGCCTCCCGCCGGGCGGCTCCGTGACAATCGCGAACTCGGAGATTGCCGCTCTTCTGTCGCTGTACCCCAATCCAAACAATGGCGCGAATAGCTACTTATATGGGCCATCGACAAAAGTCGGTGTGAACTACGGGCAGATTCGGCTCGACCAGAATCTCTCCTCATCGGATACCTTTTTTGCCCGGTATACCGTCGATTCAGCCAACGTGGACTCGGCCAACAATCAGGGTATTCCCAGCACTTCGGGCACGGCCTTCCCGGGATTCCGCGGTGGTGGAAGGGATCTCGACCAGTTTATAACCCTCTCGGAAACACACATTATCTCTCCGCGTATTTCAAACACAGCACGGCTCTCGTTCAGCCGGACCAACTTCGGCAGCTTCGCCATCAATGTCGGTTCGCTCCCCGCAGGGATCGAACCGTTTATAGCCGGACGCCCATTTGGTTCTTTCTCGATTACAAACTTGTCCCCCGTCGGCACCGGCAGGCTGGTGGGCCCGCCTGATTCTCTTCACCTGCAAAACATCTATTCCTTCGGCGACGATCTCTACGTTCAACGGGGAAAGCACAGCTTGCGATTCGGGACGCTGCTGAACCGGTTCAATGAAGCACTGACAGTTCCCGTCGCCTACAACGGCAGTCCGTCCTACACCAGCTTCACCAACTTTCTCAAAGGAATTCCTTTGACGTACGGAGGTCCCCTCACTGGATCGGACGTTAACCGCTATTTCCTCTACAACACCTTTGGATTCTATGCGCAGGACGATTACCACATAAGTTCCCGATTTACAGTGAACATGGGACTGCGGTACGAGTTCATGACCACTCCTCGCGAGGCAAATGGAAGGCAATACGCGATTCGTAATTTAACAACCGATTCCACCGTCCTGCCCGGCGGCGAGTTGGTGGCATGGATTCCAGGGCCGGTCATGCGGAATAAAACATACTGGAATCTCAGCCCTCGGGTCGGATTTGCCTGGGACGTCTTCGGAGATGGCAAAACTGCGCTTCGGGGCGGCGGCGGCATCTATTACGACGTCGGAAATTTGGGCGGCGCATTCATTAATGAGGCCGACGGATCTTACCCGGCGATATTGTATTCCCTCGCGAATCCGAAGAACGCCGTTGTTACATTCCCAATCACGCTTCCAACGGTGGACTCAGTTCTTGGCAGCGATCTCGCGAACACCGTAGTTACGGCCGACTATAATGCCGGCCAACCATACAATATCCAATATAATTTGACTCTCCAGCGCCAATTGACCAGGAACACGGCGGTCAGTGTCGCATATGTCGGGACTCGCGGCGTGCATCTCTGGCAGCAACTCGAAGGAAATCCCACCAGCCCGACCGCGGTTGTGAACGGCGTCCAATATTGGTCTAACTCGGTTCCCCTCTGCCAGAGCGGCACCATCCCAACGTGCCGCATTAATCCGAATTTTGGGTCGGTCAACACGAACAATACGGTAGGTGTTTCGCACTATGACTCGCTGCAGGTAGTAGTCAACAAACGCTTCAACGGCGGTTTGGAAGCACAGGCGGCCTACACCTTTGCCCATTCCTTGGATACACCGATAGGGCAACTCGTCGCCGCCGATTGTGCGGGGGCTCCGGGAATGGATACCGGCGTCAGTTCAAATACCAGGGCGTACGATTACGGACCGTCCTGCTTCGACGTTCGTCATAATTTTCGCTTGAGTCTTCTGTACCACTTCCCAAATCTCAGGTCGAACGGCCTGCTA
The DNA here is from genome assembly GCA_035487095.1 of Candidatus Sulfotelmatobacter sp. Taxonomy (GTDB): domain Bacteria; phylum Acidobacteriota; class Terriglobia; order Acidiferrales; family UBA7541; genus Acidiferrum. Next base: position 78,110 of record DATHMM010000149.1, read on the forward strand.
TCAAAGTTTGCCAACGGCTGGTGGACGGGCAACATCGTCTCCATCCAGAGCGGGCTGCCGTTTACGGCACTTGTGGCCAGCAACCGGTCGAATTCCGGCAACCTCGGCACCATGGCGGACCGCGTCGACATCAACACTCAATCCGTGGCTAAAGGGACAGCATTAACGGATGCGGAAGGCGGCGCTTACGTTGCTGCCGCCAACTTCATTCCATATGATCCCGACTCGGTCATCACGGGAAATCCAAATCAGTGGTTCAATCCCAACATGTTCCACCTGCAGCCGATGGTGCCTTGCCCCAATAACCCGGCGCTAACCTGCGGTACCTTGGGCGATTCCGGACGCGGGATTTTGCGCGGGCCAAATCTGGCGGCTTGGGATTTTTCGCTCGTCAAGGACACCTCACTTCCTCTGTTGGGCGAACAAGGAATCATCGAATTCCGCACTGAAATCTTCAACATCCTGAACCATGCGAACTTTGGCATGCCGGCGTCCGCTACGGTCTTCAGTGGGGCCCCGTCTGTTCTGGGTGCCTATCAGCAAGCGCCGCTCCCGGGGGTGGGGCAGATTACTACAACCGTGACGACATCCCGCCAGATTCAATTCGCCCTGAGGCTGATTTTCTAGTGAGGAGATCTGCACGAAGCGGCCGCAAACGAAACCTGTTGCAAACTGCCCGACGAGCGGCTCAGAATCTTCAGAGTTTGTTAGGCACTTTGCAGGGACCGCCACCCTTGCTCGGAGCCGATCGTGTCCAGAATCGATCATCTTCTATGGTCCAAGCCGTCCCGGGCAAGGAGCTACGGGGTCGCTGTCCTCTCGACCGCCTCAGCGCTGGTTATTTCAAAATGGTTGCATCTCCACTTTGGGGCTCCCCCCGGAACAATGTTTATCTGCGCCGTCATGTTGAGCGCGTGGTATGGCGGAGTCGGGCCGGCTTTGTTCGCGACGGCGATCTCCACTTTTTCGTTCCATTATTTCTTTTTGCCCCCGATCCATTCGTTGGGTCTGAGGCCCGGAGAAATACCCAAGCTTTTCATGTACATGCTGGCAAACCTTATCGTTGGCTTGCTAAGTGCTGCGCAAAGGAATGCCAAGGAATCGCTTAGGCGCGCGCATGATGACCTGAAACGTACGGTTGAAGACCAGCGGATAACCAACGACGCGTTGCTTACCCAGAGCCGTGAACGCGAACAGGCCGAGAACCGGCTGCGGCGCAGCGAAGCGTACCTGGCGGAGGCGCAGAGACTAACCAAGACGGGCAGTTGGGCTTACGATCCTGCCACGGAAAAGGCGCTTTACTGGTCCGACGAAATGTTCCGAATTCATGGATTAGATCCTCGGCAAGGTCCACCGACCAGCAAAACGTTCTTGGAACACGTCCACCCTGACGATCGCGACGGCGTGCGTCAAGCCATGCCCCGTGTGGTGCGGGAGAAGACCGACTACGAAGTCGAGCACAAGATGATTCTTCCAGACGGAACGATTGCACACATCCATGCCCACGGGCACCCGGTCCTCAATCGCTCTGGAGATGTTGTAGAAATTGTGGGCTCAGCGGTAGATGTCACAGAACGCAAGCGGCTCCGCGAGTTGGAGGCAAATTTGGCACACATGAACCGCGTGAGCATGATGGGGGAGTTGGCAGCCGCTCTGGCTCACGAGATCAAACAGCCCATCGCCGCTGCTGTCACCAATGCTGACGCCGGCCTGCGCTGGCTCGCCCGGGAGGTACCCGATCTGGAGAAAGGGCGCCAGGCGATAATGAGGACCGTCAAGGACGGTACTCGCGCGGGTGAGATTGTCAACCGTCTGAGATCTTTCTATAAGAAAGGTGGCCAGCCGCAACTCGAGACGGTCGACCTGAACGAAGTTATCCGCGAAATGCTCATGCTGCTCCGTGACGAGGTCTACCGCTACTCGATTGCTCTGCACACGGAACTCGCCCCGGAACTGCCCAACGTAAAGACAGATCGTGTGCAATTGCAGCAGGTTTTTATGAATCTCATGCTCAACGCCATTGAAGCGATGAAGGGCACCGCTGGAGAACTTACCATCAAGTCGGAGTTATCTGACAACGGTGAATTGCTGGTTTCCATCAGCGACACGGGCATTGGCCTGCCTGCAGAAAAGCCGGAACAAATCTTTGATGCTTTCTTTACAACCAAGTCGCAAGGTACCGGCATGGGACTGACGATCACCCGTTCCATCATCGAAGCGCACAGAGGCCGCTTGTGGGCCGCCAACAATTCTCCGCGCGGCGCAACGTTTCAGTTCACGCTGCCCGTCGCGGTTGCCGCCTCCACTAATCGCCGGGTTGTTCAAGAAACAAAAGAAGATTGGTAGGGGCGGTGGGGATCGAACCCACGACCTTCGGCTTAAAAGGCCGCTGCTCTACCACTGAGCTACGCCCCTGCGGACACAAACTTTAATTGTACAGGAAAAATCCGATTCCCGCTTTGCACTCGGCGACGAGTCTGCTACCGAATGCTTTCCGCGTCAGGACCTCTCTCGATCGGCCGTTTGCGTTTCCATTCGTGTTCGCGGCGCAGCCGCGACTGGTGTTTCTTCACCTGCGTTTCAATTTCGCTGAACGCTTTTTTGCACCCCGCCAGCACGTTCTTGCCGTTTCCCGTCGCGTGCAGCGTCCCATTCGGCAACGACAGCGTCAGCGCGCACGACTGTTCCTCCGTCCTTTGATTCTTCGAAAACACTCCCTTCAACTGGATCATGTCCGGCTGATAACTCTTCAGCAGCCGGTTCAATTTATCCAGCCGCCGCATCACTTCCGCTGCCACTGGTTGTTGCGCATCCACGTGCCTATAGCTGATCGATACGTTCATGGTTGCACCTGTAGGGATTGGAGAAGCTTCCGGAAGGGTCGCGAAGCAGCTGCATTCTGCACCGCATAACAACGCCAGCATAACAAGCCGCAACCCCCCGCGCAACGCCAGTACATTGACATCCCGTGCGCGGCTTTCTAGCCTAACTGTTGCACTCAATGCGCCCTAAAAAAGAACCCGCGTATCAATCTCCAGCCCAAGGCCGCCTGCGCATCGGTCCAGCAGGCTGGTCCTACCCCGACTGGTCCGGCTACGTCTATCCTTCCCGCCACGCGAAAGATTTTCACGAAGCCACTTTCCTCGCCCAGTTTTTCGACACTATCGAAATCAATACTTCCTTCTATCAACCCATTCGCCCAGACCACGCCGCCGCGTGGCTCGAACGTGTTTCCTCCAACCCTTCCTTCCTCTTTACCGCGAAACTCTGGCAACGCTTCACCCACGAACCCTCGGCCACTGTCGAAGACGAGCGCAACGTCCGTGCGGGCTTCGACGTTCTTCACGAAGCAGGCAAGCTCGGCGCGATTCTCCTCCAATTCCCTTTCTCCTTTCATCGCTCGTCCGAAACTTCCGCACATCTCTCCGCACTTCTAAAACGTTTCGCAGATTATCCCCTCGTCGTCGAACTCCGCCACTCTTCCTGGCAAATGCAAGCGACGTTCGATCTTCTCCGCGATCGCAACACCGGCTTCTGCAACATCGATCAGCCGGTCATCGGCCACTCCATGACGCCGACCTCTCAAATCACCTCGCCCGTCGGCTATGTGCGCTTCCACGGCCGCCGCTACGACACCTGGTTCAGCGACGATCCCAAGCTTCCCGCCCACGAACGCTATAATTATCTTTACTCTCCTGAGGAACTCCAGCCCTGGGCCGCCCGCATCCAGGAAGTCCAGAAACACGCGCGCGACGTTTACGTGGTCACCAACAACCACTACCAGGGCAAGGCCGTCGTCAACGCCCTACAGCTCCTCAGCATTTTGAAGGGAACAAAACTGAAAGTGCCCGACGATCTCCGCCGGCACTATCCGCAACTCGAGGAAATCGCAAGCGAAATGCCGGCCGCGCCCACACTTTTCCCGCTCGGCTCACCTGCTGGCAAAAAATCGAAGGGATCTACTTCTTGAAGAGGTTTTCAAACGCCTGGCGGGCATCCAAAGGCCGCGAAGGATTCGGCGCTTCCACGGGAACCTGCGCGGGCTGCATATAGGACGTCGGCGCCGTATCTTTCTCGATCGTCATTCTGAATTCATAGAATGTGCATTCGTTCTTCGCGTCTTTCGGCGTCACGCGCGCCGGCACCGCCTGCGTGCATTCAAACTGCGCGCCCGAATCGAAAAACCGGCACTGCTTGCAACAGTGCAGTTCAAATCCGCACTTCGGGCATTTCCCATTGGCATCGAAGCCCGAAACCAGCACCGCGCCGCAGTTCGAGCAGCGTGCCCGCGTCACCGTTCCCACCATCCGCGGCGTCCGCGGACCGAGGTGGTCCGTGGCTCCGCGCGGGCCGCCCTGCGGGGGCTTGCGATCGGGTCTTTCTTTTTTTTCGTGCTTTTCCGCGTCACGATAGCCGCGGTGACCGTACTTGCGATCCACAAACACCTCCGTCCGCCAGCCTGAACGGACTGCTACTTCGGCGTATACTTACACAAATTCAGAGAGGGTCACTTTGAGTCTTATATCCAATCGGGTTGCTACAATCGCTCGGCAGGCCAGCCTTCCCCAATGAAGTGTTCCTGGATTGCCGGTTAGCGAGAGCAGGAGATGGGACAACTATGTTTGTAGCCCTCTGGGAGTACGAAGTCAAGCCCGGTTGCGAAGAAAGCTTTCAATCCGCCTATGGCACCCACGGTGACTGGGTCCGGCTCTTCCAACGCGATCCGCACTACTGCGAGACTCGCCTCCTCAAGGACCTCTCCCGTCCTCACTTCTACTTCACCCTGGACTACTGGGATTCCGAAAACTCATTCGACCAGTTCAAAGCCGCGAATCGCGAAGCCTATGCCGCCATCGATCGCGCGACTGAATCTCTTACGCTATTCGAGCGCCGCTTAACAACTTTCATCCCACCCACGTAGCGGCCACCTTCAGGTGGCCCCGAACTCCCGTGCCATTCTGTAGGGCCCGCCTTCTGAGGTGCGCTCTTTGCACCCCGAATGGTTTTACGGGGCGGGCGCTTCGATCCAAGCACCACGCTATTACTGGGAGCGGACGGCCTCAGAAGGCCGTCCTACGAACACTCTCAAGACCGAATAGCCGTAGCGCCGGCATCCTGCCGGCAAGCACCAAACTCTTCTCTAACAAAACCACCCCACCAATCCATCCGCCGCCAAATCCGCTTGTAACAATTTCTTCGGCGTTCCCGCGCTTCGCAACACCGCCTCCGCCGCCAAATACCCGCTCCGCACCGCGCCTTCCATCGTCGCCGGCCAGCCCGTGGCCGTCCAATCGCCCGCCAGGTACATTCCCCGAATTTTCGTCTCTTGAGTAGGACGCCAACGGTCCACCCCAGGTTGCGGCGAAAATGTAGCCGCCGCCTCTTTTATGACCGTGGCCTTCAGCAATTTCGCATCTCTCGCCACCGGCAGCGCGTGCTGTACTTCCTTCAGGCACAGGTCTATGATCTCCTGCCGGGGTTTCTGCAAAAGTTCGTACGAAGCGCTAATCACCAGTTGCAGGTATTGCCCCTTCTCTTTCCCCGTGCCGTTTCGCTCGCCATAGAGCGCCGTCTTGTTGAAAACCCACTGCGTCGTCGTCTCCAGCAGCGTCACAAACGGCTCTTTCATCACTTCCCGGTCGAACCAAAAATGGACGCCCGTAATCGGCGACACACCTATATTTCCCAATTCACCCAGCCGGGGTTCCAGCCGCTTTATCTCCTCGTTCGCCAATTCCGCCATCGCGGGATGCGGCAGTGCAAATACGTACGCCTCAGCGCTCTCCACGCGCCCCCCGTCAAACTCCACTCCCGTCAGCGCGCCGTTCGCCATGTGGATCGCCCGCACTGGCATCCGCAAATTCACTTCCCCGCCGCGTTTTTCGATCTCCGTTTTGCATCCGTCATAGAGTTCCGCGAGAGGCACCGACGGCACCCCCATCCGGTATCCCGTCCGGTTCGACAAAAATCCCTTCCAGAAAACATCCACCCCGAATCGCGCATCCGTCCGATCCAGTTCCTCGTCCAGCGCGCTCACCAGCACCACCCGCCAAAACCGCTCGATCGCTCCCGGCGTCTGCTTTCTGCGTTTCAACCATTCCAGCATCGAAATTCCGCCCGGTTCGTCCAAATCCGCAGTGCGTCCCCTCCCGCGCAAAATATCCAGCATCGCCCAGGCGATGCTACGCTTGTCTGCGAGAGTAAGCGGCGAAAATGCCGCAAACGATCCGGTCATGTGAAACGGGGCAGGCAGAATTCCCGCCTGCATCTCGCCGATTCGTCCTTGCGGGTCTTGGAAAACCAGCCGGTCAAAAAATTTGATTTTGCCCGCCGAACCCACGCGCCGATAAAAATCCTCCAGGTTCGTGCAGCAGCCCAGCGTCACGTGCTGGCAATTATCCACGTGCTCGCCGTCGGGCAACACGTACGACGTTGCCCGGCCGCCGAGAAAGGGACGCTGTTCAAACAGGCGCACCCGCCAGCCGGCTTCAGCCAGCGCGACGCCCGCCGACAGCCCCGCCAGCCCCCCGCCGATCACGATCACATTTTGCAAGGATGTTCTCTTCCGTATGGCGCCCGAATCGCGCCTTGGCCATCAACTTCAGCTTCTCCGGCGTCGAGAGCCGCACTCGCTCCCCAAACACCGCAAAATCCACCGATTCAATCCGCGCGAGCAGCGCGCTGTAGGTTTGCACCAGCAACCACAGCGTCCCGCGGCTGTCTTCGTCGATCAGTCCCAACAGTTGCGAGCCCTCTTCATACAGCTTCCACGCTCGGTCCGCCTCAAACTTCAACAACTCCCGCACGCCCAGCGTCGCCTCACCTCGCCCCAAGTCCTGTTCTGCCACGCCATAGCGAACAAGATCCTCCCCTGGAAGATAAATCCGGCCGGCAGCAAAATCCTCACGCACATCGCGGATAATATTCGTCAGTTGAAACGCCAGCCCCAGCTTCTCCGCCAGGTCCAGCGCCTTCGAATCGCGAAATCCAAAAATGTGCGTACAGGTCAATCCTACGGTCCCCGCAACGCGATAGCAGTATTCCTTCAGCCGCTCAAACGTCGGGTATTCCTGGATTGTCAGATCCATCTCCGCGCCGCTGATCAGGTCGTGCAGGTAACGCGCCGGCATTCGGAAGCGCTCCATCGTGTCCACCAGCGCCGGCAGCACTTCCCGTTCGCCATACAATTCGCCGGCTTGCAGCGTTCGCGCCGCATTTCCGTCAAACGCCTGGGACTGCCCCGTAATCGCTTCGTCCAGCGCCGCTCTCCATCTCGCCAGCCCGCGCTGCTTCGCCCCCACATCCGCGCCTTCGTCTGAAACGTCGTCAATCAGCCGCATGAACGCATACAACGCCACGATGCCATCGCGCTTCGCCTTCGGCAGCAGAAAAAACGCCGGATAGAAATTGCTGTGCGCACTCCGCGCAATCTGGTGGCAGTGGCTATAGGAAGCGCTAATCTCCGCTTCCGTTGGATCGGCAACAACACTGCTCGCTCCTTCGCGCGCGAACCCGCCGTTTCGATTCACAGTCGAACCGCCCAGCACATGCGCAATCAGCGCCCGCCCCAGCAATCCAACCTGCTTCACCTTGCTGACTTCCGGCCGCCGGTGCAGCGTGTCGTAGCCCATCGCCTCAATCGCGTCCAGCACCGCCAACCCGCCGCGGCTGAACATCTCCAAATCCACGCTCAACTTGCCTTCCACTTTCCGCGCCAGCGGCATTCCCTTGTCGAAAAGTCTCCGCGTGTACTCGATCAATTCCTTCATCAACGAAACATATCTCGCATCGAACTTCCGGCCCGCGATATCCTGCTCGCTCAACCCGTGCGCCGCCGCGCGGTCCAGCGGAATATAAATCCGCCCGATTTCCAGATCCCGTGAAACGTCCTGCCAGAAATTCACCAACTGCAGCGCTGTGCACGTCGCGTCGGAAAGCTTTTGCCTCTCCTCATCCCGATATCCGCACAAATACAGCACCAGCCGCCCCACGGGATTCGCCGAGTACACGCAATAATCCAGCACCGCGTCCCACGTCGGATACCGCTTCACCACCTGATCCTGCCGGAACGCTTTCAGCAAATCCGCGAACGGCTGCTTCGGCACGTCCTTCGCAACGATCGTCTCGCGCAACGCCACAAACACGGGATGCGAAGGCCGCCCCTCGTAACACGCATCCAGTTCCCGTTCCCACCAGTCCAGCAACTCCAGCGCCCGCTCTCTTGCGGGAATCTCGTCGCCCAGGTCGTCCGCCCAACGGCAATACGCATACAAGTTATAAAAGTGCTGGTGCAATTCCTTCGGCAGCAGCCACGACGCCACGTTGAAATTTTCGTAATGATCGGTGGCTAGCCATAGCGTATAAGCCTGCGCCTCCGCTGGCGCACAACCATCCTCAGGCAGCTTTGCGGCTATCTTCAATTCGCCCGGGCGCAGCATCAGCCGATTCTGTCCTCTTTACTATTGGGTCTGAGCTTGGATTCAGAAAAGCAGGTGGCTTTCACCAGTCACCAATCACTAGTCACCAGTCACTTCTTACGGCCTGACTGCCAGCTTGATTTCCCCGCTACGCGTCTTCATCCGCTCAAACGCCTGCGGCAGGTCTTCCAGCCGAATGTCTTCGGTCACGAAATCATGCGCCGAAATATCCCCGCGCCGTATCGCTTCCAACGCCTCGCGAATAAATCTCGGCGTATGGTGGAACGGCGAAATAATTTTGATCTCCGAGTAGTGAATCGCCGCCGGCTCAATCTCCACGCGCGTCCCGGTCGGCAGTCCGCTGAAGAAGTTCACCACTCCCCCGCGCCGAACCATCGCCAGCGCCTGTTCCCACGTCGCCGGGTTCCCAGCCGCCTCGACCACCGAATCCGGCCCGCGGCTTTCGTCCGTCAAAGCCCGCACCGCCGCTGCCACATCCGCGGTTTCCGTAACATTAATGGTCGCCACGGCGCCCAGCTTCCGCGCCACCGCCAGCGGTCCCTCGCGGCGCGCCAGTGCGATCACGCGCACTCCACGCCGGGTCAACATCCTCACGAACATCAATCCCACCGGCCCGCACCCGATCACCACCGTCGTGTCGCCCGTTCGAACTTCCATCTCGTGAACGCCGCGCAGCACGCACGCCAGCGGCTCCACCAGCGCCGCGCTGTGGTCGTCCACTCCGTGCGGCACTTCCAGCATGTTTTCCCGGGCAATACGCCCCGGAATCCGCATGTAGTCCGCGTACGCCCCGTTATTGAACAAAAGGTCGTCGCAAAGATTTTCCTGCCCGCGCCGGCAGTGATAGCACCGCAAACACGGCGCCGAATTCGCCGCAATCACCCGCGTACCCAGGCGCCACCGGGGATCCACGCGCTTCCCCATCGCCACAATCTCTCCCACCACCTCGTGCCCGAACACCGCCGGCGGCTGAATCATTTTCGCGTGATACCCGCGCTTCCACACCTTCAAGTCCGTCCCGTCCGTAAGCGCCAGCCGCACTCGCAGCAGCACCTCGTCCGCGGCAAGCGCAGGCACATCAATCTGCTCGATTCGCAGGTCCTCGCTGCCGTAAAGCACGGCCGCCGTCATTTTCGAAGGTACGACCGGCTTTTCCCGAAGAGGCGCTTCTTCCAGTCCGAGCTCGATTTTCTTTGGAGACGCTGTTTTCATTTGTGTGTAATCAGAATCTTCAGGGAATCTTCTGTGGGGTGCGCTGCCAGTTCCAAGCCCTCCTGAATTCTATCCAAAGGGAACCTGTGTGTGACGATATCCATCACCGGCAGTTTCTTCTCCAGCACCAGCGCTGCCGCACTCTCTTGGATGTCCACCGCCGCACTATAGCTGCCAAGGATTTCCTTCTCGTCGATCCCCACCGCCGAGGCTGGAAACTCTATCTTTGTGACTGGATCGTTCGCGGCAAACAGGAGAATCCGTCCCCCGGGCCTCGCCGCTGCCAACGCTTCCACCACCACTGCTGGATGCGCCACCGCGACAAGAACCACGTCCGCCCCACGACCCCCCGACCTAGCACGCACTTCTTCAACTAGCTTACCACTTACAGGGTTAAAAGACTCTATTGCTCCAAGCTTTAAGCTCTTTTCCCGCCGTGTAGCCACCGGGTCGCTCGTATAAATACGCGCCCCCTCGATTTGGCTAACCATCAGCAGTTGCAGCCCGATAGGCCCGCAGCCGATGATCAGCACCGTCTCCCCGGCCGCGACCCGCGCCTTCTGCACCGCCTTAACAATCGTGTTAATCGGCTCAATGAACGTGGCCTCTTCAAAGCTCACGTTGTCCGGCAAGGCCACGATCCCTCGCTCCGCCACCCACGGCATCGCCTTCACGTACTCCCCAAATCCCCCGCCGTTTGGAGTGAATCCCGCCGTCAGCCCGGTGCTCTTATACAGCTTGCATTGCGAAAACATCCGCCGCTCGCAAAAGAAGCACTCTCCGCACGGAATGTGATGAAAACTCATCACCCGGTCACCCAGCTTCCATTTCGTCACCCCGCGGCCAACCGCCACCACCGTTCCGGCAACTTCATGCCCCAGGATTTGCGGCGGTTCCACGTACCGGTAAAAAATCTTCTTGATGTCCGTCCCGCAAATTCCGCACGCCGCCACTTTGATCAGCACTTCGCCGTCGCCCACTTCCGGCACCGGCACTTCTTCCACCTTCACAATTCCCTTCTCGCGATACACACCCGCCCGCATCGTCTTGGGAATCGGACCCAGCGTCCGCACCTGCTCCACGATTGTTCCCGGCCCGCTCATCTCGCGGCAACCTCGCTCACGTTTTTCGAGGCGGAACGTCCCGCCAAATCCTGACAATACATTTCCAGAAACGCTGCCAGCAAAACCCCGGCGCGCTGACTTTGCTTGCCAAACCGGATCAACGAGGGCAGCGCCAGCGGATTCTTTGCAAGCTGCAGCAACACTTTCGGCAGACTCACTTCCTTTTTCTCCGAAAGCGTTAAATTAAAATTGATAGGCAGATCTTCCGTTGCCGCGTCACTGATCGCCCGGATTACCACGCTGCGCGCACCCCACGCCGACGCCGCTTTCACAATCTCAAAGCTTTCCATGTCCACCGACTGCGCCCTCGATGAGCACGATTTCTTTTGGCTCGCCTTCACCAGAATCTCATCTGTTGTAAACAGGCAGTTCGCATTTTTCGCTCCTTGCTCAAGCGCAAGTTGTCGAAGCTCCGCATCCACCGCAAGGCGCTCCGTTCGCAAGTCGGCATGTTTCAACTCAACAATAAGTTCCTTCGGTGCGATGATGTCGCCCACACTCAGCGTGTCGCAAAGCGCTCCCGCCAAGCCGCTGGAAATGCACACGTCAAAATGCTGGTCCTTATCCGCCATACGCATCATCAGGTCCATGGCCTGCCCCGCCGCCTGCGCGCCCACTCCGGTAATCAGCACAGTGATCTCCGCGGCACCCAGCGTGGTCCTCCGCAGCTTCAGCCCTTGATAATCAATCAGGTTGAACGCACGCAGCTTCCGCCAGGCCGCGAACTCCGCCTCCACCGCAAATGTAACCAGCACCTTCATGGATAATCCCTGGCTGCTCCGTTCCTTTACTTCCTTTACCCCATTAACCTCATTTACTTCCTTCTTCAAGCTGCCAGCTTGATCCTCTTCGCCCGCCGCGCCGAAACATACCCGTTCGCCCGGTACCACCGCACCGCCCGCTCCAGCGCCGCCGCAACCGGTCCCGCCTGAAATCCCAACTCTCGCTGCGCCCGCGAAGCATCTACAAACATTTTGTGCCGCGCGATCTTCACGCCTTCCACCGGAATCTGCGGCTCTTTTCCCACCAATCGTGAATACGCGCTCTCCACATAAGCTACACCCAGCGCCACGCCGTGTGGTATTTTCATTCCCGGCGCCCGCAAACCCGTTATCTGCGCCAGCAAATCCAGCAACCCCTTCAGCGTCAAATTCTCCGCTCCCAGCAAATATCGCTCGCCCACCTTGCCATGCTCCGCCGCAAGCAGGTGACCCACCGCGCACTCTTCCACGCCCACAAAATTTAATCCGGTCTCCACGTATCCCGGCATCTTCCCATTCAAAAAATCCAGAATGATCTTCCCCGTCGGCGTCGGCTTCCAATCCCAAGGCCCCACCGGCGTCGTCGGCATGGCCACGATCACCGGCAGTCCCTCTTTCGCGGCCTGCAGCGCCTCGCGCTCCGCCATCCATTTCGAGCGCTTGTAATGCCCCACCATCTCTTCCAGCTTCGCGTCGGTAAATTCATTCGGCAGTTCCGGCCGGTCCACCGCGATCGTCGCCACCGTGCTGGTGTAGATCAGTTGCTCCACGCCCGCGCGTTTCGCCGCCGCCAGCAGATTCTTTGTCCCGCCGACATTCGAGTCGTAAATATCCTGCGATCTCTTGGCCCAAAGGCGATAATCCGCCGCCACGTGGTACACCCGCTTCACGCCGGCCAACGCGCGCTCCAGCGAAGCCGCATCCCGCAAATCTCCGGTCACGTACTCCAGCGACAAATCGCTGATCGCTCGATTGCTGCTCGAAGCCCGCATCAGCACGCGCACGCTTTCCCCGCGCGCCACCAGTTGCCGCGCCACGTGGCTGCCCAGAAATCCCGCCGCCCCGGTCACCAGCGTCGTCATGCCTTGCGCGCCCGCTCGCGTTTTTCGCCAAGCCCGCCCTGCATCTGCCACGCCAGCATTTTCCAGAAATCCCCGGCCTTCGGATTCATCCCCAGGATCGCCGCCGTTTCATATCCCGCGTGGCTGGCGCACGGTTCGCATCGCGGATTCATCCCGCGCCCGAAATTCTCCCAAACCGTTTTCTCCACCAGGATTTTGTAATGCTCCTCGTAACCATAATTCAGCTGGGTGCACGGCGCCGCCCAGCCCCGAGGCCCATACACCGGACTGCCCCACGAGCAGCAATCCAGCTCGCGCTCGCCGCGCAAATACTCCAGATAAATCGGGGAAGTCAGCAGGTTGTACTCCTTCAATAAGTCGCTCGCTTCCCGAAATCTCTCCCGCATCTTTTCATGAAACATCGCCGCCGAATTCCGGCACATCGCTTGCCTCGGATAATGCGGAGACAGCATGTACCCATCCACATGCACCGCGTGCAACTGCTCGTATAGCCGCCGGACATCCCGCAAATCCGAGTCCGGAAAAATCGTCGTCGTCGCCACCACAAAAAATCCCGCGTTCTTCGCCGCCTTCACCCCGTCCAGCGCTTCCAGGAACAGCCCCGGCCGCCTAGTCCGAGCATCGTGCACCGCTTCCGTGCCCTCAAACCCCACATTCCACAAAAAGTTCGTGTACGGGGGAATCATGTGCAGCCGCCTTCGAATCAGCGTGCCGTCCGTGCACAGGAAAAGGTGTTTCCCGCGTGCCAGGATCTCTTTCGTCAGCCGGGCGATCTCGGAATACTCCAGCGGCTCCCCTCCACGAACATATACCACCGGAGTGTCGCATTCCTTCATCGCCGCAAGGCACTGCTCCACGCTCAACTCACCGCGAGCTTCCGCGCCATGTGCGCTGGAGCATCCGCCCAGGGGATCGAGCGTCAGCACCAGGGGTATTTTCTTGCTACCTCGAAGTTTCCGCGACGCGAGGTATCTCGCGGAATCCAGCACCAAGCCAAGAGGGTACCGCATGCGTGTGCTTAGGAAGCGCTCCGTTCGCGCTTGGTATATAAACCGCTCCGCAACCTGAACTCACCCGGCAAAAACTTGCACGCGCAATATTCTTCCGTGCGCTTCCCCTGATTGCGGTACCGGGCCAGCGCGTAAACTGGAAATGAATTCTTGTAAAGGTGGTACTTGAGATAAAAAACGCCGGGGAATCCCGTCCCGGTAAAATCGTCTTCGCTCCAGGATCCGTTCGCATTCTGCTGCGTCACCAGGTACTCCGCCGCGCGTCCCACCGCCGGATCGTTCCGGTCCGCTCCCGCCAGAAGTCCAATCAATCCCCATGCGGTCTGCGAAGGCGTGCTGTTTCCGTGCCCCTTCGTGGACTCCATTTCATAGCTCAGCAGCGACTCGCCAAAACTTCCGTCGGCTTTCTGCACTTCCCGCAACCAGGCCACCGCCCGCGCGCAATAATCCTGCGCCGTCAGCGAAACGGTTTCCAGCGCACGCAGCACACCGCTGGTTCCATAAACGTAATTCACGCCCCAGCGCCCGAACCACGCTCCATCCTTCGACTGGTCCTTCGTCAGGAAGCCTACCGCTTTCTGAATCGCCGGATGCTCCGCCGGCCAGCCGAATCGCCCCAGGCATTCCAGCACGCGCGCCGTAACGTCCGCTGTCGAGGGATCGATCATCGCATTGTGGTCCGCGAACGGGATGTTGCACAAAATTTGCTTGTCGTTATCGCGGTCGAACGCGCCCCAGCCCCCGTCGCGATTCTGCATACTCAGCAGCCACTGAATGCCCCGGCGCAACGCGCCTTCCATCCGCTTTTCTTCCGGAAATTTCACCCGCTGCAGCGCCATCAAAACGAACGCGGTGTCGTCCACGTCGGGGTAAAAATCGTTGCGGTATTCAAATGCCCAGCCGCCCGGTTCGGCATCCTTATTCTTCACCTGCCAGTCGCCGCCGCCCAGGATCTGTTTCGTCAGCAGCCATTCGGCCGCCCTTACCAGCGCCGGATGGTCCGCCGGTAGCCCCGCTTCTTCCAGCGCCACCATTGCGATGCACGTATCCCACACCGGCGAAACGCACGGTTGCAGTCGGATGGTGTGGTCGTCTTCAATCTCAAACCGCGAAAATTCCTTGATTTCGCGCAGCGTCAGTGGATCGTCGGTTCCGTGCCCCATCGCCATCATTGCAAAAATCGAATTCATGATGGAGGGATAGATCGCCGCCAGGCCGTCGGTCCTTTCCATGTGCTCCAGCATCCACTGCTTCGCTTCCCTCAGCGCCTTGTTCCTCAGCGGTTTCCACGGCAGCCGCTCGTAAAGTTTCAGCGCGCGATCCACCGCAAGAAACAGGTTCTTCCAGGAAACCAGTTGCTTGCTCCAGCTGAATGCCGCCGTTTTCTGCGTGGGATCCTTGAATAACTCATCGACTCGAGCGTGTTCCGGGAGCCGAAATTCCGGCCGCAACGACGAGAGAATCGACATGGGAATCACGATCCCCCGCGTCCAGGAAGACATTTCGTAAATGTTTAGGTAAAACCAGTTCGGCAGCAGGATCAGTTCGGGCGGAATCGCCGGTACCAACTCCCATCCCACCGCGCCCACCAGCGCCAGGTAAAACCGCACGTAGGAATTCGTGTGCTCCAGCCCGCCCAGCCGGTGTACAGCCTCGCGCGCCTTCGCCAGGTGCGCCGAATCAGGGGAATCCCCGGCCAATTTCAGTGCGAAATATGCTTTGCAGGTGGCGTTCAGTTCGGAGGGCCCGTTCGGATAAATCGGCCAGCCGCCATCCGGCAGCTGCTTTTGTCGCACATAATTCGCCAGCTTGGCTATTCTTGCGGGTTCAGCCTTGCCAAGAACATGGAGGTAATAAATGTAGTCGGATTCGAGGGTTGTGTCGGCTTCCAGCTCACCGTGCCAGTAGCCTTCTTGGGCTTGCACGGACAGGAGGTACTCCGCCCCGTTCTTCACGGCGGTTTCGACCTTCTCCGCCCAGCCTTCCTGGCGCCATGGTGCCGGTGCTGGCGCTACGGGAAGTTCCTCTCCTACGCGTACAAAAGACGCCATCGATGCTCCCCCCAGAGCAGCTCCAAAAGCAGCCAGGGATACACCCCAAGCCGCCACCTGAAAACCCCTAAATTCTCTGATGCCTTGGACTTCCGGAAGGTAACGTGGCTGACCTCACCCACGTACCCCCAGTACTTTCTTATTATCGCCGTCGATTATAACTCGGTCAACGCCTAAGATGCCCATCTGACAACAGTGCCTTGCCACTAAGTGTCACACCTGCGCTCCACCCGGTGCGTCCAACATTCGATGCACCAAAACCTCCAACGGACCAGGCAGTGGCTCCCCTTCCCTTTGCAAAACCGACGGTTTCTCCTGCAACAACTTTGCCGGCAGCTTCATCCACAGTGGCGCGGGTTGGCCATCACGTCCAACATCGCCCCGCAGCACCAACGCATGCGCCCGGTCCAGCGCAATCTGCGCCGATTCCTTGAAATCTTCCCGCAAAGGATCGATCACCGCAAAGTACAGCGACGGCTTCACAAACTGCATCAGTGAATTGCTCTCGAGAATCACCGCACGACCTTCTCTACTGCCTGCTTTCGCCGCGCTCTCCCGCAGCGCCTCCCGCAACAAAGGCAATCCCTCAGCCAAATATCCCTGCTTCGTCCTCAGCCAGAACGACCGCTTCGCCCCCGCCGCCAGAAATCGCGCGCTATCCGTTCCAGTGTCCGCCTTTGTTTCCCAATCCAGCGCGCAGACATGCTCCTCCGGCGCGCAATCGCAGTTCTCCCCGTTCTGCGCGCAGACCCCGTGCCCGTACTGCGTAATCTTTCCCGCAATCCATTCCGTCTTCGGAAACGCCGCAATGATGTCGCACACCAACTGCGTCTTCCCAATGCTCCGCGTATGCCCGCCCACCACCACGAGCCTCCACAGCGTCCCCTCTTTTAATTGCGCGATCCCCATTGGTTCTCTCGACCTCTCCGCTAACTCTGTGGCCCTCTGTGCTCTCTGTGGTTAACTCTTCTCTTCGATTTTCTTCACTCTTGCCGCCAATTCCGGCAACCGCGCAAACCAAAAATACGACTCCTTAAACTGCTCCAGCGGCCGTGCCGGCGTCCCCCAAACCGTCTGCCCTTTCCGAATAATCTTTCCCGTCGGAATGCCCGCCTGCGCCCCTGCAATCGACCCATCTTCCAGCGTGCAATGATCCGCGATTCCCACCTGTCCGCCCACCACCACGTGGTGCCCCAATTTACTCGATCCCGAAATCCCCGTCTGCGCCGCAATCACTGTGTGCGCCCCAATCTGCACATTGTGGCCCACATGCACCAGGTTATCCAGCTTCACTCCCTCCGCAATCCGCGTGTCGTCCAGCGACCCACGATCAATCGTCGTGTTCGCCCCAATCTCCACGTCATCCGCAATTTCCACCAATCCTGCCTGTGGAAATTTCCAATACCTCTCGCCATCGAACGCAAATCCAAATCCATCCGCCCCCAGCACCGCCCCCGCATGAATCTCCGCCCGATTCCCCACGCGCACTCCGGGATAAAAAGTCACTCGCGGATGAACCCTGCAGTTCTCTCCGATCCAGCACCCGGCACCGATGACGCTATGCGCCCCAATCTGCGTGTTATCCCCAATGTGAGTATTCTCGCTGATCACCGCGTACGGCCCGATGTCCACGTGCGCGCCGATACGCGCCATCGGCGCGATAATCGCGGTTGGATGAATTCCCATCGCGATAGGCGCTCGCTCCAGCAGCAACGCCGCGGCTTTTGCAAACGCCACCTTGCTCTTCCCACTCCGCAAAACTGTTTTCCCGGGCAGAGCAATTCCTTCCGGCGCAACCACGCAACCTGCCGCCGATCCTGCCGCGCGCTCCGCATGTTTCGTCGACTCCACATAAATCAATTCCTTCGCCCCTGCACGCTCCGGCGCCGCCACTCCGGTAATCTCCAGCGTCCCATCTCCCTCAAGCCGCGCCTCAATCGCCTTCGCCAGTTCCCCCGCCGTCCATTTCATCCCCGCCTCCAATCCCCTCTTCTCTGTGCCCTCTGTGAATCCTCTGTGCTCTCTGTGTTAAGTTTTTCTCTTCTCAAAACTCATACAGCGCCGGCTCTCCCTCCGGCCGGTTCTTCCACCGCGCATGGATCCAAACCCACTGCTCCGGATGCTTTCGGATAATCTCTTCGATCACCTTGGTAAACCGCTGCGTATTTTCCCGAACATCCCGCTCCATATCTCCGCTTCGCACCAATTCCACCGGCGGCTCAAACCGCAACCTGTACTTCCGCAAATTCTCATCCCAATACGCATAACCCGGCACCACCGCCGCGTCCGTATGCAGCGCCACCCGCGCAATTCCCGTAGTCGTGCAAGCTTGTGCCCCGAAAAAATCCACGAACACGCCTTCTCCCGGCATCGTGTTCTGGTCCGCCAGAATTCCGATCGTGCCTGCTCCTTTTAACACTTTCATCATCACCCGGGCCGCTTCATTCTTATAAATCGGCTTGTTCCCCGATCCCCCGCGATAGTCATTCACCATCGCATCCAGCGGTGCGTTATCCAGCGGCCTCGCCATGTAGTGCAGCGGAAACCCATACAACGCATGTGCGTAAGAAGAAAGCTCCCAAGCTCCGATGTGCCCCGTCAGGTAAATCACGCCCTTCCCGCGGCTTTTCCCCGCCAGAAAATTCTCGTGACCGTCCAGCACCACCACATTCTCAATATTCTCCGCGGTGTAGCCCGGCAGCCGCGCGAACTCCGCCGCCATCCACCCGAGATTTCGCGCCATTCCGTGAAGCACCGCCTGCCGTTGCGCAACGCTCCACTCCGGAAACGCCAGTCGCAAATTAAACTCTGCTGTCTTCCGCATCCTTGGCAACAGCCACAGCAGCAGCCGAACGCATCCCCCGGCCACCCATCGCCCCACCGGCCGCGGCAACACCCCCAGCACCTTCACAAACCCCCATGCCACCGCATATTGCAGCCACTCAATCATTTGCCGACCGCAAAGCCCCTTTTGAGTGCGGGAGCAAAGCTCCCGCCTTTACGCTCGCTCCAACAAGACAAAACACTCAGACAACGCTCTACTGTTATCGCCATCTGAACTGTCCGTTGGAATCAAAAAGTAAATGTGTCAACAGTCCTTACTCTTCTGCATCAAGTCCCCGGTCCTGAGTCTGGTCCCGGATCCTCGCATTCAACCCTGAATTCCTAAACTCTTAAACTCTTGAACTCTTAAACTTACAACTTTTAACTTCCTTCCCCTCTTCCAAGATACACCGACAATGCTAAACTTCTCTTTCCGTGACCCAAACGAGCCATGAACTCCACGAATCCCAGTCACTCTCAGCCACTGCGCGACTCCTCTGGCTCGTTCTGATCCTTTCCACCCTCTATCTTTGCTATTTCCGCAATCTCGGCGCTATCGGCCTCGTCGGTCCCGACGAGCCCCGTTACGCCTCCATCGCCCGCGACATGCAGCAAACCGGCGATTACATCACCCCGCGCCTCTACGGCAAACCGTGGTTTGAAAAGCCGCCGCTCTACTATTGGGGCGCCGCCCTCAGCTTCAAGTTCCTCGGCGTCAGCGAAACCTCCGCTCGCTTGCCTGGCGCCGTTTCCGCGCTCTTCGCCACTCTCGCCCTGGCATGGTTAGCCCTGCGTCTCTATGGTGCCGCAACCGCTCGTTGGCTTCTGGTCCTCCTGCCCACCACCGTAGGCATGATCGGCTTCTCTCACGCCGCCGCCACAGACATGCCCTTCGCCGCCATGCTCACCATCGCCATGGTCTTCGCCGCCCAACTCGTCAATCTGACTCCATCACCGGGGCTAATTCCATCAACTGCGCGACAATCGGAAAGCGCTCCGATCGAGGAGGGCACCCTCCGTTCCTCTACATCATTTACGTCCATTCTTTTTGGCTTCTTTCTCGGCCTCGCCACTCTCGCCAAAGGTCCCGCAGCCATCATTCTCTCCGGCGGCGGCGTTCTTCTTTGGGCTTTGTTCACCAAGCGCTGGCGCGACGCCTTCCGCTGCCTTAATTCCGTCGCCATCGCCGCCTTCTGCCTCACCGCTCTCCCCTGGTACATCCTCTGCGCCTTCCGCAACCACGACTTCTTCCGCGTTTTCATCATCGAACACAACTTCAACCGCTTCCTCACTCCCGAATTCCAGCATATCCAGCCTGTCTGGTTTTACGTCCCCATTTTTCTTCTCGCCATCTTTCCCTGGATATTTTTCCACGCGTTCGCCAAGCTCGAATTCCTGGCAATTTGGATGGATAAGCTTCCAGAGACCTCCTCCCAAGCCTTCCTCCTCGCCTGGGCCGGCTTCACCGTTTTGTTTTTCACTTTCTCGGAATCCAAGCTGCCGGGCTATATCATGCCCGCGATCCCACCCATGGCACTCCTCATGGCAAACTCAGCCGCCGCTGTCACCAGGGACCCGCACCGCTTTCCGCGTTGGCCGCTGCTAGGCACAAGCCTGACCCTGCTTGTTTTCGGAATTGTGTTGCAGCGCCAGGCGCATCGAATTCCCGCGCTGCCTTGCACCGGTCTCGCCTGCGGACTCACGCCCATTTGGCTCAGTGCCATCTTCGGTGGAATCGTGGTTGGTGTCCTGGCCGCCGGCCGCCGAGTTCGAACCAGCCTCTTCGCCGCTCTTCTCACGACCTTGCTTCTCGTCGCCGAACTGGAACGAGCTCTTCCTCAAATGGATGGCGCGATTTCGGGCAGGTACGCGGCTCTAACCGTCAAAACTCTCTCGCCGGACTTGTCCCTGGATAATGCGGCAACCTGGCAAATCAATCGCTCGTTTGCCTATCAACTGAACTTCTACGCAGACAAAGAAATTCCGGAGTGGAAACCTGGTGATCCGCATCCCGCGCTGCTATTCATAGCCAAGGGCAAACAGCAGGACGCTGCCGGCTACGGATTTCGTTGTGCGGATTTTGCTGCGCCTCCCGCAATCATCCCCTGTCGGGATGCGGGTTCACTTGACGGGCTGGGCGGCGGGAGTGCTGGCAACAGCCTGAGTGACCGGCAACCGCCCCAGAAAAAATGATACGACGCGGTTCTCGTAAGCCCGCTTTTCGTCGTCCGGCAGATTCACGAAGTTTCCATGCGGGATCATCGCTTCCTCTCGCGGCTCCGGCGCCTTCAGGAAGATCTCACGCGTGATCGAAGCCGTCTCCGGATCGTCCGCCGCCTCTATGAAAAGCATCGGCACTCCAGCCATTTTCGAGAGCCCCGCGGTCAGCGGCGGATCGCCCTTGTGCTCGTGGTTCATCCACTCGAAGCACATCTGCGCCGACTTCACCATCATGGGAAATCCGCCCACGCCGGTCTTTTCCACCCCGATTTTCACCATCTGCCTCGGATAGTCGTAGACCGCGTCCAGCGCCAGCGCTCGCACCCGCGGATCTTTCTCCGCCTCTCGCAGCGCCGCGTACGCCCCCAGGTTGTAACCCCACAGCCCGAAACGCCTCGCGTCCACATCATTCCGCTTTGCAATCACGTCGATCGCCCCGCGCACTTCGTCCGCCTCGCGATATCCAAAAGTTGTGATACCCGCGTTCGCGCCGTGCGCGGCAAAGTCAAACACAAACACGTTGTACTGGTGATCCTGCAGGGCCGAGACCAGCGTCAACAACTCTCCCCGGCTCGATTCGTACCCGTGCAACAGGATAATCGTCGGTGCGTTGCGGAATCCCGGGAAAAACCATCCCCGCCGGTTGCCCAATCCCGCCACGCTGAATTCCACTTCATCCGGCCGGCCCGGAAAGCTGGCCATGTTGATTTCGGAACTCGTTCGTTGCGGCTTCACGATCCAGTAGGTCAGCACACCGGAAATCACCACGGTGGCCAGGGTCGCAAAGAAAACAAACGCCAGAATGACGATCAGCAGCTTGGTGTACCAGCGGCTCGGATAATGCAGTTCATCTACTATGGACATGGGCTCAGGGGCTGGTCTGTGCCAGCGTGTCTAAATTTCCGCCTTACTTGCTGTGATCCTGAATGCTATGAAGGAATCGTAACATGCGGATTTCATTCGCTCGATTCCCTTCTCCGCTCGATGTGCCCGATTTGTATAGGGTTTGCGGGCCGATTTGGCAGGACTTCCCCCGAATCGGCTATCATGTCTCGTGGACTGGCGTATAGACCGGCCGCCCACTCCGATGAATATCATCGATCTCCGCCAGACGACTGTCCGCCAGCTTGAGCCGCTGCTGCTCGAGGAAGCCCGCCATTGGCGCGAAGAGCTCCATTGGGACTACCGCAGCGCCCTCGACCTCATCAAGCGATTCCTCGACGCCCACGCGCTTTCCGGCTGCGTCGCCTTTGAAGGCGGCCACGCCGTCGGTTACTCCTTCTATGTGCTCGAGGATTACAAGGGGTTGATCGGCGGACTCTACGTCTCTCCGAGCCAGGTGCAGGAGCCGATCGGGCGGCGATTACTGGACGAAATGCTCTTCAGCATGCGCGCGCTGCCGCAACTGCATCGTATCGAAGCACAGCTTATGCCCTTCGGCGGGCCCGTGGATGCCGCGTTGCGCGACCAGGGTTTCCGCCTATACACGCGGCAGTTCATGCTGCTCGAACTATCGAAGAAAAGCGACCCGGTTCCCAGTGTGAACTCAGGACTGCGCCTCGACCGTTGGCACGACCGCTACTTTGAGCCGTGCGCCAAGCTGATCTATCTGGCCTATGCGAACCACGTGGACGGCGACATCAATGACCAATACCGCACGCGAAACGGCGCGCTGAAATTCCTCAAGAACATCATCCTGCTGCCCGGCTGCGGCCAGTTTCTCCCGAACGCTTCGTTCGTGCTGCGTCAGCCGGACAGCGACGAACTTGCCGGCGCGATTCTGACCAGCGAAGTTTCCACCGGTGTCGGCCACACCACGCAAATCTGCGTCATGCCCGGCTTTCAGGGCCACGGCCTCGGCCGCATTCTGATGCTCACCGCCGCGGAAACCCTCCGAGCCCAAAAATTCAGTGAACTCACGCTCACCGTAACCACCGAAAACCGCACCGCCGTCCACCTCTACGAACGCCTCGGCTTCTCCAAAGTAAGAAGCTTCACCGCCGGCGTCTGGCCCAAATAATCGCCACAGCCCGCGTAGCGGCCACCTTCAGGTGGCCCAGCAGTCCCTGTAGGGGCGGCTTTACGCCGCCTTCTTTCCTGCCTTTGTAGCGGCCGCCTGATGCCCAGCGCATAGCCGAAGGTTTCGAGGCGGATGCCTTACGCCCAGGCACAACCTTGGAATCGCCGAAATTACAACGCCCCAGTCCGCCCACGCCGCTTACCGTATGCCAGAGGCGAGTCTCTTCTGCGCACTCTCGAATTCGTCCCCGGGGAGCCACTTGATCTCTACAGATTGCGTGGCCGCGGCCTGGCCGAGGGCGTACCCAAACTCCGCCATCTTCGCGTCTCCGGCGAAATCCCAAGATTCGACGAACGCGTCTGCGGGCTTGTGGTAGTGGTGTTCGACGTAGTCCTTGGACTGCGCATCCCCCCAGGCAAGGTCGTGGCCCTTGAACTTCAGGCCTTGACTAATGGAGAAAGCGGGAATCCCGACGCGTCCCAGGCTGAAATGGTCGGAGCGATAGTAGTGCCCTGCCTCGGGATGCGCGTCGGGCTTGATGGCGAGATTGAACTCCTTGGCGATTTTTTCCACTTCAGGATAAAACGTGGTTCGTTCCGCGCCGCTTACTTCCACTTCCTCCGGGATGCCGATCGGAGCAATCGCGTCATAATTCAAATCCAGGATGGGCTGCACTGGTAGCTGTTCCAAATGCTTGCCCAGGTATTCGGAACCGAGCAGGCCTTGTTCTTCCCCGGTAACGGCGGCGAACAAAATCGAGCGCGGCGGCGCTGGCTTCGTTCCCGCCCACACGCGCGCAAGCTCCAACAGGATGCCGCAGCCCGTCCCATTGTCCACCGCGCCATGATAAATCTGGTCGCCCTTGGCGCGCGCCGGATCAATCCCGAAATGATCATAGTGCGCCGTGTAGAGAACCGCCTCCGCTCGACGATGATCCGCCTCTGAACCCGCCACCATCGCCAGCACGTTGCGTGAAGCGAACGGACGAATCGCCGACGCCACATGCGCCTTCAGATGGACCGGCAACTCGATCGGCTTGAAATCGCGCGACTGCGATTGCTTGTAAAGCTCGTCCAGGTTCAGGCCACCCATCGCCACCAACTTGCGCGCCACCTCCAGTTGGATCCACGACGCTGCCTTCAGCTTCGGCGAACCCTCGAGCCGCAGATAGGATCGCTCGCCGCCCCACGAATTGCGGACCACTTCCCACGGATAGCTGGCCAGATCCGTGCGGTGAATGATCAAAGTTCCGACAGCGCCGCGCCGCGCGGTCTCTTCAAATTTGTAAGTCCACCGGCCGTTGTAAGTCAGCGCCTTGCCCTTGAAAAAATTCGGGTCGTTCGATTCCGGCTCGCTCACAAAAAGCAGCGCCACCTTGCCGCGCAGGTCGTACCCCTTATAGTCGTCCCACTTGTTTTCCGGCGAAGTAATGCCGTAGCCCACGAAAACAATCGGCGCATCAATGTCGGCGGATTCGGTCTGCGTCTCGTTGCTGGTCACGTAGTCATCGAGATTCTTCAGCTCGACCGGCGCGCCATTCGCCGGAACAAACGTAAACGTGGTCGTGGGCAGCGCTCGCACGCCCACCATCGGCACGTCCTGAAAATAACTGCCATTTTCGCCGGCGGGCTTCAATCCGTAGGACTTGAACTGCTCGGCAATCCATTTGGCTGCTGCGTCGCCGCCCTTTTGGCCGGTGCCGCGGCCCTCGAGCTCGTCGCTCGAAAGGTATTTGACGGTGTCGTGCAAGCGCTGTGGATCAATCTTCGGCGCGTGCGTCTTTTCGGCCACCAGGACTCCCGCGGCCAGCACAACACAACAAACCAGAAGGACGGATTTACGCATGCAAACACTCCCCCGCTGAAATTGAAACCGACGCACGCCACTTTATCACGGAGCAGACGCCGGACCGTACTCCCCCGGCCAGCGCTTTTGTAGCGCGTGGGTCCGAAACACTTTTCATTTTGAGCGTGACACTGCTCGCTCGCGACCTCCGGGCGGCGGGGGGAACCTCCGTGTCGAAGCGCCAGAGGCGCGACAGAGATTAGCCCAGCCCGTGAGGGCTGGGAACATTCCAATATCAACGGTCCTAGCACCGGAGGTGCGGCAGATCCAGTTAACCACTTACTTGGAATCGTAATTGACCCGCGCTTTTTCAGGAGCGCGATTGACTCATCTGCGGCCAGAGCAGGCCACGACATCGGTCAGAGACACTCCATCAAGGCGCCAACATTCGAACGATTTTCCATATTGGGAGGAATCGCGTTCGAACGCGGAACGCTAACCCCTTCCCTTCGAACACTTCCGCCGCCTCATTCGAATGTTTAATTATGTTTTAGTAAACCTTCAAGTAATACTTTAAATGTCGGCGCGCCGACATTTTCGGCGCCCCCATGGTCCTGAGAAATTGCGAAAATTTAGATATTCCCCAATTCGGCGGATTGCGCGCGGCCCAGCATGCGGTTGCTGATGACGTTAAATTCGGAGATCAATTCGTTGGTATTCGCGCCGGCCAGCGTCGCGGCATCGATTTCTGTGGTCAGCAAAATCACCGCGGCCACGTCCGCGCTGCATTCCAGGCAGTATTTCTCGAATCGCCCGGGAAGATCGAACACTTCCCCGTAATGGCGCAAACGCTGCAACGTCCACTTAAGTCAAACTCTGTACCCTTTGGACCCGTCACCATGGCAACTTTCTCCCTGGCCCCGAAACTGCCGTTACGTGTTTCTTGATGCGGAGCACATCCGATCGATCGAATTGGCCGGGGAGTCGCTCTTGCAGCGCATGGCAGTGCCTTGACGATGGAGAATCGAGAGGGCACTTCCGAGAGCATAAGCGAAATCCCATGCCTCCCAATCGTCATTACGAATCTTAAGAAATAGCCGCCTAAGAAATCCTGAGAGGTCTATTAGGAAAACATAAGCAGCGGGGGGCTTATTTCTTGGGCAGAGCGCGATCTTTCAGCAGGTTTTTCAATTCGGACATGAATTCCTGGACGTCCTTGAAGTCCATGTAAACGCTGGCAAAACGCACGTACGCGACTTTGTCGAGTTTTTTCAGGCGATGCATGATCATTTCGCCAATTTCGGTGGTGGTCAGTTCCCTTTCGGTGGCTTCGTGGACCACGCCTTCGATTTCATCCACGATGGATTCGAGCTTGGGCGTGGGAACGGGGCGCTTTTCGCAGGCTTTCAGCAATCCTTGCAGGATTTTCTGGCGCTCGAAGCGTTCGCGCCGCCCATCCTTCTTGATCACCATGTACGGAATTTCGTCGATGCGTTCGTAGGTGGTGAAGCGGCGCGAGCATTTAAGGCACTCGCGGCGGCGGCGAATGGTGTCGCCGGTGCGGCCCTCGCGGGAGTCAATCACCTTGTCGTCGAGATGCGCGCAGAAAGGGCATTTCAATTGGAGATTTCTCCGTGGTGTGCCAGTTCGGCTTCGATTTGCTCGCCTTCGTGTTCGCGCATGCGCTTTAATTCGCCAAGCGACCAGCCTTCCCGAATCAAAAGCGGCACGCCGGCAAAGGAACACGACGCAAACGTGACCAGCCACAGGATCATCGCGGCCGCCACTGCCGGCTCCTGTTCTACCCCATAGAGCTTCGTTAACGCAACGATGGAAAGCGCCTGCGCTCCGCCGCCGACTCCCGGAAGCTGAACGGCGGAGCCGACCAGGCTGAACACCATCAGCAGCACACCATCGGAAAATTTCAGCGCGGCGAGTTTTCCTCCGAAGCTCTGCAATACGAGGAGATACACGCACACGACAAGCAGCCAGTGTAATCCGGAGTAGACCACCGCAGCGGCGACGTCGCTCCAACTGCGGACGCTCTGCACTCCGCGTACGAAGCCGAGGAGATTACGCGCCACTCCAGCCCGCCAGCCATGTTGCACAAGCCAGCCCTGCATGCGGCGCTCCAGCACCGCGGAGCCGTGAAGCCGCAAATAAATCAAACCAGAGATGGCAACGATGGCGAACAGCGCGAAAAAACTGCCCGCGGTGCGCGCGCCTTTCTCAAAGGCGACGCCGGTGCCCTGCGCGTCAAGATGCCCTGAAGACTCGAAGATGAGGAGGCCGGCGGCCGCAAGCACCGCGGTGCTGGCGGCGTCAAGGATGCGCTCGAGCGCATAAATGCCAAAGATATCGGACAACGGAATTTTGTCTTTGCGTGAAATCAGCAACGGCCGCACAGGCTCGGCGGCGCGGCCCAGGAGGAACAAGGCGCTGAAGCCCGCAAGCGTCATGCGATAAATGTTCCAAAATTTTGACGGGCCAAGATGCGCTTGAAATTTCTGCCAGCGGAGTGCACGGATGGCGTAGCAGCCGTAAATCCCAACGATCGAAAGCAGGAGGTAAACGAAATTCGCCCGGCGGACAGCCTCCCAAAGCTTGGCTCCGCTGAACTGTCTGAGGTGAAGGCTCGCCCGAAAATGATAAAGGAGGTACCCAGCCACAAGGATACCCACTGCGGCAAACAGCGCTTTCCTCGACTTTAGTGCCATGTGGAAGCAGAGTACGGGGGTGCCGGGGGCCCCGTCAAGCGTGGATAAGCAATTTGATTCCAACAGGTTGTAACAGAAGGCGTTGTAACTGGGGACGGGAGCGGGTAAGATGCCAGCCAAACGGTCGGTTGGGAGGCCCCGAAGGCGGGAACATTTCCGGTGCATTTTGCGTTCCATACAGTGGCAGGCCGAAAAACCCACCTGCGGGCTTTGCCCGAGCAGGTGTCTGGGAGATGGGGCTGAGGAAGCTTGGAGCAGGATGCCCAACTGGTCCAGCAATGTCTCCAGGGCGATGGCTCGGCCTGGGAGGAACTTGTGCGCCGCCACTCGCGTCGAATCTTTAACATTTGTTACAGGTTCACGGGCAACCGCACGGAAGCCGAAGACCTGTCGCAGGATGTGTTCCTTCGGGTTTACCGGACGCTCGGAAGTTACCGGTCGGCGCACGGGGGATTTGCGACCTGGGCGACGAGCGTGACGCGGAACCTGTTGATTGATCATTACCGGCGCACGAAACGCGATCGCATCACGGATTCGCTGGATGACAAAATGCCAGTAGTGGAGAACAAGGAATCGGCTGGGCGAAGGCCGGACGAGCAGGCGCTGCTGGGCGAATTGAGCATGCAGGTGCAGAGCGCGTTGACACGGCTTTCGCCGGAGTTGCGCGAGGCGGTGATTTTGCGGGATTTGCAGCAGTTAGAGTACGCGGAGATTCAGACGGTGCTCGCGGTGCCGGAGGGCACGGTGAAGTCGCGCATCAACCGCGGAAGAATTGAGCTGGCGCGAATTTTGCAACAGATGGGAGTGCGGCCGGCATGAGGATGCGGATGAATTTTGAAGAATTTCTGTTTGGGCGTGCGAAGGTTACTTCGTTCGCAGGGGGCAAGCCATGACCTGGACTTGCGATCTGGTTGAGGCACGGTTAAGCGATTATCTGGAAGGCCTGCTGCACGGGCCGGAGCGCGCGGAGTTTGAAGCGCATGCGAACTCGTGCGCGGATTGCGCGCCGCTGGTGGCGAGTGTGCGCAGCCTGGTTGGCGGGATGCACGCGATGGAAGAGATGGAGACGCCGCCGCGCCTCGTGTACTCGATCCTGGACAAGACACTGGGACCGCGGGAGACGGTGACGGACTGGCAGGGATTCCTGAACGCGATTCGCGGACTGGCGACGCCGAAGCTTGCCTATGGAGCGGCGAGCGTGATGGCGACGTTGTTTATCGTGTTTGGCGCATCCGGGTTTTCCCTGCGCAAAGCAAAGCTGGCGGACCTGCGCCCGGCCGCGATTTATCAAACTGCGGACCGGGGAGTGCACCGGGTGATTGCGAGCAGCGTGAAATATGTCAGCGACCTGCGCGTGGTGTACGAGATTCAGTCTCGCTTGCGGCAGGATGAGAATAATCTGCAGACGGCGCCGGAAGAGATGCTGCCAAAATCTTCGCCCGAAAAAAATCCGGGACAAACGGATCAGCAGAAACCTTCGCAGCCCCGGCAGCAGAATCGCGCGAATGAAATCAGCCGGCAACTGGAAATGCTGGCGGCGGAAATGCCGATGGTTGGCGAGAGGAGCGGTCGATGAACTGTGCGGTGCATGCGGATACGGAGGCATCGGGATATTGCCGCAATTGCGGCAAGGCGATGTGCGCGGCGTGCAGCCACAGAGTGAGAGACGTTCTTTATTGCGAGGATTGCCTGGCGCAGCATGTGGGTTTGCCGGCGGCGCCCGGCGTGGAGGTGGTTGCACCGGGCGCGATCGCAAATCCTGGAGGGTTTCCAACGCCCGCAATGGCGGCGCAGAAATACAACAATGCGCCGGTGCTGGCGTTTTTGCTTGGTTTTATTCCGGGGCTTGGGGCGATTTATAACGGCGAGTACAACAAGGCGATCATCCATGTTGTGGTGTTCGGCGCAATTATTTTTGGAATTGCGAGCGACCTTGGTGAAGGCATCCAGGGCCTGTTGATTTTTGCGCTGTGCGTTTTTCCGTTTTACATGGCCATTGATGCGATGCGGTCCGCAAAGGCGCGGTCGACCGGCCAGCCGCTTGCGGATCCCTTTGAAAACTGGAGCGGGCGGAAGCCGCTCGGACCGATTATTTTGATCGGTGTCGGCGCGATGTTCCTGCTGAACAATTTCGGGTTCTTCGATTTTTTCCGGGTGCGGCAGATTTTTGTGCCGCTACTCCTCATCGGGATCGGATTTTTCATGTTGAAGGATCGCATGAGCGGAAAGAACTGAAGGGAGGTGCGAATGGCTGCCCAGCTGAAGTGTCATTGCCAGAGTTGCACGATTCGAGGACTGGTTGGTCCCGCAATACTGATCACCCTGGGTGTTCTCTGGCTGCTCAATGAAATGCACGGCGGCAGATTATATTTTGGCAGCACCTGGCCCGTGATTCTGATCGTGATCGGGTTGGTGCATCTGGCCAGCTCAATGGCTTCGCGTGAAGGTCATGTCGAGCGGGCACCACTCGGCGCGCCGCCAGCACCACCTGCTCCGCCGGCCCCCGGCACGGGCACACCGCAAACTCCTTATTCACCCCAGGGACAATAACCGTCCATGCCCACTCCAGCGCGCAGCAGCGGTCTATTCTCCGGGTTGGTTCTGATTTCCGTCGGCATCTTGGTGCTGCTGCACAATTACGGGCACCTGGACTTGCATGGATTTTTCGTGCGCTGGTGGCCGCTGATGATTATTTTCTGGGGCGCGGTGAAGCTTTACGAGCGCACCGCTGGCCGCCGGTTTGGCGGGAGCGACGGCGGAGGAGTGACAGGGACGGAAGTATTGCTGGTCCTGGGAATGCTGGCATTGCTCGGAATTGTGGTGGGCGTGGATTACACCAAAGAGAAGATCGGAGGGATTGCCGAAGTCGGTGACAGCTTCTCATACGACATTGACGTCGCCCCCAAGAAAATCCAGCCCAATTCGCGCGTGATGGTGCGCAGCGGGCATGGCGATATCACGGTGCGCGCGGGCGACAGCGGGGAAATTCGCGTCACCGCAAAGAAAACGGTGCGTTCCTGGAGCGAAAAAGAAGCTGAGCGGATCGCGGAGCCGGTGAATGTGACCATTGAGCAGAATGGGGACGGGTACGAAGTTCGTCCGGCCGGCTTCGATCTTTCGAGTTCGAAGATTGGCGTGGACCTGGAAGTGGCGATACCGAAGAAGTCCGTGCTGTCGGTGAAGACCGACAAGGGCGACGTCACCGTATCCGGCATTTCGGGCGACGTGGTGATTACGGATATGACCGGCGACGTGGACGTGCGGGGAACCGCGGGCGACGTGAACGTGGAGATGCGCAAGGGCGACGTGAAAGTTTCGGGCACCAAGGGCGACGTGAAAATCTCCGGCAAGGGCGGCGAGATCGAGGTGAACGATACGGCGGGAAGCCTGACGGTGGAAGGAGATTTCTACGGGCCGGTGCGCGCCGATAAAGCAGTGAAGGGCGTGCGCATGGTTTCGTCGAAGACCGATTTGACGCTTTCCGCCCTGGCGGGGCACATGGAAGCAGGCTCAGGGAATATGGATATCGTGGATGCGCCGGGGAATCTGAGCTTGCGCACGCGGGATTCCGAAATCAACGTGGAAAATCCCGGCGGCAAGGTGAGCATTGACAACCGCAACGCATCCGTCGGCGTGAGATTTTCTTCCGCCCCGAAAGAAGACGTGCAGATCACGAATTCTTCCTCGGAAATCGCACTGACCGTGCCGGGCGCTTCGATCTTTGAGATCACCGCTGATTGCCGCAACTGTGAAATCAGCTCCGAGTTTCCCGGGCTAGGCGCCTCGAAGACTGAATCTGGAGATTCGCATCTTGCGGGAAAGTACGGCAACGGAAAAGGTCCGAAGATCACGCTGAAGACAAGTTATGGGAATATTTCTCTGCGCCGGACTTCCTTGGCGATTCCACCGCCTCCAGCACCGCCTGCGCCACCCATGCCGCCGAAAGAAATTCCTCCGGCGACCGAGCAGTGAAATGGATAACAGATAACAGCGATCAGGTAGCAGGAAGCGGATCCTCTCAGGGCTGAATCGGTTTGCCGAATGTGCGCTGCTGGAAGTGCGGCTTTTGTTCCGATGCAGCGATGTTTGCCAACACTCGGCGGCGCATCCTGTAAAGCATTTTTGAGAGTTCGTCCGCCTGGCGCAGTATCGTTTCCACGGTGAATTTGTCTAAAAAGCCCAATCGCTGAACGATGATGAAATGGGTTTCCAATTCGCGCAGCGAACCACTGGCAATGGCGGCAAAACGGGCGAAGTCACGAGCATTCCATCTACCGAAGCCTTCGGCGAGACTGGCAGGCACGGAAGTCGCGGCACGGCGAATCTGGGATATGAGCCCAAATCGTTCATCAATTGGCAGACGTGAGGAAAGTTCGTAGGAAGCTTCCACGAGGTCCATGGATTTCTGCCAGACCTTGAGTCGCTGTACGGACTGAAACCCATTGTCCATAGTAACCAGACGAGTACCATATCACATGATTACCAGAATGAAAATCAAAAGGTCAACTCAAGCGTATAAGGCGGACCGCTTCCTGATCGCTGTTATCTGATCGCTGCTATCCATTTTAAGGGCCATGCAAGCACCAGGTCACTCCCCCGAGAGGCGACGGAGTTCCTTGAAGAAAGTGGGATACGACACTCCGGCGCATTCGGCGTTGAGGATACGCGTTTCGCCCTCGGCGGCGAGGCCGGCTACGGCGAAGGCCATAGCGATTCGGTGATCGCCGCGGGGATCGATTTCGGCGGCGTGAAGCTTGCCGGCGTTGCGGCCTTCGACGCGCAAGCCGTCGGGGCGCTCTTCTACTTTGGCGCCCATGCGTTTGAGATTTTCGGCTAGCGCGGCGATGCGGTCGCTTTCTTTGACCCGAAGCTCGCCGGCGTCGCGAATTTCAATTCCCTGCTCGGTGTAGGGGCCAAGGGCGGCGAGCATGGGAAGTTCGTCGATCAGGAGCGGCACGAGCTCGCCTGAAATTACGCCGCCTTTTAGCTGCGCGCCCTTTACGGCGAGGTCGCCAATGACTTCACCCTGTTTGCTTTCCAAATTCAGGACGCTGACCGATGCGCCCATCTGCTGAAAGAAATCCAGAATGGCGGAGCGCGTGGGATTCAGGCCGACGTTCGCGATATACAAATTCGATTCGGGCAATAGAGAAGCTGCGGCGACAAAAAAGACCGCGGAAGAAAGATCGCCCGGGACGTCGAGCGACTTGGGCTGCAGCGCCGCCTTGCCGTTGTTGGCAGCGAGGCCGTGGATAGCGATGGTGCGGCCGCGCTTTTCAATGCGCGCGCCGAACTCTTCGAGAGCGAGTTCGGTGTGGTCGCGGGTCTTCGCGGGTTCGGTGACCTGGGTGATTCCCTCCGCATACAAACCGGCGAGAAGAACCGCCGACTTCACCTGAGCGCTGGCCATCGGCATCTCATAGTGGATGGCGCGGAGCTTTCCGCCGTGAATTTCGAGCGGAGGAAAATTGTCGTCCTTGGCGCGGATGTCGGCGCCCATCTGGCGGAGCGGCGAGACGACGCGTTTCATTGGGCGTTTCTGGAGCGAGGCATCGCCGGAAATCCGGGTGGTGAAGTCCTGGCCGCTGAGGATGCCGGAGAGCAGGCGGATGGTGGTGCCGGAATTTTCGGCGTCGAGCGAGCGCCAACTGGATTTCAGCCCGCGCAGGCCCCGGCCGGTGATTTTGACGGTGGCTCCATCCACATGGACGTCGGCGCCGAGGGCTTTCATGCAGCCGAGAGTGCTGTGGCAATCCTGGGCGGCTGCGAAATTGCGGAGTTCGCTGGTGCCGTCGGCGAGGGCGGCGAGCATGGCGTAGCGGTGAGAGATGGATTTGTCGCCGGGGAGTTCGAGCGGGCCGGAGAGGGCTTTCACTGGGTGGAGGGTTTCGGTTTTCATTGCAACTTCAATTTTAGCATGGGGTGCCGGGGCGACTGTTGATCAGGGAAAGGGGGAACAAGGCGAAATTGACGCAGAGTACGCCGATAGCGTTGAGTTCGCTGAGAAGACGGAGATCGGTGCCTCAATTAGGGTGCCGGTTTTGAGGCCTACACCGTAAAAGCGAGAGCTTTGCTCTCGCACTCAAAAGGGCCTGTACGGGGGGACAGTTTTTTCGGGGAACTTGGGGTGAATTTCGGGTGAAAGATTGGGAGGGGAGGGTTCGTATCATTAGTACAGGGCGTTAGGCCCAAGAGATTGTGAGGGGAAGTGATGTCGCCGCGTAATGCGTTCATGCAATTGATCACCAAGGCCGCGATCGGTTTTGGCGCGTTGTTTCTGGTCGGCGTGGTGCTCGCCGCAATTCCGAATCACCGGCCGCCCCTGATGGAGGAGGCCTCGGCAAATTCCAGCGCTGTTGCGCAGCAGGAGCAGCAGCAGGGGCAGGCGATGGATCACAGCAGGATGCCGGGCATGTCCATGGACATGGGCGATGAAAAGTCGACCGAGGCTGCCGCCACGCACGACATGGCGCACATGAATCATGGGGACAATCCGCACATGTACATGACTTCGCCGCGTTCGCAGACGGCGGCGGATGTAAAGCGAGCCAACGAAATTGTAAAGGAGCTGCGCGCAGGGATTGGGAAGTACAAGGATTACCACGTGGCGCTCGATGAGGGGTTCAAGATATTCCTGCCGGACGTGCCGCAGCCCGAATATCACTTCACGAATTACGAGAATGGATTCCTGCAGGCGTTCTCGTTCGATCCCGCGCGGCCCACTTCCCTTCTCTATAAGAAAACCGCGGATGGCTACGAACTGGTTGGCGCGATGTACACGATGCCGAAGCGGGCGAGCGAGGAACAGCTAAACGAGCGTGTTCCGCTGAGCGTGGCCACCTGGCACCTGCACACGAATTTGTGCATGCCTCCGCGCGACCAGCGGAAGACCGCGGATTACACCAAGTTTGGGCTGCATGGCTCCATTACCACGCAAGAGGCGTGCGACGCAGCGGGGGGCAAATTTCATCCGGTGATTTTCGGCTGGATGGTGCATGTGTATCCGTACGAGGATTCGACCGACAAGATTTTCGCGATGCATCATCGGGATTGAAGCCACCTGTATTTCCGCTGCGATCAACCCTTCACAGAATCCCAAATTACTTCGCGGCGCGTTGATAGCCGCTGACGAGGCGCGCCACGGTAATCGCAATGTAGAGAATGCCGGTGGCCGATTCGAGTGCCGCAAAGGTGCGGGCGACCGGATGAACAGGCACGATGTCGCCAAAGCTGAGCGTGGTGAGAGTTGCCAGACTGAAATAGAGAAGCGAGCCGCCGGACCCTTTGGCGTGCATCGCGGACCCAGGTTCCAGAAAAGCGTCGGGGTATCCCGTGTGGATCAGGCTGTAAATCCCAGCCCAAAGCAAAGCGATGATGAAATAGAGGCTGACCGAACTATAGAGGTGTCCGGGTGTGATGGGCCCGGGGCGCCCCAGATAGAGGAACAAGCCCACGGCCACAAATCCGAGAAAAACCACCAAAACGGCGTAGTGGAGAAAGCTGACGGTCCCGGACGGATGAAAATAATGAATCAACCCAAGGACCACAGAGAGTAGGGCCAAAACCATCGTTGGCCGAACCAAAAGGTGATTCGCCGCCAGTTCAACACTCGCGGCGACCAGGATGATATAGAGCGAGAAAACCAGGATCATCTCCCCGATCCGGTCGCCTTGCAAAAAGGGAGTCAGGATCAGGTAAAGCAGCACAGATAAAAGAAGGAAGAGCGCGCGTTGGTCTTCGGTGATGGCTCTCATGGTTGTTTGCAAGTGCCGGGCCGAGCGCGAGCTCCCAAAACCAGCGGGAGCAAATGGGTTAGCGGAACAAACGCCGGCGTTGCATCTGGAAGACGGCCCGCTTCAGAAAGCGGGCCCTACCTTTGCTCGCCGGAGGAAAGCGGAAGGCTGGGCGACCTGAAGGTCGCCGCTACTATTGTTCTTTTAGCTTTAGGCGGTGCTTGTTTTCTTCGAGGAATTCGCGGAGGTCCTTGGCCATGTCGAGGAGGCGGACCCACTGCTCGTAATAGAGCGTGACCGGGAAGCGGCCGAGGCCGTAGACGCTGACGCCGCCCTTTTCGCCGACGCGAAATTCCAGGGCGCCCTTCTTCCTGGCTTCGGTTTTCTTTTCAAGCTCGGCGATTCGCGCCAAGAGTTCTTCTTTTGTCGGTTCGGACATGGAATCCTCCAGATTGGGTCTAGAACATCCTCCCACAGTCGGGAACGGCGGCACAACCGAAGTAGTTTGCAACTGCTGCGAGTCCCAGGACGTCTAAGTCATCAGGACTAGGCCGGCTACGCAGGCGGTTGAATTGCGTACCACTGGTCTGCCCGGTATCATGGGCGCTCACGTTGCTCCACAGTTCGGGGGATCACACCTCTCTATATGGTTCGTTTTGCCCAGCGTTTTGTGTATTTACTTTTGTTTTTGGCGATGGCAGCGGGCGTTCCGCTAACCGCGGCACCGCAGGAATCGAATGAGATCCTGCCGCTTTCCCAGGTGCGCGCGGGGATGCAGGGCTACGCCTACACCGTGTTTGCGGGAGACCAGGTGGAAAAGTTTGACCTGGTGGTGGTGGGCGTGATGCCGAACTTCATGGGGCCGAAGCAGTCGATTATTCTGGTGGAGTTGAAAGGGCCGAAGGTGGAGCACACGGGCGTGGTTGCGGGGATGAGCGGCAGCCCGGTGTATCTGGACGGAAAACTGGCGGGAGCACTGTCGCTGAAGCTGGGCGTTTTTACGAAGGAAGCGTTGGCGGGCGTGACGCCCATCGAAGATATTTTGCATCCGCCGGAAGAGCGCGCGGGAATGCCGTCAGGCGCAGGTCAATTTGCATTACCGGGCACGGCCGTGGCGCAGGGCGGGTTGCCGAATGGCGCGGCGTTGCAGCCCATTGAAACGCCGCTGGTGTTTTCGGGATTTCAGCCGTCGGCGCTGCAACCGTTTGCGGCGCAATTGCAGAGCTTTGGGTTCGTGGCTGCGCAGGGTGGGACCGCGGAAGCAAGGCCGGACGACGGGAAGCTGGCGGCGGGCGACATGGCCGGGATGGTGCTGGTGCAGGGCGACGCTTCGATCAATTCGGCTTGCACAGTGACGGCGGTGCGCGGCGACCACGTGTATCTCTGCGGGCATCCGTTCCTGAGTTTCGGCAACGTGCAGATGCCGATGGCGCGCAGCCGCGTGGTGACCACGCTGTCTTCGGAACTTTCGTCGACGAAAATTGTGAATATGGGCGGATCGATAGGAACGATCACCGGCGACCATCTGACCGCCGTGACGGGCACGCTGGGCGCGCCGCCGGCGATGATTCCACTGGACCTGACGTTTGCGATCGGCGGAGCGGAGAAGAAGCTGCACTTTGAGGTGGTGAATCATCCGAAGCTGACGCCGCTGCTGGTGGCGCTGACAACGTTCAGCGGCATAAACCAGAATTATCTGTATGGCGAAGGCACCACGCTGCATCTGACCGGGGAGATCCGGTTGAAGGGCCACGTGCCGGTGCAGATCGAAAATACGGTTGCACCCACGGATACGATGTCGCCCGACAGTTTGCCGATAGCACTGGTGGTACAGAACGCTTTCGGGCGACTGTTCACGAACAATTTCGAAATTCCGAGCGTGGAGCACATTACGCTGCGCGTGGAAAGCATGCCGGGGCGGCAGTCGTACACGGTTGATAGCGCATGGTTGGAAAAAGGCGAAGCGGCACCGGGAGAAAACTTGAAGGTGCGCGTGCTACTGCGGCCATATCGCGGCGCGGCGCGGATTGAAGAGACGACCGTGCACGTGCCGGACCAGATCGCGCGCGGCACCACGCTGCGCGTGCTGGTGAGCGATGCGGATTGGATGAACCGCGCATCCCGGGGATTTGTGTTAGCCGGCGTGGCCGGCGGGTCCGACGGGCTGGATCAATTGATCGCGCTGATGAATCGCGAGCGGCACAATGACCGGCTCTACGTGGGACTTTTCGTGCCAGCGCCAACATTGGTGTGGGACGACAAGGAATTGCCCAATGCGCCGCTCTCGCAGATTAATGCAGTGGACGGGCGGCCTGGGCCGGGCAGCGTGCAGGTGCTGCGCGAATCGCTGGCAAGTGAATCATCCATCGTGCTGGGCGGCCCGGTCTCCGGGCTGATCTCATTGAGTCTACAAATCCGGTGAACATCTCCATGTCAAAACGCTTTTATCGCGTCATCGTGCCGTGCGTACTTTTGGGCATAGCGGCCACTTCCCTGCTGGCGGAGCACACGCGACGTTGGCGGCAATCCACGTACGACGAGTTTCAGAGGGGCACGGCGAAGGGCGTGGCGGTGCGCAGCGACGGGCATTTGGAGTTGGCTCCGAAATTTTCGCTGCTGGCGGATGCGGACGCGTCGTATTTGTGGTCATTGAAGACGGATGCGAATGGTGTGCTTTATGCGGGCGGAGGATCGCCGGCGAAGGTGTTCCGGTTTGAAGGCAGCGGGAAGCCGAAGATTGTGTTCGAGTCGACGGATTTGCTGGTGCAATCGATTGCGTTCGACGGAAAGGGCACGTTGTACGTGGCGACTTCGCCCGACGGGAAAGTTTATAAGGTCTCGGCGTCGGGCGAGAAAAGCGTGTTCTTCGATCCGAAATCGAAATACATTTGGGACCTGGCGTTTGGCAAGGATGGGACGTTGTACGTAGCGACAGGCGACAAGGGCCGGGTCTACAGCGTGGCACCGGATGGAAAAGGCGAACTGTTTTACGCGAGCGATGAAGCGCACATCAAGGTGCTGGGCTTCGACGGCAAGGGCAACTTACTGGCGGGCACGGAACCCAACGGGCGGATTTTGCGGATTACGCGAAACGCGGAGCGCGCCGCGAAGAGGAAATCCGCGGAGGAAAGCGTCGCGGATGGATTTGTGATTTACGAGACGTCGAAGCGCGAGGTGACGTCGATTGCGGTTGCAGCCGATGGGTCGGTGTACGTGGCGGCGATCGGCGAGAAGAACCGGCCGGGGACGGCGGCGCCGTCGGCAGTGATTACGACTTCGCAGGGGACGACGACAATTACGAATGTCACGCCGGGAGTGGTGCAGGGCGGCGTGCCGTTTCTGGCGTTTCCGCAGGCGATTTCCAGCAGCATCTACCGGATTGCCACGGATGGAGCGCCAGAGGAGATATGGAGTTCGCGCGACGAGATTGTGTACGCGCTGGGATTGAACTCTGACGGCAGATTGCTCGCCGGCACAGGGAACAACGGCGGGCTGCTGGTGATCGACGGGCGCGGCGTCTATGCACAACTGGCGAAATCGGGTTCATCGCAGATTACCGGGATTTCGCGGACGAACGGCGGGAAGGTATATCTGTGCACTGCGAATCCCGGAAAAGTTTTTTCGCTGGGCCCCGAGTATGAAGCGGAAGGCACGTTCGAATCGCAAACGTTTGACGCAAAACTTTTCTCGCAATGGGGCCACATGGAATGGTGGGGTGCTCCGGCGATGAGCGGCGCTGGGAAAGGCGGAAAGGAAAGCAAGGAACCGCGGCTGGAATTTTTTGTGCGCAGCGGGAACACAGAAGATCCGGGGAAGGAGTGGTCGCGCTGGTTCGGGCCGTACACCACACCGGGATCGCAGATTGAAGCGCCGGCGGCGCGTTTTCTGCAGTGGAAAGCGGTGATCCACGACGGGCGGCCGGGAGATGGAATCGATTGGGTGAGCGCGGCGTACCTGCCGAAAAACGTGGCGCCGGTGATCGACGGCATCGCCCTGCAGGAACCGGGCACGCGCGCACAGACGCAACTGGTGATTACGGGGCAATCGACGAATGTGATTTTAAAGCAGCCGACGGCGCCCAATCCATCGGGGACGGTGATTACCACGACCACCACCAAGTTCGATCAGCCGCCGCAGGGCGTCTATCAAAAAGGATACGCGACGGTATTGTGGACGGCGCACGACGACAACGACGACGAGTTGCGCTACTCCATTTATTTTCGCGGAGAAAATCAGCGCGATTGGCTGCTGCTGAAAGACGGGCTGGACCAGAAATACTATTCGTGGGACGCCACGGCGATGCCGGATGGGGCGTACTACCTGAAGATTGTGGCCAGCGATTCACCTTCGAATCCGCCGGACGCGACGTTGAAGACCGAGCGCGAGAGCGAGCGATTCGAGGTCGACAATACGCCACCTGTGATTCAGAAGCTGGAGGGGAGCGCCACGGGAATGAATGCGGACCGCTCGATGGGTGCCGCGTACGATTTCCAGTTCACCGCGACCGATGCGGCGAGCAGCATCGAGAAGGCGCAATACAGCGTGGACGGCGGAGACTGGATTTTGGTGGCGCCCGCGCAAGGGATCAGCGACAGCAAGTCGGAGAGCTATAAATTTGCGGTACGCGGGCTGGGGCCGGGGGAGCATACGATCGCGGTGCGGGCTTACGACCGGTTTGATAATGTGGGCGCGGGGAAGACGACAATTAATGTGGCGGGCGGGAAAAACTAGAGTTCACTACTAGCTCCGAGATGCGGCCCGCCCCGTAAAACCATCCGGGGTGCAAAATGCGCACCTCGGAAGGCGGGCCCTACGAGACTGGTTTGTTGTTTGAGGGGCTTGGCCACCTGAAGGTGGCCGCTACGAATTCATTAAGATTTTTTGGGGGGAGCTGGCTTGACCAGTTCGGGGCCGGGGGCTTTGGGTTTTTCGGGCTCGATGTAGGCTTCGATTTCGGCACCGAAGCCCATGCGGCCGTCGCTATAAGAATCCGCCTTCGCGTGTACCACCCGCGCCTTGCAATGCGTTTCGTCTGGCTTGCCCCCGGTGACTTCGGCAGGCATGCGGATGGTGGCTTCGATGGGCATACCTACCTGAAGCGGGGCCGAAGTAACAAAGAAAAATCCGCCGCGCGAAACATTCAAGGCTTCGGTAAAGTGCTCGCTTTTATCGCCGGCCAGATTAATGGTGCGAAAGCGCAGGGGGATGCGCAGACGGTAGCGTTCGAGATGTCGGCGTTCAGAAGGAGCCATGTCAAATTGCGCGTGCAGCGGGGAGGGGCACGCGGCCACAAAAATCTCTAGGCCTTAAGAGTATCACTCGTGGCGGGGTGGTCAAGGGATTTGGGGGGTTGGCGGAGGGTTCGACCGAGACAAGCCAGGCGGGCGAGGATTACTGCAAATAGTTGCTTGCATTGGGTTTGGGAGGGACGGTCTAACCCGCCAAAGCGACAGCTTCGCAGTCGCACTCAAAAAGGGGCCACCCTATGGCTATGCGGTTTTCCCGGCCAGGGCGATTTGCACTACACTGAGGGTATGGCTAGCACCAATCCTAGCCCGGACGTTTCCGGGACCACGATCGACTGGAAGACCATCGAAGAAGCGCACGAGCGGATCCGTCCGCGAATTCACCGGACGCCGGTGATGACGAGCGAGTCGCTGAACGCGATGAGCGGCGCGGAGCTCTTTTTCAAGTGCGAAAACCTGCAAAAGACCGGCTCGTTCAAGATTCGCGGCGCGACCAATGCGATATTTTCCCTGAGTGAGGAGGGAGCTTCGCACGGAGTGGTGGCGCCTTCGAGCGGGAATCACGCGGCCGCGGTAGCGCGGGCGGCGGCGTGGCGCGGAATTCCTGCGTGGATCGTAATGCCCAAGAATGCGCCGGCGGTGAAATGCCGGGCGGTGGAATCGTATGGCGGGAAAATTACGTTTTGCGAGCCGAAGGTTTCCGCGCGGTTGGAGACGGCGGAACGCATCCAGGCGGAAACTGGCGCGGCAATGATTCATCCTTACGACGACGACAGGATCATCGCGGGGCAGGCGACCGCGGCGAAGGAGTTGCTGGAAGAGATCCCGGACCTTGACGCGGTGCTGGCGCCGGTGAGCGGGGGCGGACTTTTGAGCGGAACGTGCCTGGGCGCACATGGTTTGAATCCGGAGATTCGCGTGTATGGTTGCGAGCCGGAACTTGCCGATGATGCGTACCGTTCGCTGAAGACCGGGACGCTGCAAACGATGGAATCGAGCGATACGATCGCGGACGGATTGCGGGCTTCACTGGCGATGCGCACGCTTGCGATTCTACGGAAGCAGGTGGCCGGGATTTTGCTGGTGGGCGAAAAAGAGATTGTGGAGACGATGCAACTGGTTGGGCAGCGGATGAAACTGGTGATCGAGCCTTCGAGCGCGGTGGCGCTGGCCCCGCTGTTGCGAGCGGGGGGAGTGCCTGGATTGAATCAAGGTATGCGCATGGGAAAGCCCGCGGCGAAGATCGGGATTATTATTTCGGGCGGAAATGTTTAGGGGCCAAGCAGTTCAACGCGACAATCCTGCGCGACCATAGGTTGAGGTCCTGAGGCTATCTCCGGTAAAAAGCACCGGAGTCCACAAATCCGACCTCATCGGATAGCCTCAGGATGACAAGCGCTCGGTTTACTTTCACAGAAGAAACTACTCTCACTTATTTCGGCGCGTCGTGCTTTGGTGTTTTCACCGGGTCGGGTGGACGCGGCGGAAGCGTCTTTGGATTTGCCTGCAGGGCTTTCATCACCTCGGCGATGCCGC
This sequence comes from Candidatus Sulfotelmatobacter sp., assembly GCA_035487095.1. Classification (GTDB taxonomy): domain Bacteria; phylum Acidobacteriota; class Terriglobia; order Acidiferrales; family UBA7541; genus Acidiferrum. The sequence continues at coordinate 119,868 of DATHMM010000149.1, forward strand.
GCTCGAGTTGGGGGTCGCGGCCTTCGATGATGGATGCCGCGTCGTTTTCGACGACGATGTCGGGATCAACGCCGTGGCCTTCGATGACGTACTGGCCGGCAACGGAACCCGTTGCAGCTTCAGGGACGAAAACCTGGCCGCCATCAAGCAGCGGTCCACGGCCACTGATGCCCACGACACCGCCCCAGGTGCGCTTGCCGATCAGCGGGCCGAGTCCGGCCTGGCGGAACATGTAGGGGAAAATGTCGCCGTCTGAGGCGGAGGTTTCGTTGATCAGGCAAACCTTCGGGCCGTAGAAAACGGCGTCGGGATAGGTTTCCGTCTGCTTGTCCAGGCGATCGTACTCGGTGCCCAGCAGTTCGCGGCGCAGGCGCTCAATCAGCATTTGCGAAATATTGCCGCCGCCGTTGCCGCGCACGTCCACAATCAGAGCCTGCTTGCGGATTTGCGGATAGTAGGTCTTGATGAATTCGCGGATGCCGTCTTCGCCCATGTCCGGAATGTGGATATAGCCGACCTTGCCGCCGGTGGCCTTGTCCACGGCTTCTCGATTGTGGTTTACCCAGTCAAGATAAATCAGGCTGGTTTCGCTGGTGATCGGCCGGTAAGTGATTTTGCGCGAGCCTTCGAGAGTGGGCTTGGAATTGACGGTCCACTGCACGGGGCGACTGGCTTTGTTGCGGAGGAATTGATACGGGTTGTCCTTTGGCGTCAAATCCTCGCCGTCGATGGCGAGAATGTAGTCGCCTTCCTTCACGTCCACGCCGACTTCGGTGAGGGGCGAGCGGTAATTCTCTTCCTGATTCTGGCCGTGAAAAATTTTGGCGATGCGGTAGCGCCCGGCAGCCACATCGAGTTCGATGCGCGCGCCGGGAAGCGCCACCTGCGGGCGCTTAGGCATGTCAATGTCGCCGCCCGCGATATAGGCGTGGGAAACGCTGAGTTCGGCGACGAGTTCGCCGAGAACGTAATTCAGATCGGAGCGGTGGGCAACGAAATCCACCAGCGGGCGGTATTGCGCCAGCAAGGCGTTCCAGTCGTAGCCGTTCATGTTTTCGACATAAAAGAAGTCGCGATAGCGGCGGCCGACTTCGTTGTACATTTCGACCCACTCTTCGTGTGGGACGCGGTCGACCATTAGGTTGGCGGTGGAAATGGATTTGGCGTTGCCCTTCCCTTCGGGCTTGGCGTCGAATAGCTTGAAGCCGGATTCGTCACGGACGATAAGCTTGCTGCCATCCTGGGAAACGTCGAACCCTTCGATTTTTTCGGCCAGTGTGGTTTCCTTGCGATCTTTCAGGGAAAAGACGATCAGGCTGGTTTCGGGATAAGATTCGCGCCCGTAGTACGGAGCGCCATCGCGGGAATAGATGAGATAGCCTTTGGTGGCAACGAGGCGGAAGAAATTGTCCGCGTCGACGGGCACGCGGGTGACGCGATCGGAGAGGCCGTCGAAATCGATCTTGATATATTCCTTCGGCTTTTCGGGCTTTTTCTCGTCCTTCTTTTCATCCTTCTTTGCTTCTTTTTTTTCCTTCTCTTCCTTCTTGTCCTTGTCGGCGTCCTTGCCCTTTTCGGGGCTGGCTTCGCCTTCCTTGGTCACGGTGACTTCATCGCTCTCGGGCGGGAAGGGATTCTTGGTGTCCTTGCGAAGAGCAAGGGCGTAGAGGGAATTTCCGCGGTTGGCGGCGTAGTTGAATTCAATCAGGCTGAGCTGGGGATAGAAGGTGCGGGTGCTGACAAAATAGAGGTAGTTGCCTTCGGGGTCCCAGGTGGGTACGCCGAGATTGAAAAAATCATCAGTGACGCGGTGACTCTGGCCGTCGACGGCGCTCCAGATGTAGAGCGAGCTGAAGTTATTGGGATTGTCGAGGCAGTACGCGAGGTGGCCGCCGTCGGCGGACCATGAATAATCGTGGACGCGGTCGCGGGGATTTTCGGCGACGGTCGTGACTTTTTTGTCGTCGAGCGTGAGGACGTAGAGCTTGTCCTTGGCGTCGCTGAAAGCGATGCGCTTGCCGTCGGGCGACCAGAGCGGCTGATAGAGCATGGCGTGAAATCCATGGGTAAGCTCTTCGGGTTTGCCGGAACCGTCCTGGCTGATGGTGTAGAGCTCTTCTTCGCCGTCGAGATCGGAGATGAAAAGAATTTTCGAACCGTCAGGCGACCACTGCGCCGCCTTGTCATGAGCGTTCGAGGAGTCGGTCAGGTTGCGCGTGGGGCCTTTTTCGATGGGCGCGGTGAAGACGTCGCCGCGCGCGACGAAGAGGGCGCGTTCCCCCTTGGGGCTCAGGCCATAGGATTCGACGTTGGCAGAGGCGGAAACGCGCGAGGGGCGCATGGCGAGGGCGTCGGTCGGAACGGTGATGGAGATTTGCTTCGACTGGCCCGTGGAGATGTCGTAGATATTCAGCTCACCGCCGGATTCATAGACGATCTGATTCTTGTGATCGGTGCTGGGCCAGCGAACATCCCACTTGGTGCTGTGGGTAAGCTGATCGGTCTTTTTCGACTTTACATCGTAGGCGTAGAGATTGAGCGTGTCGTCCTTGTCGGACGAGTAAAAGATTTTTCCGCCGACCCACATGGGGTCGCGATGCGAGCGCGGATCGTCGGTGATTTTCTCGGCCGCGTGCGTCTTCAAATCGAAAATGTAAAGTTGCTGGGCCCAGCCGCCGGAATACCGCTTCCAGGTGCGGAAATCGCGGAAAAGCGGAGAGTAAACGACCTGAGCGGAATCAGGAGAGAAGTCTCCGGCGCCGGAATAGGGCATCGGCAGGGCCTGCGGCAGGCCGCCTTCGGGAGAAACGGTGTAGAGGCGATTGTCGCCGAGATCGAAATGCTCACGCAGAGAACGAAAGACGATGGATTTGCCGTCGGGCGTCCAGCCGTAAACCTGATTGTCATAGCCCCAGCGAGGAGTGAGCGGGCCGCGGGCGGGATAAAAGGTCAACTGCCTTGGAACGCCGCCGGTTACGGGGATAACGTAAACCTGTTCGTCGCCGTCGTACTGGCCGGTGAAGGCGATCCACTTGCCGTCAGGAGAGAATTTCGCGAAGACCTCGACGCCGGGATGCGCTGTGAGGCGGGTGGCGAGGCCGCCGGAAGTCGAAGCGAGCCACAGGTCGCCGGCATAGGTGAAGACAACCTTGTCGCCGTGAACATCGGGAAAGCGAAGGAGTTTCGTTTGCGCGTTGGAATTTGCTGCGAAGATAAGGAAAGAAGACAGGCACAACACCACCAGCAGTTTGCGAGGAGACATGAACGCCCTTTCCAGTGCACGGTGTATCAGGCGAGTGCGGAATAAAAGTGGGTATTCTGCAGGCCCGCTTGACCCCAAGAGAGTGGAACGAATTGTACACCGAGTTGCGCGGCGGCGGGAAAATCACCGGCAAATAATGGCGGGATGGGGACGTGTTACCGAAGATGAAACGCGGCACCCCAATACGGGGTTGTGAGGATTTTCCGGGGCGGATAAACTAACAAGTGTTCACGACCCCTCCCTCGGGGACAATTTTTGCGGCCCCTGCTTCGCGATCCAAGAGCGCTTCCTGATTCCTTCCGGCGCGCAGGTAACACCCGGGCCTGAAAAAGGTGGTTAGAGTTGCCTGCAGCGCGCAAGCCGGAATTCCAGATCTTCGTTGCATTGTGCTGCCTGCTATTTGGGGCTTCTGCCGTTGCCCAGCAACCTTCCCGGGTGGAGAGCGCAGGCGATGAGCAGCCCCTGGCGCAAATCGAACACAGTGCGCCGGCAATAGCATCATTCGCAGAGGAAGTCGGCCGGGTGGAGCCCGAGCGGGCCCTGGCGCGGATGGTTCTGGTGCTTTCCCCCTCGCCTGAGAAGCACCAAGCGCTGCTGCAATTCCTGGACGACCAGCAGAATCGGCGATCGCCGGAATATCATCACTGGCTGGCGCCAACGGAATTTGGGACACGATTTGGAGCGGGCGATACCGATACGGAAGCGGTGCGGCAATGGCTGCGGAAGAGCGGGTTGCAAGTGGCTCCGGCATCGCAGAGCCGGCTGTGGGTGGAGTTCAGCGGCACTGCGGCGCAGGTGGAGAGCGCGTTCCACACGGAGTTGCACTATTACGAATGGGCCGGGAAGAAATATCTGGCGAACGCGACGGACATCGCGATACCAGCGCAGTTCGCGGGGATTTCGCGCGGCGTGGTGTCGCTCAATAATTTTGGCAAACGGCCGCCTCGCTTGCTGCCGGCCGCGGCACTGACGCAGCCGAATCTTACGGCGAGCGGGCAGACGAACGTCAACTACCTGGCGCCCGGGGATTTTAGCGCGATCTATAACACCAAGGGACTTTTGAGCGGCGGAGTTGACGGCACGGGAATCAGCATCGCCGTGACCGCGCAATCAGAGATTGCGCTGCCGGACGTGCAGACGTTCCGGCAGATTTTCGTGACGTCGCAGCCGAACGATCCGAATTTCATCGTCAGCGGACCTGATCCGGGCGTAGTTGGTCCAGTGGACATGCAGGAAGCGGAGTTGGACGTGGAATGGGCCGGAGCGGCGGCACCGGGAGCGACGATCGACCTGGTGGTGGCGGCCAGCACGGACACGACGAGCGGGGTGGACCTGGCGGCGGCGTACGCGATTGACAACCGCGTTGCGCCGATTCTGACCTACACGTACGGCGCGTGCGAGGAACTGCTGACGCCGACGCAGAATGAATTTTACAACTCACTGTGGCAGCAGGCGGCGGCCGAAGGGATCACCGTGCTGGTGGCCGCGGGGGACAACGGTGCAGCGGGATGCGATTCGGCAACTTCGGGGCTTCCGGCCACGCATGGGCCGGCGGTGAACGGCGCGGCGGCTACGCCATACAACGTGGCGGTGGGGGGCACGCAATTCGCGGATGTGGCGAATCCCTCCGTCTATTGGGGTTCGAACAACGCGAATTTTTCGTCGGCGCTCGGCTACATTCCGGAGGCGGCGTGGAATGAAAGCTGCGATCCGCTGCAGCCGGGCTCCGCGACAAATTGCGCATTCGGGGCAGGAAATTTCAGCCTGCTGGCGGGAAGCGGTGGCGCGAGCACACTTTACGCGAAGCCCGCGTGGCAGAGCGGCCCGGGGGTGCCTGCGGACGGCATGCGCGATTTGCCGGACGTGTCGCTGGCCGCGGCGGCGAGCCACGACGACATTGTGTACTGCAACAGCACCACGGGCACGGCGTGCCAGATCAACAGCCAGGGTGCAGTTGTGGGACTGACGCTGGTAGGGGGCACTTCGGTCTCCACGCCGGCGATGGCGGGAATTCTGGCGCTGGTGGAAGAAAAAAACGGAGCGTATCAGGGGCAGATCAACTACACGCTTTACAAGCTTGCGCAAACGCACAGTTGCAATTCGTCCGCGCAGACCAATCCAACGGCGCAAAATTCCTGCGTGTTTTACGACATCACGGCGGGCAACAATTCCGTGCCGTGCGCGGGCGGCACGCCGGGATGTTCTTCGCAGCAGAGCGATGTGAATGGCGTGCTTGCGGGCGACTCGGCCGGAGTGGGATACAACATGGCTACAGGGCTTGGTTCGGTGAACGCGACAAACCTGGCGAATTTCTGGAACACCTCCTTCCTTGTTGCGACGCAGACCACGCTGCAATTGCCGACCAGCTTTGTGCACGGAACGCCGTTGAACGTGACGGGCGCTGTCTCCGCAACGACGGGCGGAGGCGCGCCAACGGGAACCCTGTCGTTGATGACCGGCGCGGGCGCGGCTCCCGATGCGCTGACGCTGGCGAATGGCGCGTTTTCGGCGACGGTGAGCGATTTGCCCGGAGGAAGCTACAACCTTTCGGCGCACTATGCGGGCGACGCGACGTTCGCGCCGAGCGATTCGAGCAGCGTTGCGATGAATATTCTTCCTGAGGCGAGCAGCGTTTCGCTGAGCGTGAATGGTTTGCAAAATGGAGCGGCGGCGTACGGCGCTCCGTTGAACGTGGTGGTTAGGCCGGTGGGCGTTTCGGGCGCGGGGATTGCGACGGGAAGCGTAACGCTGAGCGACGGCGGGACAACCGTCGGCACCTATCCATTGACGGCGGACGGAAAAGTTTCCATTCCCACAGGTGGAACGAGCGGCTATTCCTTCGGTCCGGGAGCGCATTCGTTGACCGCTTCGTATAGCGGGGACGCGAGCTTTCAGGCGGGCTCATCGGCAGCAGTTGCTTTCACTGTGAACAAGGGCGCGCCGTTTGTGGTGGTGGGCGCGAACTCCGGCAGTGTGCCGACGGGACAATCGGTAGGTGTGCACGCGATTGTGAGCGCGACGGGCACGGCGGCAGCCACGGGAACGGTTCAGTTCACTGTGGATGGCGCGGCACAGGGCGCGACGATCCCGCTGCAAGTTGGAGGGCTATTTGGAACGCAGGCGCAAGCCTCGGCGATTTTTTCGAATCTTTCCGCGGGCACGCACTTGATAGGCGCAATTTATGACGGCAGCAGCGACGCGAATTATTCGAGCGTGCCTTCGGGCAACGGCGCAAACGAAACCACGGCTTCGGTAACGGTGGGACCGTTGAACGGGACAACTCTTACGACGACGGCGCTGAACATCGCTGCGGCGCCGGTGTTTCCCGGCGATCGAGGGACGTTCACCGTAAGCGTCAGCCCCAACACCGGGAATGGGGCGGTCACGGGGACTGTGGCGCTATGGGACGCCGTGGGGCCACGAGGAGCGCCCGCAACGATTACTTCTGGCGCAACGACGATTCAACTGGAATGGACGCAGGGTGGAACGGCGTCGGTGTATGCGGTGTACTCGGGCGACGCCAACAATGCCGCGTCGTCGAGCGCGTTTCACACGTTCACGGTGCAACCGGGCGCGCCGCAAGTGGCGCTGACGGTGCAAGGCTCGAGCGGGGGAATTTCGCAGAGCAGCCTGATTGCCAGCGTCTCTGGCAATTTAAAACAGGGGACGCTTGCTTCTCCCACGGGATACGTGGAGTTCTGGGATTCGGTGGATGGCGGCGCGCCACAATTGCTGACCAGTTTGCAGTTGACCCCGGGAGCAGCGGGAGTCTCCGTGGCCGGCACGCGCGTGATGCTGGCGAGCGGTGTGCACAGCCTGTACGCGCACTATAACGGCGACAACAATTGGCAGGGAGCGAATTCCCTGAGCACGGGCGCGCCGAGCTACGCGCTGAGCTTCGTGACCAACCCAATGAGTTTTACGGGGGGAATGGCGGGAACGACGAGCGTTCAGGTGACGCCGATTGGAGGGTTCACGGGGACAATCACGCTGAGCTGTCCTACGGCCTCGTTTGCGGTGGCGGGCTACGCGTGTTCGTTCAATCCGGCGCAAGTGAGCATCGTGGATGCCAACGCGCAGCTTACCACCCTGACGCTGATGCCCAAAAACGCAACGGCGGCGGCCGCAAAAACCGGGTTTCCGGGCGCAACTTTTTGGGCGGGTGCGGGGTTATGGTGGGTTGCCTTGGGGTTCGTCCCATTCTTCTATAAAGGGCGCGGAGCGCTGGACGCAATGGCGCGATCGATCAGGCGATGGCCAGATGCGATGCCGGGGATGGGAGCAGGTTCGCGGGCATGGGTGAGAGGTTCGGCAGCGCTGATGGCGAGCCTGATGATTGGGTGTGGAGGCGGAGGCGTTGGGAATGGCAGAGGGCTGTTGCCGACGACGACCACTATTGCCGTGCAGCAGTCAGGAAATCAGTGGAGCGTGAGCACGAGTGTGCACTCGTCCGGGATAAATCCGACGGGAACCGTCAGCCTGATTGTGGACGGCGGAGTTGCGCTGACGAACGGGGTTTCCAATGGGGCGGCGAATTTCGGATTCTCACCGAGCCCGATGGTTGGCATTCACACGTTGGACGCTCGGTATTCGGGAGACGCGAACGATCAGGCCTCCGATTCTGGCGCGCAGCCGGAAATATTCGCGGGGAACGCCGCAGTGGTGGTGGCGGGCGCAAGCGGGCCGAATATGGAGACAGCGGCAGTGAAGGTAAGTATAAATTGATGCAATTTTATTACAACAAAGAGGTCTGGAGTCGGCTCAAATATTGGAAGTACTGGCAAACCCAGGCCTGTTTTTTGCATCTGATGTGAAGCAAGAACCGTACTCCCCGCAATGGGGGCTGGGACCGCGATTCCTGCCAAGTGGAAGTGGTTGATTCAGAAGTATCCAAACTCAGGAGCCGATGCGAACCATGAAAATCCGAACGACCGCGATGGGTGTGATTCCTGGATTACTCGCCCTCGCTCTACTCGCAGCCCCAAGCGTACAAGCGCAGACCCACCCTGTGCCTTCCAGAGTTACCGCGGAAGTGGACGACACAAACACAGTGAAGTTAAAAGGAAACATTCATCCGTTGGCGCGCCCGGAATTCGACCAGGGCGCGGTTGCCGATTCGCAACCGATGACGCGGATGCTGCTGACGCTGCAACGCAGCGCGGCGCAGGAGACGGCGCTGCAACAATTGATGGACGCGCAGCAGACCAAGGGATCGGCAAGCTATCACGCGTGGCTGACGCCCACGCAGTTTGGCCAGCAGTTCGGGCCGTCTGACGCGGACGTGCAGGCGGTGACGGACTGGCTGACGCGGCAAGGATTTCAGGTAGCGAAAGTGGCCGCGGGACGCACGGCGATCGAATTCAACGGGACCGCGGGGCAGGTACGGAGCGCGTTTCACACGGAGATTCACAAGTTTTCCGTAAATGGCGAGGTGCATTTCGCTAACGTAAGCGATCCAGCCATCCCCGGGGCGCTTAGCCCAGTTCTCAACGGCGTGGTGGCACTGCACAATTTTCCCAAGTCTTCCTACGCGCGCAACAGTGGAGTCTACCGGCGAGTTAAAGGATCTCAGCAGATACAACCCCTTTTTACCTTCGGAAACCCGGCAAGGTTTGCCTTGGGTCCTGGAGATTGGGCGAAAATATATAGCGTCCCCACCACAGCAGTATGTGGCGGCCAGACATGCACGGGTGCCGGCCAATCGATCGCAGTAATCGCACAAACGAACATCAATTTGCAGGATGTCACGGCATTCCGGCACATGTTCGGACTGGACCAAAACTCTCCGGCCAATAACGTTACGGTAGTAGTCAATGGAGTGGATCCGGGAATACTGGGGCCGGATACCACCAACGACGAGCTAGAATCCGATCTGGACGCGCAATGGGCTGGCGCGATCGCTCCAAATGCAAACATCCTGCTAGTAGTTTCGCAGGGTACGTTGTCGAACCCTACTCAGGTCTCGCAGGGCGTAGATCTCTCCGCGCTATATGCGGTAGACAACAATCTGGCGCCGATCATCAGTGATAGTTATGGGAATTGCGAAGGCTTCCTGCTTACGGCCGGCAACCAATTTTACAACGTGCTCTGGCAGCAAGCGGCGGCCCAGGGAATTACCGTTGCGGTGGCAGCAGGAGACAATGGGCCAGCGGGCTGTGATCCGTTTGCCGATCCCAATGCAGCAACCTTGGGAGTAGCCGTAAGCGGAATAGCGTCAACTCCGTTCAACGTGGCGGTGGGAGGGACGGATTTCGACCCAACCACGACGGGAAACTCAAAGTATTGGAACACGACAACCGACACGATCAACTCAGCACTGGGTTATATACCTGAAACGACATGGGACGATTCTGCTTGCGCAATGGCTTTCCCCGTTGCTTGCACATCGGTTGACACAGTATTTGCAGCGGACTTGGCAGCCGGGAGCGGGGGCCCTAGCAATTGTGTCGTCGCGAATCCTTCGAACAACGCGGCCGGGTTTGCATGCACTACGAATTCCACCTATCCGAAAGGCGGGTATGTAAAACCCTCATTTCAGTCGGCATTAACGCCGGCTGATCTTGTTCGGGACATTCCCGACATTTCGTTCTTCGGCAGTGACGGCGGACCTCTTCAGGGTGGGAGTGGAATCGCACTGGTCGTGTGCCAATCGGACAGTAACCCGCAAGGGTCGACTACGCCGACGGGAACAGCCTGTAATCTATCGACGCCGTTCGCGGACTTTAGCCTGGTTGGAGGCACTTCCGCTGCAACCCCTACCTTTGCGGCGGTGATGGCGTTAGTGAACCAAGCAACGGGCCAGCGGCAAGGGAATGCGAACTATGTTCTTTACAACCTTGCAGGTAACGATACGAATTACATGGGCGGGAGTTGCCTGACGAAGTTGCCGGCCAGTCCTAATTCCCTTTGCATTTTCAACGACGTAAATAGCGGAAACAATTCGGTGGCTTGTGATGCAGGAACCCCTAATTGCAGCAACTCGGGCTCAGGTGCGGGCGCGTTCGGTGTAATAGTCTGTGCGACAACAACTCAAGCCTGCCCTGCTGCGGATGCTCAGAGTCCTGCGTTTCAGTCAGCTCCAAAGTATGATCTGGCGACCGGATTGGGATCAATCAACGTCGGCAATCTTTTGAGCAACTGGACTTCCGCCACCAGGGCTGCGACCACGACGACGGTGGCAACAGTGACCGGTGGATCGGTCGCAGGAACTCCGTTCACCGCATCGGTTAGCGTTAGTCCCTCAACTGCAATGGGAAGCGTGTCATTGATTGCTCTTGATGGCAGCACTCCCGCGAAAGTGCTTGGAACCATAGGCTCGGATTCCTCGGGTAATCCTTTCACGCTAACCGGTGGAACTGCAACGGTGACCGGGAACTCGCTCCCGGTGGGTAGCGTTTCCGTCGAAGCAACTTATAGCGGAAGCGCGACCTTCGCCGTCAGCACGTCTCCGGCTTTGCCACTCGCGGGCGCAGTGTCTGGGGCCGGTTATACGGCGAAGACGACGGTCTCTATTGTTAACAGCTCCCAAGTCACCAGCACGGGAAACCAGAATTTCCCCTACGGGACGCCGTACAGCCTGGCGGTGGTCGTGACGCGATCCGATGGAACAAGTTGCAGCTTCGGCGCTCCGAGTACCAAACCGGCAATTCCCTGCCCGACGGGAAAGATTACGCTGACGGACAACGGAGCTGCACTGAATGATTTCCTGAGCAATGGGGCCGCGACGAATGTGACGAGTCTCAACAACCAGGGAATATCTGAGGACCAGCCAATCAATTTGCCCGCGACGGTCAACGGTGCGACGCCCGGCGTGCACAAGATCGTGGCCACCTATTCTGGTGACGCTAATTATGCCGCTGGGGCCCCCAGCAATACGTTGCAAATCACCATTCAGCAAGTGCCGACAACCACCCAGGTGGCTGCGAGTTTGTCGAGTGTTGCCTCCGGAACGAGCGTGCAACTCTCCGCGCTCATCTCTCCAAATTCATCTAGCAACGGAAACGCGCCCTGTGGAACCGGCAGCACTGGAACTGTGCAATTCACCGAGAACGGAACCGCTCTGGCTGGTACGGTAACGTACACGCCAGTAAATGGCCAGACCAACCCAAATGGCGCATCGTGCACAGCCACGTTGACGACAGCGATTTCTTCGCTGTATCCGCCAGGAACCAGGGAGCCGCGTCCGACCCTACCCTTGTGGCCGATGGTATTTGCAGTGCTGAGCATTGTGCTCTTTACGCTCGGCTGGCACTGGATGCCGGAGAACCGGCGGCGTACTTATGCTTACGCGAGCTTCCTTGCTCTCGCACTGGTGGCTGTAGCCATCGCAGGATGCGGCGGGGGTGGCAGTAGCAACGGCGGGCACACAGCAACCATTAAGGCGGCCTTTTCGGGCGATGCGAACTACGCGGCGTCGTCCGGCACCACGACCATCACCGTCCAATAATCAAAAACACAAGCGGGAAGAGGCGCTCCGCGAAGGCGGGGCGCCTTTTCTTTTTGCGCGGGATTCGATTGCGCAGGTATAAAAGCTTAGACGTCACGCCGTAGACAAGGTTCGCATGCGGTGCTATGATTCGCGGACTTTGGGAGTCCGCCGGCCCGGTGCAGCCGGCGATTCCCGTGAGTTCATTCAAAAAACGGCAAATATATTCCCAGCGAGTGGCTATGAACCTTATACGGGCAGTCCTTCGTTCGTCGCTCCTGTTCGGCATAATTCTGTGCCAAATCCATGTTCAAACGGCGATGGGACAGGCGCGCCCGCGGGTGGTGGATGCCGTGGACGACGCGCGGCGAATCACGCTGACGGGGAACGTACACCCATTGGCGCGGGCCGAATTTGACCGGGGCGCGGCGGCGGATTCGCTGCCGATGAACCGGATGCTGCTGTTGCTGAAACGCAGCGACGAGCAGGAATCGGCGCTGCAGAGCACGCTGGCGGGACTGCAGGACAAGAGTTCCCCGGGATTTCACCAGTGGCTGACGCCGGCGCAATTTGGCGCGCAGTTTGGCCCGGCCGACGCGGACATCCAGGCGGTGACGGATTGGCTGACGCGGCAGGGATTCAGCGTCGGAAAGATTTACAGCGGGAAAACGGTGATCGAGTTTTCCGGGAACGCCGGGCAGGTGCAGAGGGCGTTCGGCGCGGCGATTCACAACTATCAGGTGAATGGGAAGACGTACACGGCGAACGCGAACGATCCGCAGATACCGGCGGCGCTGGCGCCGGTGGTTAGCGGCGTGGTGACGCTGCACAATTTTCCGCGGCAGTTTTACGCGCGGCGATTCGGGGTATTGCACAAGAGCACGGGGAAAAGCGTGGCGGAGCCATTGGTGACGAACCCGTTTGGCACGGGAAATTTTTATGGAGTCGGGCCGGGAGACTTCGCGAAGATTTACGGCGTGCCGGCGACGTGCGGGAGTTCGCCGGCGGCTTGCAACGGGGCCGGGCAGACGATTGCGATTGTCGGGGAAACGAATTTTAATGTCGGCGACGTGCAGCGGTTCCGAAGCATCTTCGGATTGCCGCCGACGTTTTACGCAACCAACATTATATTGAACGGAGAAGATCCGGGGATTACTTCGACGGACGAGGAGGCGGAAGCGGACCTGGACACGCAGTGGTCGGGCGGGGTTGCGCCGGGAGCGACGATCCAGTATGTGCTATCGGCTTCGACCACGGCGTCGCAGGGAGTGGATTTATCGGCGCTGTATATCGTGGACAACAACCTGGCCGGGGTGATGAGCGAAAGCTACGGCGAGTGCGAATCGGGCCTGGGGACCGCTGAGAATTTGTTCTACAACAACCTGTGGGAGCAGGCCTCGGCGCAAGGGATCACCGTGGCGGTTTCGACGGGAGACAGCGGATCGGCCGGATGCGACGATCCGCATACGGAAGGTTTGGCCGCCAGCGGGCCGGCGGTGAATGGACTGGGCTCAACTCCCTACAATGTGGCGGTGGGCGGGACGGACTTCAACGAATACGGAACCTGGGCGAATTATTGGAGCAGCACGAATGACCCGACGACGGGAACCTCGGCGCTGGGATACATCCCCGAAATACCGTGGAACCAGAGTTGCGCGCAACTGGGAGCGAGCGGTTGCAATATAAATACGACGCCGCAGGAATTGCAAAACATCGTGGCGGGCGGCGGAGGGCCGAGCAGCAGGTACGGTAAGCCAAGCTGGCAAATCGGCGTGGCTGGGATGCCCGTAGACGGAAAACGGGATTTGCCGGATATTTCGCTCTTCGCCAGCCCGGGATTCAATGGAAGCGGATATCTCTACTGCCAGGCGGATGCATCCGGCTCATGCACCGGAGGATTTAGCGGAACTCTCTCGATTGGGGTAATCGGCGGGACTTCGGCGTCGGCTCCGGCCTTTGCGGGGATCATGGCGCTGATCAACCAGAGCCAGGCCACGGCGCTGAATCAGACTCCGCGGCAAGGAAATGCGAATTATGTGCTGTATGCGCTGGCGAACGGGCTAGGGGCGAGTTGCCCATCGAAGGTTTCCGAAGCGGCGGGATGCGTTTTCAACGACATTACGGGGGGAAGCAGCGCGCTGCCGACGGGCGGCGCGGGAATCGGGACGATCAGCGTGCCGTGCAGCGGGGGGGCATCGGGCTGCAGCGTAACCCTGGCCACTCAAATTGGGGTGCTCGACGATCCGAACAAGCCGGGAACGCTGGCGTGGAATGCGGGTGCGGGGTACGACATGGCGACAGGGTTGGGTTCGCTGAACGTAAGCGGCCTGATTGCGGGATGGGCGACGACGTCAACAGTGCCAACGACGACGGCGCTGACACTTTCGCCGATGACGGGAATAGCGCATGGGTCAGAAAATGTGACGACGACCATCAGCGTTACGCCCAAGACCGGTACAGCGAAGGGAACGGTATCGCTGCTGGCGCAACCCACGGCGGGGTCGACCGTCAGCGTGGGAGAATTTACGTTGGGGGCGAACGGAAGTGTCAGCGGCACGACGACGAACTTGCCGGGCGGGGCGAATTATCCGGTGTATGCGCACTATTCCGGAGACGGCATCAACGCGCCGAGCGATTCGACACCTGTAAGCGTTAGCGTGGCCCCGGAAAGCAGCCAGACGTTTATCGTGATTCCCACGTTCGATTTCAATGGGAATCTTTTGAACGGAAATGCGACGACTGTGACGTATGGAACGCGCTACATCTTGCGCATGTACGTGACCGACAAGAACGCCAAGCCCAGCGCCACCGGACCGCCGAGCCCGACATGCTACAACGAAAATCTCCTTGCCTGCCCGACGGGTACGGTCACCCTAACAGACAACGGGGCGCTGATAGACACCGGCGGCGGCGGGCAAGGGATCTATAACCTCAATAGCGAAGGGTACACGCGAGATCTTGTTCCCTCTTTAACGGGCGGGACACACATGCTCGTAGCGATCTACAGCGGCGACAATAGCTATCTAAAAGGTACTCCGGCATCTGTGCCTTTCACGGTCACGACGGCCGCGACGCAGTTGACATTCACCAATAATCCAAGTCCGTTGGTTGGTTCCACGACAAACTTACTGGTATTAGGGGTACCGAACGTGACGACCGGGGCGGCGGCTACTGGCACTATTTCCGTATACGACGCTGCGACGCTAATAGCTGGCCCGGCGCCAGTCGCCCCGGTTTACACTGGGCAGAATCTGCCAGCCGATTTCTCGGTTTCGGTCCCGGTCACGTTCTCCACCAGCGGGGACCATTCCCTAACCGCAAAGTACTCGGGCGACAACGATTATGGGGCCGCCACATCTGCCACCCTAGTGGTTCACGAGTTGTACCCGACATCGATGGTACAAACGGAATCTTCGCAGGTCATTAATTACGGACAAGGTGTGAGCGTGACTGCGACGGCAACGAGCAGCAGCAAGAACCCGCCGATGACGGGCACATTCAGTTTTCAGGGTTATTCGACGCCAATTCCCGGCCCCGTGATACCAACATTGAGTACAGACGCCAACGGCAATCAGGTTCTTACCGCAAGTGTAACCACGGTGCCGCAAGGTAGCGAGTTGATCTTGGCATCTTACTCGGGGGACGCGAATTACGCACCTGCGCAATCCTCTGGGACGGTTACAGTGAACATTCCCGATTTCACTATGACTGCATCCGGTGGGATTTCCGCCGCGCTGGGGCAGACCGGTAGCGCAACTCTGACCATTACGCCCGCGAGCAGCACGCCTAGCACAGTGACACTGTCGGTTCCTGGAAGTCCAGTTCCGGGGACAACCCTGACCTTGAATCCGACCACCGTTAATCTGGCGGGAGCGCCGGTGCAGGTCACGTTGACGCTGTCCACAACCGGATCGACTGCCGGAGCGGCAGTCAAACCGCAATTCCGGAGAGCCGGAGTGTTGAGAGTGACTCGGGGGAATTGGTGGGGCGCGTCGTTCGCGAGTGCGGTGGCGTTCCTCTTCCTGATGGGAATGCCGGCACGGAAACAAAGATACCGGGCACTATTATTCTCGCTTGGGTTTATTTGCGTGGCGACGTTCGGATTGGGCTGCGGAGGGGGTGGGGGTTCCAGTGGGGGCGGCGGCGGGGGCGGGGCACCTACGCCAACCTCGATTACCATTACGAGCCCCAGTGCGAAGATCACGCAAGGTGGATCGGTCACGTTGACGGCCAACATCATTGCGACGCAGGCAATCACCGGAGGCGTCGTGTTTAACCAAAATGGCAGCCCCATGTCTACCGTCATCCCCGCGGTCAACTCACAAGCAACCGTCACGCTGAACAATAGTCCCGGAACCACCCCAGGGATTTTCACCTATACGGCGAGCTTCAGTGGTGACGCAAAAAATCAGCCGTCGTCAACGGCGACCGGGGTTACTGAGGAATTTGAGGGGAGCGTTCCCATCCTGATTCAGGCAGCGACTGGAACCCTGAGCCACTCGGCACAGATCCAGCTCACCTTGCAGTGATATTCAGGAAGAACGGCGCCGCGTGATGCCCATGCGCAGGTTCAATTGGTGGCGTTGGGGGGGAAGAAGATATTCCAGAATTGGGGAGAGGGCGTGGTGAACTCGATGGGGACGAGGGAGCCTTCCGAGTTCAGTTGCGGCGGGCGCACGACGTGGGCTTCCACTTTTTTCGAGGTCTTCGGATTTTCAATTGAGAGCTTGGTTCCCATGGCAATGCCTTCGGGCAGGACGATCATGGCGCCGCTGGCACTGACCGTGTGGGTAAAGCCGTGCAAGGGATTTGTTTTGCCCGGAATGTGAATAATCACCGGCATCTTCAGGAGGACGCGCTGGGCGCGGCGGCGCTCTTCAGCGGTCTGCGGACGGGCCACGGCCGTGCCGCGCTTCACATTATGCGAAGGAGCGACTGGCGGCGCGGCGTTCAATTTCTGCGGAGGCGTCAAAGTTCAATCCCCCAGAACTCCATGTCGGGCGAGACAAGTTCGATGCCGTATTCCCAGCCTTCGGGCTGCTGATTCCCTTTCCAAACGACGATGGCGGCGTTGCTGGTTTGCGTGGCGAGATTGGTCAGGGCCAGGCGCTGCTCGACTTCGAGCGGCTCCGTGAGGAACACCAGGCAGCCGTAGGGATTCACGGTGCGGGTGATCGCGTCGATGGTCTCGCGCTTGGCAGCTTCGCCTTCCCATTCCAGGCGAATCGGCACACGAGAATTCATGCGGCGCCCGCGGCGCTTTTCGCCGTAGCGCGCACCTGCATCTTTGAGTTCGCGGAGTTTGACCGTCATTTGACCGGATTTGCCCTCTACCTCGTCATGCTAAAGTTGGAGTTAAATAGGGTCAATGGTACAAAAGTCGCAGCGGATGCAAAAGAGTAGCTGTCCGAAAGGACAGGGGCGAGCGCAAGTTGAAGAATCTGATAGTAAATGCAGACGACCTGGGCTGGACTGAGGGGATCAACCGCGGCATTGCGGATGCGCACAGGCGCGGGCTGGTCACCAGCACTTCCCTGCTGGCGAATGGGCGGGCTTTTGATTCGGGGATCGCGGTGAGCCAAACTCATCGGGATTTGGGTGTTGGCGTTCATCTGAATCTCAGCGACGGGCCGCCGACGGCTCCCGCCCCCAGTGTGCCGGGACTGCTAAACAAAGCGGGGAATCTGGAAGGCGGGCCGGAAAGCCTGTTGCTGCGGATTGCGGCGCGGAATCTCCCTCTGAACGAAGTGGAGTTGGAATGGGACGCGCAGATCGCGAAGATCAAAAGCGCCGGGTTGGCGCCGACGCACCTCGACGGTCACAAGCACGTGCACATGCTGCCGGGATTGTTCCAGTTGGCGCTGCGGCTGGCGCGAAAGCATGGGGTCCCCGCGATTCGCATTTCACATGAAGAATCGGGGCTGCGCGCGGTGCTGTCTTCGGGGGGCGAGCTGAAAACCAGCGTGCTATTGAAACAGGGGATCCAAGCACGCGGGTTGAAAATTCTTGCCAGGGACGCGAGAGAGATGGCGCAGCGCGCGGGCATTTCGTCGACAGATTACTTCTGCGGCATCGCGCAGACCGGAGTGCTGACCCGGGAAGGGGTGGAGCGGCTGCTGGAAGCGCTTCCGGACGGAACCACCGAGCTGATGTGCCATCCGGGTTATGTGGATGAGGATTTGCGGAAAACGAACACGCGGCTGCAAGGGTCGCGGCAGACGGAACTGGAGATTTTAACGGACACGTCGGTCAGAAAAATTGTCGCCACGCGGGGTATTCGCCTGATAAACTATGCTTTCCTGGCTCAAGCGGCTTAGCTGCGCCCAGAGCGGATTCCGAAGGGGTGATTCCCGGCCGGGCTGCAGCATTAGCGTACAGAAAGAGGCAACGAGAAGTCCGTATGCGAAGTGAAACACCCATTCATTATTCCCTCGTGGTTCCCTTCTTTAACGAGCAGGAGAACATCCCGACGCTGTACATGAAGCTGACCGAAGTGATGGATTCCATCGGGGAACCGTACGAGATGGTGTTTGTGGACGACGGCAGCAAAGACAACACCTACAAGGTTCTCACAGAGATTTACGAGCATGACCGCCGCGTGAATGT
Organism: Candidatus Sulfotelmatobacter sp.; assembly: GCA_035487095.1. GTDB lineage: Bacteria > Acidobacteriota > Terriglobia > Acidiferrales > UBA7541 > Acidiferrum. Next base: position 138,161 of record DATHMM010000149.1, read on the forward strand.
GGTGCGGCTGCGGCGCAATTTCGGGCAGACGGCGGCGCTGAAAGCGGGTTTTGATTTTGCGCGCGGCGAAGTCGTCATTTCGATGGATGGGGATTTGCAGCACGATCCGGAAGAGATTCCCCGATTCCTGGAAAAGATCGAGGAAGGCTACGACCTGGTGAGCGGCTGGCGCTACCAGCGGCGGGACCACTGGCTGATGCGGCGGGTACCCAGCAAGATCGCCAACTGGCTGATGGCCAAGCTTTCCGGGATTGAGTTGCACGATTTCGGGACGACATTCAAGGCTTACCGGCGGGAAATTCTGCAGGAGATTCAGCTTTACGGCGAACTGCACCGGTTCATTCCGGCGCTGGCGAGTTCGACCGGTGCGCGAATCGCGGAAGTACCGATTTCGAATCCGGATCGGAAGAGTGGGAAGTCCAATTATGGAATTGGGCGGACGATTCGTGTGTTCTTCGATTTGATCATGGTGAAGTTCCTGCTGGATTATTCGACGCGGCCGCTGCAATTTTTCGGCATGCTGGGGCTTGCGGGGACGGGAAGCGGATTTTTGATTGGATTGACGTTGGTAGGGGACAAGATTTTCTACCACCAGAACATCATGACGGAGCACGGGCCGCTGCTGTTGCTCTCCATCGCGCTTTTTGTGAGCGGAATCCAGTTTGTCTCCATGGGCCTGCTGGGGGAGATTAGCTCGCGCACTTATTATGAATCGCAGAATAAGGCGATTTACGCCCTGCGCGAAGTGAAGAGCCACCGCAAGGAATTGGGCGATTCCGCCGAGCCGGCGCGGCCGAGCGGAAGCTCCGAG
>DATHMM010000150.1:0-4687 GCA_035487095.1 Candidatus Sulfotelmatobacter sp.
CGCAAGAACTTCTTAGAATGTGGTTACGAGGCGGAAGGTGTATTGGCGGGAGGGGCCTAGGGCGTTGCCGGAGAATAGGCCTCCGAAGTCGATTACTTCTAGTTCGTTGCTCAGGTTCTGGGCGTCGGCCTGGAATCGCAGGGAGCGTTTTTCGTGTTGGTAGAGATTGGCTCCCGCCGAGAAATTCTCCGTGAAGTAGGGGCTGATGCGGTCGCGGCTAAAATTCAGGTGATTGACCACGACTTGACCGTATTCCGTGGCGTATTGCTGCGGGGTCAAATCGGGTTGAAAGGGCAGTCCGGTGTTGTAGTCGGCTCCCACGGCGATCCACAAGCGCGGAACGACCTGATAACGGAGGCGGGCGCGCACGGTGTTGCGCTGGTCCTGCGAGTCGGGAAAATATCCGGTGGTCGGGTTGATTGCATCATCTCCCAGGAATAATCCGCCGGTCACTGGAAACCAGGCATTTCCAACTATGTAGGAGTAGCTAACGTAGCCTGAGAACCGCCTCCATTGCAGGAGTTGCAGCTTGCCTTCCGCGCCGTAAAGAATGGCGTGGTCAAATGCGATGGGAAAACTGATTCCGGTACTTAGAATTTGGGAGTCGTCGGCGTAATTGCTTACTTGACGACGAAAGATATTCGCATCCAGCCGCAGTTTCCCGAAGAATGCTTTCGTGGCTCCCAATTCATAATAGTTCCCATGAGAAGGCTGGACCGGCAGCTGCAGCGGGTGCACGCTGGTGTCGATGGCCTCCGCAGCCGGAGAGCTGGCTAAAAGTATGTTTTCGAAAGAAGGCGTCTGGAAGATGCGGTCATAGGAGGCGTGAATATTTAAGCCGATGGAGGGGAAATAGCGCGAGACGGCGAGGCGCGGGCTGACTGCGTTCTGATTCAGCAGGAGTTGATAGTGATCCCAGCGGAGACCGGCATTGATGGTCCAATTGCCGAGGCGGATTAAATCCTGAACATAGGCGGCCTGTTCGAGATCGGGACGCTGGCCCTGGAACGCAAAAGTGGTCGCGCCAGAATCCAGGATCCCCAGGTTGATGGGACATTGCGGATCGGCGGGATCGGCACAGTCGGGGATCACGTAGCTGGTGTTTTCGTGCAGGAAGATGGCATCGGATTCAACGCCCGCCTTAAATTCCTGCCTGCCATGATGAACGGAGAAGCTGCCATTGAAATAGATTTCCTTGAAGTCGTTGTGCTGGGTGGCAATGAGGGGCCAAGAGGCAGGGTTGGAAGAAAAGTCAGTGGAGTTATCGCGAGACATTCCCCGCAACACGCCGATCGAGTCGGAGGAAAAAATGTGCTGGTAGGCGATGCTGCCCATGGTTTCAAAATTGTCGCCAGTTTGAAGCTGGCCTCCGGGAACGAAGACGCAGTCGCTGGGCTCATCGCCGGGGGGAACGGGTGGGCAGCCAGTGGTGTTGTTCGCGTCGGGCAGATATGCTCCGTTCTGCTGCGCCAGCTCGTTGGGGATTTGATAGCGCGCGAGTTCGTGGCGGACAATCAGAGTGACGCGGTCTTTTGGCGTGAGTTCCCGCTCATAGCTCATAGAAAAACTGCCGGTGGTGCCGTTGTTCGTGTAATTCTCCGGGACTACCGGGTTGAGATAGTGGCCAGTCATGTTTCCGGAGGCGCTCAGGCCGAACGTGTTTTTGTTCCATGTGTATTGGTCCTGGGTGTTGATGCCGGCCGTATCATAGGTGCCGCCGAAGAGGGTGAGTTGTCCGTGAAAACCGGGGTTGGCGCTTTTCAGGGTATCGACTTCAACGACGCCGCCCATCTTTCTGCCGTATTCGGCGGGGATGCCGGCGGTATAGATCTCTAAGGATTCGACGTCGTCGGCTTCGACCGCGGGGCCGAAGCTGGGCGAGCGGTTGTCGGTGAGGGGGATGCCGTCGACGACGAATTGAGTTTGATATTCGGAGCCGCGGGGGTGGAGAACGGCATTGCCTTCGTAAAGCCAGCCGGGTTGGGAGTTCACAAGATCCTGCATGGAGCGGCCGGGGAGCGCGGTGAGTCGATTCTCGATGGTCTGCAAGCCCACCTCGTTGACCGAGCCGGCGCGATAGGGATCGACCAATGTGCCGGACGCGCTGACCGTCACCGATTCGGAAGCGGAAGCTACTTTCAGACGAATCGTGCGATCCAGCGGAAGCGCGGAACGTATTTCAACCGACTCGGAGACCTGAGCGAAGCCCTGCGCCTGGATCTGGAGGCGGTAGATTCCGTAGGGCAAGCGCTTGGCGTCGAGGTCGCCCTGATCGTCAGTTGTGAAGGTGTGGCGATACTCGTTGGCCTGGCTGACGAGTTGAACGGCGGTTTTGAGGGCGAGGCCGTCGGGATCGGTGACTTTGAGGCGAAGCTCTCCGGCGTTGCTCTGGGCGTCGACGTGAGGAGCGAGGAGCAGGAGAGCGAGAAATGGAATGCGGACCTGGACTAATGTGCGCACAGTTTTGATGAGAAGGAGCCTTTATGCTACCAGTTTCGTGGTGCGGAATTGAGTTACGAAAGGAATGCTGTCTGGGTTGGTCGACTTGGTTTTTACAAACTGTTTACATCGGTCTGACAAATGCGGTGCCGGGGGTGAGGCACGATGAGGGTGCGATCAGGGTCGGAGGTTTTGATCGTTGATTTGAAAGTCGTTGATCTTCACGCCCTCTGTCATCGTGAGGGAATGGGGGAACCGGCGTTTCCACCGCAGGGGGTGGGGACGTCGGTTTTTTTGGTGGGGACGGGACGTGGGTTGAAGCGCGGCGCCGGAGGGATCAGTCTCTGATCCCGGAGCAGCGCGATTCCCTTCCCTGCGATCGTGGTGAATTGCTCGCTGCGCTCGTTGGACAGCCGAAGGCGGCTGTCCCCACATGATTTCTGCCGGTTTCGATTTTTATTTTCGCAGGAGTATGTCGGCGGTTACGAAAGCGGCGAAGACTACGGAGATTACGCCGTTCATGGTGAAGAAGGCGGCGTTGAGTTTGCTGAGGTCGCGGGGCGATACGAGGGAGTGTTCGTAGGCGAGCAGTAGCGCCACGGCTACGATTCCGGCGACGGCGAATTTTCCCAGTGCGAAGGCAGGGAGCAGGGCGATCAGAAGCAGAAGCATGATGAGGTGGAAGACGCGCGCGATCCAGAGGGCGCGGCGTATTCCCAGGTGGCGGGGGATGGAATGGAGTCCGGCGTGGCGGTCGAACTCGAAATCCTGACAGGCGTAGAGGATGTCGAAGCCGGCGACCCAGAAGGTGACGGCGGCGGTGAGAATAAGGATGCGAGGGTCAAGGGAGCCGCGCACGGCGATCCAGGCGGCGGCGGGCGCAATGCCGAGGGCGAAGCCGAGGACGAGGTGCGACCAGCGGGTGAAGCGCTTAGTGTAGGAATAAAGGAGCAGAACCACGAGCGCGACCGGAGAGAGCCAGAGGGAGAGGCGATTTAGTTGGGCGGCGGCGAGAATGAAGATGGCGCAGGAGACAACGATAAAGGTGGTGACGAAGGCGGCCGAGAGATGGCCGGCGGGCAGTGCGCGGGTGCTAGTGCGAGGATTGGCTGCATCGATGGCGGCGTCGGCGAGGCGATTGAACGCCATGGCGGCGGAGCGGGCGGCGAGCATGGCGAATACGATCCATAGAAGTTGATGGGCGGTGGGAAGTCCGGAGGCGGCGAGCATGGCTCCGCAGAGAGCGAATGGGAGAGCGAAGATGGAGTGCTCCCACTTGATCATTTCGAGGGTGACGCGGAGGTTGTGGAGGACGGGCACGCAAGTAGGGTATCAGTTCTGAGTTCTTGAAGCCTTTCGCCACGGATTCTCGCGGATTTATACGGATAAGGTAAAAAGCTTAAAACAGAGGGCACAGGGATCACGGGGTAGATTGAGAAGCTAGGAACTGGCGGCCAGGAGCTGCATTTATGCATCGGGCTTTGTTGGGAAGTGGGCTTTGAGTATTTCCGCAATTGACAAGGGCTGCACGGTGGGGCATTATGGGTGCGTCAAATTGCAGTACTTTTTGTTGCAGGCAGTAGATTACGGACCGGAGGGAGCGCATGTCCGAATTCATACGCAGGATTTGGTCGGAAGATTCGGGACAAGATATTGCTGAATATGCGGTAATGCTGGCCGTGATCCTGGTTCTGGTCGTAGGCACGATACGACTGATCGGGTCCAATGCCAACAACGCCTTTTCCAATGTAGCCAGTTCCATGCAATAGCCGGACGGGCGGGCGGACGCGCGATTCAGAAACGTAAACGGGCTTCTTAGGCATGACGCGATTTTTCTCATTTACCGGGCAGTTTCGCTACTACTGGTTTACCGGGGTAGCGGCTGCGGCGGGGCTTGCGGGGAGATCGAGTCAGCCATGAGCGACTAGATTCAAGCAAGTTTGCCAAAGGCCGCGATTTAAGATCGCGGCCTTTGCTTTTGGGGAAGAAAGAAACTGTCGGCCGTGGGTTAATAAGGAAGCGAGCCAGACGCGCGATTATTGCGTCGCAAAGAACGCGACGCTTCGCGCGGCTCGCCCGGGATCCTTCGCCGCGCAAACAACGCTTGCTCAGGATGACAAACCATTTCATGACAAACCATTTTCGGGAGAGAACCAATGATCGTGAATATGTCGGACAAGGCTACTGAGCAGGAAATTGCACACATCATCGAGCGCATTCGCGAGGCGGGATATACGCCGCATGTGAC